>CAZTZE010000001.1:0-168222 GCA_964618215.1 uncultured Chloroflexus sp.
TTGCGCCAGCAACTCAAATCGCCTGCCGTTCAGATGTGTCTTGCGTAAGTCCTAATCTCTTGAAAATAACAGATTAACTGAATTGCCAGAATGGCTTAGTCAACTTAATCAATTGCGAATATTAGGTCTCGAAGAAAATGAACTAACCGCATTGTCAGAGTGGGTAAGCCAATTTACTCAGTTACAGTCCGTTTATCTCTCCAGAAATCAATTGTCAAGACTGCCTGAGTCAATAGGCCAACTTACACAGCTACAGGTACTGGATCTCTCCGAAAACCAATTGACACAACTGCCTGAGTCAATAGGCCAACTTACACAGCTACAGGCACTGGATCTCTCCGAAAACCAATTGACAAAACTACCTGAGTCATTAGGTCGGCTCGCCCTATTAACAAGGCTAGATATCTCCCATAATCGGTTAATTGATTTACCAGTCTCGCTAATCAAACTTGAATGTTTTGATGAAATCAAGTATGACGGCAATCCCCTAAACCCCGAACTACGCGCGGCATACAAACAAGGTCTTGAAGCCGTCAAAACTTATCTGCGCGCCAAAGCCGCCGCGCAAATTACCCTCAACGAAGCCAAACTCATCCTCGTCGGCGAAGGCGAAGTGGGCAAGAGTTGCCTGCTTGGCGCATTGCGCAACGATGAGTGGGAAGAAGGTCGCCCCACCACGCACGGTATCGAGATCAAGCCTGTTCAAGTCACCGACCCAAATAGCAAAAAAGAGATCACCCTCAACGGCTGGGATTTCGGCGGCCAACGCGTCTACCGCCCTACGCACCAATTGTTCTTCAGCGCGCCAGCCGTCTATCTCGTGGTCTGGAAGCCGCGCGAAGGTCCCCAGCAGGGCTTCGTCAAGGAATGGATCCAACTGGTCAAGCGCCGCGAGCCAACTGCAAAAATCCTGGTCGTCGCCACGCATGGCGGTCCCCAACAGCGCCAGCCCGATATTGACCGCCAGGAACTTTGGGATCTCTTCGGCAAGGACACGGTGCTTAATTTCTTCTTCGTTGAGAGCAAGCCCGATGAGAAAGGCGAACGGCGCGGCATCGAGGAACTCAAGCGCGCCATCGCCCGCGTCGCCTCATCCCTGCCCGAAGTGGGACGCTCCGTGCCAAAAAGTTTTCAGGAAGCGTGGCAAGCCCTGCAGGACACGGGTGCGGCGTACCTGCCCCTCGAGCGCGTGCTCGCCATTTGCCATGAACACAAGATGGACGATGAACTGGCGCGCCTGTTCGTGACCATCTCCCACCGTCTCGGGCATCTCATCCATTACGAGCACGACCCCGCCCTGCGCGATATCGTCGTGCTCAAGCCTAACTGGCTTTCCAATGCAATTAGCTTCGTACTCGACGATGAACAAACTCGGAAAGGTCACGGTTTGGTGCGCTTTGCCCGCTTGAGCCAATTGTGGAATGACCCCGCGCGGGCCGAAGAATTTCGCTACCCGCCCGAACTACATCCGGTCTTTTTACGACTGATGGAACGCTTCGATCTTTCCTACCGTGTGGCTGGTCTCTCCCCAAACGGCGACTCTGACCCTCAGAGTCTCATCGCCCAACTCGTCCCCGACAATCGTCCCGAAAACGATCTGGAGCGAGAATGGACTCCATCTCCCGCCACAGGCGACATCCAGCAAGTGCAAATCTGCCGCATCGTGGACGCGCAGAACGGTCAATCCGCATCCGCCGAGGGCTTGTTCTATCAGTTGATCGTGCGCCTGCACAAATACTCGCTCGGACGCGTCCGCTACAACGACAGCGTCCACTGGCAGCGCGGCCTTGTTTTGGATGACGACTACAACGGCCGCGCCCTGCTGGAGCACGTCGGCAACGATGTGCGCATCACTGTTCGTGCGGCGTTTCCAGAGCGCTTTCTTGCCATGTTGACTGGCGAAGTCAAATATCTGGTCGAAAGTTTCTGGGAAGGTCTGCGTTGTGATGTAATGGTTCCATGTATAAACCCATGCGGGAAAAATGAACCCGGAACTGGAATGTTCGAAGTGGAAAAGCTAATAACATTTAGAAAACAGGGAATGAATGTGTTCCCTTGCATGGTGTCAGGCTGTAACAAAGCACAGGATATAGGACTTTTACTTCGCAATGCTCCTGTCGCCACTGCTGTCGCCGCTGAATCATTATTCGTGGAATTTGATGAAGTAAAACGTGGTCTCGCAGTTATTTACCAGAAGCTACAGGCTGGTCAAGCAGAAGCGATAGGACGCTTTGACCAACTGGATACCAATGATCAACAATTGCTTAGCCGCATTGATGACTCTTTTGCAGGGTTGATGCGCGCCTTCACGGATGAAGCCAAGGAAGGACCGCGTCTGTTCAGTCTTATACCTGTCACTCGCGACTCATTTGACCCATGGAACTGGACAACCTCCCGTTTCCGCCTGACTTTATGGTGTGAACATTCCCACCTGCCTTTACCCATATTGAATCAAGATAAAAAGATAGGCGTCTACGAATTTGACCTTACCCGCCAATGGGTAAAAGAGGCCGCTCCATTCTTGAAAGCGTTCACCATCACGCTCAGGACTCTTCTACCTGTGGCCTTCTCCGCCGCCAAGTTGCTCACTGATGCCGCAATTTACAAAGCTGTCGAAAATGAACTCGATTTCAGCAAAGATTGTATTGATGCCCTTATTGGTGGAAGCGAGGGAATCGGACAATTGTTTGTCGAAGGCACAATCGGAGACGAACCCATAGGTCTACAGCGCTAAAAAATCAGCGGCGCACACAGCGCAAAACTGCGAGAATTCCATGCTTTACTCAAAAAGGTTGACCCCAACGGGAAATACGGCAACCTCGTCCGCGTGATGAACAAACACCAGGAATTCCTCTGGGTGCATGAGCGGTTCGCGGGAGAATATTAACAGCATCAAAAAGAGTGACGCACTTCAAAAGTCGTATGGCGGCTTTTTTGACCGCCACCTGGGGTGTCGGGTTTGGAAACCCGACCTACATATTGCGTGTCCCCTCGATACGATTGCAAATGAGCAGCCGGTCGGAGAAATCCAACCGGCCGCGTTGATTCTACAGGTTTTCGTAAGCCTTCCGGCGGTCTTTGCGCCGCGCCAGTTCGCTGGCGTAATGGACCCCGAGCCTGTCTCGGTTTTCCCGTACCCATTCGGTGAGACGGGTCGTCCCGGCCGGCGGTGAATCGGTGCAGAGCAAATCAGCCATCAGTCCCTTCACTTCCGGCCAAGTGATCAGCACGTCCCCGACCAGCTTCCCGATGACCCAGCCGACCGCGTATCCGAGCGCGGGCGGCACGGAAATGATCGGCCTGCGCACGCCGATGATTTCGCGGATGACGTGCGCCAAGTCGCGGTACGTAAATGTTTCCGGGCCGATGGCGTCAATGATGACATTCTCGCGGCGCTTGCCCTGTTCCACGGCCAGCGCGGCCAGGTCGTCCACATAAATCGGCTGGAGGCGATACTTGCCGTCGCCGAACACACCAAAGACCGGCAGATGACGCAATGCCCAGGCGATATTATTGATCAGGATGTCTTCCCGGCCGAAAATCACTGTCGGGCGCAGGATGGCATACGAAAGGCCGGATTCAATGAGCGCCCGTTCCAGCCGCGCCTTGCCTGAGAAATATTCCAGCGGCGAATCTTCGGACGGGTTGGTGATGCTGACATGGACGATGTGTTTTATGCCGGCTTTCCGGGCTGCATCGAAAAGCGTCAGCGTATTCTGGACGGCGGACTCGTGCTTGAAAAACGAGTAATTGAAGCGTACCCAATAAGTGTTGTAGAGCACATCCGCGCCGCGCAGCGATTCGACCAGTTCATCCGGCCGGTCGAAGTTGAATGGACGCACCTCGACCTTCTCGCCAAACGGATTGGCGCGCTTGACCGAATTGGTCAGCGTGCGCACGCGGCAGCCTTCTGCGAGCAAGCGCGTAGCAATGTATTTGCCTGAGTAACCAAAAGCACCGCTGATAACGTGAAATTCTGGGATTGGCATGTGTCCTCCGAAGTCTTATAGTCTTATAGTCTCATAGTCTCATAGTCGTATAGTCTCGTGAGCGTGCATTGATCCTCCCGCTGAGTGATGACATCAGGACTATCAGACTACCAGACTACCAGACTACCAGATTACCAGACTACCAGACTACCAGACTATCAGACTATCAGACTATAAAACTAACAAAACCTTGCTCTCATTGCGATTCTGTCTGATAGTGTGCAGGCAGGTTAAAGATAAAGCGTGCCCCGCGTCCGCTCTCGGACTCGACGCTGATTTTACCCCCAGCGGCCGCGATGATTTGCCTGACAATCGTCAGTCCCAGCCCTGTGCCTGGCAGATCTAGCTCTTTGGCGTTTGTGGCGCGGAAGAACTCGCTGAAGAGATGCGCTTGCTCTCCCGCCGGGATACCGATGCCGGTATCACTGACGACGCCGATGATATTTCCGGCCTCCACGCGCAGGCTGACGGTCACCGCGCCGCCAGCGGGTGTATATTTGACGGCGTTGCTGATTAAATTCGTCCAGACGCTCTTGAAACGCTCCGGCGTGCCCATCACCGGCGGCAGGTCGGGGGCGATGTTCAAATCAAGGCGCAGGTTTTTTCGCGCCGCCTGTTCGCGAAAATTATCCATAACGGTGACCAGCAGTTCTTCCAGATGAACAGGCGCGGTTTTGACGGGCTTTGCCAGTACCTGCAACTGGCCCAGTTCCAGCAAATCGGCGATTAAATCCATTTCTTCCTGCGCCCGCGCCATGCACTTTGCGATGATTTCACGTTGATTCTCCGGCGGCACGTAACCATCCAGTATCAACTGCAAATAATTCTGAATGGCTGCCACTGGCGCCTGCATCTCGTGCGTCACCAGCCGGATGAACTGGCGCTTGGCTTTATCCAGTTCTTCGAGACGGGCTTTTTCCTCGTTCAGGCGGCGCGCCTCGGCCTCGATGGCCTGCAGACGCCGCGCTTCCAGCGTGAGCCGCCGCCGTTCCAGTCCATGATTGACGGCCAGGGTCAGATCATCCACCGAGAAGGGTTTGGTGAGAAAATCATACGCGCCCTGCTTGATGGCCTGCACGGCCAACTCGACGGTTGCGTAGCCGGTGATGATGATGCAAACGATTTCAGGGTCGTGCCGGTGGATCTCTGCAATCAGGTCAATCCCACTCACGCCCGGCATCATGATGTCAAGCAGCGTCAGGTCGTAACCGCCGGACTGGATTTTTTGCATCCCCTCCGCGCCGCTCATGGCGATATCCACGCTGAGACCCTGCGGGGCCAGCGCCCGGCGGATGCCTTCACAGATGCCGATTTCGTCGTCAATTACAAGGATTTTGGCGTTGTCCATGCATCACCCGATAAGTCCCTCGGTATTGTTCTGGGAAGGCGCGGCAGCGATTTCCGGCGCAGGCAGTTGGATTGGCAAAGTAACCGTGAAGGTGGCGCCTTTGCCGACCTGGCTCTGCACGTTGACCTGGCCGCGGTGCATCTTGATGATGCCATAGCTGATTGCCAGCCCCAGGCCGGTGCCTTTGCCAACCGGCTTGGTGGTGAAGAAGGGTGTGAACAGTTTAGCCAGGTTTTCGGGCGGGATGCCGGCGCCGGTATCCTGGATTTCGACCGTGATCATACCCCTCGGGCCGGAACGCGTGCGGACGGTCAATCTCCCGCCCTCCGGCATGGCTTCGACCGCGTTGATCATCAGATTGCGAAATACCTGGCGCAATTGGGCCGCGTCGGCCTCGATCAGCGGCAGGCGCGGGTCCAGTTCGGTGACAATGGGGATGCTCACCGATTTGATATACCTGGGCGACAGTTCGCTTATCTCACGCAGGATTTCATTGACATCCGTCGGCTGCGCCATCACCTGCTGGTGGCGGGCAAAGTTGAGCAGGTCGGCCACGATGCGCTTGCAGCGTTTGGTCTCACTGACAATCATTTTCAGGTCAGCGCGGCGCGGGTCGTCTTCGGCGCACTCATTGGTCATGGATTCTGAATAGAGCAGGATTGTCCCCAGCGGATTATTCAGTTCGTGGGCTACGCCCGCCGCCAGTTGGCCGAGCGAGGCCAGTTTTTCCTTATGCAGCAGTTGATCCTGTGTGGCTTGCAGCGTGTCGAGCATGGTGTTGAAGGAGTTCTCCAACTGGCCGACCTCGCCCCCGGCGCGCACCGAGACGCGCGCGGTCAGATCGCCCTGTGTGACCAATTGGCTGGCCTGTACCAGTTCGCGCAGTTCCTTGAGCGGGCGGGTGATGGCGCGCGCGACTGGGGATGCCAGCAGGAAGGTCATCAGAATGGTCGCTGCCGCCACGAGTGCAATGCGCTGGTTGAAGGTCGTCAGCAGCCGCAAGAACAACGCCTGGCGGGCGCCAGCATACAGTATCCCCACCACCTGACCGGTGTGATCGCGTATCGGTTCGTAGCGGGTGATATAGTTCTCGTTGACGACGAAAGCCGGGCCGACATATTCGCGCCCATCCCTCAATACCACCTGGCCGACGGTTTCTGCGAGGCGCGTGCCAATCGCCCGTTCCCCGGCTGTCGTCATGATGTTGGTTGAGACGCGCAAATCGCCCAGAAAGATGGTGACCGAGTCAACCTGGGCGGCGGTCTTGATTTGATCCACCAGGGTGAAGTCGTTGTTGAAAATGTGAAAGGCCATTGCGATGCCTATAGTCTGGCCTTCGGCGTCGAGAATTGGCGCGACACTGACCAGCGCCAGAGCCGCGGTGCCTTCGCGCGGGTCAAACGGGAGGGGCGAGGCCCTGGGCGTGTCAATCAACAGGATGCGCGCCTGTTCTGCCAGCCCAACCTGTTCCAGGAATTCGACCGGGATGACTTCGGTGGAGGCAATTTGCTTTCGTTCCAACAGGCTTTGCCGGAGGATTGGTAAATTGGCCCAGTTGTTCCCCGCGTTCACCGGCGACCAGGTTCCGCCGGTCTCGGCCTGACAGCCGGTCAATATTTTCCCTTCCGCGTCGAGGATGGCGATGAAGTGATTGCCCGACGACAGGCCGTGAATCCTGCTGGATAATTCGGCGCGGATGGTCTGCAAAGCGCTCTCGTTGCCGTGTCTGGCCGCAGCGATATTCTCGATCACTGCGGGCGCCAACGCCAGTTGACCGGCGAGGCCGGAAATTTCATCCAGTCTGGTGCTGTAAAAGGTGTCAGCCAGGCGGATATCCCGCGCCACCCGTTCATCCATCGCCTCGGAGAGGTAACTATTGATTGTGTATGAGATGACCCATGTGCCGATGCCGAAGGCAAAAGCGGCCACCAGCGTAAATGAAATCACCAGCGCGGCATGGAACGGCGCGGGGTAGAGGTTTTTGAAAAACCGGATAACGGCGCGCATTTCTCAGCCTCCTTCTGCCAAGAATGCCTGTCAAAACTGCCACGTCGGGCGGTTTTCGGCTCATTGGGATTTGCCGTGATTTGGCGGCAAATGTGGGATAAATTGCCAATTTGTCCTACGCCCTACCAGCAAATGTGGGACAAATTGCCAATTTGTCCTACGCCTTACCAGCAAATGTGGGATAAATTGCCAATTTGTCCTACGCCCTACCAGCAAATGTGGGATAAATTGCCAATTTGTCCTACGCCCTACCAGCAAATGTGGTTGTCTACCACTGAGATTTCCAGGGAACCCGGGTTTCTTACCCGCCGTTTGTAAGGCAGGTATCGAAACCTGCCCTACTTTGGTAGCAGCTTGTTGACCTGTTTGATCAAATCCGCCGGTTTGATCGGCTTGCTCATAAAGGCGCGGATGTGGATGTATTCGTCGGTGGGGAATAATTCGGCGTAGTCGGTGTTGGCGATGGATGTGACCATGATGATGGGGATGCCGCGCACGGCCGGGTCGTCGTGCATTTGCTGGCTCATTGCAAGGCCGTCCAGCACGGTATCCATGATGACATCAAGAACAATGATGTCGGGTTTGTCTTCCCGGGCGCGCTGAAAACCTTCATTGCCGCTTTTGGCGCTGATGACGGCGTGGCCTTCCGCTTCCAGCACTATGCGGGTGGCGTTGACGAAATCCGGGTCGTCGTCCACGATGAGAATTTTAGCCATAATCTTTCTCCTTCGATTTACCGCCGAGACAGTGTTTATTCAGAATATGATACTCGAATTCCGGGCGGAAATGTTGGATGGCCGAGCGGGCCGGGTTGACCAGCATGGCGCCCATCGGGCAGAAGGTGATGCCGTCAATGCCGTGGGCGAGTTCCACGGCGCGCTCAATGTCATCCATTGTTCCCTGGCCGCTTTCGATGCGGTTAAGCGTTTCATACAGCCGCTGCGAGCCGATGCGGCAGGGCGTGCAGCGCCCGCAGGATTCGTGGGCGAAGAATTTGGTCAGGCGGCGGGCAGTCTCGACCATGCAGGTGGTTTCGTCCAGCACGAGGATGGCGCCGGTGCCAAGTTCGCTGCCCGCCGCTTTGAGCGTTTCGTAGGCCATCGGCACGTCAATCTGGCTGGCGGTCAGCATTGGCGTGGAGGCCCCGCCGGGGATGACGGCCTTGAGTTCCCGCCCGCCGCGGATGCCGCCGGCGTGTTCGTAAATGATTTCGCGCAGCGTGACGCCCAGCGGCAATTCGTAATTGCCCGGCCGGTTGACGTGTCCGCTGACCGAAAAGATTTTTGGCCCCTTGCTCTCCGCCGTGCCGATACCCGCGAACCACTCCGGTCCGCGCTGCAGGATGTGCGGGATGCAGGCCAGCGTCTCGATATTGTGAACAAGCGTGGGCAAGCCGAAGAGTCCCGCTTGCGCTGGGTAGGGCGGTTTCAAGCGCGGGTTGCCGCGCTTGCCCTCCAGCGATTCGAGCATGGCGGTCTCTTCGCCGCAGATGTATGCGCCTGCGCCGCGATGCACGGACATCTCCAGGTCGAAACCGGAGCCGAGGATGTTTCTGCCCAGAAAGCCATATTCATAGGCATCCGCGATGGCCTTGATCCAGCGTTTGACGCCCAGGAAAAACTCGCCGCGAATGTAAACGTAGGCGCGGCTCGCCCCGACGGCGTAAGCGGCGATGATGACACCCTCGATGACCAGGTGCGGGTCGCGCTCGACGATTTCGCGGTCTTTGAAGGTGCCGGGTTCGCCCTCGTCGGTGTTGACGGCGACGAATTTCTGGATGCCGGCACCTTTGGGCATGTAGCCCCACTTGACGCCGGCCGGGAATCCCGCGCCGCCGCGCCCGCGCAGGCCGGAGCGCTTGACCATGTCAATCAATTCGTCCGGCGTTTTGGTCAGCGCCAGTTTCACCGCCGCGTAGCCGCCATGCGCCAGGTAGGTGGTGATTTTCTCCGAATTGGGGCGGTGGATGTTGCGGGTGAGAACAGGCTCGAACATGGTTTTTTGGGGTGTAAGACGTGAAACGTGAAACGTAGGACGTAAAACGTAGAACGTAAAACGTAAATTACGCATTACGGATTACGTTTTACGCATTACGTTTTACTCTTTACGCAATTCCTCCAGCAGCGCGTCAATTTTCTCGGCTGTCATCTGGCCGTATAACTCGTCATTGACCTTGAGCGCGGGGGCGAGATCGCATGCCGCAAGGCACTCGACGACTTCCAGCGTAAATTTGCCGTCGGGCGTGGTCTCGCCTGGTTTAATCTTAAGCCATTTGGCAATATAGTCAATCATCGGTTCAGCCCCGCCGACCAGATAACAGGATAATCCCTCGCAGACCTGGATGCGGCACCTGCCCTGCGGCTCCAGTTTGAACAACGTGTAAAAACTGGCCGTGGAGCGCACCTGGCCTTCCGTCAGGTTTAGCCGGTCAGCCACGCGCCGGATGGCCTCAGGACTCAGCCAGCCATATTGCTCCTGTGCGATGTAGAGCGCGGCCAGCATCATGGCGCGTTTTTTGGGATTTTCGATGGCAGGCGGGATCGTGGCCTTTGATTCGTCCATCTTTATGCCTTTGAGTCTGATAGTCTATGGTCTTCTAGTCTAATGGTCTTTCGGAGCGCCTATGAGACTATCAGACTATCAGACTATTCGACTATTCGACTACCTCAACTTTCACCGCGCAGACCTTGAACTCCGGTATCTTGGAAACCGGGTCGAGGGCGGCGATGGTCAGTTCGTTGACCGAGGCCTGCGGAAAGTGGAAGTTGCCATAGACCATACCGGGCGGGACGCGGTCGGTCACCTGGGCTTCGGCTTCGATGCTGCCGCGCCGCGATGTGACCCGCACGCGCTTGTTCCCGCCGCTTGCGCCCCGCACAGCGGGGTTCAAGCCTAGTTTCTCTGCATCTTCCTCGTTGACTTCGATGAGCGGCTGGGGATAGATTTCCAGCAGGCCCTTGGATCGCCGTGACATCTGCCCGCCGTGCCAGTGGTACAGCACGCGGCCGGTGCTTAGCACCATCGGGTACTCGTCGTCGGGCAGCTCGGCCGGGGGGAGGTGTTCGATGGGCATGAACTTGCCCAGCCCGCGGGTGAATTTGCCGACGTGCAGAATGGGCGTGCCGGGATGCTCGGCGGTCGGGCAGGGCCATTGCAAATGCTCGCCGCGCTCCAAGCGTTGATGGGTGATGCCGCCATAGGAAGGCGTCAGGGCGTTGATCTCATCCATGATTTGGGCGGTGTCACGATAATCCCAGCCAGCATACGGGCTATCTGCCATCTGCCATCCGCTATCTGCCATCTGCCATCCGCGATGAGCCAGCATCCGTTTCGCCAGTTCAGCCGTAACCCACCGATCTTCACGCGCCTCGCCGGGCGGCTCGACGGCTTTTCGCACCATCTGCACGCGGCGCTCGGTGTTGGTGAAGGTGCCGCTCTTTTCAGCAAACGCGATGCCGGGCAGCAGCACATCCGCGTAAGCTGCGGTTTCGCTTTCGAAAAGTTCCTGCAGGATAATGAAATCACACTCTTCCAGGCAGCGGCGGAGGTGATTGGTATCCGCGTCGCTCATCACCGGGTCTTCGCCCAGGATGTATAACGCGTGTGTCTTGCCTTCGAGGATGCCGGGGATCATCTCGGTGACGGTCATTCCGACTTTGTCGGAAAGGATGAAGGGTGAAGGATGAAGGATGTTTTCTTCAGCCTCTGTTTCATCCTTCCGCCTTCCGCCTTCATCCTTCAGAAGAAGCCCCCATGCTTTGGCAAACTTCTCTCGAACAGCCGGATCCGTTACGGGCTGATAACCGGGATACACATCCGGCAGGCCGCCCATGTCGCAGGCGCCCTGGACGTTGTTCTGGCCGCGCAGCGGATTCACGCCACCGCCCGCCACGCCCATGTTGCCGAGCAGCATTTGCAGGTTGGCGAGGTCCATTACATTGCGCACGCCGGTAATGTGCTGGGTGATGCCCATCGCCCACAGCACGGCCATCGGCTTGCTGGCGCCCATGATTTTGGCGGCCTGCTCGAGGTCCGCTACCGGAACGCCGGTGATTTCGGAGACCTTTTCGGGCAGGTACTGCATCACAGTCGCCTTGAACTCATCGAAGCCCTCCGTGCGGGAGGCGATAAATTCCTTATCCTCCCAGCCTTTTTCAAGGATGATGTGCATCAGCCCATTGAGCAGGGCAATATCTGTGCCGGGTTTGTGGCGAAGATGCAGGCTGGCGAAATCGGTGAGCGGAATGCGGCGCGGGTCGGCCACGATGAGCGTCGCGCCGCGCTGTTTGACCGCCTGGCGCAGGCGCATCCCGATGACCGGGTGCTGCTCGGTGGTGTTCGAGCCGATGACGAAGAAGGCCTGGGCGTTTTCAGCGATGTCGTCAATCGAGTTGGACATGGCGCCCGAACCGAAGGAAGTGGCCAGACCGGCCACAGTGCTGGAGTGTCAGAGACGGGCGCAGTGGTCTATGTTGTTCGTCCCGATCACCTGGCGGGTGAACTTGTTCATCAGGTAGTTTTCTTCGTTGGTGCATTTGGCTGAGGTGAGCACGCCAATGGAATCTGAGCCATGTGTATCGCGGATATCGCCCAGTTTCTTGGCGGTAATGTCGAGGGCGGTGTCCCAATCCATCTCAACCCACTCCCACTGCTCACTGTTCACTGATGACTGATCACTGATCACTGGTTTGGGGTTGCCCTCCAGCAGATACCTTCGCACCCTCGGCCTGGTCAACCGGTCGGGATGATGGACGTAGTCCCAGCCAAAACGTCCCTTGACGCACGTCCAGCCATGATTGGCCGGGCCGTTTGCGCCCTCGACGCGGATGATCTGGTTATCCCTGACGTGCAGGCTGAGTTTGCAGCCCACGCCGCAGTAGGAACAGATCGTTTCGACCTGCCTGACCTGCCAGGGCCGTCCCTGGCCGATGGACATCTTCGGCCAGAGAGCGCCGGTCGGGCAGACGGCCACGCACGAGCCGCAAAATTCGCACGAACTGTCCTGCATCGCGCCGTCGGCGCCAAAGCCGATGTAGGCGTTGAAACCACGATAGAAAACGCTGATCGCCTCCACGCCGTTGATGTGGGAACAGGCGCGCACGCAGCGGCGGCAGAGGATGCACTTGTTGCGCTCCACCTGGATGAACGGGCTGGATGAGTCTATTGGGTAGTTATGTTGCTTGCCCTTGTAGCGGCTGTCCTTGATGCCATATTCGTAAGCCAGGTCTTGCAGCGTGCATTCGCCGGTGGCTTCGCAGGTCATGCAGTCCAGCGGGTGGTCGGAGATGAGCAGTTCCAGCGTAAATTTGCGCGATTCCACCACGCGCGGCGAGTGGGTCTGAATGATCAGTCCCTCAGTGGCCGGGAAGGTGCAGGCCGGCTGCAGGGCGCGCTGCTTTTCGATTTCCACCAGGCAGATGCGGCAGGCGCCATCCGGCGGCAGCGCCGGGTGTTCGCACAAGACCGGGATGTGGATGCCGGCGGCGCGGGCGGCTTGCAGGATGGTTTGGCCGGCGCGGGCTTGGATTGCTTGTCCGTTGATGGTCAGGTTTACGGTCATGCTGGATTTCTCCTTGCTTGAATCTTTATCGAACCTGTGATAGTATTATTTTAACGTGAACGAGCGAGAATTCCTCATACAATTGGATTTGCCTGGCGTTATCATTCGGGTACGCTACCAAAAGGACCGCGGACGTATTCTCTGGTTTACAGTCCAATTGGAGGCTATTCTGGAAGAACGATGGTCTGCAATTACCCGTTATGACACTTCTCACGGCTTTGTTCACCGCGACGATATGCGGCCAAGCGGCGAACAATTCAAATCTGGGCCGTTGGTCTTTGCCTCGTATGAGGACGCTTTGAACTTTGCAATCCGCGACTTGCGGATAAACGCTCAATGGTATGTGGAAAGGTACAGCCAATGGTAACTGTAACAGAAAAGAACTCGGCGTTTCATGACAAACTCTTCGATTTGATCGAGCAGTTCAATCACTACGTCTTTTCGCACCCAGATGTTCTCGACGAATTGCCCGAGAAGGCGGCTCTTGTGCTTCTGGATGCCGAAGACGAGGAGTTCAATCGGTGTAATATCGAGTTGGCAAAAAACAATCGCTACCCTGAGGATGTGCTGATTGTTTATGTTCGCATGACCAGACAGGTTCGCATGATTCAACAGATCGAGTGGACGCCTTCCATCGTCTCGTCGCCGCTTGCTGTGTAAATGCCATCCAATTTCAAAGTAATGGGTCGGGAGGCGCAGGCTTCCCGATTTTCTTTTTACTTTGGCGCTACCGCCTCAGCAAGTTCCTCTTTTTTCAAAGGAATGACTTCGATCGCGCCCAGGTTGCAGACGCGGTAACACTCGCCGCACTGGATGCACTTGAGATGGTCAATCACGTGCGGCTTTTTCTTTTCGCCGCTGATCGCGCCATCCGGGCAGGCTTTCAGGCACAACCCGCAGCCGGGGCAGTTGGCTTCGATAATCTCGTAAGCGAACAACCCCTGGCAGGCGCCGGCCGGGCAGAATTTATCCTGGATGTGCGCTTCATATTCCTGGCGGAAAAAGCGCAGCGCCGACATGACCGGTCCCGGTGTCAGTTGCCCCAAGGCGCACAGCGAGCCTTCTTTCATGTTGCCCGAGATGTACTCGATTTCGTCCAGGTCTTCCGGCTTTCCGTGGCCCTCGCTTATGCGCGTCAGCGTTTCCAACATGCGCTGCCCGCCGATGCGGCACGGCACGCACTTGCCGCACGATTCGGCCGAAGCGAAGGTCAGGAAATACTTGGCGAATTCGACCATGCAGGTATCCTGATCCACCACGATCATGCCGCCGGAGCCCATCGTCGCGCCGGCTTCGGTGAGCGAGTCGAAGTCCACCGGTGTATCCAGCGCACTTTCGGGCAGGCAACCGCCCAAAGGTCCGCCGGTTTGAACTGCTTTGAAGTGCTTGTTGCGCGGTGTCCCGCCGCCGACATCGTAGATGATTTCGCGCAGGGTGATGCCCATCGGCACTTCGATCAGGCCGGTGTTTTTGATTTTGCCGGTCAGCGCGAAAACCGCCGTGCCGGGCGAGCCGGATGTGCCGATGTTGCTGAACCATTCCGCCCCGTTCAGGATGATTTGCGGCGTCATGCCGTAGCTTTTGACGTTATTGACATTGGACGGCTTGCCCCATAGCCCCGAAACGGCCGGAAACGGCGGCCGCGGGCGCGGTTCGCCGCGCCGCCCCTCGATGGAGGCGATCAGCGCCGTCTCCTCGCCGCAGACGAACGCCCCGGCGCCTTCCTTGATGTGCAGTTCAAAGGAAAAACCGTTTCCCAGAATGTTCCCGCCCAGCAGGCTGTGTTCGTGCGCCTGGGCAATGGCTTTTTCCAAACGGGCAATCGCCAGCGGATATTCGGCGCGGCAGTAAATGTAACCTTCCTGCGCGCCGATGGCGTATGCCGCGATGGTCATCCCCTCGATGACCGAATGCGGGTCGCCCTCCAGGACAGATCGGTCCATGAACGCGCCGGGGTCGCCCTCGTCGGCGTTGCAGATGACGTATTTCGGGCTGCCTTTCGCCCGGCGGCAGAATTCCCATTTGACGCCGGTCTGGAAGCCGGCCCCGCCGCGTCCGCGCAGGCCAGAATCCTTCATCTCGCTGATGACATCCTCGGGCGTCATGGCGGTCAACGCCTTGCCCAGGGCGCGGTAGCCGTCGGCGGCGATGTATTCATGGATGCTTTCCGGGTCAATCATGCCGCAGTTTTTCAGGGCAATGCGCACCTGCTTGCGGTAGAAGGGCAGTTCGGCGTAGGGCGGCAGGCCCGGCTCGATGGCTTGCGCTTCAGGTGGCGCGCCGTCCACCGGTAATTGCCCCATCGCCCACTTGGGAATTATCTGGCCGTTGAGCAGATGTTCTTCGATCAGGCGGGGAATCATATCCGGCTTGACATTGGCGTAGGTCACGCGCGGGCGGCCGGGCAGTTGAATATCCACCAGCGGCTCCTTGACGCACATGCCGATGCAGCCAACACCCATTACCTCGGCCTCGATCTGGCGGGTGGACAGTTCCTGGCGGATGGCCTGGGCCACTTCCCCCGCGCCGGCGGCCAGCCCGCAGGTGCCTGTGCCGACGTAAATGATCGGGCGCGCGTTCCGGCGCGCTTCCCTGGCCTGTTGCGCGGTTGCGTGGAGGCGGGTAAGGTCTTCGACGTTTTTCAATTCGGGCATGATAGCTTTCCTCCAGCGCCTTTTATTCGAGATGCTGAAGAGCATCAACCAGGCGTTGCGTCTCGGTCTGGCCGTACACTTTATCGTCCACGGTCGCGATGGGTGCCAGCCCGCACGAGCCGAGGCAGTAGACAATTTCGAGCGAATATTTGTAATCCGGGTCGCTGTTTCCGGGAGCCAGGTTCAGCGCCTTTTCGAGTCCGTCCACGATTCTCGGCGCGCCGCGCACATGGCAGGCCGTGCCGTCGCAGACCTTGACCAGATGCCGCCCGCGTCGCTTCAAATGGAACTGGGCATAGAAGGTCGCCACGCCGTACAACCGGCTGAGCGGGATGCCCGCCTTCTTGGAAATGGCCTGCAAAATCTCTTTGGGCAGGTAACCATATACGTCTTGTGCGCGCTGCAAAATGGGGATGACGGTGTCTTTTCGTCCCTTGAATTCATCCAGGATTTTATCGAGCGGTGCAAAATCAAGCGCCGGTGCGGTCATACATGCTCCTCCAGTGACGGTCTTTTTCAAAAGTGTATCCCTGCATTGGAAGGGCGTCAAATACCGAATGTCACTTTGGGTGATGATGGTTGTAAACAAACTGGGGGGGGCGTGATGAGTGATGAGTGACTTATCACTCATCACTCACATCACTCATTATTATTCTCTCTTCATGCGCGTACACATTGAACCTGTCTCGCCGTGCATACCCGATCAACGTGACATCCCACGCCTCCGCCATCTCGATTGACAGTGAGGATGGTGAAGTACGTGAGATCAACACGCTCGCGCCCAGCCGCGCCGCCTTTTGCAGCATCTCCGAACTGATGCGCCCGGTGGTCAGCAGGATGCGCTCGTCCGGCCAGATATTTTCCATCAAGCAGCGCCCGGCGATTTTATCCAGCGTATTATGGCGGCCAATATCCTCGGCTGCAATCAAAATCTTCTCGCCATCCGAGAGCGCCGACGTATGCACACCGCCGGTCTCGCGGTAAAGTTCCTGCGACGAAAGCAGCATATCTGACAGGCGACATATCTGTTCCGGCGTATATTCTACCCTCCGCCCTCCTCCCTCTGCCCTCTGCCCTCCGCCATCAGCCACTTGCTCCACCGCCGTCACCCCCCCCGTACATCCCGAAGTCCGCTTCCAATGGGTGGGTTGCGCGGCCTCGTGGGTCAACCACACGTCCACGTTGTCGCCGTGCTCGCAGAGGCGCGCTTCGGCCACCTCGGCCCGGCTGCTGATCACGCCCTCGTTATACAGGAAGCCAATTGCCAGCGCTTCGAGATTCAGCGGTGTGCACATAAACGTCAGCCAGGCCTCGTTGTTGACCGTCAACGCGATGGGCGCCTCGCGGAGGACGCCGGTCTCGGTCTGCCTGGAAACGCCGTTTTCGTAACGATAAACATGGATACGATTGTCTGTTGCCATATTCTCTACCTATTAGTATTACAGCGCAATGTTCTGGAAAAACTCTTTAGCGTGTCACCCTGAGGGCGCGTTCTTTGCGCCCGAAGGGTCTCCACGCCGCAAAACGGAGATTCTTCGCACCCGGAAGAGCGCCAGGTGCTCACATCGTCCCGATGTCCTTCGAGAGAATGACATGTTACCAGGATCACTTTAACAACTTTGCGCTGTAATATTAGTGTGGGCTGATTGTAGCAGATATACCCCCGCAATCAAAGGATATGCTAAAATCCTGGCATGTACCTTCGCAGACCATGCATCCCTGGACTTATCTTCGCCGTTTCGACGCTGCTCATCACGGCTTTGACCGCCTGTGTGCGCCCCGCGCCGGATTCTCCTGCCTGGAATCCTCCCGTTGCGGACTCGACCCCGGGCCTGCCTCCCGCATCTGTGACCGGCTCCACCGCTACGGCCTCCTTCCGTCTCCCCCCGACGCGGATTCCCGGCGCGCCCATCCTGACTCCCACGCCGGATGCGCCTCGCGTTTTGCCCACCCCGCGCCGCGGCCCGGAAACGTACGTCGTCCAGCCTGGCGATACACTCGGCGCTATCGCGTTTCGTTATGGCGTCAGCCTGGAAGCCTTGACTCAGGCCAACAGCCTGTACAACCCGAATGCCCTGGACGTAGGCCAGGTGCTGAAAATTCCGCTTCCCACGCCCCAGGCCAGCGGCCCATCGTTCAAAATCATCCCTGATTCCGAGTTGGTCTACGGGCCGATGAGCACCCTGTTAGATCTGGAGGCTTTTATCCGCAACAAAGGCGGTTACCTGGCAAGTTATCAGCAGGATGTGGATGGCGAAACCCTGAACGCGGCCCAGATCATTCGCCGTGTGGCGCAGAACTACTCTGTCAGTCCACGACTGCTGTTGGCAGTCTTGGAATATCGCTCCGGCTGGCTGACAAATCCAAATTCGTTGTCACCCGATCCAGCCACGCTGGATGCGCCGCTCGGAGTCAATGATTACTGGCATCGCGGACTGTATCGCCAGTTGACCTGGGCGGCCAACGCCCTCAACCAGGGCTACTATCGCTGGCGGGCGGGCGCGGTCTCAGACTGGCTTTTGGCGGATGGCAGCGTTGTACCGATTGACCCGTCCATCAACGCCGCGACGGCCGGGGTCCAAAACATGTTTGCCCAATTGGACGATTACCCGGCCTGGCTGCAGGATGTCTCGCAGCATGGCTTGTTTGCGACCTATTCCCAGCTTTTCGGCTACCCTTTCGATCAGGCTATCGAGCCGGTCGTGCCGGTGAATTTGATCCAACCGCCAATGCAATTGCCCTTTGGGAGCGGCGAGATTTGGGCTTTCACCGGCGGGCCGCACGGCGGTTGGGATGCCGGCTCAGCCTGGGCCGCGCTGGATTTTGCCCCGCAAGGGACAACCGGCTGTGAGCCGTCGCAGGCCTGGGTTCTGGCTGCTGCTGATGGCCTCATTACCCGCGCCGCGAATGGCGCGGTGATCCAGGATTTGGACGGCGACGGTTACGAACAGACCGGCTGGACAGTGCTGTACATGCACATCGAAAGCCATGACTGCGTCCGCGCCGGCGCCTACCTGCGCGCTGGTGAGCGCATCGGGCACGCCTCCTGCGAGGGCGGCCTGTCGAATGGCACCCATCTTCATCTGGCGCGGCGTTTCAACGGTGAGTGGATCCCCGCGGATGGTTCCGTCCCATTCATCCTGGATGGCTGGCTCTCGTCCGGCACGGGCATCGAATACGACGGCTACCTGACGCGCAATGGCGTCATAGTCGAAGCCTTCAATGGCGATAATCCCATCAATCAGATCCAACGTTAATTTCCCTCTCCCTTTTGGAGAGGGGCCCTGAGTGTCTAATTGGTATGTCTGTGGTTTTCGTGGGGCGGATTGTTAATCCGCCCGCCCCAGATATGGCTTAAACCATCAGGTTTTAACCGCATTTGGCTGTGCGGGATAACATCCCGCCCCACACTCTGCCGACCGCATACCATTAAGACATTCAGGGGTGAAGGCAAGGGTGAGGCGGGCTGCGGTATAATATTTCGCGATGAAGCCCGCCTCTTATCCCGTGCGTAAAACCGCCGTCTTGCTGCTCCTTACCGGTATGCTCTCCGCCTGCGGTCCGCTGTGGGGGATGACTGAGCCAACCGTTACCGCGACTGCGACTGCGCCAATTTTCTGGACGGCTGACCCACCGACGCCCATCCCGACCTGGACGCCGGGACCGACCTTCACGGCTTCTCCGACGCCGCTTCCCCCGACCCCAACCGCGACCCCCGTCTCGTCCACTCCGCAACCGCCGTTTCTGTATTATGCCCAATCGGGCGATAGCCTGCCGGTCGTTGCGGCGCACTTCGGCGTGGACGTCTCCGAAATCTCCTCCCCGGCGAGCTTGCCAGCGACAAGGCTGCTGGACGCGGATACGCCCCTGATCATCCCCAACCGCCTGGGCGAGACCACGCCCTACGACCAAGTCATGCCGGATAGCGAGGTGGTCTATTCTCCCTCGTCAATGGATTTCGACACGGCTGCCTACGTTTCCGGGGCGAAGGGCTATCTGAGCGTCTATAAAGAATATCTGGTCAGCACCGGTTGGACGAGCGGCGCGCAGGCCGTCCAGCGGATTGCCATCGAGAACTCGATCAACCCGCGCCTGCTCCTGGCGCTGATCGAGTACCAGAGCGGCTGGGTGAACGGCCAGCCTTCCAATCTGGCTCAGGGTGATTATCCCCTCGGCTACATTGACGTTCATTACCGCGGTCTTTTTCGCCAAATGATGTGGGCCGTGCAGGAACTGTCGAAAGGCTATTATGGCTGGCGGAGCGGCGCGTTGACCGAATTGACTTTCCGGGATGGGACGACGGCGCGTCTCTCGCCGATGCTGAATGCCGGTTCGGTTGCGATCCAGTATTATTTTTCCAGAACGCGAAACCATAATGAATGGGCGCAGGCCATAGATCCCAACATCGGATTCCCGGCATTGTATGTGCGCATGTTCGGAGATGGATGGGGGCGTGCCCAGGCAGTCGGGCCGCTCTTCCCGCCCGGACTGACCCAACCGGCGCTGACGTTACCCTTTGAGCTGAGTCAGCTTTGGAGCTTCAGCGGCGGGCCGCATTCGGCCTGGATCCAACGGTTAAATTCCAACGACGGGTCATCTCCGGCCTGGGAATTGCAGGGCGCAATGGCTGCATTGGATTTTGCCCCGGGCGCGGATCAAAGCGGCTGTGTCCCTTCAGACCGTTGGATCGTGGCTTCCGCCTCCGGGCGGGTGGTGCGCTCGGGTTATGGGGTGGTCGTCCTGGATTTGGACGGTGACGGCCATGAACAGACCGGCTGGAATTTGATCCACTTGCACGTCAGTACGAAGGATCGCGTCCCCCTCGGAGTTTGGTTGAATGCGGGTGATTTGATCGGTCATCCTTCCTGCGAGGGGGGTATTGCTACCGGGACACACCTTCACTTCGTGCGAAAATTTAACGGCGAGTGGGTACAGGCCGATGGGCCGCTCCCATTTACCCTCAGTGGCTGGGTGGCGCACGCTGGAAAGAAGCCCTATGAGGGCACGCTTACCAAAGGCGAGCGGGTTGTCATTGCCAGGCCGGACGGTTCGCTTGAGACCCAGATCACCCGTTTGCCGGATGAATAAATTCCCTTTTCGTGGTTTGCTGCTTCTCATAATTGCCTCCCTTATCCTGTCGGCCTGTATGCCCCAGGCTGCGGGTGCGGACCTGGCGCCTGTCAGCGCGACGCCGACGCTCTTCGCCGGGCCTTCGCCGACCCCGCTTCCGGCGCGCCCGGCTTATAACCCGGGTGAATTGGTGGATTACGTTGCGCAAATGGGCGACACACTGCCGGCGCTGGCAGCCCGTTTCAATACAACTATAGAACAAATCCGCCAAGCCAACCCCCAAATCCCGACCGACGCGACGACCATGCCGCACGGGATGCCGATGAAAATTCCCATCTATTATTTGCCGTTGTGGGGTACATCATTCAAGATTATCCCAGATAACCTGTTCGTCAACGGCCCCTCGGCGGTCGAGTTCGATACCTCGGCTTTTGTCGCGCAGCAACCGGGTTGGCTGAAGGATTTCCGCGACTACGTGGGAGGCGACTGGCGCAACGGCGCGCAGATCGTGGATTACGTCGCCATGAACTTCAGCGTCAGCCCGCGTTTGCTGCTTGCCCTTTTGGAATATCAAACCGGCGCGCTCTCCCAGGCTGAACCACCGGATATGTCCTATCCGCTTGGCTATCGCAGTTATTCGCATCGCGGCCTCTACCTGCAACTGGTCTGGGCAGCCAATACGCTCAATAATAGCTATTATGGTTGGCGGGCGGGACGGCTGACTTCTTTCGAGCATCGCGACGGCAGTTTGGATCGCCCGGACCCCTGGCAGAATGCCGCCTCGGTTGGCATCCAATATTATTTCTCGCGCCTGCATCCGAAAGAGAAATACGACCACGCGGTTGGCCCCCAAGGCCTGGCGTATACATATCGAAAGTTTTTTGGCGACCCCTGGGCGTCAGAAGTTCCCCATATTCCGGTCAGCCTGAAGCAGACGCCGTTCCTGTTCCCCTTCGCGGCCGGCGAGGCATGGACCTATACCGGCGGCCCGCACACCGGCTGGGGGGAGGGGGAGCCCTTCGCCGCCGTTGACTTTGCCCCCCCGGCCTCGGTCAGTGGTTGTGTCCCTACGGATAAATGGGCGACTGCCGTCGCCGACGGCGTGGTCGCCCGTTCAGGCGCTGGCGTGGTCATGCTCGATCTGGATGGCGATGGCGATGAACGCAGCGGCTGGGCGATCCTCTATCTACACGTGGGCAGCGATGGCCGCGTCCCGCTGGGCGCAATCCTGATAGCAGGCGACCCGCTTGGGCATCCCTCCTGCGAGGGCGGGCCGGCGACCGGTACCCACATCCATATCGCCCGCAAATATAACGGCGAATGGATCCCCGCGGATGGGCCGTTGGCCTTCAATTTGGAAGGCTGGGTTGCTCACAATGGGAGCGCACCCTACCTGGGAACGTTGACTCGCAATGGCCTTACCGTGACGGCCTGCAAGGGTTGTTCGGATCTGGCCAGCCAGGTGCAGGCAGGCAGATAAGTTGAAGTCAGGTGACAGTCACCTCGAAGGTGACTGTCACCTGACTGTCACCTGAGTAGAAAAAGTAGCATCAAACTTCGATAATCTGGTAACTCAACTCGATCTCGACCACCCTGGCGAGCATGGCCTGCGCCGGGCAGTAGGTGGTTTTGGAAAGCTCCATCGCCCGTTCAACTGCGGCGGGATCAATGCGGCGGCCGGTCACAATATACTCGATCTTTACGTGGGTAAAGACGTGGGGGTGCTCCCGGGCTGTGTCAGCGTGGACGCGCACTTCGAAGGCAGTTACATCCTGCCGTTTTTTCTTCAAGATGGAGATGACGTCCATCGCCGTGCATCCGGCCAGGCTGACGCCCATCAGCTCCAGTGGGCGAAATCCGTCGTCCGCGCCGCCCACTTCCGCCGAAGCGCCAAGCGGGACGCTGAAACCGCTATCCGCTGTGCCGGTGAAAGTCAATCCCTCTTGCCAGGTCATTCTTGTGTCCATAGTTCCTCCTCACCCATTTCTCGTTCCTCCTCACTCCCCTCATCACTCATCACTCCTCACTCATCACTCATCACTCCTCACTTCCTCACTACCACCGGCGTCACATACTTTTCCAGCATCTCACGGCTGATTGCCCCGCTCCATGCCAGGCGGACGACGCCATCCCGGTCAATCACGTAAGAGCTGGGGAGACTGAAATTTCTGAAAGCCTCAAGAGCCAATCCCTTAGCATCGAGCCAGACCGGGAAAGTGAGTCCGTATTGCTTGACGAAAGCCGTCACCTCGTCAGCATGATCGCCGGCTTCGATGCCGAGGATGACAAAGCCCTCGGCGGCGTGGGCTTGATAATAGGCTTGCAACGCAGGCATCTCGGCTTTGCAGGGCGGGCACCAGGTGGCCCAGTTGTTGACCAGGACGACCTGGCCGAGATAATCGGCCAGCGAGCTGGGGCTGCCTTGTGCGCAGCACCTACTCGGCAGGTCGGTCAGGGTTAGTTCTGGCGCGGGGTAATTCACGGTCACCGGGATGGACGAGGCCTCGCCGCGGGCAATGACTTCCTCTTCGGCGCCCGGCAGGGCGAAAATGACCGCGGCGCCAAAAAGGAACAACCCGCTGGCAAGGAAGACCATGAAGAGGTTGCTCCTTTTTTTTTGGCTGCGTGTTGTCGGGCAGCGCTTGCGGGTTTCGATGCAGTCATAAGCGTCGCAGGTCTATTCGGTGGGGATGTTTTACTGCGTGTGTTACCGCCCGTTACTTTGGGCTACGCGCTGACCGCGCGCAGGATCTCGGCGATTAAATTTGCTTCGGGAACCGCGCCGACGACGTTGCCTTTGCCATCATTGATCGTGGTCTGCGGCACGCCGCTGACGTTATGCCGGTTGGAAAGCTCAGGGAACTCTGTTGCTGCGACCATTTCAGCCTGGACCAGCGGGCTTTCCAGCGCCATCTGATGCGCGAGCACCACGGCTCGCGGGCAGTATGGTCAGGTGGGGGTGACGAAGACTTTCAGGCTGACGGGCTTGGTCAGCGTTCTGAGGAATTCGCGGGTTTGTTCATTCAGGCCGGAGTCGCGGCCCGCGACGAGCAAAATATCCTGGATCAGCGAGCTGAACTCGTGCCCGGCGGGTATCCCGGCAACGCGGATGCCATAATCGGTAACCTGCTCGCCGTCTTTTGCGGCGATGACCAGGCCGGGCGTTTTGTCCACGTGGTACTCGGCCGCAAGCGTTGCGTCGGATTGGATATCGTGGATGCTCAGGCTGAGTTGTTCTGAAAGCGCGCACACTTCCTCGACCAATTGACGGGTGTCGTTGCAGTATTCACAATTCTCCTGTGAGCCGAAAAAGAGAATCTGGACCGGATGCTGCATCTGGGCAAGCGCTTCTTTCACCTGTCCCTGGATGTTGTCATTGAGCAATGCTGTCATTTCTTACTCCTGGAAAAATAAACCTGCCCGCATGGGGCAAATTTCTGATTAGGTCGTTCATCCTGGTATACTGCCAACAGGCACAGATTGCGCTTTTTGTGTTGTCATTCTCCCGGAAGGACACCGGGACGGTGTGAGCCGTTTTCCCTGCACCGAACGCAGGACGGTGTGCTAAGAATCTCCTGGCACGCAGGGCAGATTCTTCACTCCGTTCAGAATGACAAAAGCGCAGATCGTGACCGTGCTCAGTATAGATACTTTGAGTCCAAAAAAGTTGCTTAATGCTGGAGATAATCTTCCAGTTTCAGGCTATGGAAGAGGCGCTCGCGCACGTCGAGTGGCACGTTTGCCGGCTCGGCGGTGGTCGCATGATAAAGATAGATGGTCTTGCGCAGCGTGTCCACCACGATGCTGCAATTTTGACATGCGGAGATGTGTCGCTGTAGCTCAGCGCACAAATCCTCGCTGAGCGTGCCATCCACGTAGTCGGAGAGCGATTCCAATAATGATTTGCAATGCGCGGTTTTCGTCATTTCTTGTCCATCCGATCGTGAATGCGTTCGCCGTAATAACTGCTGAGTTGCTCGCGCAGGTTCAAGCGGGCACGCAGCAGACGGGTTTTTACCGCGGTCTGGCTCAAGTCCAGCGCCTGGCTGGTCTCTTCGATGGATAGACCCTCGAGGTCGCGTAGGATGAAAACTATGCGCAGTTTCTCCGGCAGGCGCTGGACGGCCCGGTCGAGATGGCGCCTGGCTTCGACCGAAAGCAATTCATCCTCCGGCAGGCAGCACCAGTCCACGAATTGGAGCGGGGAATAATTCTCGCCTTCAGCGTCTTCCAAATTTGTGTCCGTCAAGGTTGTTTCAGGGCGTCGCTTGCGGATCAACATCAGGGCTTCGTTGGCGGCGATGCGATAGAGCCAGGTGGAGAGGCTGGAGCGTTCCTCGAAACTATGGATGTATTTGAACGCATTTAGGAAAGTATTTTGGAGCACATCCTCAGCATCCTGTTGGTCGCCGAGCATTTTCAGCGCCATGCGGTAAATGGGGCCGGAGTAGGCATCTACAAAGCGGGCGAATTCGTTCGGCTCTCCTGATTTGAGCGCCTCAAGCGAAAACTCTGGCGTGGTCTCGTTAATCATTAGATGTTTTCCATAATCAGAAGTTGCAGGGTAGTTAATCTGAAAATGAGGAAATGAGGGACAAATGTCTTTCAATTTAGGAAGTTCTCCACTTGAAAGGGCAGGTGGGTTTGAATAATATCATACAATGATATTCGATGCCCTTGAGCGGTCCGTTTTCTTCGAAGGATTAAGCGCGGCAGATCTGGAACTGTTGACGCCTTATTTCAGGCCGCAGGTTTATCCGCTCGACAGAACCGTTTTTGAGCAAGGGGATAACGCCGAATATCTTTATCTGGTTGTAAAAGGCGAGGTAGCAATCCGCTTCAAACCGGATGACGGGGCTATGATGACCGTTACGCATATCCAACCGGGCGGCGTCTTCGGCTGGTCCGCGGCATTAGGGAATGTGGCATATACTTCCGGGGCGATGTGCCTGACGGATTGTGAAGTCTTGCAGGTGCGCGGCAACGATTTGCGCGCATTATGTGACCAGCATCCTGAAGTCGGGAAAGTCATTCTCGACCGCCTGGCAGCCGTAATATCTGAACGCTGGCAGAGCCGGCGGACGCAGGTGACATCCTTGCTGGCGAAAGGTATCCGCCAGCCGGCCGGCTTTATGCAAAAGCAAAAGGAGGTTGGAAGAATGGCGAAAACAAAACCCACTTCAAAAGAAGCGCAGATGAAAGGTTTGATCGAACAACTGAGCGCTTATATCGAACATTTCCACGGCGGATCGGTAGAATTTGTTGCTTTTGATGGGAAAGTTTTGAAGGTGCGAATGGGTGGAGCCTGCCTGGGCTGCCCGCTCTCCCCGGCCACGTTGCACGGCTGGGTGGAGGGGACGGTGCGGCAATTCTTCCCGGATATCGAGCGAGTTGAAGAGGCATAAGTAGGGCAGGTTTCTGAACCTGCCGCCAGACACGGCGGGTAAGCCCCCTACGGGGGTGCTTCGCGAAAACCCGCCATGCACCTACATAAGCCATACATAGGGCAGGTTTCTGAACCTGCCGCCAGACATGGCGGGTAAGCCCCCTACGAGGGTGCTTCGCGAAAACCCGCCCTACTGCTACTGCAACCGCGTTTAAATGCGGCGGCATTTTTTGGGGGATGAGCAATATAAATCCATGATTTATGTTAAACTATGTCTTACTGCTTCTTGCATAAATTCGTGAACTTGCATGTGCCGAAATGCTCGCAAATTACAAGAGTTTGGTTCACCGATCTACGCAGTACCCTGTAATGTGCCTGTTTTGTGTTGGTCGCTCCAAAGCGCAGCCATAATTTAATGTGGAGTCCCCAATGAAAATATTTACCGGCCTTTCCCAGACTTATAAATACACTCTCCTGGGCGTATTGTTCGGGATGATCTTCCCTGTCTTTGGTACCATCCTCCATCTGTTTGCCTGCCATGAGCCGCTTAATCTAAAAGCGATGATTTCCGCTCAGATGAGCTACCCTGTATTATGGATCATTGACACGACGCCCTTGTTCCTGGGACTGAGCTTCGGGTTTTATGGCTCACGCGAAGAGCGTCTCGTCAAATTGAATGCCCGTTTGGAGGCGACGATCGCGGAGCGGACTTCGGAACTGGTGCGCACCAATCAGGAACTTCAAGGCGAAGTCGAGGAACGTCGTCAAACTGAGATGCTCATCAGCGCGGGCAAGAAAGCGTGGGAGACTACTTTCGACGCGGTCACCGATCTGATCATTATTACTGATGACAAGGATAACATCCTGCGCTGTAATTTGTCCGTCAGTAAACAGCTCGGCAGGACATTTCAAGAGCTAATTGGGCAACCGCTGGCGTCGGTCTTGTTCCATTGTGATCAGGACGAAGTCAGTTGGAATAGACAAAGCGGGGATATAACTTTCCCCTGTCTGGAGGGTTCTTATGAGGCCTCTGTCTATCCCGTATTGGTGAAAGATCTACCGTCACAGACGCTATACATCTTTCGGAATGTAACCGCCCGCAGGCAAGCTGAAGCCGAGTTGCTTCGCCAGAAACAATACTTTGAAGCCCTGGTTTTTAATAGCCCCACGGCGATAGTTGTATTGGACAACAATGAGAGAATCGTCTCGTGTAATCCCACCTTTGAGACATTGTTTGGATACGCCAAAGATGAGATCAAGGGAGCGAGTATAGATGAGCTGGTTACCACTCCAGAGACTGCCGAGCAGGCCGTCCGCTATACTGAGCAGGCCATGTCCGGTTCTGTGCATGGCTTCGGCCAGCGCCGGTGTAAGGACGGGACTCTCGTCGAAGTGGAAATCTTCGGTGTCCCAATCATCGTTGGCGGGGAAAAGGTGGGCGCGCTGGGTATTTACCACGATATTTCAGATTTGACCCGCGCTCGCAAAGAGGCCGAGGAAGCCAGCCGCGCCAAGAGCGAGTTCCTGGCGAATATGAGCCACGAGATCCGCACCCCGATGAATGGCGTCATTGGTATGCTGGAATTAGCCCTGGATACATCCCTCACACCCGAACAACGGGATTACCTCAACACTTCCCTGCAAAGCGCTGAAGAGCTGCTTACCCTCTTGAACGACATCCTGGATTTCTCGAAAATCGAAGCCAAGCGTCTCGATTTGGAGGTGATTGACTTCAATCTGCGCAATACCGTTGAGGATGTGGCTTACACCCTGGCCAAGCGCGCCCAGGATAAGGGTCTGGAAATGGCCGCGCTGATCCACCCGGATATCTATTCCAATTTACGCGGCGACCCGGGCCGGGTTCGTCAAATTCTGGTCAACCTGGTTGGTAACGCGATCAAGTTCACCGAGCGGGGCGAGGTCGTCATCCGTGCTGAACCAGTCTCCGTTGCTGAAACGCACGCCACAGTACGCTTCTCGGTCCAAGATACCGGAATCGGCATCCCATTTGAGCGGCAGGCGGCGGTCTTTGAACGTTTCACGCAGGCGGATGGCTCCACCACCCGCAAGTTCGGCGGCAGCGGGCTTGGCTTGACCATTTCCAAGCAATTGGTCGAAGCCATGGGCGGGGCAATTGGCGTAGAAAGCGAGCCAGGGAAAGGAAGCACGTTTTGGTTTCGCGTCCAGTTCGAGAAGCAGGCAGAGGATCAAGTAGAGCAGCCGCCCTCTCCGGTAGACTTGCTCGACACACATATTCTTTACATAGATGATAATGCCACCAATCGCATGATCCTCACCAAGATGCTCTCTGGTTTTGGCTGCCGGGTGGATGCGGTCGAAAGCGGCGCTGAAGGTCTGGATATTCTGCGCGCCGCCCACCGCGCGCATGACCCATACCGCTTGATCCTTCTGGATATGCAAATGCCGGATATGGATGGCGAGCAAACCGCGCGCGCCATCAAGAGCGACCCGACTGGCCGGGATGTCAAAATCATCATCCTGACTTCCATGGGAGAGCGAGGCGACGTCAAACGTTTGGATGCATTGGGTTGCTCGGCTTATCTCCACAAACCGGTCAAGCAGCTATTGCTCTACGAAGCGCTGGTGGCCGTTTTGGGAAGCCAGCCGCGGAAACCCGGCACCGGCCGTTTGGTCACGCGGCATACGCTCTCCGAGCAGAAACGCCAGGGTCTGCGCATCCTGCTGGCTGAAGACAACCTCATCAACCAGAAACTGGCTGTTGTGCTGCTGCAAAAGGCTGGTTTTTCAGTGGATGCGGTCGAAAACGGTCTGCTCGCCTTTGAAAAAGTGCAAAAGGAAGCCTACAACGCCGTGCTGATGGACGTGCAGATGCCAGAAATGGACGGTTTCGAGGCCACCCGCCGCATCCGCCGCTGGGAAG
Source organism: uncultured Chloroflexus sp. (assembly GCA_964618215.1). Lineage (GTDB taxonomy): Bacteria > Chloroflexota > Anaerolineae > Anaerolineales > Villigracilaceae > CG2-30-58-95. Next base: position 28,917 of record CAZTZE010000001.1, read on the forward strand.
GGGGCGAGAAACATATCCCCATCATCGCCATGACCGCCCATGTGCTCAAAGGCGACCGCGAGCGATGCCTGGAAGCAGGGATGGACGACTACGTCTCCAAGCCGCTCGAACCGCAGGCTTTTTTGGCTGCTCTCGACCGCTGGGCGCTTCCACACGCTGAGGGCGCGCCGCGCCCAGCGGACAAGATGGAAACGCGCGCAGCGCAACCCGACCCTGTGCCTGCCGAAGGCCTACCGGCGGACGCGCCCGTCAGGTCTTTCATCACCGCCGAGACGGATACCCCCCTCGACCTGCAAACGGCGCTGCCGCGCTTCAACGACGACCACGCCTTTTTCCTCGAATTGTGTCAGGAATTCATGGCGCACCTGCCGGACCGAATCCAGGCAATGCAAGCTGCCCTGAAAAGCGGGGATGCAAATACGTTGAGCCGCCTGGCACACAATCTCAAGGGCATCTCGGCCAATTTCAGTGCCGGGCCGCTTTCGGGCCTCGCCGCCCGGTTGGAGACGCTCGACAAACAGGAAGACCTGACCAGCGCGCCCGCGCTCTTGGAGCAGATTGAATTAGAATCCGGCCGTCTGCGTAAATTTGCGAAGGGCTTGGGAGTCAAGATATAGTGTAGTGTCCAACATTTGCCACCTTATCAAGTCGTAGGACAAATTGCCAATTTGTTCAACATTTGCTTCCGAATCAAGTCGTAGGACAAATTTTCAATTTGTCCAGCATTTGCCGCCGAATCAAGTCGTAGGACAAATTGAAAATTTGTCCTACATTGCCGCCGAATCACGGCAAATCCCTATCAGCCCGTTCAAGGAGGAGTATATGCCTCACGTGGGTGAATCTTTTGGTTGCGGCTGGAAGCCGCGCTATATCACGAGGGGGCTATCGTGAGCGGAAGAATTGCCAGATCAAAGCCAGGCCGCCCAGGAAGAGCGCCACAATCCAGACGTAGTCCAGGCTGCCCTGAAAGGCGGTATCAATCAACGCGCCGAAAACCATCAGAATTACCGCTGGAATATATGCCCAGGTATGCCGCGCCAGCACAGCCACCAGCAGGAAGGTCAGACCCAGGCCGATAAAGAAGACACTGCCGGTATCCTGGATTCTGAATGCCTCTGAGAGCGCGGCAGTCGCGCCCAGCGTGATCAGCACGCCACCCGGAATGATTGCCCACCAGCGCTGGCGCCCGCTGAAGTAAACCGCCCAGAAGCCCAGGCCGATGCCGCCCAGGAAGGCTAACCCGTCCCAGCCGAGGCCATCCGGTAGGAAGGATGAAGCCGCAATACCCGCCAGGGTGAAACCCGGAATTGCCGCCCACCAGTTATTGCGATTGGTGAAGAAGAAATACAAAAATACTATTCCGGCGAACCCGAAAACCACCGCCCAGAACAGGTTAAAACCTTCCTTGATGATCCCGATCTTATCGAGCAGGCCCAGGATGCCGCCCAGGATCAGAAGGACGCCGGTGATGATGCGAAAGTCCATTTTTTTCATCTGATTCTCCTCTGTCAATGGTTTGCCGAAGGCATAATATTACAGCGCAAGGTTGCTAAAGTACTTCCGCTAACATGTCATTCTCCCGAAGGACACACCTGCACTTGCAGCAGGTGCAAGTGTCGGGACGATGTGAGCACCCGGCGCTCTTTCGGGTGCAAAGAATCTCCGTTTTGCGGCGTGGAGACCCTTCGGGCGCACAGAACGCGCCCTCAGGGTGACACCTCGGAGAAGATTTTTGTGAACATTGCGCTGTAATACTTAATCGAGAGCAATTATTGGATATTGACCGAGGCAGCGCCGGCCTCGATATTCAATTCAGCACGCCGGGCAGCCTGATGGTAATCCGCCGATTGATAGATGCCTCCTTCCAGGTTCAGGAAACGGGCGCGGTCAATCTTCAAAGCCGTCATCCCCTCCTTGAGGCGGATGCGCGCCGCCACGCCCTCCGGCACACTGATCTCGAGGTTGGCCGCGCCGGCTTCGATCTCTACGAACGTGCTTTCGGTGCGGGATGGCAGAGTCAGGCGGAGGCTGCTGGCGCCAATTTCCAGGCTGAGGTATTTGACCAGCAGGTCACTCAGGTCGAGGCTCACGTTGCTGGCCCCGGCGCTCACTTCCAGCGTCATGGGGATGTCGCGGTTCAGTTCAAAACGCCACGCGCCGCCGCTCGGCCCGATAAACGGGACGAAGGTCGGGCCGGCGTTCACTTCCGCTTCCAGTATGCCGCCGACAAGCTTGCTGGAAACATCCATACCGAGCGCTTTCGTGCCGGTCATCAGTTGGCCGGAAGGGGCGCCGGCGCGGATTTCAATCTGACCTGCACCGTGATTGAACTCGACTTTTGCCTCGCTTGCGCCTTGCAGGTCAATGGCGAACGCCTGGCCTTCTTCCACGAAAGTCTCGCGCGGAAGGAAGGCGCTGGCCAGCACCCAGACGCCGAGCAGCAGCAGCAACAGTGGCCAGAAGTAACCCAGTACGTCATCTTGGAGGATGCCGGTGGCCTTGAGCAGAAACAGGCCGGATAGCAGGATAAGGGCGCTTCCCCAGAAAAGAGAACTGCGACGCATGGTTTTACTCCTTCCGGCGGCGGGATGCGCCGCGCAGGATCAGCCACAGGCCGAGCAGGAAGAGCAACCCGGCCAGTGTGTATTCCTTGTATGGGCCGAGAATATCCAACCCGCCGAAGGCTGCGCCGAAGACCAGGAACATCACCGCACTAATAACGATGAGTTTCAGCCCTTCGCGGAGATTTTTGCGGAAACCTTCGCCGAGAATCCCGGCCAGGATTATGCCGAGGCCGACAAAGCCGGGGATCAGCGACCACATGTAGGCCCAGGATGCCCAGTTACCGCTGGCGTTCTGGTAATATAGGATGCCGCCGATGCCAGCCGTGATGCAGGCCGGCACGGCCATCCCCGGCGCGCCGACCAGCAGGCCGATGAGCAGGAGGATGCCGCCAGCGAAGACCACCCACATCGGCCACTCAAAGGCGGGGATCAAACCGGCCAGGCCGGGGTTGAGTTTTACCGCTACCATCCCGGCGGCGGCCAGGAGCAGGATGATGCCCAGCCCCAGTTGACTGCGATTACGACGATTCATTTACATTCTCCTTTTTTATGTTACGGATTATATACTGGTTTACGCTGATGCAGTGAAAAAGTTACGGGAGAGGGATAACCATCTGCTCCATGACGATATCCGGCGCATCCCAGCTCTTTTGATCTGCCGGGGGAGGCGGCTCGGCCGCTTGGCCGCCGCAGGCGAAAAGGGTGATTATCAAAATTCTCAACGTGACGAAACGGTAGAGAATGGTTCTCATTTTGTCTCCTCTTGGACGCCCAGCCAACTTGTTCCGGCGGAACTGGCTCAATACCATCGCGCCGCCGATGGTATTGAAAGCGACACCGATTACTTGGTTGAGGGAAAAGAAACCCACCATGACACGGGGTTGCCGCGGTAGACGTAGGACAGGATGGTTATTATTGAAACCAGGCGATGGCATAGGAGGCAAAAATGACCACATCGGGCAGGAAGTGGATGAACCAGGCCCAGAACAGGCCTTTCGTCTCCAGGATGCTTTTGCCCATCAGGAAAGCCAGGAAGCCGGTCAATAGGAAGCCCAAGAGTGCGGGCGGAGAGCCGTACAGCCAGTGCGCCATCCCAAAGAAGACGATGTTGATGAGCAGAGTGTGTGTCCTGCCGATCACGCTGGTCAGGGTGGAAAGCAGGGACAGGCGGTAATAGGCTTCTTCGTTGAAAGCGTTGATGGCCGCAAACAGAAGCACAAACGGCAGGAGCGATGCGGCTTTCAAGAGAACATCTCCCGACGGGCGCAGGGATAGAATGGTGGGAACCATGATGCCAATCGCGGCGCAGACGGCGAAGATCAAACCGAAGGAGCGCCACGATTCGCCCTTGCCGATTCCCAGCCAGCGGACGGGTTCGATGGGCGCGTCGAGTTGTCCTTTGACCAGGAAGAAGGCGTTCCGCTTGCGGTGGATCAGCCACAGAGCCAACAGTACCGTCAGCGCGACGGCAGTATCGAGGATGAAGATACCCAGGAAACCCAGGCCAAAGGAGACGTTTTCACCGCCGAAGCGCACCTGCCACCAGGCGTTGTTCCTGATCCGTGCGATGAGCGCCAGCGCCAGGTAGAAGATTAGCATCACAGATGTAAACTGCCACAGCGGACGCAGGCGCTTCCAGAGCAGGCAGAGAGCGAGGGCCGCGCCCAGCATCCCCACCTTGGCCCAGAACAGCCAGTCCGGTATCCCGCCGGTGACGGCGTTCCAGATCACATCCGGCAGGTCGGAGATGAGCAGAATCAGTCCCCAGGCGGAGAGGATGAGGGTGAGTTTTTCTGAAGAAATGCGGGGGGATGGATTTGAAGTTGACATGGCGATATTCCTATTTCTTTCCTTTTGCATGACATGAGATGTGAACCTGCCCAGCGCCAGCTGCGAGGTGAGAGCGGCGCTTCAGGTTTGGCGCATCAAGTCTGGAAACTCGACTGTGATCAGGTTTTCTATCATGTTTCCCAGCGAAGTGCCGATGTTGGGGATGCTCTGCAGACCCTTTAATCCCATCGTGCGGTAGATCAATCCAATATCCTGTTCCAAATCCTCGATGGCCCAGGCGGCCTTGCGGTAAGCCCAGACGTGATAACTCGACTCGCCGTTTAGTTCCATGGCGTAGAGCTGGTCGGCCAGCCTCTCGACGATGCGCTTGTTGAGGGTGCGCTTGTCGCCGGGGATGATCGGGCGCGGCACGCGGTCAAGGATGCCATACTTTTCGCACAGCTCGCGGATCTGCAGGGCGATCTTCCGCCAGGGATAGTCTGCTGGCGCGTAACTCTTCGGCGGATAAATGCGTTGATAAAGCCCCAGCAGGTCAGGGAAACGGGCGCGCAGCACAGCGAAGAAATAGGCGCGCTGTTGGTCGGAAAGCGTCAGGCTGCTGGCCAGGACGAACCTGCCGCCATGCTCCGCCGTCCAGCGGACGACGGCTTCGAGGTTGGCCTCGTCATCGCACAGGCCGGGCAGGATGGGCATGAAGCAGGTGCCGGTGAGAATGCCGGCTTTTGCGAGCTCTTCCATTGCAGCGAAGCGTTTTTCGGGCGGCGGGGCGAGATGCTCCATCTGGCAAACTTTGTCGTAATTGGGCGAATCGGGCGTGGAGATGATGCTGAAAGCCACCACCGAGGGTGCGCGTTCGTTGATGGCTTTGATCAGGTCAATATCGCGCAGCACCAGCGGGTTACGTTCCAGTACGAAGACCGGGAAGCCCAGGTCGCGACACACCTCCAGCATCTTGCGCGAGACCTCGAACTTGCGCTCGGCGGGCTGATAGTCACCTGTGAAGACCAAATCCACTGGCGCGCGGCTGAGGGCGCGGCGCAGCAGATCAGGCGCGTTCTCCTTGACCTTGATGACGTAAGCGAAGTCGTTCGGGTCATCGTAGGGAGAATACTTCCGCTCGCGGCAGTAGCAGAATTCGCAGCCGTGCTGGCAGCCGATGTAGGGATAGGCGCTGTAGCGCGTCCAGAACCAGTGGTCGGCGCGTTTGGATTTATTGAGGATGGTTTTGGGCTTGTAAGGGATGAATACTGTTCGACGGGATGCCATAACTGTGGAGGTGGAGAATTGGAGACTCAGGCAGCTTTTATTTTCACACGCCAATCTTTTATCGCAAATGGCAGGTAAAGGATCAGGCACATGACCAGACCGATGACTTCCATCCAAAGGATGTACCACGGCCATTCGGGCAGCAGGTCGAGCAGGGTAGCGACCGGCGGCTTCTCGGCCAGGAAAAGATAGTTGCTGCCGGTGAGCGTATTAACCACAAAGATTATCGCCAGGTAGATGTTCATCCATAAGACTACCCGCAGCAACGACTTCCAAGTCGGGCGGAGGCCTTCGACCACGGTCATGTAGATTGCCATGCTTACAATCAGCCCATGGGAAATGAACGACTGGAAGAAGCGGAAATGGGGAAAACCATAGATATCCAGGTAAGGTGTGATCAGCACCTGCGATGCTCCGCCGATGCCCATGAAATAAACAAACTCATAGATAAAATAGTTCTTCGTAATCAGCATCAGACCACCCGCCCAGACCAACAGGCTGCAAATGTGCAGCGGCAACATGGTCTGGACAGTCCATATCCCGCTCTTGTAATTCCACACGTGCCAGGCAATCTCGTTCAACCAGAGAACAGCGACGATGACGTAAGCCGCCCTGCGCTTCGCCTTTTCCGGTGCTTTTTTAAAGCGCCAGATCAAGGCGATATTGAAAAGAATGAGGGCGGCCAGCGTACCGATATGCGCCGGGCCAAACATTACGAAGGGAGGCCCAGTGTAAAAGTATGCAAAATAGCGCTCCATGTTTTCTCCTGCTAGATGGATTTTACTTTCGCACGCCAATCCTGGATGGCAAACGGCAGATACAAGATCAGGCAGGTGAGCATCCCGACCACCTCCATCCAGGCGATGTACCACGGCCATTCGGGCAGCAGGTCGAGCAGACTGGCTGTCGGCGGCTTGTGGGCGATGAACAGGTAGTTGCTGCCGATGAGTTTGTTGATGACAAAGACAAACGCCATGTAAATATTCATCCACACGAACACGCGCAACAGCGACTTCCACGTTGGGCGGAAACCATACACGACCGTCATATAGATGGCGGAGGTGATGATCAACCCGTGCGAGATGTAAGTCTGGAAGAAGCGGAAATGCGGGTAACCGTAAATGCCCAGGTCGGGCGTCAGCAGGGCTTGCAGCGCCCCGCCGATGCCCATGAAGTACGAGAACTCATAGATCGAGTAATTGCGGGTGACGAGCATCAGCGCGCCGGTCCAGACCAGCAGGCTGCATACGTGCAGCGGCAGCATGGTCTGGATCGTCCACTGGCCTGTAAAGACATGCCACAGATGCCAGGCGATTTCATTGGCCCATAGTACGCCCGCCATGCCATACGCAACCGTGCGCTTCGACTTTTCCGGCGCGCCCTTCAGCCGCCGGATGAGCAGCACGTTCAGCAAAACAATGATCAACAGGGCAATATTATGCGCCGCGCTAAACCAGACAAACGCCCCGCCGGTGTAATCTTTGACAAAGAATTGTTCCATGAAAGTCTCCTTTGGCAGTTTTCCAGAAGCAGTCTTTCAGATAGTGTATAACAAAAAAAGCCGTGCGTCAAAGGGGATAAGATTAGGCGGCTCTTGTCAGATTTGTGGGGCTGAAACTACCTCCAGCGATTGAAATCGCAGCGACAAGGGCGCGAAGCCTGCCTTCGCAGGCTGTTTCCCCTGGCCTAGCCCGCCAGGGCAGGCAGTCTCCGAAGGGCGACTTTGCGCTTTCGTTGGTGCAGTTTCCAACTGCTGTTCCCCGGCAAATCCCAGAGAATCGAAAACCAGGAGTAGAAATTCACGCGCCATTGTGGTAAAGTATATGTGGGGGAATTGAATGGTTGTCCTGAGATGAACGAAAGGAGGTGGCTCATGATGACCCCAAGGAAGAGAGGCCTGTTCAATATCTTGCTGGCCGATGACGGTTCGGAACATGCGCGCGCGGCGGTCGCTCTGGTGGGCGACTTGCCATTACCGTCCGAGTGCCTTATCACCGCGTTCAGGGCCTTTACCTCGACCCAGGCGGCTGAGGTGGCTTTGCTGGAACAAGCCTTGGCGCAAACTTGCAGCCAGTTACAGAACAAAGGGTTGCAGACGAAATCCGAATTGACCCTCGGCTACCCGGCTGAAAAGATTGTCGAATACGCTGAAGAACACAGGCCGGACCTGATCGTGGTCGGCGCCAAAGGGCTGCGGGCAACTCTCGGCATTTTACTGGGCGGCGTCGCTCAGCAGGTGGTCGAATATGCCTGCTGCCCGGTACTGGTCGTGCGCGCCCCTTATCACAGCTTGCGGCGCGTCTTACTGGTCAGCGATGGCTCAGCGTACAGCCAGGAGGCGGTAAAATATCTCGGAAAATTCCCGCTTCCTGGCGGGGTGAGTCTGCACGCAATGCACGTCTTGCAACCCGCGCCGTTCCCGATCATGATTGCAGAGCCACCCTATTCGGGAATGGCAATGATGGAGCCGCTGCCCGTGCCGGAGGAAGTTGCCGCCCAGCGCGCCAGGGAAGAGAAGGAAGGACAAGCTCTTCTGGATCGCACGGTAAAAAACCTGAAGACGTTTGGCCTGACTGCCACCACGGTGCTCAAGCGCGGGGATGCCGCCACCGAGATCATCGCCTATGCCAAAGACCAGAAAATAGACCTGATCGTCACCGGCTCGCGCGGCCTCAGTCAATTTAAGTCCTGGTTGCTGGGCAGTGTCTCGCGCAAACTGGTGCATTATTCGAGCTGCTCGGTACTGGTCGTGAGAAGCGCAGAGTCGGCTTAGCGCGCCGCGTAGAAACGCTGACTCTGCTCCGGCGCGGCGAGGCGGACTCGCTCAATTCAGTCTGCGAAAAGCTCCAGCGCCGCGGCCACCCGCGCCAGGTCTATGCCGGCGCGCTGGCCGAGCTGCGAAAGCGCGCCTTTCTAGAGGGGCCGGATCCAGGTCCGCGCCTGACCGAATCTGGAAAGTCATTCCGTGATAATATCGAGCAGGATACCGAGCGTTACTTCTTCGTAGCATGGTCGTGTTTAAACGACGCGGAAAAGGACGAATTGGCTGATTTGGCAACCCATCTGCGGGATGGGTTGAATGCCGAGTAGGCCTTCGGCAAAAACCCCTGGAGGATAGAAATGGATTTCTTCGAAGTCGTCAACGAACGTCATTCCATGCGCGCCTTTACCAGTCAGGCGGTGGAGGAAGAAAAGCTGGAAAAAATCCTTGCAGCCGCCAACCAGGCTCCATCGGCGGGAAATATGCAGGGCTATGAGATTTATCTAGTCAAGCGGGAGGCGCACAGGAAAGCTTTGGTCAGGGCAGCGCTGGATCAGGAATTTATTGCCGAAGCGCCGCTCACGCTGGTCTTCTGCGCCAACCCGGCGCGGTCGGCGGCGCGCTACGCGCAGCGCGGCATCCGGCTCTATTCGGTGCAGGACGCGACAATTGCTTGTACTTATGCAATGTTAGCCGCCACCGCGCTGGGACTTTCGACGGTTTGGGTGGGGGCGTTCGAGGAGCAGGCTGTTCGAGAGGCGCTCGGCATCCCACAGGAATTATTGCCGGTGGCAATGCTGCCGATTGGCTACGCCGGCAAGAAACCGCGCATCACACCCAGGCGTGAGTTGAACAACATGGTGCATGAAGTGTAGGGTGGGTTTCATACCCGCCGCCTGCCCATATATGGCGGCTTTGCCCCCTACGGGGGTGCTTCGCGAAAAGCCGCCCTACGTCGCGGGAAAGGTTCTGCGTTTGAAAACGATCCTTATTCTTTGTCTCTTTTTCATGCTGGCCTCCTGCGCGCCGGCGAGACAGGCGACGCCGCCTTCCTCCCCGTCCGCGATAGTCAGCGCAACGGCCTCCTCGCCGTTCTCGCCTGCCGAGGAGTCTGCCTTCCGCGAAGAACGCCTGAGACTGGTCAGGGTTATCGAAACGCAGGGCGTGAGCGACCCGGACGTGCTGCGCGTCATGCGGGCAGTGCCGCGCCACGCGTTTGTCCTGCCGGAATTTCTTGATCAGGCCTACAACGATCATCCCCTTCCCATCGGTTACGGCCAGACCATTTCGCAGCCTTTCATCGTCGCCTGGATGACGGAACTGCTCGAATTGAAACCGGGCGACCGCGTGCTGGAAATCGGCAGCGGCTCAGGCTACCAGGCCGCGGTGCTGTCTGAGTTGGGCTTTGTGGAAGTGTACACGATCGAGATCGTCCCCGAATTGGCTGCCAGCGCCACGGCGCGCCTGCGAGAATTGGGATATGGCGGGATTCATTCCATGCAGGGGGATGGTTATTACGGCTGGCCGGAGTATGCGCCCTTCGATGCCATCATCGTCACTGCCGCGCCGGATCATTTGCCTGCGCCGCTGGCCGAACAACTGGCCGAAGGCGGGCGGCTGGTCATCCCCATCGGCTCGCCGGGATGGTATCAGACATTGTGGAAATTTGTCAAAGAGAAAGGGGAGTTGAAGGCCTATAACATGGGCGGTGTGATCTTTGTCCCCTTTACCGGTGAGGGCGCGGAGAAGAGGCCAGCCTCGGGCGAGCCCATTCCGTGATCCAGGCCGCGAGGTAGCACAGCGCGCCGATTCTCAGCACCCAGTTGAAACCAAACGAGAACGCCAGCAGCGCCGCCAGCACCGAGGCGACTACCGAGGCCGCGCCATTCGCCGCCCAGAGCCATGGGATGGATGGCTGGGAATGGGCAGCGGCTTTCGACAATCGTTGTATCCCTGCCGGGAAGGGAATGCCCATGAGAAAGCCGATGGGCGCAAGGAGCAGGGCGGTCAGGGCCAGTCGGAAACCCAGCGGCAGGCCCAGTGTTTGGGATAGAACACCCGGCAGCCAGGAATGGAGGCTCAAAAGGAGAATCACCAGCGCGGCCAAGGCAGGCAGGAGCGGAACATGCTGGCTCAGGCGGCTTCCCACGGCCGAGAAGAGAAGAATAGAGAAGATGACCGCTGTCATTGCATAGGCGGGATGACCCAGGTACAGGATGAAACGCTGGATAAGAGGGATTTCGACCAGCATGAAGGCCAGGCCGATGAAGGTGAAATAGAGGAGGGGGCGAGTGACCCTTCGACCCCTTGCAGGGTAGGCGGACAGTGGATGACCGGCGTCCGAGGATGAAGACGATCGGCGGAAAGCCAGCGGGAGGAGGATCAGCAAGCCGGCCATCAAAATGGATAGGATGAGCAGCGCCAAAATTACGAAGTACCCTGCCCCGCCAAAGGGCTGCCAGGTCTGGCCCAGTTCAGCCCAGACCTGCCCGGCCTGCGACCACTTGAAGTAATGCCCGAAGAAGGGATGGTCGTCGGTTGGCGGGCTGACATCGTAGGGATATGCGGCGTAGAAGGCAGCCCGCGGGCTGGCATCCAGCAGGGCGGTATAAGCTTGATAGTAGGACGATTCGGGTAGGATATTGTAGCGGTTGGTCTCCTCCGGGCGGATATCCGGCGCGTAGGTCAGGTCGAAGGCGCGCTCAGCGGTAAAACTGCGTATAGCCAGGAGTTCGTCAAGGGTAAACAGACTGTCTTTCACCAGAATGGTGGCTGTGTTGTAACCGCGAAAGGCGACGATTTGAGCGCGCGGGTCGCCGTTGGTCTTTTCCAACGCGGTCACGGCCAATGCGAAAGCGCGCAGGTCTTCGCTGGGCGGGTGCTGCAGCCAGCGCGTCACGACGAGCAGTCCGTCGGAGTTTAGCCGCTCCAGCGCATCTGTGAATGCCTCGACGGTATAGCGATAATCTTCGGCCAGGCTATACGCGCCTGAGCGCACTGGATGGTAGGAACTTGCCAGCGAGAGGAGGATAACATCGAAATGCTCGTCCGTGCGGCGCAGGTAACTGCGCTCGGATTCGATCACGGTGCGCAGGCGTGGGTCGGCGTAGACCGGCGCAGCCGCGACGATGAGCGGATTGACCTCCACCGCCGTCACCTGCCTGGCGCCGTGAGCCAGCGCAGTGAGGATGTCCAGGCCGCCGCGCGGCTCGAGGATGAGCGAATCGGCTGCCGGCCGCAGTTGGAAGGCGATCGCGGCGGGGAGGTGGTCGGTGAAAGCCGCCTCGACGTTTGCGGGCAGGATGCCGCTCAGGTTGTCGCCATCCACCAGCAGGCCGTCCTGCGTGGGGAGCGGCTGGAGGTAGCGATAACTCAATCCCGGCAGTGAATGGATGCCTGGGCTGCGCACCACGTCCACGCGCGAAAAGGCGTTCCAGCGGCGGTAGATGACTTCCGCGCCCGGATATTGCAACACGTAGGAAAGGCTCTTATAGGGCGAGAGGCGCAGTTCGAGGAGAGGCAGGGGATGGCCGCCGAGGTTGTAAAACGTAAAGAGTAAAAGCGTAATGGCCGCGAGGCGGTAGGACAATTTGTCAAATTGTCCCACTGCCGCCAGCGCGGCCAAGCCGACGCTCAGGGTCACCATTCCTTCGCTGCCGAGGAAAGATGGCGCGGCCAGGGCAAGGGCGCAACCTGTTGCCGAACCGAGCAGATTGAAGGCGTACGTTTTTCCCGATTCTTGTGGGAATGCTGCCAGCAGCAAACCGACCGCCATGCCGCTGAAGAAGAACGGCGTGGCCAGGGCCAGGTAGTGCAGGACAAGTATCCCAATCTGCCGCCGGTCAACGGCGATGCTGAAGGAATCGAAGGGCAGCAGGTTGATCAGGAGATAAGCCCCCAGGATGCTGAGACCGGTCAATAACGCCAACCAGCCCAGGCTGCGACGGGGTTCCATCCGCGCCAGGTTGGGCATGATCGCCAGCCAGGTACCGCTGGCTCCGTATCCCAGCATCGCCACGCTGACGATCATGAAGGCGAAATGGTAGAACTGCGCCACCGAGAACAGCCGCGTCAGGGTGACCTGGAAGGCCAGCGCGGCCGCCGAGAGCAAGAGGAGGCTGAACAGGGTGGCGCGAGTGGGTGAAAGAGTGGATGGGTCAACACCCGCATCCGCGTTAGAGATGGACATAATTTCCGAATAGTCTATTTTCTGCCGACCGGCATGAGGCCAAGCGGCTGCTCATCCCCGGCCATGTGAAGGACTTTTTTCACCTCGTCATCGTCAAAGGCGCCGATGAATACCGTGCCAAGATTTAGCGATGTTGCCTGCAAATAAACGTTTTGCGCCACGCTGCCCACTTCCATGTGGACATAACTGACGCCGCGCTCGCCATACTTGACCGTCGTCCGTTCGTAGATTGCTGCAATGACGATTACCGCAGCCGCATCCTGCACTGCGCTCTGGCCAAGCGCAGCCTGGCGCAGCGCCGGACGTTGATCGCCTTCGGCGATGAGGCTAAGCGCGTGGCTTTCCGGCTTATAGTGGTAAATACCGGCGCGAAGATTGGTGACGTTACCGGCAAGGAGATAGATTTCTAGCGGATAAAGAGCGCCGGCGGATGGGGCGGTGCGCAGCCCGGCGGGATGGGTGATGCCCTGGGCCGCCCAGAGCAGTTGAGAGATTTCGGCGAGTGTCAGGGGCTCGCGGCCGTATTCCCGGAGCGACCTTCGTTCCAACAACGCTTTTTCCACGGATGTTTCGCTATCGTGGACAGGCGTGGGCAAGATGAACAGACTGCCCTCGGTCTCGATCGCAGCGGGTTGAGTCTGCCTGGATTGCATGACCAGGATTATGCCAAGTAGGATGGCTGCTGCGCATACGCCAAAGACGATAAGTGACTTTTTCACTGAACTTGGATCCAGTTGCGCTTTTCGACCTCCACGGTGTAGACGTAGAAGACGAAGGACAGCAGCGGGATGACGTACCATTGGAACTGGCTGCCATCGCGCAGGATGGCGAGGGCTTGTTGAGCGGATTCGGTGGGCATGGGGGTCTCCTTTTTTTCGACGAAGGTCACGAAGTGACACAAAGGGAATTGTAAAGAAATTATAAGGGGACATGCTCGCACAGGCAACAGGGACAAAAAAGCCTGTCCGAGAAGGACAGGCAGCGCTTTGGGATAATGTGGGTTTTTTTGTACACGGATGTCACAGATTTACTCTTCGAGTACAATGTCGCGGATTTGCACGGAAAATCCTTTGGAAAGTGGTTTCCTGCCGCCTCTTCCATTGAAGATAGCCAACAAAGGCAGTGACTAACGTGCCGATCAAGGCAATCAGGGCGGGCAGGGCGACTTTGGAGAGTTCATCCATGTGGATAATCCGCATTATCGTTTATGCTCGGATCATATGTGCACCCGACGGATGAGCTACAACTCATACAAATGTATCCCATTCTGGATATCGATACGTGCGTGGCCAAAGAAGCTTATAAATGACAAGAATGCCGGCATAGGCATCGCTGACGGCGAAGAGGAAAAGAGGACTCGCTAAAATACCGAGTACGGCGCGGAAAAAATCAATTGGAATGCGTAGTAAATCTGAAGGATTGTAATTACCGAGAGAAAGCGCTGCGTACTTTACGATTGATGCTATGAGAAGAAAGAGTACCGCATGGAAGAGCCGTTCTCCAGCAAACGTAATGCGTTTCCGATCCTTGTCGTTGGTAGGTAACGCCTGTGCCCAGGAAAAGCAGAGTGCAGCGAGGACGGTTGCGAATGCGAAGGCGGTGTTAGAAATCGAAGTGGTATCGATGCGAAAATTCTGGAGGAGAAAAATCGTATAGTAGACACCAACTATGAACGTTGTGATGAGGCCTCCGAAAAGAAAACATCGGAAGAAAATTGGTAGTAGTTTTGTTCTGAGAAATTTCATGAAAGCCTCCAACCCAAAAAGACAAGCTTATCAGGCAGGTAATACATACTTTATGGCATGTGCATTTCCAGTCATCGCAGCCTGTTTGCAACGTCAACTATGTTTTTTGGGCTCTGCTCATTGTTATTGAAACCTCTCATCTACCTCTAATGCCATCAACCCTTGCTCATATTATAGGGTCATTTTCTCGAAAGTCAAGCACTGCGCCGGCCGGTTAGTGTTATTGTCCGTCTGGCGTAGTTTCTAAAACAAACTCCCGGAGACTGCCAGTCTCCGGGAGTTTCCTGCCTGGTGGAATCTTTGTAATGGTGACAGACCTGACATGTCTCATCCGCGCCGTTGCCTTCCGTCACTCTCGCGTGGATAAAGGCCATCGTTGAGTAATTTCTCGCGGAGACATGTCAGGTCTTACATGCGCACTGCACGGATTTCGGCTTCAATATCTTCCTGGGTGATGTTCAATTTCTTCGCGCGAGCACGCACGCGCTTCCAGGATTTGTCGAAACGCTTTTCGATTTCATCGCCATCTGCCAAGCCAAGTTTGATGAAGCGAACGTACTTCAACACATCGGTCAGGCGGGATTCGGGAAGTGTGGAAATTTCACGAATGATGGTTTGCTCTAAATTGGTCATGGCGTACCTCTTGCGATAATTATACTCCCCGAAATGAGCAGCTTCTCCTTCATCGGCTCGCTGCTGCCGGGTTGGGTGCCCTTCTCGTAAACTCGCACCAGGTAATTTCCCGCAGGGACGAACTCCAGGTCAACCTGGATTTCCGAGAAGCACTCGCAGCGGCAGCCCTCGCCGCTCCACACCTCGTAGAGGGTGATTTCAGTACCCTGGATTTCGTGTTCGAATTCGACTTTCCGGTAGCACTGGTGCTGGAGGGCGCGCGTGTAACGCAGCGTGTTCCCGATCACCTCGATGGCCGGTTCTTGCTCGTTTTCACCTCCTGCTGCACGCGATGCCATGCCCTGGTCGGTCTCAGCGCAGCCTTTCACCAGCGGCGAGAGTCGCGGTTCTGATGTGGAAGGCAAAGGCGTAGCTGGCGCTACACACCCTGCCAACAACACGAGCAGGAGAATGCTATTGACTGCTTGTCGAAACCATCGTTTGAGATTCATATTGACATTCCTTTCCACCTTCGCATCCGCGTTTTCCCTGGCCTAGCCCGCCAGGGCAGGCCGCGTCCACACTTGCACCCCGTTCGGGCCGGGAGCCCGCCGGGGCGAGACGGCCTGGCGCAAGTGCAGGTGTCCGCGTCCAATCTTTATCATGGATAATAGACTTTATCCGTAATAGACCGACTGCTTGTTTTTTGCATCGAATTTTCACGAATTTCTCGAACAAATCCGTTCAATTCGGGTAATTCGATGCAGAAATCTTATTGCGGATGTTGTCTATTGAAATCTCTGCATCGCCTTGAAAATCGCCTGCACGCCGAAATCCAGCGCCTCCACCGGCACGCGCTCATCCGCGGCGTGGATGGTGCGGATGAAGTTGAAGTCGTCCGGCAGCTTCAGGGGGATGAAGCCGTAGGTCTGGATGCCCAGGCGGGAGAAGAAGCGCGCGTCGGTGACACCCGTGAGAACCAGCGGCACGGCTATGCCCTCGGGGTCGAGCTCGCGCAGCACCGCGCCCAGGGTATCGAAGAGGCCCATATCCGGCGCGGCCGGCCCCGGGTCGAACATAACGATTTCGAGATCGAAGTCGTCGCCGAGCAGGGCGCGCAGCTCGCGGGTCATGTCCTCCGGCTGGAAACCGGGCAGCAGGCGTCCGTCCAGACCGAGTTCCACCTCGGACGGGATGACGTTGACCTTGTCGCTGGCGTGCAGCATGGTCGGGCTGACGGTGTTGTGCAGCAGCGGCGCGAAAAGGGCGACGCGCGGCCCCAACGCCTTGACCAGGCGGTCGGCCAGAAGCGGGTTGGTCAACTGGCGGAAGAGCAGGCCGCTGACTCCGCCCAGGGCTGCGGCGATGCTTTCGAGCATGACGCGCACCCCGGGGGTGAGATGGTACGGCAGGTTGCGCCGATCGAGCAGGCGCAGGGCGCGCGCCAGTTTCGCCATTGCCCCGCCGCGCACCGGCATCGAGCCGTGCCCGCCCTGGCCGCGGAACGCCGCCTTCATCCAGCAGGCCTGTTTCTCGGCCACCATGATCGGGTAGATGCGCTTCCCGCCCATGCTCATGTTGAAGCCGCCGAACTCGCCGAAGGCGTATTTGATACCTTTGAACAGGCCGGGGTGTTCCTCGACCAGGAACTTGGCGCCGAAATCGCCCCCGGCTTCCTCGTCGGCCACGGCGCAGAAGATCACGTCGCCGGGCAGAGGGGTGTCCTCGGCCTTGGCCTTCAGGAAGGCGGCCAGCAGCATGGCCACGCCGCTCTTCATATCCAGCGCGCCGCGCCCCCAGATGAAATCGTCCACGATATCCGCCGCGAAGGGCGGCTGCTGCCATTTTTGCTTTTCGGTGGTGACAACATCCACGTGGCCGTAGAGCAGCAGCGGCGGGGCTGTCCCTTCGCCTTTCAGCCGGGCGACCACGTTCTGGCGCTGGCGGTTCTTGCCAAGCAGTGTGGTTTTGATGCCCGCCTCTTTCAGCAGGCCGTTGATGAACAGGATGCACTCGCGTTCATTGCCGGGCGGGTTGGTGGTGTCGAAGCGGATCAACTGCCGGAGCAGCTCCGC
The DNA here is from genome assembly GCA_964618215.1 of uncultured Chloroflexus sp. GTDB lineage: Bacteria > Chloroflexota > Anaerolineae > Anaerolineales > Villigracilaceae > CG2-30-58-95. Next base: position 45,920 of record CAZTZE010000001.1, read on the forward strand.
CGGATTGTCGTAGATGGGGGATTGGGTGTTCTTTTTCATGGTTTCCTCTTTGGGTGGATGATGACCATTGCCAGCCGCCGGGCGTATGCCTCCAGTTGGCTGCGCGTTGGTCGGGACGGCAGGCCTTCCATTTGCAGGATTTTGCCCACCATGCGGGGATGGCGGCGCAGGCGCAGTTCCAGGAAATCGGCGACGCGCGCCGGGTCGGTGACCGGCTCGGCCAGCCCGTCGAAAATGTGATTCTTCACCCGCAGCGTGACCTGTGGCTCGGCGCGGAGGTTGCGGAACCAATCCGCCTGCGCGCCTCTCGCTGAGCCGATGCAATAATCGCCGTCCACCACTTCATATTGGAGCGGCGTGGTGCGCGGCAGCCCCGACTTGCGGCCGGTGGTCGTCAGCAGCAGGATGAAGCGGCCGAGCAGCGGCGCAAGCCCGCCGGTGTACAGCCGCAGGATGAGACGATTGGGCGGCATTTTATCCATTTGAAATTCCTTTGTGGTAGCTCGAAGAGCTACCACTTACAGACTCGATCAACTTTTCCATCCGCTCCACGTGCGAGCCTTTCCAGTATACCCGGTCACAGGCGGGGCAGAGATGGAATTCGTCGTAATGGATTTTAGTCAACGGTTCGAGGCGATCCAGCACCGTCTCTTTGCTGACCGGTTGCAGGGGGTGGTTGCAGCGCAGGCAGCGATGGAGGGGGGCGATCTTGTCGGCCAGGTCGAAGCGGCGCACCACCTCGACCAACTGCTCCGGCGGTTCGAGCGAGCGCAGGCAATAACCGTACTGCACCACCTTGCGCATCAGCAGGCGGCGGTCGCGCGTCAGCAGGATGCGGGGATCTTCGGCCAGGATGACGGCGATCTCGTCATCGTGATAGTCGTTATTGTACAGGCAATCGAACCCCAACATGCGCAGGTAGGCGGCCAGCCGGCCGAGATGGCTATCCAATAAAAAGCGTGGCTCGATCGGGCAATCGGGCGCGGCGGCGCGGACCTCAATCCTGTCGCCGTTATGAGGGACGCTGTCCAGGCCGCGCGCCTGCCCGTTGACCGTGACCTGGCCCACTTCCGTGTGCGGCACGCCGAGCGATTCGGTCAGGTGCTTGAGGGATTGCCGGCCCTTGAAAGCCAGCGCGAGCGTGACGTTTCTCTTATCGCGGGGGAGGAAGCAGCGCAATTCCGGCTGGAGATCAAAATAGGCCGTGCTCATTTGCTACCATGATATTCTGCCTAGCCGTAAGAGCAGCAGTAGTCTACCGGCCCCTTGAGCTTCAGCTTGAAGGACGAGTTGGCCGGCACTTCGAAGGTATCCCCGGCTTCGAAGGTCCGCCACTTGTCGCTGCCGGGCAGCAGCACATCCATTTCGCCATTCAGCAGTTCCATCACTTCGCGCGCCCCGGTGTTGAACTCGTAATCGCCGGGCAGCATGAAGCCGAGCGTCTTGCGCGTGCCGTCCGCGAAGAGCACATTACGGCTGGTGACTTTGCCGTCGAAGTAGATGTTGGCTTTCTTGAGGATGGTCACGTTTTCGAATTTATCGGACATAGGGTGTAGCTCCTTATGGAAAGGTTACATGCCGAAGGATGATTGTGCGGATTATGGTTTTGGCGTGTTTCAATCTAACTCCGCATTTCTCCTTAGAAAAGAAAGTGAATCAGACACAGGATCAGGTAAAAATATCTTCCAAATTTTTAAAATCGAAATTATTTCACTATCTTCCAAGCCATAGGCACTACCTATCGCTGTATAATTATAATCAATAGTACTACCATGAACATCTGAAATGGGTTGTCTCCCTATGGACTGCAATTTTAGAACGTCCAATCTTTGGATGTTTTTCGGGTGGTATCCAAAACCTAAGAAATATCTTCTTTTTGCTTCTTCCATAATCTGTTTAGCTTGTTGAAATTCAGGCGAGTTCTCATGACCTTCAGAGATCACGATTATTCTTTCGATTGCTCGACTTAAATCCATTTCTGAGTAATCGCTATTATACGGCTTGCTGTTTTGTGATTGCCAAGGCAAGGAGCCAAGAGAACCATGAACATGCACAATTGGTATTCTTCCCAGTACTTCAGCGCATTGTTCATCAGACTTGCCATAAGAATGCTTTATGGCCGTAAATAGGAATTGCTCCAAGGACCGGTCATAATTAAAAGTAATGATGGATACTTTGTTGTCGCCAAATTCTTCCCATCCAATACTTAATTTGCTAAACAAATACCGATAACAACCCTTATTCTGTTTTCCAAGCTCAAATAAGGATTTCTCATTCTCGCACGGAAACAGGCTTAGTGCGATTGATAACTTCCCAATAGATAGGAACTCTGGGCGGTTTTCTAGAAAAGCATCAATTGACAACTGCTGAGATAACCGTAGTTCTTGGTAAAATTCTCCTATTAGTTTTTCCTGTATCCCATGCTCACAGAAAATATTCCGCCAACCATCAAGATTTTCCAAGACTGTATTGATTAGTTCTCCCCCAGATGGGAATCCATAAGGAATACTTACTCCAGCCCCTAATACAAGAACGGTTTGCGTGGTAATCATCTTAGCATCCTTTACTAAAAAGCCCAGATCATCGCCATCAGCGCGCACACCGCCGTGATGACCAGCGAAACCACGAACGTCACGCGCAGCACGGAGGCCTCCTCGCCGATGCGGTCAATGGAGGCGGATGCGTTCTGCAGTTTGGCAGGCGAGATGACACTGGCCAGCCCGGCTCCGATCCCGCTCGCCGCGGCGAGGAGCAAGCCGATCGCGCCGATCTTCTCTGCTGTGGAGAGATGCAGCGCGGTCAGCATGGCGATGGCGGAGGTCTCCGAGCCGGAGATGAAACCGGCCAACATGCCGAGATAGGGGGCGACGAGCGGGTAGAACCTGCCGAAAGCGGAGGCCGAGGCGCTGGCTAATACAGCGATCATGTTACGGCTGGCATCCGCCAATTGCCAGTCAAGCCCTTTGCCGGAATGGTTGTAGAGATAAGCAATCGCAAAGAAGACCGCCGAGGCCAGCATGGGACGCGGGGCGCGCTTGAGCCACTTCTTGAGCGAGTCGCCGAGCTGCTTTTTGGTCGGCTTCAGGAAAGGCAGGGCCAGAATGGTCGAAACCAGGATCCAGAAATAAGCCTGCCAGAACAGGCGCACCTTTTCCGGCGCGCCGGGGATGATGGACACCGGCATGGCCCAGGTCTTGAAGGTCAGCTCGTAGAATGGCAGGGAGGGGATGTTGACCAACACCGCGAAGAGGGTCAGGATGAGCCAGGGGGAGATAGCCCTCCAGAGTGGCAAACGCGCCTCGGCGGCGTGGTCGGCCTCGGTCAGGGCGCTCCGGTCGCGCAGCGGTTTGCGCATAGCCGCTAAGTAAAACAACATCATCAAGATAACGCCTAAGCCGGCCGCCACGCCGGTCAGCGGCACCATGCCGATGGCGTTCATACCGATGGCGATGAACCCGGCCGAAAGTCCCGAGAGCAGGGCGGGGAGCAGCCCGCGCCAGACCAGTTTCCAGCGTCCGACGATCCACAGCATCCCCAGGGCGATGCACGCGCTGATGACCGGCATGAAGCGGGCAAAGTAGCCGCCGACCTCGTTCACCGGCTTGCCGACGAAACCGGCAAATACCACCACCGGCACGCCCAGCAGGGCGTAGGTGCACAGGGCGTCGTAGCCGATGGCAGGCAGGGCGATGGCAATGAAAGACGAGTGGCCCAGCGCAAGCATGATCGGCGGCAGGATGGAGACCGGTGTGGCGCCCATGGCGGCCAGCAGCGTCCCGAAGCCAACGTTGACGATCATGATCTGCACGATCTGGTCTTTGGGTGCGATGGTTTTGATGAGCGCCACCACGCGGGCGATGGCACCCGTCTCGATCATGATGAAGACTTGCAGCAGCGAGGCGGCGACCATAATGGTGATCGGGAAGGAGGCAATTACCCCGGCCAGGCTGGCTTCGAGCGTGACCGTCAATGGCGTCTGGAAGTAGAGCCAGGCGACCAGCAGGGTGACGATCCAGCCGATGAGACCGGAGGCATCGGCAGCCATGCGCCGCCAGAGCAGCAGGAGGAGAACGACGAGGATGGGGAGCAGGGCAAGGAGGATGGAGAGAAGGTTCATTGGCGATCCTTACGAGAGGCATCCGGGAGTTGAATAAGTTTATAACGAGTGGCGGAAAGACGCAACTGCCAGTTGACAAGTCTTTTTAATAACCCTATAATGATTTTGTACGCACTGACTTGAATTTACGCTTGCTTCCGGCATAGAGCAAGCTGAAATTACTAATTAGAAAAGAAGGCGCAAGGGCAGATAAGAATAGAGTGCATGATCTCGGGATAGAGTTTAGCCTTTTTTTGTCAATCCAACAGAGGATAATCATGTAGCTCATTCGCGTTAATATGACCGATTTGACCAGCAGGGTGGAGCCGCTCCCGGATGCCTATAAACATCTGGGCGGGCGCGGCATGACCTCAACCATCGTGGCGAAGGAAGTCCCGCCATTGTGCCACCCGCTGGGGCCGAACAACAAACTGGTCTTTGCGCCCGGCATTGTGACCGGCACCCCCGCCCCAACCTCTGCCCGCGTCTCCGCCGGGGCAAAATCGCCGCTCACCGGCGGGATCAAGGAGAGCAACGGCGGTTCATCCTGGGCGGCTGACTTGGCCGATATGCAGTGAATTGGCTCTGTTCCAGTAGACGTGATTGCCCTACTTTCCCGCCGAAGGCAGTTGACATTGTTGGATTTTTTTTGTATACTAAAATCAGCTGGTTTTCCGGGATTGGGAAGGAGGTGAAAGCTATCAAAGCGAGACTATTATTGAAAGAATACCCCGATCACTTTCCCGGTTCTAATAAAAAAGGAGTGTAAAGATGGTACTAGGTGGATACGCAGATCGTATTGCCCGCGTGGACTTGAGCGCGGGTCAAGTTGTCTACGAGCCTGTTCCCGAGGAATGGGCGCGCAAATACATCGGCGGGCGCGGCCTGGGCGTGCGCTATGTCCTGGAAAACGGCCCGCAGGTGGATCCCCTTTCACCCGACAACATTCTCTGCTTCATGAACGGCCCGCTGACCGGCACCGAGGCCAACATGAGCGGACGCTTGGCTGTCGTGACCAAATCGCCGCTCACCGGCACGGTCACCGACAGCCATCATGGCGGCTGGTCGGCGGCGCGGCTGCGCTGGGCCGGCTTCGACGGATTGATCTTCGCCGGAAAGGCCGAAAAACCCGTTTACGTTTACATCCACAACGGCCAGGCGGAAATCCTTGATGCCTCGGAAGTGTGGGGCAAGGGCGTGCACGAGACGGTCAAGTTCTTCCAGGCGAAATACGGCGAGAAGGACCTGAGCGTGATCGCCATCGGCCAGGCGGGGGAAAAACTCTCGCGTTTTGCCTGCTGGATCAATGAACATGACCGCGCCAGCGGGCGCGGCGGCACCGGCTGCGTGGGCGGCAGCAAGAAACTCAAGGCCATCGTGATCAAAGGCGAAAAAGCCATGCCCAAAGCCAAAGACCGCGAGGCCTGGAAAGCGGCTCACGACCGGGCGCTGGCCGAGATCATGGACGAACGGGTGGTGACCTCGCCGCGCAAGGGCGGGCTCTCCGTGCTTGGCACCAACGTCTTGATGAACATGGTCAACGTCATCGGTGGCCTGCCGGCTCGCAACAGCCAGCTTACGGCGTTTGGCGACAAGGCCGAGCTAGTCAGCGGCGAGTGGGTCAAAGAGCACATCCTGGTCGACGACCCCACCTGCCACGCCTGCCCGGTGGCCTGCAAGAAGGAAGTCGAGATCAAAGAAGGGCCGTTCAAAGGTCTGCGCATGGAGAGCGTGGAATACGAATCAATCTGGGCGTTCGGCGCCAACTGTGACAACGATGATGCCGCCGCTGTCGCCAAACTGATTGACCTGTGCAACGACTTTGGCTTTGACACCATTGAGATGGGCAATGTCCTTTCGGTGTACATGGAAGCCAGCGAGAAGGGCTACACCGACGGCGCAGGTGGCCTGAAATGGGGCGACGTGATGGGCATGGTCGAGACTGTTCGCAAGGTCGCCTTCCGCGAGGGCATCGGTGACGTTCTGGCCAACGGCACCGAGCGCGCGGCCAAGCACTTCGGCCATCCTGAAATCGCCATGACGGTCAAGGGCCAGGCCATTCCCGCCTACGACCCGCGCGGCATCAAGGGCATGGGCATCGGCTATGCCACGAGCAACCGCGGCGCATGCCATCTGCGGGGTTACACCCCGGCCGCCGAGGTCGTCGGCAACGTGCTGGGGCCGTCCACCATCACCGATCCGCTGGCTTGGAAGGGCAAGGGCGAGCTGACGGTCATCTTCCAGAACGTACACGCTATGACCGACTGCCTGGACGTGTGCAAGTTCGCAACCTTCGCCGAATCGCTGGACACCTTCGCCATGCAGTATTCGGCGATTACTGGCATTCAGGTGACGGCGGCGGACTTGCTGAAGGTCGGCGAGCGCGTCTACAACCTGGAGCGCTACTACAACAACCTGGCCGGTTTCCGCGAGGGCAGCGACTACCTGCCACAGCGCTTCCTGAAGGAACCCTCCACCATGCCTGGCTCTAAGGGCCATGTCTGCGAACTGGCCGAGATGCTGGAGGAATACTACAAAGCGCGCGGCTGGGAAAACGGCGTGGTGCCCGAAGCCAAACTAAAGGAACTGGGCATTCTCGAATAAGCCCGCCTTTGCGAACAAGCAACCCGGTTTCTGCACAGAAACCGGGTTCTTCATTTCACCGCTACTATCCGCTAATCCGCTCTCCCATCTGCTGCTCCTATCCACCGCCGCGCAGGAATTTTTTTCTCCAACGCGGGACGCAGCTTTTCAAACGCCTCGGCGTCAGCATCCACTTCAAGCCTGGCCTGTCCGACCCGCAGCGAGCCGATGGAGAAATCCTTTGCTTGCTCCAACCCGACCGTCCAGCCAGGGCCTTGCAGGCGGCCATTGCTCTGCGCCGATCCGCCCAGTTCCTGCAAATATTCCCGCAGCAGCCAGAGCGGGATACCGCGGATCATCCAAGTGTAATTAACCACGCGGCTTTATCCCCCGGCGATGGCGGGAAAGATGCTGACGGTATCATCTGGCGAGAGCGGGGTTTCCAGGCCGTTCTCCAGGTATGGCGCGTCCCGTCCGTTGATGAACACATGGACGTGGCGATAGAGTTGGCCCTGTTCGTCGCACAGTTCGCGGCGCAGGCCGGGGTAGCGGCGGATCATCTCATCCAGCAGTTGCTGCACCGTCGCGTTTTCCGGCAGGTCAAACACGGTTGTCTTTCCACCGACAATTTGACGCAATGTGGCGTAAAAAGTTGCTTGCATGACAGTCTCCTCAAATGAATTATATCTTTTTTTTAACCGCCAAGACGCCAAGGCGCAAAGAGATAGAAAACGCCAAGGGGTTCTTGGCGTCTCTGTGTCTTGGCGGTTAGACTTTTTTCAAAATGTGCGTGACGATCGTCGCCCCGCTGCCGCCGCACAACCAGGTCTTTGACGTTTCGGATGAGGCTCTGGATTCGGTGTATGCCGAGTTGTAAGCCATGACATGCTCTGCTGCCGAGTGCGCAGCACCTACTCGGTAGGCCTTCTGCACGGACAGGGCGGATGTCCGCCCTGTCCGTGTCATTAAGGCTGCAGGTATCCCCTCACCCTTTGCCCCCCTCTGTCCCCCCATTTCGAAGTTCACCTGTGCCTGCGGCACTGGCGCAGGCAGAAATGGGGGGATGAAAGGGGGGTGAGGGAATGATAAAAAATTATGCCAATCGTAAAAAATGACGAGCAGGGCAGGCTGCTCCTGCCTGAAGAATTTCTCCAACGCCGGCACATAGCTGCGCAGACCGAATACTGGCTCGACGAGCGCGAGGGGGATTTGATCCTGCACCCGCGCCTGCCCGACATTCGCAAGTTATATATCGAACCAACCACCGCCTGCAACCTGAATTGCCGCACCTGCATCCGCAACGTCTGGGAAGACCCGCAGGCGCGCATGTCCATGCAGACATTCCAGCGCATCCTCGAAAGCTTGGACGCCCTGCCCGACCTGAAGCGGGTGATTTTCACCGGCTTCGGCGAGCCGCTCGCCCATTCCGACATCCTGGAGATGATCGCGACGGTGCGCCAGCGCGGCCTGGCGGTGACGCTCGGCTCCAACGGGTTGCTGCTCAACTCCGCAACCTCCCGTGAATTGGTGCGGCTGGGCGTGGAGCGCATCGTCATCTCGGTGGACGGCGTCAAGCCGGAGACCTACGCCGGCATCCGCGGGGCGACGCTCTCCCAGGTTCTCGACAACATTCGCGGCTTGAACGAGGCCAAACGCCAGATGGGTTCGCTCTACCCGGCGCTGGGGATCGAATTTGTCGCCCTGAAAAGTAATTTGGATGAACTGGCCCAACTGACCGGGTTAGCCACCCATTTGAACGCCGCGCGCGTCCTGGTCAGCAACGTCCTGGCTTATAGCGAAGAGATGCGCGCCGAGATGCTCTATGGCTACGAGCCGCTTCCGCCGTTCATGGCGCAGGGCTGGCCGGTCAGGGCGGATGCCTGGGTGATGTGGGGGACTTTGGATCTGCCGCGCATGCACTGGGGCGCGGAGCGGCGCTGCCGCTTCGTCCAGGATCGCGCCGTGGTCGTCGGCTGGGATGGCGGCCTTGCCCCCTGTTATGCCCTGTGTCATAATTACAGTTACTTTGCCATAGACGGCCAAAAGAAACAAGTCAGTCGCTACGTGCTGGGCAACGTGAACGAACAGTCCCTGGCCGAGATCTGGATGTCGGAAACCTACACGCGTTTCCGCAGCGAAGTGCGCGGCTTTCACTTTCCGTCCTGCCCCAACTGCGACTTGCGCGCCAGTTGCGACCTGCGCGATAATAACAATGGCTGCTGGGGATGGAATCCCTCCTGCGCCGATTGCCTGTGGGCGCAGGACATAGTCCGCTGCCCGTGAGGAGAACATGCGCCTGCGTGTGAAACTGTTTGCTTTTCTAACCCGCTATCGCGAGAACCTGTCTTCGGGAACGCCCTTCGAGGTGGAACTGCCGGAGGGCGCCACCCTGGCCGACCTGTTGCGTGTCTTGCAGGTTCCGGACAAGGAGGTCAAGATGACCTTTGTCAACGGCCTGGCCCAAGCTGAAGGCTGGCAGTTGAAAGACGGCGACGAAGTGGGCATCTTTCCACCGATTGCGGGAGGTTAGCGTGAGCGAGATTGTCGTTGACGTCTGGCTGTACGGCGGGCTGTCCAAATATGGCCGCGGCGCGGAGCAGGGCAGTTTTGCCAATCTGAATGTGCGCCTTCGTGGGGGAAGCACGATTGGCGATTTGCTCGCCTTCCTGCAAATGCCCAGCCGGGAGCGCGGCATTACCTTCATCAATGGCCAGTTGAGCGCCATGCCGGGGCTTCAGCCGGATATGGATCACGTTCTGTCTGACGGCGACCGGGCCGCGTTTTTCCACCTGAACAGCATGTGGCCGTTCCAATACCGTCACGGCGCGGCCATGATCCGCGAGCTGGCCGAAGCCATGCAGGCCGGCAAAGACGAGGGATTGCATCATTCATACGGGGAGCATGAAAGCAACGCGTAGGATTTTTCACCCAGGGGGAAGGAAGCCGCCAAGCCCGACATACTGGCCTAGAGCGTGACCACCGCGGACCCGTGTAAGTAAGGTATCGCGGCCAGCGCGGCTACGCCCCAGCCAATGAGACCGGCCAGGTCGGCGGCCATTTTGCGCCAGACGAGCAGGACGAGAACGAGGAGGATGGGCAGAAGGGCGAGGAGGGTGGAGAGGAGGTTCATGGGGGATGTTTCTGGGAGGGGGTCAAGAACCCTCCACAAGCTTGATCTCTTCCTCCATCGGCTCATACACCTCATAGACCAGCCGATCTATCGCCCTCCGCGGGATTGGGGTTTGTGTGACATGGTTACCTCTTCATCCGTTCACGAACCGCTTGTAGATGGGCAGACATTTCGGCAGGATCCATATCAAAGGCGTGGGCGCGCTTAATTGATATCTGCGTGATGCGTTCAAGTTCTTCCATGTTGATCAATCCGCGCTGGAGCAGGAAAACCACATCGTCAATATCGGTGTCAAATCCGCGGTCAATTTTGCTCAAGGCGATGCTGTATGGATCGAATATATATACTTCGATCTTCCCGAACTTACCAACAGGCAGGCTGCGTTGATATCCTCCTGCTGGCACAGGTAGGAAGCGTTCAATCGGCACCGCATCTACGTCAAGTCCCATCTCGCGGGCGGTCTCTTCCATGATATTTTGCAGGTCGCTTTTTTTGAGGTCATCCCCAATATAATCAATGTCCAGCGTCGGTCGTGGACTGCCCAGCAGGCACAATGCGCTTCCGCCAAGCAGGTAAAGACGGGCAAAGTACGGATAGCGTTTTCCCACGGCCTCCAGAAAGGAACGGATCTGGCTGCTTTCCAGGTTGGTCATAGGTCTTCCTGATTTGAATGAATGAGCAGTCTTTGGGTGGCATGTTCGTAGGTACCAAGCCAGTTGATGGACATTCCGCTCAAGTGCCGATGGCGTTCGGCGAGCAGCCGCAAATTTTCTTCGGCATTGTCCGTCACGGGTACTCCCAATTCGCGGGAGAAATGATCGGGCAGGGATTGTTCTTTCCCGGACAGTCTCTCCAGACGCCGGCGATATTTTTGCTGCAACCAGACTGCCGCGCTGTAATAACATTGAAGCGTAACCCGCGCAGGCGCGTCGAGTCTTTGCGCGGCGGTGCGAGCATGGGCGGCAAATTCGGGGTGTTCGAGGAAGAGCGGGATGAGCGACAAGCGCAGGCGCGCTTCGTCACTCTTTGCCAGCGCGGCAATCAGGCGCGCCGGCTGCCGGTGCAGGGTTTCGCCCTGGCTTTCCCCACCCAGGATGAATCTTACGCCCAACGCGTGCAGGGCATTTGCCAGTTGACCGCCGGTAGCCGGGGATGGGGCGCTCATGAGATTGATCCTTTGCGCAATTATAGCCTCACTTTATCACCCAGCCGATGAGACCGGATAAATCGGCGGCCATTTTGCGCCAGATGAGCAGGACGAGGACGACGAGGATGGGCAGAAGGGCGAGGAGGATGGAGAAGAGGTTCATGGGGGATGTTCCTGGCCGGTCCAATTACAACTCCATTTTATTCAGTAACTCTTTTAAGGCCAGCAACTCTTCTTTGGACAGCGTCACGCCTTTGCCCATTTTCTCGCCGTCCGGTGACCATTCACGGATGTCATATTTCGGCTCTCTTTCGTTCCAGCTGATCAGGTTGAGCTCCTTGGCCCAGCCCGAAGCGGACTTGGAAAGCACGCCAATCTTTTTGATGATTTCGAATTTGATTTCGGACATTGTTCAGGTCTCCTTATCGCCTACTGCTTCCTGCATAAAAATCTAAACTTTCATATGCCTGAAGTTGGGCAAAATCGAGATGGTCGTTTGGATATTTACGCAGTACCTTGTAAAAGTTCCATGAGTTCCGCTTTTCTCGCTTCCAGTGAAATAGTTTGAGATTTCAGTTCTTTCAAGGTTTTGTTGACCTCCGCCAGTTCTTTCTTCAGTTGTTTCTTCTTCAAATAATCGTTCCCATACTTTTCGTTGACCAGCGCTTCCACTTCTTGCCGAATCAATCTCAGGAACGGGCTTCCATAGATGCTGTTTTCACGATACTGCAATTTGCCCGCGCGTATGCCTTCGACAATTTCATCAAACGTCAGCCCAAATTCTTTTTGAGCGGTTTTGTGGCTCAGGGTGGCGCCTTTTGTTGACCAGGCGGAGTCTCCATATTTAGAATCCATAAGTCACTCCTTCGCACGCTAGACCCTAAAGGTTTTCTCGGGAATCAGTAGTCTTGGTATGCCAAACCGTCCTGCCAAATATGGCGATGGTTAACGAAAGAAACCTTTAGGGTCTTTATCTCATCGGCCACCCGCCGTGGACCTCGATCACCTCATCCACCTCCTCCATCAAACGGATAGTTTCCCCCAAGGCGGCGATGATTTTGTGGTAGTGATCAACATCTGCCTCCGAGAGAGCGCGTCCGCGCCTGTCTTTGAGCCATTTCTGGCAGACTTGATATCCGCCGACACGGGATTCCCATAGATTGGTGAAGCCGTAAGAGCATGGCACAGACAATTTGCGAGGAGGCATTTTCTTCTCCTGACCGGCGGGTAACCTCCAGTCAATATGAGACGATGACAATATTATACAGACAGATGAACAGGCGCGCAATCATTGTGAATCATGTTTTTCCAGTGACAATTCTTGATTGGCGTCTTTTGGCCTCCGTGTGATAAAACGGGCGCAAACAAAAAAACTCCCTGCCAGTGACAGGGAGTTCATTGCAAGGTTCTCTTCCGTTTACTTTGCGGTTTCGGGCAGCGGCGTACGGCGCGCCATAGCGGAGCGGGTGTAAAGAGCCGTTGCCACTCCGCTCAGGATGAGCGCCAGTCCGATGGCGGTCAGCGCTGTGTGCCACACATCCGCGTAGTTGACACCGCCGATGGTGTGGGTTGGGGCCATGATGAATTGGATGGTCAACGCCAGCAGACCGGTCGCGGCCAGGGCGATCGCGGTAGCATGTTTGCCGGTCTGCTTATCGCCAGCCGGTTTCTCGAAATCCACACCCTGCCATACGCCAGGGATGCGGAAGAGCAGGAATATAACCAGGGTCAACACGGTGGTATAGACGACCGCATCCACCGGCATGGACGAGCCGCGCAGCGCCCGCGAGACGGCCATGTGGATTCCGCCGACGAAGATGCCCGCGACGAGGGCGATGAGCGTACAGCGATAGGCGTTCTTTGTCCCTTTGACCAGCAGAACGACAGTGCGCACGCCCATGACGCCGATGGCGATGCCCAGCAGAACGAAGAGGATGTACAGCCACTGGACTTGCGCGAGGGGGGCGAATGTATCGCCGAAGCCGGTCGGGTTCAAGGCCACGCAGGATGTCCCCGCGCCGCCCATCAGTGTGAACGCGGCTGTCAGGCTCATCAGCACGATACCAATGATGCGCAGAGTTTTGGCCCACCATTTGTTTCGGGACATTTCGACCTCTTGTTCGTAGGGCGGGATTCAATCCCGCCGAAAAGTTGGTGTCGGGATTGGAATCCCGACCTACGTTATGCCAGTCGGGATTGGAATCCCGACCTACATTATGCCGGTAGGGTGGGATTTATCCCGCCATGGTCGGAATGAATTCCGACCTACGCCAGCGCGAATCCCGCCACGAACGCAGCGGTCATCAACAACAGCAGGCCGGGCAGGATCTTGAGAATGGTCGCGCGTGAAAGGAGCGGTTTGCCAGCCTTGAGCAATGTCAGCAAAAGCCCGCCGATGCCGATCAGCGCGCCGCCTACGCCGACCAGGGCAAAGCCAGGCGTTGCACGCCCAGTAAAAGCCCAAACGATTGGCAGCAGGAAAATGGTCAGCCCGGCGATGCCGTGGATGACCGCCAGCACGATGACAGGTAGTTTGTTCCGGATGGGGAAGACGCGGGTGACGGTCACAGCCAGGAATCCGCCGATGGCGAAGATCAGGTAACCGGTCCGGTAAGCAGCGAGGTGCTCCCAGACCAGTCCCAGCGACAGGCTGAGCGGGATGATCGTCGAGACGATGACCACGATCGGGCTGTCCAAAACGTCAAAACCCAGGATGATGAGCAGCAGTCCAGCCACCAGCAGCACGCCGAAGGCAACCGTGTAGGCGATCATCGGGAGCGCCTCCGCGCCGTTGATGCCCACGGCCACTTGCCAGGCGGCCAGCAGGCTGGTCAGGAGCAGCAAGATGCGGTCGAGGATGGAGATTTTCATGGTTGCCCATCCGCACCCCGTTTCCTTCAAGGAAACGGGGTGCTAAACTGAAAGGAGTACCATCGCCGCCAGCATGTAGAGCGAAGCGTACTTGAACAACCCAAAATTGACCCGCTCCGAGGGCCGCGCCAGGCTGGCGACGGCCAGGATGAGCAGCCCGGCTGACAGCACCGCCAGCAGGCGCACAAAGCCCCATTCCACGCCGATCAATATCCCTGCCGCGCCGATGGCCAGCGCCGCCAGCAGCGACGAAACGGCAATTGTGGCGCGCGTGACCTGGAACCCGTACACGGACGGGAAGGTGGGGATACCCGCCGCCTTGTAATCGTTGAAGTAGCGCATGGCGAAGGTCAGGATGTGGGTCGGGATCCAGAACAAGACGGCCAGCGCCAGCAGGATGCCGATGCCATCAATTTGACCGAGGCCGAGAGCGCGCCCAGCCAGGATGGGCATCCCGCCCGAGATCCCGCCCCAGAGGATCGCCCAGGCCGTGCGCCGCTTGAGCCAGTGGGTGTAAACGATCACGTCGAAGAACAGCCCGGCAAAAACAACCAGCCCGTAGAGCGGGGACATCAGCACAGCCAGCCCGACGCCCAGGACGGAGAGCGCCAGCCCAAGCCGAAGGGCTTCGCCGGGTGTTACCCGGCCATCCGCCAGCGGACGGTTGCAGGTGCGCTGCATTTTGGCGTCGATGTCGCGGTCGTACCACATGTTGATGATGGTGCTTCCGGCAATTGCCAGGAACAGGCTGACGCCCAGGCCGAGGATCGTGCCCATATTAAAGACCGGGCAGCGGGCGCTCATGTACCCGGCCAATCCGGTGGAAAGCAGCAGGCCGGTTTGCAGAGATTTGGTCAGCGGCCAGTAGAGGCGGAGTTTGGATTGCAGATTGCGGATTGCGGATTGCGGATTGGTCATGGCGGATGGCGGATAGCAAATGGCTTATGGCTCTGATGGGCGAGGGATCGTCCAATTTTACTGCTTTTTCATGAATCACTGTTCACAGGTTACTGGCTACTGGTCACTGATTACTGATTACTGATTACCGGTACTGCGCGCGCAACGGAAACCAAGCGCAGGGCTGTAGAACTGCGGCCCGGCGCTGTTGAATTTCCAGACGCGCAGGTCAACTTCATAGGAGTAGAAACTGCCGCCGCGCATGTGACGGTAATGCTGTTTAGGATAGTCGTCGCCGGTCCACTGCCAGACATTGCCAGCCATGTCATACAATCCGTAGGGTGAAGCCGAGGCGAGCGTTTCGTAGCCGGCGTAGGTCTTGCCGTTGTAGAAACCAACCGGGGTGGTGTTGCCCAGTTTGCCGAACATCTTCTCGAACAGGTCGAAAGAGGAGTAATAGTTGGCGTTGTTGCGCTCGATGTGCGTCCCCCATGGGAAGGGCAGTCCGCGCCCGTCCACCAGTTCCGTGCCACGCGCCGCCTTTTCCCACTCGATCTCGGTCGGCAGACGCCAGCCGTAATACTCACAATAGGCATTCGCTCCAAACCACGTGACCATCGTCGTTGGGTGATTGGCATATTCGGGGATGGCAGAGAATGTTTGGCCATCGAATGTCACGCGCGGACCAGTTTCATCCAGGGGCATGTAGAGTTTATCGCCGGCCTTGATCTCTTCTTCGTGTTTGTAGCCATTAAAGGGATCGCCCGGATAGAAACCCGCCACGCCTTGCTTGACCCAGACCTGCTCCCCGGCTTCGACTTCCACCTCGCCGAGGCGGACCGCGCCAGCCGCCAGCGCCGCGTTGAGGAAACGGGCGTACTGCTCGTTGGTGACATTCGTGACCATAGTCTCATAATCGTAATCCACCATCGTCATGTGGTCGTGCTGGCCATAGGGGAATGTCCCAGCGGGGACTAAGGCCCAAGATTCGGGATCAATTCCCGGGTCCACGTAAGGAGGCATGATGGCGCCGATGCTTGGGGCAGGCGCGCCCCCTGCGGGGACCTGTCGGCAGGCGGCAAGGATGATCGCGGCCAGAGTCAGAATGAAGAAGAATCGCTTCATTTTGACACCTCCTTCAGGGTTGCGGTGAGTTCATTCAGTTTGCGTTTTTGCTCCTTGATCTCGGCTTCTGTGTTCACCTTCTTTTCAGCGAGAAATTCCTGTCTCCAGTAGCCTTTGGCCTGGAAGAGGTCGTACAGCCGCCAGATCAAAAAGATCGCCAGCGCGACCAGAACGGCCGCCAGGCCGATGTCAATCAAAAGCATCGTCCAGTTGACGAGGGTCTGTTGTTCGGCTTCGCTGACAAAGAGGCGCTTCATCGAGAAGACCGTCACCGCGCCGAAAGCCATGTCGGACATGATGATGACCAGCCAGCCGAACCACTTGCGGGCTTTGCCTTTCAGCCCGGAGAGATCGGCGAAATAGAAAAGGATGATGGTGGCGATCAGCCCGGAGAGGATGTGCCAGTGGCCGGTCAGGGTGATGCGTTCCTCGCGGTGCGGCCAGACGCGGAAAATCTCGGTCAACTTGACCGCCATGAAAATACCCACGCCGCTGACCGTGAAGTTCATGAAGACCATCTGCCAGCCGGGGCCGAATTTGAGCGGGTCGCGCAGCAGGGCTTTGAATTTCTGCCAGCCGCTGGGCTTTTCGATGCCCGCTGTACCTTCTTTGATGAGCATATCCCACGAATAAATCACGTACATCAGCGCGGCCAGCATGACGGCTACCGAGCCAAAATAGATGATCGTGTGCGCCCATGCCACCCAGACCACCGAGAGCGCCCCCGCCGTGATGATGATGGTACCCCAGATCATTAACGGCATGGCAATCCTGTGCAGGATGCCCTTGAATTTCATCCAGCGTCCGACGATGAGCGTGAGGGCGACCGCGATCAGCGTCAGCATGATGTGCAGGTGGCCGATGATGGCTTTCTGCAAAACGGTCTTTTGCGGAATCCGGATCAGGTCTTCGGCGAGGAAGGTTTCGTGGCCGTTGCCCCAGTAGGAGCCGGTCACCGCGCCGAAGGTCGCCGAGAGCAGCGTGGCGACAGCCATGACGAAGAAGGCGACCCGTTCCAGGTCAACGCCTTTTTTAGTCTTGGCGTATGACGAATCTTTCTCCAGCAGGTATTCTTTTCTCCACGGCCAGAGCGCAACCGAAAGCAGGATGCCCGCAAAAAACACCAGCGACAGGCCCAGCAGGAACAAGCCGTGGAAGACGAAATAATGCCCCCAGTATGCGAAAAGCAGGCCAAAGATGACCGTCGTCAGGTAGCCGAAAGTAATCGTGGCATTGATAACCAGTTGCTCATAGCGCTTCATCGGGAGCATGGCCGTGATGAAATACACCTCGATAGCGACGATGGTCATCGCAATCGTGTGGTAGAGCATGATGATGCGCCCCTCGCGTTCGGCCTCCACCAGTTTCATTCCCAGCAGACGCACAGTGATGTCTTTGATACCCCATTCCACCATCGGACCGGAGAGCGTGCCAAAGATGGCGGTAATGATGGAGACCACTGCGATCGCGACCAGAGTAAGCCCCCTGGTTGAGCTGAAGAGGTAGTTGAGACGCTCTTTGATGAATGGCATGAAACAACCTCCGCCAGACGAAAATGTTGGCGCACGGATTACACGGATGTTCACGGATTTTTTATTAATCTTCCGTGCCAATCCGTGCCATCGTACCCGAGGGTAAATCCGCGTAATCCGTGTCCAATGAAAGTGAACTTATCCCTTGATGTCTTTGACGAAGCCAAACGTGAAGGCCAGCGTCATCAGGAAGAGCAGGGGGGTGAGGATCATCATCACGAACGCGGGGCTGAAGAAGAGCAGTTGCGCGCCGACCGAGATGAAGGCCAGCGCAATGCCGCCCAGCCCGATCAGCACACCGCCGACGCCGACCCAGAAGAAGCCTTTCGGGGCCTCTTTGGTCAGGATGGGCAGCAGGAAGATGACCAGCCCGGCCACGCCGTGAAAGAGCGGCACGGCTATTTTCTTCAGGTCGGGCGCGGCGAAACTGGTCACGGCGATGCCCAGGAAGCCGATGAGCGCGAACCAGGAATACAACTTCTTGTATTTCGGGCAGTACTGGTTCATCAGGCCCATCGAAATGCCCAGCGGGATGAGCGAGGCCACCGTCAGCACGAGGGGCGAGGCCAGGATACCCAGCCCGAGGAAGATGAGCAGCAGGCCGGAGATGAGCAGGACGGCGAAGCCCATCATATAGTAGATGTCGTGCAGCTTCTTCGTCTTACTGTAGCGGGTGTAAAACCGCCAGAGCAGGTAGATGGCCGTCAGGCCGGTGAGCAGAAGGAACAGATTGTTGAGGGTAAACATTTGCATTCTCCTTTTCTTTGGTTGTGTAGAATCTAACACTTTCAGCCAACAAGAGCCTCAACAATCATTATGACACACGGCGGAAAACCAGTCTGTAACAAAAATCACATAACGCGGCCTTCCTGACCTTTATCCGGCTGCCCATTTATCGAGCATTTTCCGCGTCCCGGGCAGGAGCAGGTAGATGAGCAGACCGGTGCTGGATGCTGCGCGCAAGCGAAATTGTGGAAGAGTTGGCGTTTCACCCATTTAGCGCTTCTCCTCCCCCAAATTCTGCCCCCCTCTGTCCCCCCATTTTCGCGCAGTTCAGCGAAAATGGGGGGATGAAAGGGGGGCGGGGAGGCCGGGAGGGGGCTGGGTTTATGCGCCCTGACATCTTTTGCGTGCACACCGCCTCAAGATGATTGCATCAGGAAGCCGCAATATGATGTACAATAAATAGACGGTTCGACTCCCATGTTCACTTTCCTCTACGGTCTGCGTTTTCGACTTTTTCTGCTCCTCGGCCTGGCCCTCCTGCCATTGCTCGGCCTGACACTCCGCACAGCCTCCGCGCAACGCGAACTGGCCGCTGCCCAGGCAAAAACCGAGGCGCTGCGGATGACACGCCTGGTCGTCAGTAATCAAAACACGCTCACGGCAGGAGGCGGTTGGCTCGAGGTCTGCCGGGAGTGCAAGGTCTACAGGGTGCGGTCCATCCCGCCCCGCAGGGGGTACAGACTGCCTGGGGCAGCGGGCCTGCGGACTGCGCCGTGGCAGCAGGCCAATCACTTCGACAGGCTCAGTACAAGCGCATTGGCTGTCATTGGCGAGCTCGTCGGTGTAGAGGCGAGTGGGTGAGGGATGGAGACCAACTTCATCAGAAGGGTCATATGCACGAGATAAGATCCACCATACAGGACGAAAAGTACAGAGTTCCAGCAATGGCGATCCTGGTGGGTATTTGTTGTCTGCTCACCTACTATTTCCACTGGGTGCTTGGAATCGAAGTCGTCTTCAGCCACTTTTTCTACATTCCCATCATCCTGGCCGCTGTGTGGTGGAAGAGAAAGGGCCTGGTGGTGGCGATATTTTTGGCTCTATGGCTGCTTGCCAGCTACTCCCTTTCACACCTTGGATTGGATTGGAACTTTGTCAATAACCTGGCGCGGGCCGCTTTGTTCATCGTCGTTGGCACGACGGTCAGTATCCTGAGTGAGAGGACGGCGAGGGCGGAGGACAGGTTGAGGGAGCACGCCGAAAACCTCGAGAAGATAGTTGACGAGCGCACAAAAGACCTGAGGAGAGAGCGTGACTACACCCGCCACCTGATCGAGAGCAGTCCGGATTTTCAGATGACGCTGGACGTGGCGGGTAGAATTATGGACGTGAACGAGGCATTTGAAAAGATCGTGGGTAAGAGCCGTGAGGAGCTGATTGGCACATCGATCTACGCCTACCTGCCGCAGGAGGAAACCGAGAAGTTGATAGCCGAGATACTGGAGAAAGGAAAGGTCAGGGATATTGAACTGACAGGCGACGTGCCGGGAAGAGGAATTCTAATCTGTGACCTCTCCGGCACGGTGTTTACCACGCCGGAAGGGGAGGTGGGAGTTTACGCCAGCGGGCGGGACGTGACCGAGCAAAAAAGACGCCAGCAGGCGATGAGAGAGAGGGAGATGCAAATCGCCCACGCCTCCAGGCTCTCCTCCTTGGGAGAGATGGCGGCCGGCATGGCCCACGAGATCAACCAGCCGTTGACCATAATCTCCACCGCCGCCGAAGGCATACTGCGCGATATTCGCAAAGATCGCTTTGAGGTGCGCCTCCTGCCCCAGGACCTGCAAGACGTACTCGACAACGTTAAGCGCATTGATCGGTTGATCACTCACGTGCGCGCCTTTGCCCGGCGGCCCGAGGAATGGGAATACGTCAAGCCCGAAGGGGTGCTGGATAACGCCTTTGTCATCATGGGCGGGCAGTTCCAGTTGCACAACGTTTCAGTCTCACGTAGAATAGAGGCAGAATTACCTGCCATCTACGTGAATCCAAACCAACTGGAGCAGGTACTGATAAACGTCCTGACCAATGCGCGCCAGGTGTTAGACGAGAGGGACGAGGCAGCAGAAAGTCGCGGCGAGCGTTTTCAAAAACAACTGGTGTGCTGCATTACGAGAGAAAATGACCAGGTGATCTTCGAAGTGGCAGACAATGGCGTCGGCGTGCCGGATGAAGTCAAAACGAGGATATTCGAGCCTTTCTTCACCACCAAAGAGGTGGGGCAGGGCACCGGTTTGGGGCTTTCGATTGCCCATACCCTGGTCACTCGTTCGTTGGATGGCAGAATCTGGGTTGAGGATAACGAGATGGGAGGCGCAAGTTTCAAGGTCGCGCTGCCAATCAAGGAGGAAGCGGAAAAAAGTGAGAATACTCATCGTTGATGACGAAGTGGCGATCTGCCAGCGCCTACAGCGCGAGCTGCAAAAAGAAGGTCACCAGGTTGACTACCAGACTTCCCCCCTGGGTGTGCTGGAAGAGTTGAAGGCAGCCAGGAGAGTCGGTAAGCCGTTCAACCTCTTGCTCCTCAACGTCACAATGCCAGAGATGGATGGCCTGACCCTGTTTGCTCGCATCAGGGAAGAGCGGTTGGGCGTCGAGGCGATTATCATGACCGGCTATCGCGACGAGCAGACGGTCATCGCGGCCATACGTCTGAGCGTCAAAGACTACCTGAACAAGCCTATTTCTTTGGAGGAACTCGATGCGGCGATGTTGCGCGTGCGTAAGGCGGCGATCGAGCGTTCCAACCATTATCGAAAGTATCACATTCTGGTGGTAGATGACGAGCCAGACCTGTGCCGGCGCATCAGGCGGGAGTTGGAGAAGGAGGGCTATCGCACGGCCGCCGCCTTCAGCCCCGAGGAGTGCCTGGATTATTTCAGGAAGAACAGGGTTGACATGCTGATCGCGGACGTCAAAATGCCCGGCACGACCGGTTTAGAGATGCTGGAAAGATGCCAGGAGATCAACGCTGATTTCGTGGCGATCATCATCACCGGTCACGGTGATCACGAGGTGGCTGCAGAGTCGCTGCACCTGGGTGTTTACGACTATCTGAAGAAGCCGCTCTCATTGGAGCAACTCGTTACCTCGGTGAAGAAAGGGATCGAGCGGCTCGACGTTTCTCGTGCGCTTTCGGCACTGAAGGAGACAGCAAAATGAGAGTCCTTATCGTAGACGACGAACCTGGAATCTGCCGGCGCCTGCAGCGGGAGTTGCGAAAGGAAGGTTGTGAGGTCGAGTACACCACCTCACCGATTGGCGTCCTGGAGCGGCTGAAGAATGCCGAAAAAGGGGGAAAGGCCTACGCGCTGCTGCTGCTCGACCTGCGCATGCCCAAGGTGAATGGTTTTTCACTCCTGAAGGAGATTCGAGAAGCGCGACTTGGCCTGGATGTGGTCATCATCACCGGCTATGGCGACGAGGATAAGGCGATAGAGTCCATTCGCCTGGGCGCGGTGGATTATCTGCCCAAGCCCATCTCTTTGGAAGCGCTCCACACAGCCGTCTTCCGCGTTCAGCAGAAGCGGGCAGCAGAAGAAAAGAGGGCTCTGGAGTATAGCGTCCTGGTGGTAGACGATGAGAAAGAGCTGTGCGAGCGCATCAAGCGGGAATTGGACAAGGAAGGCTACCGCACCGCCGTCGCTTACGACGGCGTGGAGGGACTGGACTACTTCAGCCACAACCGGGTGGACGTGGCCATCGTGGACATCAAGATGCCCCGCATGAGCGGCCTGGAGATGCTGGAAAAGTGCCGCGAGATCAGCGATGATTTTGTCTCCATCATCATCACCGGCCACGGCGACGAGGAAAGGGCCATCCAGGCCTTACAACTGGGCGTTTTCAACTACCTGCGCAAGCCCATCTCACTCGAAGAACTCGTCACCTCGGTCAGCAAGGGGATCGAGCTGCTCCACCTGCGCCGGGGTCTGGCCGCCCGCAGACGTGAGTTGGAGATAGAAACGGCCCTCAAAGAGCAGTATGCTAATAACCTTGAAAAGATGGTCGAGGAACGGACAAAGGAAATCAAAAAGTTTTCTGACGCGGTCAAGGCATCTACAGAGAGCATTGTAATCTCTGACCTTGAGGCGAAGATTATAGATGTAAATGAAGCCACCCTGGAAATGTACGGCACTGGCAACAAAGAGGACCTGGTTGGGAAAAGTTCCTTTGTTCTTATCGCTCCAGAAGATCGGGAAAAAGCGGTTGCAGGAATGAAAGAAGTGCTGGAAAAGGGATACATCAAAGATCGAGAGGGTCATGTTATCACCAAGGACGGCAGCAAGCTTCCTGTCGAGATGAGCGTATCCATTATGAAAGGCGTGGACGGCGAACCGATAGGGTTTGTGGGCATAACCAGGGACATCACCGAGCGCAAGCGGGCGGAGGAAACTCTGAGAAAAACTGAAGAGAAGTTTAGGAATGTTATCGAGAATATCTTCAAATTTGTGCCAGAAGGGTTGCTGGTTCTTACGGACAAACTGAATGTCTTCAGACGCAACAAAGCGCTTGAAGACTTGGTACACCAGTATGCTGAGAAGCTCAACTATACGGAAGAAGAACTTGCGGACATCATTAATGAGCAGGTTAAGATGAGAGTTGTAAGCGGGGAGAAATCGGATATAAGAATTCCTCGAAGGCAGCGGTGAAAAATGAAAAAGTCGGCATAATCATATTTTCAAAAATACTGGAAATGCCTTTGGGCAAATATCTTGCTTTCATTGAGAAGGCAACAAATAGTCATGAGGCCGCTCCACCACGACAAGTGCTCGTAAAAAAAATAGTTTATGCAAACCTAGCGGTGAGTGAGGCTGCAATCATCCCGGAAATTCTCGATGATCGTTTATGGAAGAGATACTCGCTGGACATAAACCATGACAGAAAAGTGATGTTCGCCTTCAAGTGGATTAACACGAGGAACGAATTTTCAGATCACATTCTGCAAGCTCTGATCACGTATCAGAGGGATTATTGGTTATCCGGGAAAGAAGTGAACTTGAAACCGTTGACATTAAAAGAGTTCTTACACCGATTTCCACACGAGCACCTTGACATGAGCCGGCTTTCACGGCTGGTTGGCAACCTCTGGGTGAGAACTCCTCACAACGAGGTCATCAGCCTCAGAAACCTGTTCATTTCAACAAAGAGATTGTACGCTTACCACGTCAAGCAAGTAGTGGACGAGAATGAAGATGCTTTATCAGATCCGAACATTCAATATCGGTTGAAGCTGAAAGGCTTGCATCTTTCCGTACGAACCATTTGCAATTGTCGAAAACTTTTGAACATTCCTAACTACAAAGAAAGAGCTTCCCATTATTATGGTCGTGATATTGCCTTCAGTGACCCGATAGCAATTTCGGAGAGAAAATTCAATCGTATCCCAGCAGAGCCGGGAGTTTATGAGTTGAGTCTTGATTCAAGAATAAGCTACAATGGGTATGGGAGTGATGTAGTGTACATTGGAGCATCAAAAAATTTGCGCAAACGGATAGCCAGTTATTCAGGGAAATCCTTGAAGAATGGGCGATTGCTCCAAATGGTTAAAGACCGGCAATTGTTTGTCCGATTTTGTGTAAGCGAAGAGTATCAAGCTTTAGAAAAGTCACTTCTAAAAAATTTCAAAATCAATTATGGTGAACTTCCCAAAGCCAACTCTAATGGAGAAACCCCATGAAGAATTATCCCACTGATACGGATGAACTTGTTCTTCAATTCGATGTTGCAAGAATATTTCTTGCAGAAGAAGAAGAAGAAGAAGCCAGTGTTGTTGTTTCACTAAAGGACATCACCGAGCGCAAGCGGGCCGAAGAAAATCTGCGCGCCTCCGAAGCCAAACTGCGCGCCACCTTTGCGGCCATGCTGGATGTCATCATCGTTTACGATTCAAAGGGCCGCTACCTCGAAATCGCCCCGACCAACCCCTCCAATCTCTACCGCCCGCCGGCGGATATGCTCGGCAAAACGGTTACAGAAGTTTTACCGCCCGAGCAGGCCGATTATATCCTGGAGCAAATCCAGCGCACGCTGGAAAAAGGAGAAGTGACCAGCGCAGAATATTGTCTGCGCCTCGCCGAAAACGACGTCTGGTTTGCGGCGCTCGTCTCGCCGCTCTCGGCCAATTCGGTCGTCTGGGTGGCGCACGACATCACCAAGCGCAAACGGGCGGAGGAGGAGATCCTCCAGCGCGCCACGCGGCTGGCAGCGATCAACCGCATCTCGGCAGCCCTCGGCTCGACCCTGGACTTGAACAAGATCCTTAGCGCCATAACCCAACAGATAATGGAGCTTTTCGCCGTCGAACACAGCGGCGTCCTGATGTTCGACGAGAAGAAGGAATGGGGACACATTCTGGCCGAGTATCCGGAGCGGGGCGCCACCGCCGAGCGTTACAAGGTGAAAGGTTATCTGGCTGCCGAGCGCATCATCGCCGACCAGAAGCCGCTGATGATCGCGGACACGCTGAAAGATCCCCTGATGGCTAAGGTGCGGGAAGCCATGCGCAGGCTAGGCGTCAAATCCATGCTCATCGTGCCTCTGGTGGTCAAAGGTGAGACCATAGGCAGCCTCGGCCTGGATGCGATCAAGGAACGCCGCGTCTTCAGCCAGGAGGAGATCGAGCTGGCCCAAACCATCGCCAACCAGGTATCCACCGCCATCGAGAACACCCGGCTGTACGAAGAGACTCGCCGCCGAGCCAAGGAACTCGAAGCCCTGGCTGAGATCAATCGGGTTATCAGCTCTACGCTCGACCTGGCTCAAGTTCTAAAGACCATTGCTACTCAAGCCACGATCATTTCCCAGTCGGACGAGGGAGGCATCTTCGAGCAGGATAAAGCGGAGAACGTCTTCCACATCACTGCCAGCTACAACACAAGCGAGGCGTTCGTCAGGGCAGTGAACGAGGCCGATGTCAAGGTCGGGCAGGGAGTCATCGGTATAGCCGTAGCGACCAGAAAGCCGGTTCAGGTGGTTGACATGGAGACCGAGCCTGGCTATCGTTTTCGGGAGATCGCCGCCATAGACGGCATCCGCTCCATCCTGGCCGTTCCAATGCTCAAGGGGGATGAACTGATCGGTGGGATTGTTCTTTGGCGTCGAAGGCCAGGTCGCTTCTCCGACCGGGATGTGACGCTCATCTCCTCCTTTGCTACCCAAGCTGCCATTGCCATCCAGAACGCGCGGCTGTATGAGACTGAACGGCAAGCCAGGCAGGTAGCGGAATCCCTGCGGGAAGCCACGGCGACACTGGTCAGCAGCCTGGAGCCTGATCAAGTGCTGGACCGTATCCTGGACGAAGTGCAGCGCGTCGTCCCCCACGATGCGGCCAACATTGCCCTCGTCGAAGCTGTCACTGAGCACAGCGAAGGCGGCGATAGCGTGCGTTTTGTCCGCTGGCGGGGATATGAACGTCCGGGGGTAGATACCCAGGTGTCCGGCCTGGGCTTTCGCATTGCCGATACCCCCGGCTATCGGTATATGGCCGAGACCGGCCAACCCAAGGTTGTGCAAGACACTGCCGTTGACCCGGAATGGATACAAGTTCCCGGCTTGGAGTGGCTGCGCAGTTATGTAGGGACGCCGATTCGAGTTCGGGAGAAGTTGATCGGCTTTCTCAATCTCGATAGCGCTACCCCTGGCTTCTTCAATGCCGAGCATGGCCGGCTGCTGGCCACCTTTGCCCAACAGATTGGGGTAGCGCTAGAAAATGCACGTCTGTACGCACAAGCCCAACAGCGCGCCGGGCGCCTGGCTATGCTCAACCACATTGCCCGCGCCCTCGCCACCACCCTGAAACTGGATGAATTGCTGGAGATCGTCCACCGCGAAATCATGGCGGTGATGGAGGCGGATACGTTCTTCGTCGCGCTGTACGACCGCCAGACGAACGAACTCGACTTCCGCATCCGGATAGACAAGGGCGTGCGCGAGCCGCTGGAGCGGAAGCCGATGGCCCCCGGCCTGACCGCCGCCGTGGTGACGAGCAAACAGCCGCTCCTCATCCGTGATTTCGAGCGGGAAAAGGATCATCTGCCTCCGGCAAAGTTGTGGGGTACGATGGAGTCGCCGCAATCGTGGCTGGGCGTGCCCATGCTGCTTGGCCAGAATGTGGTCGGCGTCATCTCGGTGCAGGCCTATCCCGCCAATGCTTTTGGCGAGGCCGAGCAGGATCTGCTCTCGACGATTGCCGACGCCGTGGCGGTGGCCATCGAGAACGCACGGCTGTATACATCGCTTGGCAACGAGAAGCAGCGATTGGAACTTCTCTATAACCTCAGCCACCACCTGACCGAAAGCTTGGACTCCCATCAAGTCGCCACCAAAGCACTCGATCATATCTGTACGGCGCTTGGCGCATTCAAGGGTGTCATCTATGTTCCTCGTCCCGACCTTGATCGTTGGGAACTTCTCGCCGCGTCAGGGATGAAGCCAGTAGAGATCGAGGCTTTCAATCAGTACGCTGGCTTGCCGCTCACATCAGGTCTGACCGGTTGGGCTGCCAGTCATAAGAAGACAGCGGTTATCCCGGATGTGGCGAAAGATAAACGCTGGGAGACCATTCCCGGCTTGGACGAATGGGTACGCTCGGCAATGTCGGCACCGCTCCTGGCAGGAAACACAATCGTCGGTGTTCTCAGCCTGTTGAGTGACCAGATCGCCGCTTTTCGCGAGGAAGACGTTGAGATTGTTCAAGCCACCGCTGCGCCGATCGCGGTTGCCTTGCAGAACGCGCGCCTGTACGCGGCCGAAAAGCGCCGCGCCGAGCGCCTCGTTGAGCTCTCGAAACTCGGCGTCGAAATCGCGGCCCTGCACGAAACCAGCGCAGTACTGAATATTCTGGTCACCCGCGCGGCTGCGATCATGGAAAGCGCTACATGCACAGTGATGTTGATAGACACAAGCACAAATGAAGCCGTGCTCGCCGCGCAAACCGGCTTACCCGAGGGCACTTCGCCGGGATTGCGCACTCCACTGGAACTGCCGCTTCTGCGTCATTCGGTGGAATCCAGCCAGCCGATCATCATCCCGGATATACACCACGACGCGCCGGCCATGCGCGCCGTTCTCCTCCGCCCAGACATTCGCGCCTTCTTTGCCTATCCAATGCTGCGCGAAGGCCGGGCAATCGGCTTCATCACGTTCAGTAAACTCACGCCGTACACGCCTTCAGCGGAGGAAGTCGCGGCCTGCCGCTTGCTGGCAGAACGCGCCGCCGTCGCTCTGGAGAATGTACGCCTGTTCGAAGAAACAACCCGCAGCCTTAGCCAGGTGCAAGCCTTGCACACGATTGACATGACGATCGCTTCCAGCTTCGACTTGCGTTTGACCCTCAACATCCTGCTCGAGCAGACCAGGACACAATTGGGCGTGGATGCGGTTGAGGCGCTGATATTCAATCCCCACACCCATATGCTCGACCACGCGGCTGGGATCGGCTTTCGCACCACTGCTCTGCAAGGCACCCACCTGCGTTTAGGGCAGAGTTATGCCGGCATCGCCGGGCTGGAACAAAAAACCATCCATGTCACGAATTTGCGTGAGCACAAGACGGATTTTCTGCGTTCGCCAACCTTCAAAGCGGAAGGGTTCGACACCTATTTTGGCGTGCCGCTCATCGCCAAAGGGCAGCTCAAAGGTGTCTTGGAAGTTTTCCATCGTTCCCCGCTCCAGCCGAATCAAAATTGGATGGACTTCCTGGAGACCCTGGCCAAACAGGCCGCCATTGCGATTGACAACGCCAGCCTGTTCTCCGACCTGCAAAGCTCGAACGCCAACCTGATCCTGGCTTATAACGCCACGATTGAAGGTTGGTCGAAAGCCCTGGATTTGCGCGACAAAGAGACCGAGGGCCACACCCAGCGCGTCGCCGAGATGACCCTGCAACTGGCGCTCGGCATGGGAATGGGCGAGGCCGAACTCGGCCACGTCCGCCGCGGCGCGCTGCTGCATGACATTGGCAAGATGGGCATCCCGGATAGCATCCTTCACAAGTCCGGCCCGCTCACCGATGAGGAGTGGGTGGTCATGCGCAAGCATCCCCAATATGCCTTTGAGATGCTCTCGCCGATTGCCTACCTACGTCCCGCGTTGGATATCCCAAGCTGTCACCATGAAAAGTGGGATGGCACGGGCTACCCGCGCGGTCTGAAAGGCGAGCAGATCCCGCTGGCGGCGCGCATATTCGCCGTGGTGGATGTGTACGACGCGCTGACTTCCGACCGCCCGTATCGCAAAGCGTGGCCGAAAGAAAAGGCTCTCAAGCATATCAAGGCTGAGGCAGGCACGCACTTCGATGCGAAAGTGGTGGAGGCGTTTTTGAGTTATTCCAAACAGTAAGCCCAACCAGCAAGCCGGCGACCGCCTCCATACCGGAGGTGTGGCCGACTCGCATGGCAGCCTCGGCGGCATCCAGAAGGCGATCAGAGTTATCCCCCCGGCAGATCGCCTCGGCCAGGGCCGCCAGGCGGCTCGAAACTTGCCCGCGCGCAGCGTGGTAAAGGTAAGTGCGGCTGATATCATTCGTTTGCCGCGAGAGACGGATGACCGTCTTTCCCAGGGTCGAGATAAAGCCGGCGCGTTCATTGCTATCCCGAACTGTGCACCAAAGTCCCGCCAGGTAGCCAACCAGCAGGTCGTCGCCGCCGGGCGTCAGGCCAGGGCCGAGGCCGATCAACGCGCCGACCGCGGATGTGGCAGTCAAGTCATAGCGCAGTGTGACGGCGATAAGGTCACGCATGGCCTCCTTCGCCTTACGCGGCAGGCCAGCCCTCACCGTCTCCTCCAGGCGGAACAAATCTCCGGCGAGGAGCTCAGACCCCGAGAGCGCCTGACGCTCGCTCAGCGCCTGCCAGACAGATTTCCAGGCGGCTGCCACAGGCGGGTCCGTCATGTCTGCATTCAGGCTGGGCAGGTCGCATTTCCAGCGACTGGCTCCGCGCAGTTCAATCGTCAATGAGGAGTCCTCGAAGCGCAGAATGTCGTCCCGGCAGGTCGCTTTTTCACCGAGGCTCAATCTTTTGAAGGAGAAACCCTGGGGGGTGTCCAGGCGAATCCCCTGGGGAAGATCTGCCTGGCTGGATGCGAGCAGGGTGAGCAGGCGGCTTCCCCTTGCCAGCCGCAAATTGGCGGCGGACTGGAAAACGCTGTGGACGCAGGCAGCGAAGTCCGCGCGGGGTAGCCCACAACCAACCGATAATGCCTCGATGTACATGAGTCTCTTCTTCTGTGCTGAGTAGGCCTTCGATTAACTATTCAGCTTGGGTGTCATCCCTTCCTTTGTCAGGGCAAGTCTGAGCCGGTCGTGTCATGCTGAGGAGCGTTCTTTGCGACGAAGCATCTCCACCACCGTGAGGGAGACCCTTCGGGCGCAAAGAACGCGCCCTCAGGGTGACATGCCAAAGAGTTTTTCCAGAACATTGCGCTTTAAGTAGGCCTTCGGAAGAAATGGCCTGGGAGAGGTTCACCCAGGCCATTTTTTTAATCGTCGCGCAACGGTCCTATTCCAGCGGCTCGAACTTCAGCCCATAGACATCCTCACCATATTGCACCCGGATCGGCTCCCAACTGGGTTTCATCTTCATCCCCACCTTCAACTGGTCAACCGAATCAGCTTTGATCTGTCCCATGGCTTTGATTTTATTTTCGAATTCAGCGACCCCGAGGATGAGGAAACGCTGGTCAAAGCCCCACGGCAGGTTGAAGATCGCCGTGTAGGTGAGAAGTTTGGCGTTCCCCTGGGGTTTTATCTGTTCGAACTCGCGGCTTTTGCACGCCAGGCAACGATCGTGATAGGGGTAGTGGAGCTTGCCGCATTTCTTGCATTTGTAGGCTGTGATGGCGATTTCTTTTTTCATGATTGTACCCTCCGGAGCACGAATGCCAGCACGTTGTTGCCAAAGCCGCCAAAATTGACCGTCAAGCCGTTCTCGGCTTTCTGCACCTGCCGGTTTTTGGGCAACTCGTGGCGTAGTTGATAAACGATGTCCACGACTTGGGCTACGCCGGTCGCGCCCACCGGGTGACCGCGCGCCTTCAGTCCGCCGGAGAGATTGATGGGAATCTGACCCCCCAGGCGGGTCTTGCCCGCCGCCGCCGCTTTTCCACCCTCGCCCTTCTTGAAGAAGCCGACGTGCTCGCTCTCGGCAATCTCCAGGATGGTGAAGGCGTCGTGCAACTCGGCGACATGAATGTCGCCCGGTTTGAGTTTTGCCATCTCGAAGGCTTTCTGGGCTGCCAGGGTGACAGCTTTCAAATCGGTCGGGTCGTCGCGCTCCTGCAAGGTCTGTATGTCGGTGGCCTGGCCGAAGCCAGCAATCAGAATGGGTGGCTTGGCCAATTTCTTGGCCATCTCCAGCGGGCACAGGATGAGCGCCGCCGCACCATCGCTCACCGGGCAGAGATCGTAGAGGTGCAGCGGATCGGCTGAGGTGGGATTGTTGACAATGGCGTGCGGGCTGTCGAAGATGCCTTTACGATCCAACGCCATCTCGACGTGAGCGTAGGGGTTCAATGTGCCCATCTCCTGATTTTTCAGGGAGATGGCGAGCAGGTGTTCGCGGGTCACGCCGTACTTTTCCATATACAGCCGGGTGAACATGCCGGCCATGCCAGGCAGGGTGATGCCGTAGGGATATTCGGCCAGCGGGTGGGTCATGGTGGCGACGAAATCGGTGGCGCGCCAGCCGGTGACCTCGCGCATTTTCTCTCCGCCGACCACCAGCACGTAGTCGTAATAGCCGGAGGCCACGGCCAGCAGGCCATTCTTGACTGCCGACCCGCCCGAAGCCGGGCCGTTTTCCACCGTCTCAGCCGCGGCGGGCATCAGGTTCAGGCGATCCACCAACGAGCTGGCAATCGCCGTCTGACGCTGGAGCATCCCGCCGCCCATGTTGCCGACGTAAACCGCGTCAACGGATTTATCACCCAGGCCGGCGTCATCCAGCGCCTTCAGGGAGGCGTAGGCGAGCATGTCCATCAATGTATCTTCGTCGCGCCGGCCAAAGGGGATCATACCGGCGCCAATAATCGCAACGTCTCTCATTGTTTCATCTCCTAGTTTGAGCAAATCTATATTCGAGTCTGTCATTGCGAGGCGTTCTTTGCCGAAGCAATCTCCCGTTTGTCCCGGAGGGGATTGCTTCGTCGGCAAAGAACGCCTCCTCGCAATGACACCCTTTTGCAATGGCCCTATCTCCCTTTCAATCCGGCGATGCGCTCGCGGATCGTGTCGTCGTCGGCAAATTTTATCTCCGCCTCGGCTTCGTCCATCAATTCCTGCGGCACGGGGCGGTCGCCTACCACCAGGCGGGGCTTGGCCTTGAAGTAAATTTCACGCGTCAGGCGGTACGAATCGCCGCCGCCCAGTTCATGCGGGATTTTGGTTGGTTCCAGGGGGTACTCGATCATCCAACGGCGAAAACCGATCGGGCTTTCGGCCACAATCAGAACCTCGTCCTGCCCGAGGTACTCAATGTGATATTCCATCTTGGCGGCGAACAGGTGCGAGCCGATGCGCAGGCCGCGGTCAATCGCCAGGGTGTGGTAGCTCATGCCAACTTTCTCATTCTCCAACCGTCCGTTGACGATGCCCACCAGGTAGCCGTCCACCTGCCCCAACAGGCAGTATTCGCTTTTCACACGGTGGCGGTACCAGGCCAGCAGCTCGCCGTACAGCCGGGCGCTGACAATGTCGTAGTAGTCCCGCTCGATGAACAGGCATGGGTGGACGGACTTGAGGATCGCCGGTACATCCTCGCGGACGGCCTGGCGCACGACCATTACCTTGCCGTTGGCCAGGGTGATGGTCTTGGGCGGGTAGGGCGGCATTGGGTATTGGGTTGGCCGCAAGACGGCCTCGAGTTCCATATCTAAAGGCATAAGTAGACTCCTTGGAGAGATAAATTATCCGCTAACCTGCGCTGATCTTCGCTTAGATAGTGTTTTGAAATTCGGATTCACCGGAGATAAACAGAGATGAACAAAGATTTTCGGGCTTTTTGGTGGCCAAAACCTGGTCTTTCCTTGTTTATCAGATCGAATCTCGTTTATCTTCGTTCATCTCCGGTTAAATTTGGATTTCCAAAACACTTTCTTAGAAGGATGCGCTTAGATTAGTAGATTGTTTGGTTATTCCAAATTCGCTTTGCTCAATGCGTTGAGCCGCTCCACGTGGAGCGCAGCGTACGCATCGCCGAACCTGGTCTTGGGCAGGGCGGCTTTCCTGGCCATCAGCGAATTATACTCGGCGTCTTCCAACATCGCCACGCAGCGCCCGATGCATGATTCGCCGTCCACGAAGCGCCAGGGGAAGAAGCCGATCGTTACGCGGCGATCAAGCAGCAGGTCAATCTCACCGCCGAGGCACTCGGCATGGATGATGCCGTAGGGGAACATCTCCAGGTGCATGAGCTGGTACTTGCTGTCGTCGAAGTAGTCGGCCAGCGGTTTGCCAAATTTCTTTTTGAAGACTTTGTCGGCCTGGCGGGCCTGGCGCGGCATCCAGTCGCGGATGATGGTGTTCATCGGGTGGTCGGCGCTGCCGCAGTCCACGCCGATCCAGCGCAGTTTCTTCTCTTTAGACCACTCGGCGAACTCGCGGTCCGGGCCGGGGTGCTTGACCATGTAGCGCACTTCGTCGGCGGTGGGCATGTCCCAGCCGAAGTGGTGATAGCCGGTGTGGATGATGAGGATGTCACCTTGACGGACTTCGACACGCTCTTCGACCATCTTGCTGGTGTACACGTCGTAATCGCCGCAAATGTCGCTCAAGTCAACGACAGCCGCCTCGTGCACCAGGAAATCCATGTCGAGCGAGGCGATGTCCTTGCCGGGGGTGTGGAAGTGGATCTCGCCATCCAGATGGGTGCCGAGATGGTTTGAATGGGTGAGCACCTGCCCGTTGGCCCCGTTAGGCGCAAGGCGTTTGAAATACTTCAACTGCAACGGTTCGTAGGTCGGCCAGGGCGGGGTGGCGATGCCGAGGGGGATGGTAAGATCGAGAAATTTCATGGGGGGTCTCCTGGTCTTGTAGTCGGGTAGTCGGGTAGTCTGATGCCGGATTTGGAATTTTCGGATTACCAACCCTCACCCGTCGTCCGTTCCAGCGCGGCGCGGATGAGGGTGTCATCCAGTCGGAAATCGCAGCCACGCAAGGCGTGCAGCACTTGCGCGGCGGATTCAATCAAGCCATGTTGTTTCGCCAAAATGACGACGGCCAGCGTGCCGGTGATTGTGATGGAAAAACTGCGCGCGCAACGCCGCGCCGCGCCATCATCCAGAATGGCCACCCAACCGGGGTTGGCAAGCGCATAAGAAAGCACGGAGGTCTCGCCTTTGCCTAGATCCCAGGCCAGGATGTCGGGTGGCGGCGGGGATGGTGCGATGATTTTGAACGCGCCGCGTTCCACTGCCTGGCGGGCAAGGTCGCTTGCGGGCGCGTGGAGCAGTTCCAGCGCCACTGCCTGTGGAATGACCGCCTGCCTGGGCAGGCGCGTCAACAACTCCACCTGCCCCACGCGCGCCAGCGCAATTACCGGCGAGGCGTTGATTATCCATTTTTCAGCGACGGGTGACTTCGGAGACGATTTCATCGGCGCTGTATTGGAACGGGGATACGCCAAACTGGTTCAAAGCGCTGATGAATTCGGAGCGCGAGAGACCGGCGATTTCGGCAGCTTTGCCCTGCGAAACCATGCCGATTTCATACCACTTGACCGCAGCGGCCACGCGCATTGCGCGCATAAACCCCGCCGGGTCCTGGCGCAAGGCCGAAAAGACATCGCGCGGTAATTCGACCGATACCTGTATCGTGTCCATGTCTGCCTCCGGATTCATTATAACCCATCCAGACTCTTGACAAAGATTATTTTGGAGGGGTGTGCTGCGAAAACTGAGGGCAGGAATGGTAAACTTTTCATTCGCGTTTATATGCCTTTAGCAGCGCCGCCGGATATGTGGCGTTGCGCCCGGCCACTGCCAGCGCGGCGATTGTTACCAGATAAGGCAAAGCCAGGAACGCCTCGTAGGGCAGCTTCAATCCAATAGTCTGCAGGCGTAGCTGCAGGGCAAAGACACCGCCAAAGAGCAGCGCTCCCCACAACACTCTTGCCGGTTGCCAGTTGGCAAAGATTATCAACGCGATGCACACCCAACCGCGCCCGGCAATGATGCCATAGGTAAACGCGCCTAACTGGGCTAGCGAGAGAAAGGCGCCCCCGGCCGCCATCAACCCGCCAGCAATCGCCAGCGCCAGGTAGCGGGTGAGAAAGACATTTACCCCGGCCGCGTCAGCCGCCTCTGGGTTCTCACCTACAGCCCGGATTTGCAAGCCGAAGTTTGTCCGATACAGCACCCACCAGCATACCGGCACCAATGCCAGCGCAATATAGGTCAGGGCATATTGTCCTAAAATCTCGCCGAGAATTGGTACCTGACCCAGGATAGATAACTTCGTGAAGGGTTCAATGGAGGGAGGGATGCGCGGCTCGCCGTAGATCAGGCGGAATCCGAACAGGGAGAGGCCGGTCAGCAAGAGGGTGATTCCCAAACCCGAGACATGCTGGCTCACACCCAGCCGAACCGACATCAATCCCATCAGCAAACCCGCGAAAATACCGCTGACAATCGCGGCCAGTACACCAAACCACAGATTTCCGGTCGCTCCGCCGACGACGAAACCCACGAAGGCGCCACAGAACATGGTACCTTCGATACCGAGGTTCAGAATTCCTGCCCGCTCGGCAAATAGTTCACCCAGCGTCCCCAAAATCAGTGGGGTGGCCACTCGCAGCGTGGCGGCAAGCAAACCAATGAGGAGAACTTCCATATGTGTTCCTAATTTGACAATGTCACATCTATCGGCGAGGGGTTGAGGTGGGAGCTGGGGTGGGTCGTGTGACAGGCGTGGGCGTGGGTGTGCGCGTTGGCACCGCGGTGGGGGGCGCCCCAGGCGTAGAGGTGGGCGTTTGAGGTCCGGGTGTGGAGGTCGGCGTGGGAGTAACCTCCTGGTCGCCGGCCGCGCCTGAGGCGCTCAAGCTGACACCGGCGTTGCAGGCGCGAGGATCAGCACCCTCCGCCAAGATCAACAGCAATTCATAGATTCGACCGGCCTGCATGTGGAACTCAAACTCCGCATATTCGGGCCATTCACCGCTCGGCGGGATGGCTGAGGAAGCCAGGCTGGTGATCTTATCCTCGACAAGCCGAATCTCCCGCAGGCACGGGGGAATCTCATACAGAATAATACGGGCGCGCCAATTATCCGGGATCTCCCACGGGCATTGCAGGCAGGGATCGATCGGGATGCGGAACCATTGATCGGGGACTTCATAAAATAATTCAGGGTTAAAGAGCCCACATGCACCAAAGAAGCTAACACCAGAGGCGCAGTTATCCACATCATTCGGAATTCCATCTCCATCTACGTCATCATCGCAGTAGTTACCCTTGCCATCTTTGTCCAGGTCAAACTGTCCTGGATTGGATACCTGCGGGCAATTGTCGCAGGCATCGCCCACACCGTCGCCATCTTCATCGTTTTGATCGGGGTTGGGATTCTGCGGACAAATATCGCAAGCGTCTCCAATGCCGTCATTGTCGCCATCTTTCTGATCCGCGTTACTATCCAGGGGACAATTGTCCGCCAGGTCTGCCCGGCCGTCGCCATCGTCATCGGTATCGCACTTGTTGCCTATTCCATCTTTATCGCTATCGCTCTGGTCAGCATTTTGGATAATTGGGCAGTTATCGCAGACATCGCCCACGCCGTCGAAGTCGGTGTCATGTTGATCTTTATTCGACTTCTGGGGACAGTTATCGCAGGCATTCGGCAACTTGTCATTGTCTGAGTCACTCTTGTCATTCTCGTTAGCGCATACATCACAGGCATCCCCCACGCCGTCTGAGTCCAAATCGGTCTGGTCAACATTAGCAGTTTGGGGGCAATTATCACATGCGTCACCCAACCCATCATTATCTGCATCGGTCTGGTTGGGGTTGGAGAGATTCTTGCAGTTGTCTTGATCATCAGAGACGCCATCCTGATCGCAATCGGCGTTGCCCAGTCCCACAGAAGCCAGCGCTCTCCGCACCTGACATACGTCATCTTGCGTGAGAACTTCTTGATTCGCCAATTGTTGGGCAGCGTCGATGATACCGTTATCAAAGCCATTCAGGTTTGTGTTCGCGGCGATGAACCCGCCGGTAAGCGCGGTATACCATACTGTCCCTGTTTTCCCAGAACCGATACCTTCAATAGGGATTCCGTTATGGACACCACCTGACGTAGCAAGACAGGAGGCCTTATTGGGTATTCCGGTATTCGCATAAGCGGCTGCCAAACCATTATTTACCAAACCATTCATATGGTCGGGTTGACCGGTATTCGGGGGCGTGCACATATCCCGCCATATCGCAAGAGGGGAGTTCATCACCCAATCCCCCTCGATCATGCCGGCGCCGAAGAAGTCTGAGAAATGTTCATTCAACGTTCTGGGTTGGCCATTTAAACCAAGCTGAGCGGTGAAACTGGTCACAGAATGGGTGTATTCGTGACCGACGATATCCAAGAAAGAGGCTGTTCCCTGTCCGGCAGGTTGTCCTGCATCTCCGAAAACCAACCGACAAACTCCTCCCCAAGATGCGGCATTATTTAGATTACCACCATAATGTACAAAGACATTGCAATTCAAACCAGCCCCATCTGGCCCATTTCTCCCGAAGGTGTTTTCAAAATAATTCCACACGGTGTTGAGGTTATTGAATGCCGCCTGGACTTCCGCGTCGTTCGGGCAGTTGTTCTGTGTAATATTGCCATTCTGTACGGTCATGCATAGATTGTTCTGGGGGGGCACTGGCCAATTATTTCCTACCACGATTGTTGCTTCTTGATCATCAAAGATTTGGGCGTTGATTACGGGAATGGCGAGGGGTTCGGCCAGCACAACAGTTCCTGTAATTGCATCCACAAGGTAAAAGTAAACAGGCAGGCGCCCTTCAGCGGATTCATAACCCAAGTTGATCTGCCAGACCAACAAGGGCTTTTCCGCACTCAATGCCAAAATCACCGGGCTATAGATCGCCAAGGTTGGTTCCCCTACGCTAACCAAGGAAGAATCACCAGCATCTTGAGCAGCAATAGTCGCCGCCTCTACGGCACGAAGTTTGGGTTGGGTTTCCATCGCTACCCAGGGCTGTATCGCACCATTCACAGTATGGATCAAACCATCGGGATTGATGTGAACGATGATATCCGACGCATAAACGGGCAGGCTGTGCAATTTTTGAGAGAAACGCACGGCTGTTCCAACCGCGCTGGGTAATGTCCCTTGAAAGACTAATTCATTTCTTGGGTCTTTCAACCCGTATAGATCCGCGTAGGTTTCAAAATAAATCAAGGCGGCCTCAACCGGGTCTGATGATGCTGCGGGCAGTTCCATCGTAAGATAGCGAGGGAACCCGTATTCCACGGAAACCTCGGCGGGAACCTGCGAATCGGCACTCAATCTTTCGAATGCCTCCTGCTGTTCCGGTGAAAGAGAGGGAGTGGGAGATGGAGAGGAGGGCGGGACAATAGTCTCCTGCCCAAACGGCAAACTGCAACTGAGCATCACGCCCAGCAAGACCATTGCGAAGAAGGCCAGCTTTTTCATTTTTCACTCCTCCTATTTTGACAATGTGACATTGTCAAAATAATCAATAGCATTTGACCCGATGTTGTATCGTCTAATCAAGTTTCAATTCGTTCCCAGAGGCGGCATGAAGTGGGGACGATGATTTGGGTTCATTGGCAACCCATCGGAGGCGATAGTTCTGTAAGATGAATGCTCCCAGCGTAACCAAGAGCAGAGCGGCTTGCACCACGTCTCCCAGGTAGGCCGGTACACCCAGGGCGCGGCTGACTGTCTGCCCGCCGGTGCTCAGCAAGCCGATGAACAGTGCCGCCAAGCCCACACCGAACGGGTTGAGCCCGCCCAGCATGGCAATGATGATGCCGGTATAGCCATAACCAGGTGAGATGGCGTCTATCAAATGAAAGTGGATGCCTGCCACTTCACTCACGCCCGCCAATCCAGCGATGCCGCCGCTGATCAACGCGGCCGTCAAGACCGTGCGGTTGACGTTCACCCCGGCGAAACGAGCGGCTTCCATGCCCAGACCGGTGGCGCGCATCTTCAGCCCCAGGCTGGTGCGAGAGAGGATGAACCATAGCGCGACGATAACCAGCAGGCCGATGACGAATCCCAGGTGCAGGCGCGCCTGCGGGAGCAGCCTTGGGAGCATGGCGCTGGAGGCGATTTCGGGTGACTGCGGCCAGCCGGAGACCGGGTCCCGCCAGGGACCGTTGAGCAGATAGCTGACGACGAACAGGATGACCGTGTTCAGCAACAGGGTGGTCACCACTTCATCCACCGCCAGCTTAACCTTGAGTAGCGCTGGCGTCAGCGCCCAGAGCATACCAGCCACGAAGCCGCCGAGAAGCATGACTGGGACAGCTATCAGAGCAGGGACATTGCCGAGGAGGGTGCCCAGCCAGGCAGCGGCAACCGCGCCTGCGTACAGTTGACCCTCTGCGCCTATGTTCCAGTACCCGGCCGAGAAGGCAAAGGTCACGGCAGCCCCAACCAGCAATAACGGCGTGGATTTGACCAGCACCTCGATAGCGCTCACCCGGCTGGAGAGGGGGGCGATCAGGAAATAGTAATACGCATCAAGCGGGCTGGCTTTCGCCAAAATCACCAGCGTAGCTGTCAGGGCAAAGGTGATCACCGCTGCAATCACCGGTATCAGTGGTCGCACCCAAAGCGGCGCGGTTGCCCGTTCAATTCTGATTATGGTCACGAGTTGCCTCCTCGCGCAGCACCCTGCGGGCATGCACCGCTCATCATCAACCCCAGTTGTTCCAGGCTGGCTTCCCGGGTTGGGAGCACACCCACAATGCGCCCTTCGTAGATCACGGCGATCCGATCTGCGAGGGCCAGGACTTCATCCAGATCCTCTGAAATCAGCAATACGGCTACGCCCTGCTCGCGCTGCTCGAGCAGCTTGCTGCGCACGTATTCGGTGGCGCCCACGTCCAGACCGCGCGTCGGCTGTGAAGCCACCAGGACGCGCGGCTTGCCCGACAGTGCTCGCGCCAGTACCACCTTTTGAATGTTACCACCAGATAGTGTGCGCATGCAATCGGTCGGCTGGGCTTTGATTTGATACTCGGCAATCAGTTGTTCACCGTGGCGGCGGATGTGATTGCGATCCAGCAAACCGTTGCGGGTGAAGTCATCCAAACGCTCGAGAACCATATTCTCTGCGACGTTGAGCTCGCCGATAATGCCCTCGTGCCGTTCCTCCGGGATGCGCCCCACCCCGGCGGCCAGGAAGTGAGTTGGATCGGAGCCAGTCAGGTCCTGGTCATCCAACAGGACGCGCCCCTCGGTGGATTTCAGCGTACCGGCCAGCACCCGGGCAAGCTCAGCCTGGCCGTTGC
This sequence comes from uncultured Chloroflexus sp., assembly GCA_964618215.1. Classification (GTDB taxonomy): domain Bacteria; phylum Chloroflexota; class Anaerolineae; order Anaerolineales; family Villigracilaceae; genus CG2-30-58-95. Next base: position 85,568 of record CAZTZE010000001.1, read on the forward strand.
CCGAGACGCCGGCGATGCATAAAATCTCACCGGCCTGTACTTCCAGCGATACTTTCTTGAGCGCCGGTAGCCCTTTAGTGTCAAGCACGCTGATCTGGTCGAGGCGCAGGCGTACCTGGCCCTGAGGCGGTTCCCCGTGGCGGACAACGCCAAAGGTCTCACGCCCGACCATCATGCAGGCCAACTCGGCCTGGGAGATTTCCGCTTTGTTCACCGTTCCCACCAACCGCCCCTGGCGAAGCACGGTAATCCGGTCGCAGACAGCCATCACTTCGTTGAGCTTGTGGCTGATGAAAATGACTGACAGCCCAGCCGCGCGCAGCCGCTCCAACGTCTCGAAGAGAACGTTCACCTCCTGCGGGACGAGAACCGAGGTCGGCTCGTCCATGATCAGTGTACGCGCATTCCGGTAAAGGGCTTTGAGGATTTCGATGCGCTGGCGCTCACCGACCGACAGGTGGCGAACCAGCGCCGCCGGATCGGTCTTGATCCCGAAACGAGCCGCGGCCTCGGCGACATTCTGCTGCGCTGCGAGCGGGTCGAAGCGTAGGCCGCGAGTGTAGCCCAAGACCACGTTCTCCGCCACTCTCAAGGATGGCACCAGGGTGAAATGTTGGGCGACCATCCCGATCCCCAGGGTGATCGCCTCTTTGGGTGAGGTGATGTGCGCCAAATGCCCATCTACAAGGATTTCACCTTCGTCGGCATGATATAAGCCGTAGAGAATGCGCATCAGGGTGGTCTTCCCTGCGCCGTTCTCGCCCAGCAATGCATGAATCTCGCCTGGTTCCAGGGAGAAATCAATGTGGTCGTTGGCAAGCACAGGGTCGAAACGTTTGGTGATACCCAACATCTGGATGGCTGGCATGTATCATTCCTTGATGGGGCGAGGGACGTGCGACGCACCCAAGGTGCGTCGCACGTGTTCAAATTATCCTGATTATTCTGTAACGGCTGGCGGTTGTTGTTCGCTAATGTCCACGCGGAAGAGGCCGTCTTTGATCTGCTGCTCACGTTCGCGCACTTTCGCCAGCAGATCGGCGGGAATCTTGCTCTCGGTGGCGTGGAAGGGGGCCAGGCTGGCGCCGCCCTTGCCAACCATGCTGAAGTCTTTCAGGTCTTGAGCGGTGTATGCGCCGCTTTGCACCTGCTCAATGAGGTACTCGACCGTGGGATTCATGTTCCAGGCCGGGCTGCTCACCACCAGGTCGGGCGCCAGTTCGTTCTGGTCGCTCATGTTGCCGAAGGCAAACAGGCCATTCTCCTTGGCGGCCTCGATCACGCCGAAGCGTTCGGCGTACAGCACGTCAGCCCCGGCGTCAATCTGGGCCAGTGCGGCTTCTTTAGCGGCAGCCGGGTCGAACCAGCTATTTATGAAAGTCACCAACACTTTAGTGTTTGGATTAACTTCCTTTGCCCCGGCGATAAAAGCATTGACGAGACGATTGACCTCGGGTACGGGATGGCCGCCGACCACGCCAACAATGTTGGACTTGGTCAGCCCACCGGCCAACATACCGCACAGGTAAGCCGGCTCGTGGATCCAGTTGTCGAAGACCGAGAAGTTCGGCTCCGATGGGCCAAGGCCAGAACCAAAAGCGAAGGCAATGTTGGGATAGTCAGCCGCCACTCGGCGCGCAGCCTCTTCGTTGCCAAAGGCATCGCCGATGATGATGGCGGGTTTCTTCTGATCAGCCACCTCACGCAGCACGCGTTCCATGTCACCCGCATAGCCGATGTTGTCGGTGTATTCGTAGTCAATCTTCCCTTCCGCCTCGGCTTTCAGCAGGGCGGCATGAATGACGCCGTCCCATGGCTCCTCGATGGGTGTGGCAAAGGCGCCAAATACAAGCAGCTTGGTCGAGGGTGCGACGGTTGGTTTTGGCGCGCATCCGGCGGTTAAGATCACCAGCAGCAGGGTGCAGGTGACCAGGGTTTGAAGAATAGAAGGTTTACGCATGGTATCTCTCTCCTTTGATAGTTATTTTATCTTGGATGGAATATCCGTCTCTGACTGGTCTGCGACTTATTGATCAATTTAGAAAAATCAATCGCTACCGCAGGCAGACAGAGTAATAACGTTGATTTGGATACTTGATCACCTCCTTTGGTTTTCTGCTGTCTGGGGATGGGTTGCATGGAGAGCTGCTTTGACCCTTTGTTTATCCGCCGGCAACGAAGTAATGCGAACACCGACGGCGTCAAATATGGCATTTAGAATTGCAGGTGCGGTAGCAAGCGAAGGGGCTTCGGCAAAACCTTTCGCGCCATGCGGGCCGTAAGGATGTGGAACTTCTACAATTACCGGAATGATCTCGGGAGTCTGCTCTGCGTGGGGCACCCTGCACTTATGCAGCGAGTCGGTCAGGTTGATGCCATTTTCGACCACAAACTGCTCTGAGAGGGCAAAACCCAGGCCCATCATCACGCCTCCATGAATCTGCCCCTCGATGGCTTGCCGGTTTATCGCCTTGCCGACATCGTTGGCCGATACAACGACCAGCACCTTCACATCCCCGCTGGCCTCATCCACCTCCACCACGGCGACCTGGGTGTTGTAGGCGTAACACCAGTGGGTTGGCCGCGTTTCAAAACCGGGCTTGCCGAAATAGCTGGCCTCACCCTCCAGCAAAGGGGCAGAACGCGGGGCTGAATAGAGTTCATCGGCGACGAAGCGTTCTCCCAGTTCAGACAGGGGGACTTCCCGCCCCGTCGCCGTGTCCACCACTCGATCCTGGCGTAGTTCAAGCTGTCCAGGCTCAGCATCCACGATTTCGGCCGCTTTGTGAAAGATTTCCTCCTTCAGTACCCGGCAGGCTTTCAGCACTGCATTGCCCGTGAGGAAGGTCTGGCGGGAAGCCGTAGTGGGGCCTGTGGGCGGCGTGAGCGCCGTGTCCGGCCCGATAATTTCGATACGATCGGCTGGCAGGTTCAACTCGCGGGCTACCAGTTGCACCAGTCCGGCGCGTGCACCTTGGCCATAATCGTGCTGGCTGGCAAGCAGCCGGCAATTACCTGCCGAGTCTAGCTCGACAATCGCCCCCGCCTCTTCACGCAGGCCGTGACCATAGCCAATGTTTTTCACCGCACAGGCCACTCCCACGCCGATCTTTTTGCCATCGATTCGACTGTGCTCAACGGAAACCCCGGATTGGATGCCAACCTGGTGAAAAACTTCGCGCGCCGCCCGGATGGTCTGCTTGATCGAAACCACCCCTTCTTCCAGGACGTGGTCGGCCGCCGTAGGCAGGCCCACGTCCAGCGCATTAAGCAGGCGGAACTCGAAGGGGTCAATCCCCAAGGCGCGTGCCATGATGTCCATCTGAGTCTCCATGGCTACCGCAACCTGGTTGACGCCAAAGCCACGCATCGCTCCGGCAGGCATATTGTTAGTGTACCACGCCCAACCCTCGAGTTCAAGATTAGGGATGTAATAGGGACCGGCGGCAAAGACCAGGGTATTTTCCAGGATGTCTATGCCGAGAGAAGCATAAGCGCCAGTGTCGAGGATGATTTTAGCCTCGAGGGCGAGAACGTGTCCGTCACTATCTACTCCGCTTTTGAAGTGCATCCTGGCCGCGTGGCGCTTGGGATGGGCGCGGAGCGACTCCTCACGCGTCAGCACCATCTTCACCGGGCGTCCAGTGCGCAGCACTCCCAGGGATAGATATTGCTGAAGGATCATGTCCTCTTTGCCTCCAAAAGCGCCGCCCATTGGTAACTGGACAACACGGATTTTATCCTCCGGCAGGGCCAATATTTCCGAAAGTTGTGTCCGGTCGTCGAAGGCGCACTGGGTGCCCATTTGGATCATGACACCGCCGTTCTGCGTGGGGAAGGCAATGCCCGATTCCGGCTCCAAAAAGGCGTGCTCGATGAACGGCGTGGTATATGTCTCCTCGACGACCACGCTGCAAAGGGAAAAAGCCTCCGCTGCGTCCCCGCGCCGGATGGCGGCGTGGTGCAGCAGGTTTCCCTTGCTGTGGACACGCGGAGCGTCAGGCTGGGCAGCCGCCTCTGGCGAGAACACACCTGGCAGAACGCGGTAATCCACTTTGATTTTCTTCAGCGCTTCTGCAGCGAGTTCTGGCGTCTCAGCGAAGACCGCCGCCAGCGTATCGCCGATGTAGCGTACCTTGTCATAGGCAATCGCCGGCTGGTCACGGATGACGAGGCCAGCCTGATTTTTACCGGGGACGTCTCTGGCTGTGATCACTGCGACCACACCGGGCATGGCTTCGGCCTCGGAGGTGTCCACACTCAAGATTTCGGCGTGAGGGTGGGCCGCCCACAGGATTTTGCCGTGCAACATATCCTTGAGGTGGATGTCATCCCCGAAGCGCGTCGCGCCCGTCACCAGGCCGACCGCATCCCGGCTGAGCACGGCCTGTTCGCCCTCTTCCTTGGGAGCGGGTGCGTGGCTTGCCCCGCATGACAGGCGTTCAGCGGCATCCTGGATGGCATCCAGGATCTTCACGTAGCCGGTACAGCGGCACAGGTTGTTATTTTGGGTGAGAGCCTTTTTGATTTCGGCACGCGTGGGGTGCGGGTTGGCATCCAAAAGGGCTTTGGCTACCATGATCATGCCCGGTGTGCAAAACCCACACTGGACGGCGCCATGCTCGATGAACGCCTGTTGAATGGGATGAAGATTCCCATTTTGGGCCAGCCCTTCGATGGTTTGTATGCTGGCGCCGCTTATTTTCGACATGCGCACCAAGCACGCGCGCCTCACTTTACCGTCCACGATGACCGTGCAAGCGCCACAGTGGCCGGTATTGCAGCCGTTCTTCGTCCCGGTCAGCCCCAATTCATCGCGCAAAAAGCGCATCAGGCTCAACTCTGAGGGCGCCGCGGCGCTCACTTCGTGGCCGTTTACGGTGAAGTTTATGTTGATTTTGTCAGCCAATTTTGCTCCACTCTCATGTTGATAATCCCATTGTTCTCATTCTGGTCTGATCCACCAACTTGCCGTGGCTGATGACGTGGGCTGGCGCAGCATGGCAGCGTAGCGCCTCCAACACGTTGGGCGCGTCGAGAACGACAAGATGCGCTGGAGCGCCTACCCGCAAGCCATGATCCCTGAGACCCATAGCCTGGGCAGCCCGCACTGTGATCATGTCGTAGAGCGTTTCCATCTCAGCCGAGGTGGTCATCCACAGCAAATGGGAGGCCAGGAAAGCAACTTCCAGCATGTTGTTGCGGCCATAGGGATAGTAGGCATCCGAGATGTCATCCTGACCCAGGCAGACCAACACTCCTTCTTCTAGAAGCTCCCGGACTCGGGCGTGTAACGGGCCGGTATGCGGGTCGCTAACCACACCCATGTCCGCTTTCTTCAGCAGGGCAGCGACCTTCTGGAAATAGGGCTTTGGATAGAGTGCCATTGCGCGAGCGTGGTGGGCTAATACCCGGCCCTGCCAGCCGCGGTGGATGGCTTCAATCGCCATAGTTTCCAGCGAACGCAGGCCGGGGTCACCAGCATCGTCCACCAGCATGGAGACATCCTTTTCATATTTGACCGCAATGTCGAATATCTCTTTGACGTGCTGGGCAATATCAGCTTCTGTGTACTCGATCCATGGGATGCCGCCCACCACGTCCGCTCCGAGCGTCATTGCCTGCCGCACCAGATCGGCCGCCCCTGGCTCACGCACGATCCCATCCTGGGCAAAAGCGACGACCTGGATGTCCACGATGTCTTTGAACTCTTCCCGCGCGCGGATGAGAGCCTTCACCCCTTCCAGGCGGGCTTTAGTATCCACATCGGCGAAGGCGCGCAAATGGGTGCAGCCGAAGAGGGCTGCCTGAGCGACAGCGCGGCGCACGTTTTTGATGATCCAGGACTCGTCATATTTATCCTTGACACGCGCAGCCAGCTCGATGGCTGTCATGGCTTTGCCCATCTCGGCTGCGTGGTAATCCAGCAGGGCTTTCTCGTCCATCATTTGCAGGGTGTATACTTTGCATAAATGAAGGTGAGGATTTACAAAGGACTCGGTTACCAGGTTGCCCTGGGCGTCAATCTCGGCCGCTGCGGTGCAGTCAATCTGATCCCCGATAGCTGTGATCTTCCCATCGGCGATGCCGATCTGAAAGAATTTGCCTGACTGGTTTCGAAGCCGGGCGTGCTTGATTAGAATGTCGAATTTCTCTGGCATTTTCTCTCCTTCGAAAGGGATAGGGTTTACTCCCCTATCGGTGCGCGTCAGCCGCTCGCGTGAAGCGAAGCGGAACGCGAGTCGGCTGCACGCGCGGGTTGGGCGCGTGAGTGCCTATGGCTGGTCTACTTGAAATAGCCATACGCCTTGAGCGTCTTCAACGCCCTGATCGTCACGACACCCCGATATTCCCATTCGCACATCGGACTAATGGCAGGCCAAGAGATCGGCCAGCCGCCATCGACTTGTTGCTGGCTGGCCATAGCTTCAAGGTGATTATCAATTACACTGTCATCAAACAGATGGCGGCAAAGACTATTCGGCGTAGGCGCCCATTCAAGTGGTTTCTTAACATAGCCTTCAGCTTGGGGGTCAAACGCAATAAGGTTTTTCGCAAAGAGTTGTGCGCTAATCTTTTGGAAAGCTTGTTCCGCGCGTTCACGGTCGGGAGTATTTTCAAGAAAACTGATAGCGCACAGAAAATCGTGCGCACTTCCTTCGTGCAAGTTCTCGATTTTTCGCCAGCAGAACGGAGTCACCTTGTCCAGCCAGACATGGTGACATCCATACTTGTAGAGTAAGCCCGCGATACTCGCGGTGGGGTTTATTGATGCTGGTGGGTTGTCATCTGTGTTCCACCAATCTGCTCTGGGTGCATTTCGGACGGTGGGCAACACAAATGGCACACCACCTTCGTCAGTCGTAATGCTCATCAGAAAACCACATACGCGTTGCGCCATCTCTTCATCAAAACCAAGGCCATCCAGGACACGCAGGGCAAAGTCTTGGTCAACGGGTTGGCTGTTAGGCGTGCGTTTGTCTGGTTCCAGGGCATGACCAAACCCGCCATCGTCATTTTGATAGGCGCGTAGAGCAGCAATGACTGGCTGTCTTTTTCCCTCTTTGAACAGGTAAGCGAAGAGCAGCCTTTCGAGTAGGCGAGCGTTACCCCAAATAAAGGTCTGTGCGGCCTCCAGTATCATTGCTGTCATGCGTCACCTCATGGAAGAAACTCTCAGTTGCGAGTGCAGTGAAGCACCCAACCCCTATTATGCCGCAATCCCGGCATCCAGTATGGCCAGGTATACTTTTTCTGCCGTGAAGGGAGGACCCTCGAAACGGACACCCACGGCATCATAAATTGCATTTGCAATCGCCGGGATGGTGGGTACCATCGAATGCTCACCAATGCCGCGGGCGCCCCAGGGTCCATCATCCTGCGGAACTTCGACAATGTAGGCTTGCAGATCCTTGGGAATGTCTGAAGTTGTAGCGATGCGGTAATCAACAAAGCTGGGATTCTGCACCACGCCATCCTTCAATTGGAGGATTTCAAACAAGGCTGAGCTCATTCCCTGGACAAAGCCACCTTCCATTTGCGCTTTCACCATTTCGGGATTGATCGCCTTGCCAACGTCGAAGGCAGACACGCCTTTGATGATTTCGATCCGGCCTGTATCCAGGTCAACTTCCAATTCGACGGCCTGAGCGCCGGTAGTGTAATGGACCACAGCCCGCTCTCCTTGTCCGGTTTCCGGGTCCAGGCCGGTGACGTAAGTGGGCATGAAATTACCGCGCCCGATCACGGGACCTCCTCGCCAACCCTGATCACCTGGTTTGGGCAAGCCGTAGATGACAAGATTCTTCAACGGTATTTCTTTCTCGCTTTTGAACGAAATGACCACGCCATTGACAATATCCAGGTCTTCGATTGTCTCTTCCCAGGCTTCAGCCACTACTTCCAGGATCTGTCGGCGGGCGTCTTTGGCAGCGCGGACAATGGCATTGCCCATGCTCCAGGTCAGGCGGCTGGCTACAGTTTGCCACTCGTAGGGGCTGTAGCGCGTATCAATCGGAGTTGCGATACGAACCGATTCGTAAGGAACACCGAGAGCCGCCGCGGCCATTTGGGCGGCCACTGTAAACACTCCCTGGCCGATTTCCTGACCGCCAACACCCACATTGAGCGTACCGTCTTCGGCTAATTCGACCCAGGCGCTCGAACCGGCATTGGGCGGCATCGCCGGCGCCTTCCACATCAGGGCAAGCCCTTTACCGCGCCGTTTGTTGGGAGCGCTTGGGGGAGCTTTCTTCCCCCAGCCAATAGCTTCAGCTACTATCTCCACACACTGCGATAAGCCCGTCGGGTGCATCTTGCTGCCAGTCACCAGGGTGCTGCCCGTTTTCAAGCAGTTGAGCTTGCGAAATGCAACCGCATCCATGCCAATCTGCAGGGCAAGTTCATCAATACATTGCTCCAACCCGGCATGCATTTCGGGCATACCAAAACCACGCATGGGGCCACCCACAGGGTGGTTGGTGTATACGCAATAACTATCCGTCTTGACATTGGGAACTTCGTAAGGCCCACTGCTGCTATAACCAGAAGCACGCGTGATATTAACGCCATATTCTGTATAAGCCCCAGCATCCCAATAAAATCTATTCTCAACCGCCAGGAGTCGGCCTTTTTCGTCGCAGCCCATCTTGAAGTAGGCCACCAATCCCTGGCGCACAAAAGCTGTGAAGAATTCCTCTTCGCGGGTTAGCAACAGCTTAACTGGACGCCCCTTAACTTTCGTAGCAATTGCAACTGCCAGCGCCTCCATGCTCACGCCGGCCTTGCTGCCGAAGCCGCCACCCACAATTGGCGCGATTACCCGCACATCACTCTGGGATATTCCCATTGACTGGGCAATGAGATTGCGCTGCGCAAATGGCGATTGCGAACTTCCCCATAGCGTGACATCTCCTGACTCGTCAACTTTGGCAATCGCGACATGCGGTTCTATCGGCACGTGTTGGATGTGGGGGATGCGGTACTTGCGCTCGACGATCGCCGCACACTTCTCCCAGGCGCTATCCACATCACCTTTACGGATTTTGAAATGATTGGAGATATTTGTGCCTGGCTTCGGCAGAATGAAACTGGCGACTACATACTGGCCGAGGTCGGGATGGATTACTGGCGCTTTGGGGCTGACGCCAAATTCGGGATCGAGTACCGGTTCCAAAACTTCATACTCTACTTCAATCAGATCGAGGGCTTTTTGGGCTATCTCTTCACTGATGGCCGCCACCCCCGCGACCGGATCACCGACGTAGCGCACGCGCTCCCGGCAGAAGATGAACCGGTCTTTCAGGTACAACCCGATGTAACCGGGGAAATCCTCGCCGGTGACAATGGCTTTCACGCCGGGCAATGCACGCGCTTTCGCGATGTCAATCTTCTTGATGAGCGCGTGCGGATGTGGGCTGCGTTTGATGCGTGCATGCAGCAGTGAATTCCCAAACTGGAAGTCATCCGCATAAATAGCTGCGCCAGTCACTTTTTCGCGGGCATCTATGCGGGGTTTACTCTCGCCGATGGGGCTGGGGATGTTTTGGGGGTTGGTCTTTACCATAAGTCGTCTCCTTATGGATGTGTAAGATCCAAAGTCTGTATCTCAGTACTCATGCCGAGGACAGCGTTCATGTTGTGACCAATTGCATTTTGGCGGCTGCCTTCACACTCTCGATAATCCGCACATAGCCGGTGCAACGGCACAAATTCCCGACCAAGGCCTCGCGTATTTCATTCTCGCTTGGATTGGGGTTACGTTTAAGCAGCGCGTAGGAGGAGATCAGTATCCCAGGCGTACAAAAACCACATTGCACCCCCCCTTCCTGGATCATGGCTTCCTGAATCGGGTCGAGCTGTTTGTCACCCGCCAGGCCCTCCACCGTGATGATTTCAGCCCCGTCACATTCGACAGCCAGCACCATGCAACTGTTGACCGGTTCGCCATTCAGCAACACCGTGCAGGCGCCACATTCACCGGCCGAGCAGCCATTTTTTGTGCCGGTTAACGCCAAGCTTTCACGCAGCATGCGCATGAGCGTCATGTTGGATGGGACGACAACTTGTTCCAGGTCACCGTTGATGGTGACGTTTACCTTGTGGAACGCCATATTATCCTCCGATAAAGTAATTGTTAATCGTATACGCACCGTCCCGAAGGTTTGAACGGTTCAACAAGGTTTTTCAAGGAACCTTCGGGACGTTCTGCGTGCGGTTTGTCAGTTCAATTTTTCCCAGACTTCGGTCAGCGCTTTTGCGGATAGATTCCTCACCATCTCTTTACGATAGCGAGCGCTGCCGCGCAGATCGTCAATCGGCGCGCAGGCTTCGGCAGCCAGATGGGCAGCTTCGCGGATGGTTTTGGGCGTGATGGGTTGGTTTGCCAGATATGTTTCGGCCTGCGTTGGCACGAGGGGCACAGGGGCTACCGAGGCGAGAGCCAGGCGGAAGCGATAACCGGACGGGAGGCTGGGGTCTGGGTGGCCCAGCGCCGTCACGCCAACGAGCGACAAGTCGCTCAATTTATTGCGTCCCAGCTTGAGATACACCCCCGCGCAGCCTTTTGGCGGCCGGGGAAGGTGGATTGCCATCACGATGTCACCGGGTTTCAAAGTGGTTTTACCGGGGCCGAGGAAAAACTTCGCCAGCGGTTCCTGGCGCGGACCACTTACCCCATGGATTTGCAGCACGCCGTCAAAAACCAGGCACGCCCCGATGGTATCCCCGGCGGGGGAGGCGTTGCAGATGTTGCCTACCACGGTAGCACGATTGCGCAGTTGGTAGCTGGCGACTGAGCGGCAGGCCTCCGCCAGCAGAGGGTAATGCGCCTGCACTTCGCGGGAGGCGATCACCCGGTTCATGTTGACTGCGGCGCCGAGGGTCAGACCAGCCCTTGGGTCAAAGCGCAGGTCGTTCGTCCCGTCCAGGTTTTTCACGTCAACCAGGAATTTGGGTGTTATAAATCCATCCCGCATCCGGACAAATATATCTGTTCCTCCCAGAAACGGACGCGCTTCACCAGGGTAGCGGGCTAAAAATTCACTGGCCTCAGCCAATGTCTCCGGTCGGACATATTCAAATTCCGGGAGCGTAGGATGAGTGTTCATGGTCATGACAGTTTCCTTAGGCAATTTAACCGTTTTATCAAGTTCTGATAACCTGAACAAGGGGGAGACTACCGGAACCTTCCCATCACTCTTTTACATAGGGTAGTCCGAGTGCTTCAGGCTTGGCTGCCCCCCACCTGACCCTGAACCATTTTGTTGACATGAGCAGCAATACAATAAGGGTTATGGCAAAAGGAACCATCCTCCAGATATACCTGGAAAAAACACCTGGGAGTACTAGTTGTGGGTTGAGTGAGAGTTGCCACAGTGTGCCAAAAAGGATGGAGCCGCCAAGCAGAATAAAGGGATTCCACATGGAGAAAAAGACCAAAGCCAGCGCAATGAAACCCCAACCCATGAGGAAGTTATAGTTCCAGACCGGATTGTAATCTAGCGAGTAGATCGCCCCCGCAAGTCCCATGAGCATCCCACTGGTGATGACACTGAGATAGCGAGTTCTGGTGACGTTTATCCCTGAAACTTCCGCGACGGAGGGATTCTCTCCCACCGACCTTATCCTCAACCCCAAACTCGTCTTGGAAAGTACGAACCATGTGATGATAATTAATGCAATTCCGACAAAAAAGAATGGAGAAAGCCCCATGATACTGGGAATCCTCGCCATCCCCAAAGGACCTGTGTATGGGTAACCGATGTATGCGGTGAGTCCGAAACCCAGGATCCAGATACCCATCCCATTCACAACCTGGTTGCCCCCCATTGTTATAGAAAAGAATCCGTGGAGATAGCCAATCAGGCCTCCAATGGCAATCCCAGCCAAGAAGCCGAGTAAATAGGACCCGGTGGATTGAGCGACGATGAAACCCAGGGTGGCGCCGAAAAGCATCACCCCTTCAATGCCAACGTTCAGTATTCCTGAGCGCTGTCCGATGAGTTCGCTGAGAGCGGCAATCGTAAAAATCGTCGAGGCATCCAAACTTCTAACATAGAACTCCCACATCTTATCTCTCCTTCTCGATTTTCGTAAATGTGATCTTATTTCGATAAAAGAATTGAAAAGCAACCAGAATAATCATTAGAACACCAAGCAGGGCATAATCTATGCCAAAGCCCAACTTTAGTTTTCCCTGGACAAACCGGCCGCCATTGGTCAATCCTCCAAAGAGCAGTGCGATTGGTATCGCCGCTAAAGGGTTCCCCTGTGAAATCAATCCACAGATGATCCCATAGAAAGCCAGATCGCCGAAATCTCCATAATTCTTGGTAATTCGATAAACGCCGGGAACCGCGGTGAAATAGTGAAAACCAGCCAAACCCGCGATGGCGCCTCCAATGGCAAACACCAGCAGCGGTATCTTGAATGGACTTATCCCAGCGTATCGGGCCGCAGTTGGACTGAGACCAAAAGCCTTGATTTGATAACCGATTTTAGTTTTGGCAAACAAAAAGTAAAGCAGCACTGCCAATCCCAGGGCAATGATGATCGTGAAGGGGACACCCTTAATCAAAGGCGCTTGAATAGAGGCGGGAAGCTTAAAACCATCACCTTCCCCGCCGGAACTCATGAAAGCCCCTCCTTCTTTGATCATAAAAGCAACCAACCAGAAAGTGATGAAGTTTATCATCATAGTCACCACGATCTCATTGGCGTTGAACCTCCCTTTCAAAAAGCCAGCAATTGCTCCTATCGCTGAGCCGCACAAAGCTGCCGCGACCATCATCAATGGGATGACAATTCCCGGCGAAAGATCCATACTTTGAGACCCCTTTGCCCCGAAGGCAAACACGACTGCAAAAGCGCCCAACGCCCCGGCGTAAAGTTGCCCAGCCATCCCAATGTTCCAAAGCTCAGCTCTAATTGGGATGATAAATGCGCAGGTACACAGTAACAGGAATATGGATCTATTGATCGTCAGCGGCAGGCCAAAAGGATTTGTAAAAGCATAGGAAAAGATCTCCTTATATCCGGTCAGCGGATTGACCCCGGCCTGGAGAAATATAAAGCTGACCAGCACCAGGGCAAAGAGTATAGCAAGGATCGAGATCGTCGCTGCCTCCCAACCGGTTAACTTCAGCCTTTTTTCGAGCTTCACTTCATAGCTGCCAAGTTTCATTTCTCTTCAACCTTCTGTTTCATACCGGCCATCATAGCACCCACGTCCTCTCTCTTGGCCTCCCCTCCCGGGAGGATGCCCATCAGCTCCCCTTCGTAAATCGGCGCCACCCAATCGCATAAGGATAAAATCTCGTCGAGGTCCTCAGAGATGAGAAGGATAGCAGCTTTTTCCTTCTTCGCCTGGATGAGCTTGTTTTGGACAAACTCCGTTGCCCCGACATCCAGTCCCTGAGTAGGCAAATTAGCAATTAAAAGCCGCGGTTTGCGTGAAATTACGCGTGCCAGGATAAGTTTCTGGAGGTTTCCTCCGGATAAGGACTTAGCAGTTGTATCTGGACTGGGGGTAGCCACATCGTACTCGGAGATGAATTCTTGGGTAAGTTTCCTGAGTTTCTTGTAATCCACGATTCCGTACTTGGTGAAAGCACCATCAAAGTAATAATTCATGGCAACATTTTCCACAAGAGAAAAATCGCCTATCGAGCCTACATCTACGCGTTCGGATGGGATGTATCCTACACCCATCTGCCATTTTTCTAAACTGGAGGAACGGGTAATGTTTTTTCCATCGAGTAACACCTTACCCCCCTCCGCCTTTCGAAGTCCAGCGAGAACCTCAGCTAATGCGTGTTGCCCATTCCCGGAGACTCCAGCGATGCCGAAAATTTCACCTTCATGAACGATAAAGGAAACACCTTTCAAAGCCAGAAATCCTTTGTCGTTGAGAGCGGAGATGTTTTCTACCTGGAGAATTGGTTTTCCCTTCTCCACCTCTACCCGCTCCAGCCTGAAGATGACTTCTCTCCCCACCATCTCCTTAGCCAGGCTCTTCTCCGTGGCATTGGCAGTATCCAAGCGAGCGGTAACTTTCCCACGCCGAAGAACCGTCACCCTTTCGCTAACCGTTAACACGATAGGGAGTTTATGCGTGATGAACGGGATTAAGGCGAGTTCATCATTGGTCATTACTTGGATCGAGGCCAAAAGTTTCTTCGTTTCAGGAGGCGCGAGGGCGGAAGTCGGCTCATCCAGGATGAGGATTTTGGCGCCGCGATAGAGGGCTTTCAGGATCTCCACGACTTGCTTTTCCCCTTCTGAAAGCTGCCAGACTTTCGCTTTGAGATCAATAGTGAAGCGATATTTATCGCAGAGTTCCGTGATCTCTTCTCCGGCCCTCTTCAAGTTCAGAATAGTTCCCGCCTTTGGGTGCCCGAGGATGATATTTTCGATCACAGAATGGGCGGAGATCAGTTTACGGTTTTGATGAACCATCCCAATACCAAGGTCAATGGCATCCAGCGGCGATCTAAAGTTGACCTTCTCACCAAAAACGTAGATCTCGCCTTCGTCGGGTTGTACCAACCCGAACAGGATTTTCATTAATGTGGTTTTCCCAGCGCCGTTCTCACCGAGGATAGCGTGGACCTCACCCGCTTTTATCTCGAAATCAATATGGTCATTGGCGACGACTCCTGGGTATCTCTTTGTGATCCCCCTCGCCTCCAAGACCGTATCTCCGCGTTTTAGACCTTCCATGGGCATATTATCTACCTGTCGTTCTTCCTGTTTTATCATCAATTGGTATACTGAGCACGGTCACAATCTGCGCTTTTGTCATTCTGAACGGAGTGAAGAATCTGCCCTGCGTGCCAGGAGATTCTTCGCAAAAACGGCTCAGAATGACAACACAAAAAGCGCAATCTGTGCCCGTTGGCAGTATAACTGCTTGGCCAGACAGTCATTCTCCCGGAAGGACACCGGGACGGTGTGAGCGATGCCTAAGGAACGCTCCCTCAGAGCTTGCCCTGAGTTGCTGCGAAGGCCTGCTCGGTAATCCGAGTACATTTCCTTGTTGGTTTGCCTGTCCTGCCGTCTTGCACCGGCATGCCGCCGATGCTCGCGGCACGAACGGTGGCGGTCAGGCCAGGGAGTCGAAGATTCGTTAGGCAGTTACAACCAATCGTTAGAAATGAGGCTCCCTTCTCTGAGGTTTTCCCAGAGAACGAGAGCCTCATTTCGTTAGCGGTCATCCATAAACACGGGCGATGTGGTTGTTTACTCCAATATGGTCGTGCCTTGCAGGTCGAAATTGAATTGGGAAAGCAACCACTCAACAGTTGGGACAACACCAGCTGGCTTGACCACTGTGCCTGCTGCTGGAACCGGTAATCCTTCCATACTCAAGCCAGTTCCATTGCTCACAAATGCGAACTCAGTGAATGGATCCCACTCACCCTTCATCATCTGCTCTCTTCTCTGCTTTACAAGCTGGATGATTACGTCCGGGATCAAGGGGAGTGCCTTTGGGCTGATGGCGTCAATACCTACCTTGCCGTTATTCATCAGGTCAACGGTCGGTACAACTGTACCGTCAGCCAGGGTCATGGTAGATTCCATGCCCAGGTAGTAGACCGTTTGAGGATTCTTTTCACCAGCCAACCAAGCCAGAACGATCCTTTCGTAGATGACTTCCCAGCGGGTGTCGAACGATACGGCCACGGTATCCGTGCTCGACCAGCCGTAGAATCCGACAATGTCCATATCCTTCCCGACGAACCAAATGCCCTTTTCTGTGGCAACGTCCAGGGTGGAGCCCGAGTCGGTCTGCTGGGTTATGACATCCACCTTGTACTGATCCACCAAGGTCGCGGCGATATCGCGCTCTTCCTGGGGTAGATACCAGTCACCGGCGTATTTGACATATATTTTGATGTCTTTATTGAGCAATTTTGCTGCATCCTGCACCCCGAGGACAAAGCCGGCCTGACGCCTGATTACCTGAACGCATGGGAATGCCGAGACGATGCCGATATTGCCGGTCTGGGTCAAAGCCCCAGCGATAAGCCCTTCCAGGTACAGCGCCTGATATTGCCTGGGGAAGAGGCGGATGAAATTCGGCTTCGTGGACAGATCGCTGGCAATGATGGATGCAAAATAAACATCCGGGTATTTATCGGCGATATCTTTCAAGGGCATGCCCATGAACTCGGCGTTGCCAATGACGATATTAGCCCCTTCCGCGGTGATCATCTCTTCTGCGTAGGGAATTGAGAGATCAGGGCCTACGTTCTCTCTGTAAATATATTTAACGTTTGGATATTTTTCAGCGATTCGTTTTCCTGCGCGATCATGGGCACCAGACCAGGTTGTCCCTTCAATGACACTGAAATGTTCGATCGCAAAAGTAGCCACCTTCTCAACTACAGGTGGCTCCACGACTACAGGCGTCGCGGGCGCGCAGGATGCTAACGTCATACTGGCTACTAAAAGCATAGCTGCGAATACATACAACTTCTTCATTTTGTTCCTCCTTTGGATATGTGTAAGAATGGACAAAAAATCGAGCAAATATATATATCTGCTTGTTTGTTCTTATAGGCATTCTCCTTTCGTAAAATTGTTTTTACGAGCGTTTTACACGCATGTCAAACTGCTGTTGGAGACTGCGGCCGTCAAAACGAACCCGGCCATCAGAAATAAAAAGGCGGCTTATAACAGCCGCCTTACCCAACACTAAGCCAAACTACCACCACCAGGATTACCGCAATCACAGCCAGGGCAAGCCACAGTAAGAGTTTCGATGAAAGTAACCCGCCAGCCATGTCTTTGGCAACAGCCGCCGCAAACTCGGTCTCTGAGGGCGGGGTATATTCGACTTCTTTGGCCTCCGCTCTTGCCATCACGCGAGCTTTGATTGCCTCATTGAGCACTCCCAGCCCCTGACCGATCATGCTTTTACTGACCGTATCAATCATGCGTTGACCGACGCTTGCCAATCGGCCACCAATTTGCACTTCGCCAGCATACTTCATGAGCGTCTTGTTATCTGTCTGCTCGAAAAGTTGAACATGCCCGCTTCCTTTCACAAAACCAGGCTTTCCCTTCCCATCCCCCGTCAGGGTGCAACTTTCAGGCGGCGTCTCGTCGGAAACAATGAGCCGCCCGGAGAAGACCCCAGCTATCGGTCCAATGCGGACGTTTATCTCACCTTCATACTCGTTTTCGCCTACCAGGCGCAAACTTTGGGTGCCAGGCAGACAAGTGGCCAGCACTTCGGGGTCTCGCACCAGTTCCCAGACAGCTTCACGCGGGCCGTCAAAGGTGTACTCACCTTCGATTTTCATCGTGACTTCTCCTCATTGAAAAGCAATTCAAACAGGCGGTTTGGGCTGAGAGGCGTTTCAAGAATTTCAAGTTCCCTATTATACAACGCATTTTCAATAGCCTGGGAGAAAAGAGCCGGCACCGGGATCGTTCCGGCTTCACCGACTCCTTTGGTTCCTAATTCGTTCAAGGGTGAGATTGTCTCAATATGACCAACTTCGATGCGCGGTACCTCAGTTGACGAGGGAATCAGGTAATCCGCAAATGAGGCGTTGAGCAATTGTCCATT
The DNA here is from genome assembly GCA_964618215.1 of uncultured Chloroflexus sp. GTDB lineage: Bacteria > Chloroflexota > Anaerolineae > Anaerolineales > Villigracilaceae > CG2-30-58-95. The sequence continues at coordinate 103,146 of CAZTZE010000001.1, forward strand.
CTCGTCGAAGTGCAGCTTTTCGTAATAGGCGTTGCCGATCCCCATGGACACACCCCCGTGAATCTGACCCTCCAGAATCAGCGGGTTTAGCACCGTGCCACAGTCTTCAACTGCGATGTAGCGTTTGATCTCGATCATCATCGTTTCGGAGTCAATCTCAATAATCATGGCATGGGTTCCAAAGGCCGTGGCGCCATATTGTGGGCCAAAATAGGCAGTGGCTTCCAAGCCGGGTTCTGTACCCGGCTCGACGGCACCGCGCAGCGGATTCGCCAGCAGGGCCAGTTCACCCAGGCTGATGGATTTGTGGGGGGTATCCGCCACCCGTACCAAGCCGCCTTCAAGCTCCAATTCTTCTTCAGAGGTTTCCAATATCTTGCTGGCCAACTTAAGCACCTTTTGGCGCACAATCGAGGCAGATGCGTGGATGGCATTGCCTGCCACCACGGCTCCACGGCTGGCAAAAGTACCGGTGCCCCAGTGGAATTCGGTAGTATCGCCAGTCACAATGCGCACATCGCTCACAGCTACCCCTAATTGTTCAGCAACGATTTGGGCAAAGGTGGTAAAGTGCCCTTGCCCCTGGGTGCCAACACCCGTTGCCACGAAGACCTTGCCGCTGGCTTCGACAGTCACGCGGGCGCCTTCATAGGGGCCAACGCCAGTCGACTCTATAAAGGGGGTGATGCCGATGCCCACATATCTCCCCTCTCTGCGAAGCCGAGGCTGCTCATCTTTGACAAATTTGTCATAGCCTATCATTTCCAGGGCCTTCTCCATCACAGGCCAGTAATTTCCACTGTCCAGGACGAGGGGCGCAAAGGCCTGATCAATAATCTTGTGCTTATAAGGAAAGGCATCCGGAGGAATAAGATTGCGCTTGCGGATTTCCACAAGATCAATCCCCAGCTCTTTCGCAGCGATGTCCAAAAGACGTTCTATGATGAAGATACCTTGAGGCCGCCCGGCTCCACGAACGGGAGTGACCAGGGTTTTATTGGTGAAAACCACGCTAACTTCCGAGGTGAAATTTTCGATATCATACGGCCCCATCAGGTGGCACTGGGTATTGAGAGGGATGGTCAGACCATAGGGGTCATAAGCGCCGGTATCATGCAGAAATACATCCTTCAAACCCAAAATATGCCCATCACTGCTCAGAGCCAGCTCGACATCATGGGTCTGCCCGCGCTCCTGGGTGGTGGCATAGAAGTTTTCCCGCCGGTCTTCGATCCACTTGATGGGTCGGCTCAGTTTCATAGATACCCAGGGAATCAGCATCTCTTCGGGGTAGAACATCATCATTTTGGGGCCAAAGCCGCCCCCAACGAAGGGAGCAATCACCCTCACCTGGTTTTCAGACAAACCCAATCTTGCTGCAAGCCCATTGCGAATTGGAATCGGCGCCTGGGTTGTATCCCATACAGTTAGATGCTGACTCTTCCCTTCCCAGTGGGCAACAATGCCGCGATTCTCCATTGCGGCAGCCGCGCCGCGGTCAGTGACTATTCTTCTCGTGATAACCAGGTCAGCCTTCTCCCGGGCTGCTTCATAGTCGCCCTTCTTTTGAATGAGGTGAGCAGCCAGATTCGATTCCAGGTCATCGTGGACAAGAGGACTGCCCTCCTGCAAACTTTTTTCCAAGTCACTCACCGCCTCTAACGGTTCTAATTCAACCAAAATATCTTCGACAGCATCCTCGGCAATATAGCGGTTCTCTGCGATTACCACTGCTATGGCCTCACCTGCATGACGAACTTTGTCTTTGACGAGGGGAACCTGGCGGCGCGAATGGAAAATAACGTCTTTAGCTGTTGGAGGGGGAGAAACCAAAGGGGGACCCGGCTGCCAATCCTCGCCCATATCTTCAGCGGTGTAGACTGCAACCACACCCGGTCGTTGGCGAGCCGCGGATACATCTATGCTCAGCAAGCGGGCGTGGGCGTAATCACTGCGCAGAAAAGCTGCATGGAGCATACCGGGGATTTCCACATCATCCACAAATAGAGCTTGCCCGGTCAGCAGTCGTGGATCTTCGTTTCGCTTGACGCGTTTTCCAATGAATTTTTTGGTCATTTTCTCATCTTTTCTGCCGCCAATTTGACGGCGTCAACGATGTGTTGGTAGCCCGTACAACGGCAGAGATTTCCGGAGATTGCTTCGCGGATTTCCTCCTCGCTTGGGTCGGGATTCTGCTCCAAGAAAGGCACAATTGTAGTTAAGATGCCTGGCGTGCAAAAACCGCACTGCAAGCCGTGAGCTTCCTGGAAGGCCTCCTGAATGGGGTGCAGGTTATCAATTGTCCCTAATCCTTCGACTGTTATGACTTCGTGTCCATTTGCCTGAACAGCAAACATCAAACAGGAGCGCGCTGGTTCCCCATCGAATAAGATCGTGCAGGCCCCGCAGACACCATGCTCGCAGCCGACATGTGTGCCAGTCAGACCAATGTCGTGGCGCAGGAAATCGCTCAACAGGATGCGCGGCTCGACAGCGCGTTCATAGCGGGTGTCATTGACAGTTACAACAAGATCGAATAAGTTGCTCATGTTAGTTTTCTCGTTTGCCATTTAATTCATTACCCGCGGCGCGTTCGAAAGCCTGCTCAAGCGCACGACGCGCTAAAACATTTGCCAGATGGCGGCGGAATTCCGCTGTGGCGTGAATGTCGCTGCCTGGATCAATATCTTCAGAGGCAGCGATTTCAGCAGCTGCATGAATAGCTTCTAGCGTAGGTGCTTGTCCCTTGAGTAATTCAGCAGCTTGATGAGCAACCATCGGGCCGTCACCGGCGCTCAAGAATACCATCCGAGCCTGCTGGCAAAGTTTATTCTCATCCAGGGTGACGACAGCAGCTACGCCGACCAGGGCGAAATCGTGAGGTCGCCGGGCAACTTCCATCAATGAACATCCAGATCGGACCGGCATGGGAGGCAACGCCGCCTCCACCAATATTTCATCCGGTTCCAGGGCCGTCGTAAACAGTCCGATGAAGAATTCATTCGCCGGAACCCAACGTTCCCTGTTTTGGCTGCGCAACCGGAAACGCCCGTCCAAAGCTACGCTCACGGATACGAGTTCAGCCGACGGGTCCGCATGGGAGACGCTGCCGCCAAAGGTGCCGCGGCTGCGGATTTGAGCAGTGGCAATCTTGGGCATGGTTTCGTGAAGCAGTGGCGCCCGTTCAGCAACCAGGGGATCAACCTCTACCCGATGATGGCGGGCCATGGCCCCTAAACGCAAACCGCCATTCTCATCTGGATGAATGTAAGAAAGTTCAGAGATGTTGTTCAAATCCACCAGGACGGAAGGCTGAACCAGGCGGAAATTCATCATCGGAATTAAGCTTTGCCCACCGGCCAAAACTTTGGCATCATAGCCATGCTCGGCCAGGTGGGTTAAGGCTTCTTCTATGGTTGTGGGTGCATAATATTCGAACGGAGCTGGCTTCATCTAACTCATCTCCTAAGATAAAGTGGAATTTACTTGCATATCTTACATCAAGATGTCTGATTGCACTACCGTAAAACTTGCTATGGTCCAAGTTTGTCATTCTGAGGAGCGGTGTTGGCGACGAAGAATCTCGCTTGTCGCAGGCCGAGATACTTCGCGCCAAATGGCGGCGCTCAGTATGCCAAGTGACTTTTGCGGTATTGCGGCTAATCTCCAGGCAAGCGTTCAAACCAGAGAGGCGAGGGAATACTCTTGCCGCCCGTCCACAATTGGTAAGTGAGTTGCATGTGACCCAGGTGAAGAGATGTATGATCAATCACCTGTAAAATAGACCAGCGCATCGGGACGGTGCGGCCTCTCGCCTGGCGTGCGCCATTCAAATCAGATTCGCCCAGGGTGGAAAACACATCTCTTGTCTCTCGCGCGGTCTGCTCCAAGAGTTGGATAATTTCTGCTGCGTTGGTCGCTACAGCAGCAAATTCAGCCTCCCGGTCGCGAGTCTCAGGCCTGCCAGCGATCACTTCAGCAATCCAGAAATGCTCCGCGCCAGCGATATGGGCGGCTAAGACAGCCAGCGAATTGGTGGCATGATCGCCTTTTCCTTCGATCGGCCGCCAATTCAGGGCTTCCGCGGGTAATTCAGCGATCAGGCCGGAAACCTGGTTATGCAAATCTTCAATTCGTTCCAGGTAGTTATCCAATTCTGGGATCATTTTTTAATCCGTTTGACAAACTCCGCAAAGGATGTGGGGTGCCGTCCGAGCAAACGACTCAAAGCGTTTGTGTTGCCTGTAAATCCATAACTTTCATAATAACAGAACATTTTGATCAAGGTCAATACTTGATAGTCGCCCAAGCCGGATGCTCTGGCGCCTCGCTTCCACACCTCGAGCGATACAACTTCCGCTTCCACCGGACGGTCAAGTTGGTCTGCCAACGTTGAGGCGATTTCAATTTGAGACATCGCCGGTGTGCCGACTAACTCGATGGTCGCGCCAATGTGTCCGGGTTCAGTGAGAACAATCGCGGCCGCTTGAGCGACATCATTCAAGTCAACCAAACTCAAACAAGTCTCCGGCGAGTATGGCACCGGATATATGCCATTAAGAATTTGATTCCAATTTGCCAAAACATTCTGCATGTAGGCTGTCGGCTGCAAGATGGTAAAGGGCAAACCCGATTCGAAGAGTATTTCCTCGACGCGCATTTTCTGCCAGTGATGCGGCATAGCCTCGATCTGCGGATGCAAAACCGAATGGAAGATGAAGCGTTCGATGTCCGCAGATTGGGCAGCGGCTATGACAGTCTTTCCAATGGTCACCTCATCCGGGCTGACATTGGGGGCAATATGATAAATTGCCCGAACCCCTTGGACTGCCCGGAGCATAATGGCCTGGTCACGCAGATCTCCAACGAGCACATCCTCAACGCCAAGCGCTTCGAGGGAGGAAACCTGATCAAACCGGTGTACCAATGCCCGGACAGTTTCAGCGCTTTTCGCAAGCGCTTGAATGATCGCCACGCCGGTTTTGCCAGCCGCACCTGTGATAAGAATCATGGTCGAAAAAGGCTGACGGGTTTCCGCGAAAACCCGTCAGCCTGAAAACTAACTGCCTTCTTTGAAAGCCACGAAGCGTCCCCACATGGATTCCGCTTCCATGGCTTTTTGCAAGTAGCAACCGATGTAATAGCGACCGCTTTTGGCGGTGGCGATATCACCCGCCAGATTCTCGGCGTGCACGATCTTCTTGGGGAAGAGGTTGAGGTGCATATCCTGATAGAAGCCTTCCAACGGGTACATCTCATCCCAATCTTTGCCAAAGTCTTTGATCAGTTTGGCGTTGGCTTCTGCAAAAGTTTTGGGATGCCAGATACGCATAATGGTGTTCATGGGGTGGTCGGCGGATACCGCGTCCACACCGATCCATTTGAGTTTCATTTCTGTTGCCCACTTGGAGAAATCGGCTGAGGGACCCGGGTGTTTGACCATATATCGGAATTCATCAGAATCTTCGCTGCACCAGCCATACTTGTTCCAGCCCGTTTTGATGACCAGAATATCACCCTTGCGGATATCAACGACCTCTTCAATCATTTTCGGGGTATATACGCTGGAATCGCTGACCAGGTGGGAGATGTCGGCAATGACGCCGGGACCTATCCATTCAGACAAAGGTACCTGTCCGATAGTTCGCCCATTGGGATAAAAGTGTTTTTCGCCATCCATGTGAGTGGCAAGGTGAATACTGGCGTTGCAGATGGAACCGTTACGTCCCATGCCAAAGTATTGTCCGCCAACACGTTTGGTATAGGTGACACTCAATGGAACATAGTTAAGCCATTGCGGGGTCTGAACGCTGAAGGGGACGGTCATATCGATCATTTCTGAGTTTTCCATCGCCCTGATAAAATCTTCTTCACTCATTCCTGCCGGCGCGGTTAAGGCGGATACGCGCGCCCATGCAATTTCCACTTCCATATAGGGGATGGGCATGATTTGGATCCAGGCACGTTTGTTTTTCAGTTGGTCAATCTCGCCCACAATACATTCGGCAAGCACAAGATGTCCTTTCGGCATGGTGATGTGAGTGAGTTCGTAGTATTCGCCCTGTGGGAAGGTCTCATCCCATGTTTTACCGGTTTCTTTTTTCAGTTTTTCTTCAGCCAATTTGAAGTGATTTTCATGCATTCGGCGGATCGGAGTGTTCATGGGATGTTCAGCAGCGCCGCAATCCACACCGACGACCTTGAGTTTCATATCCAGCGCCCACTTGTAAAAGTCTATTGAAGGACCTGGATGGCGCACGAGAAAACCAAATTCCATGGATTCAACGCCACCTTGCGCTTTTTTGTTGTTCACTTGCGGCTGGTCCCAGGAATATTTGTGATACCCAGTGTTAATGATCAGAATGTCACCTTGTTTAACTTCGGCTTTCTTCATGATCATTTCCGGGGTGATGATGCTGTAATCAGAAACCATATCCGAAATGTCAACAATCACACCAGGACCACACAAGTCTTCCAAAGGAATATCGGCGATTGCGCGGCCGCCAGAGTGAAACGCCCGTTCACCCACCAGGTGAGTGCCTACAGTGTTGCTCCAATTCAGGATCTGACCATTCGCGCCTTGTCCGCCACCATAAGCGCCAGTGACACGTTTGAAAAAGTGCACTTCAAGCGATTTTTCACCTGGCCAGGGGGGAGTAAAAATACTGCAACCTTGAGTCAGGTCGTGTAACTTGGCCTCACTCATCATCTTAATAAAACTTTCTCGGTCCATCGTAGCCTCCGTTTTTCTGAGTATAGGATTAGAAACCGTATTTATCAGCGAATGCGACAAGCGCTTCTTCGAACACGCTCATTGGGGCTGAAACAACACCAGCGCCGACCTGTCCAACCCCTGGATCCTTGTGAGCGACGCCCGTGTTCACACGCGGGGTGATCTGTTTTTCGACAACCTTGCGGATATCAATACCGGTTGGGGTGCCGCGGAAATCAAGGAATGGGATGGTGAAATGTGTGTGTTCGGCATAGGTGATTTCGTACATTTCGAGGGTGGTATTAATGGCGTCTTTGGGTACACCACCGATGAAGGTGACCAAGGCGGGGGCGGTTGCCATGGCAAAACCACCGATACCGGCTGTTTCAGTGATGACACTGTCGCCAATATCGCGGCAAGCGTCTGATTCTTTGAAACCAGGGAAGTAAAGCGCCTTAACAATCGGGGATTGTGCTGTGAACCATTTGTCTCCCAAACCGCTGACCTTGATGCCAAAATCGGTGCCGTTGCGAGCCATGATGGTGACGATCGTGCTGCCTTCCACATTATGACCGGCAGCGGTCATTGACTTACAACCAGCCATAACGGGGTTGAGAATGCTCAAAGCATTCTCGCCGAGGAATTTGATCGTTTCAAAGGCGGTAGCGCTGTCTTTGGCAGTTTTAGCGATGTAAGGGGCTAATTGAGTTGTCCACAATACAGAGGCGGCATCCAGGCGGTTATGCCCGTCATCGCCCATGTGAAGCGCTTTGGAAAGGATGGCGCGAATATCAATGCCGCCGATTGCTTCCAATGCGGCTTTGATCGTTGGACCCAGTGTGGATTCCATCCAGCGTAATTTATCCAATACTTCCTGGCTGTAAGCGCCCATGCGCAGGACTTTGCCGCGGCCTTCATTGAGGTTGGAGAAGCATTTGATCTTGTGGGTCTGGTTCTCAACAACATAGACAAGCATGGAAGGTGAGATCACGCCAGCCATTGGGCCGGCGCACATGTGCTCATGGCAGGGTGAAAACTCGATTTTGCCTGATTTGAGCATCTTCTCTGCTTCTTCGCCATTCTTGGCTTTGCCTTCAAAGATCAAGGCGCCCATCATGGCGCCTTTCATTGGGCCAGCCATGCGCTCCCAGGTAACCGGAGGACCGGCATGAAGGAGCATGTTGTCGTGTATACCGGGTACCACGTCAATCGCCTTTGCCAGGGTGGTGGCAATCGGCCGGGCTTCCATCATGCGCTGGGTAGCTTCGGTATTTGCTTTTTCAATATCCATGAGTGTATCCTTTTGGTATGGTTTTTCATAGCACGGCAGACCCTAAAGGTCTTTTCAGGCAAACCAGAAGACAAGTTGGCATGAGAACTCTGCATGAAACGCGTGTGGGCTATACAAAGGAGACCTTTAGGGTCTTGGCCCTTTTTTGGATGAACGTTTCCCGATTTCAAATCGAGAACGCGCCTCTTTCAAAATCTCCTCATACAAGGCAAGGTTTCGGTCTTCTAAATGGTCGAATTTCTGGGGGCTTTTACTCCCCCAGGTCACGTAGCGTAGCGGGTCAGGGTCGAGTTTAGCAGCGATGATTTCTTCAGTACCGCGAGCTTGAGCCAGTCGCCAGGCAATGGGGGTTACGATCATGCTATGACCGAAACCGTAATTTCCACAAGCGTCCGGCCCCACTATATTACTGGCAACTACATAAACATGATTATCGTAAGCACGGGCGGCATTGGTGATATACCAAATATCATAGCTGCGCTGGAAAGCAGATGCTCTGACAATAATATCGGCTCCTTTTACTGCCAGCAGGCGCGAGAGTTCTGGAAAGTCGCCGTCGTAGCAAATGATCATGCCAATATTACCCAGGGCTGTCTCGAACACATCCGCGCGATCACCGACCTCCGCCCAACCGCCTTTATCGCGACGTTCCCACGGGGCAGGATGGGTTTTATCATATATCCCAATGATTTCCCCATTGGGGCCGATCAGTATTGACGAATTGTAGACAAAACCGCGTTCACCCGCGCGCCGGTAGGATGGCCAAACAACGTGGACTCCCAATTCCTTCGCCGCTGCCTGAATATCGTGAGTTATCCGACCCGGAACCTCATCAACAAGGTGCCACAATTCTTCCGCACTGAGACCAGTCTCATATCCTGTGGTTACCGTCTCAGGGAATACGACCAATTCAGCGCCATACTCTGAGACTGCCTTTTTCAGCCAAGCTACTCCCTTGTCAACATTCGCCTGGACATCATTTGGAGTGATCGCGATTTGCGCACAAGCAACGATAAATTCTTTCATAAATATCCTTTTACTTATTCTTCATTCGTTCCAGGATGCCCATGAGTTTCTCATTGCCACCCGCCGCGGGCCGCCAGTCAACGTGGATAACTTCAGCCCCTTGCGCTACAAGACTTTCCGTGAAAGAATCCAAGCCGACATTGATGGCTACCAAAGGGTGTTCAAATGTAGAGAGATTGACGCTCGCGATTGGGTGTTCAGCGGCGCTTGCATCTTTTTCCCCCAAGGTTCGCAACAGCCGTCCCACGTAACGAGCCGCGACATCGTTGCTGGTCATCACGATTGCACCGGCCTCTTCGAGCATCTGGATTTGAGCGGCCATATTCTGGGGGTCTTCATCCGTCCCTGAAACGACAGCCACAACTTCGAGATAACGCCCGCCGTCTTCTGCAATTTTGCGGGCTTTTGCAATCGCGGGAGCCAGCTCGCTGGCCGGGTTCGGATGGGCACCGAAGCCCAAAACAACATCCAGCAGGATAACGGCCACTTGGGGGTCACTGGCCTCTTTCTCCAGCCGACGGATGCGCAGATCATTGTCCATCATCGGGTGCAGACGACCAACCGTGAACTCATCTTCCCCGAGATCAATGAGGGTGTGTTCCTTGCTCACCAAAGAATCTGCCAGACGTAATTCTTTTTTCAGAGGCGCATTTGAATAAACTGCTGGAAGATAATCCCTCAAGATGAGTTGAGCCTCATAAGCCAGAGTGCCACCTGAGAAAAGCCCTCTCAGATAGCGTTGCCCTGACGAGAATCTTCCGAGGTCCAAGCCACCAACCAAATCTTTATGATCCCCTGCCTTAGACAACTGGACAGCCAGTTCGGCAGTTTCATCAAAAGTCGTAACAAAGGTTACATTATCAACTTTGCGCATGGCGGTTGAATAGCCAATGAAATTCACGACCACTGGCTTCCCCACTAAACGTGCGGCTTCGATGAGTTCGCCAGCCACTTTGGGCGAGGGCGGCTTGGAAACCAGGACAATCACTTTTGTGTCCGGATCGCGGCTCATCAGATCAAGAGCCTGGCGGGCTGTGATGGCATTCACATCTTCAGAGAGGTCACGCCCGCCGGTGCCGAAGGCATGGGTGAGGCCCCCGCCCATCTGGTGGATGCGAACAGAGACTTGCTGCAAGCCGGTTCCCGAGGCCGCTACGATGCCAATCGGCCCGCGCCGAACTTTGTTGGCGAACCCCAATCCAACCCCATTGACAATGGCTGTGCCACAGTCAGGCCCCATAACCAGCAGGCCCTTCCTGGCAGCCTCTTGTTTCAAAGCGATCTCTTCCTTCAAGGGGACATTGTCACTGTAAAGGAAGACATGCTTATTTAATCCCAAAGCCTGGCGAGTCACATCTGCGGCATACCGCCCTGGGACGGAGATGAGCACCCATTGGGCAGTGGGCAATCTCTTTGCCGCGGCTTCCAAGCTCTTGGAGCGGTATTCCTGATCCACGCTCCCACTTCGGCGAGCCGCGACAAGTTCATCCACTTTTCCAAGAGCAGTCTGAGCTGAAGATTCGTTTTCACCTTTGACAACGATGATCAGGTCATTGGCTCCAGCCCCCTTAACCTCATCTACAAGTAAATTACTCTGTGCAAGGACATCCTTATTGGCATCCGTTCCCATCACTACACCGGCGTCTAAAACACCGGGTTGCTCTGACAGGGAACGCTGTAATTGCATCAGCACTACAGAGTCATAATAAGCACCAGATCGTATTTCAGCTTTAATGAATGCCATAATCTCTTCCATTCCAAGTTTGTAGTTTCAGACTTTATTCGTAATAAGCCAAGAGGCTCGTGTTGGACGCTGACCCTTGCACCGCCCGCAAGGGCAGTGTAAACGCTGATTTTCGCTGATTCATGGGTTAAATCTGCGTTTTTCAGCGTGAATCAGCGTCCCAATATTATTGCGGAATATGTCTATTATATTGCCCCTTTGTCCCGCAATGACGCCACGCCCGCGGGTGAGTAATCTAATAGACCTGTAAGCACTTCTGCGGTGTGCTCACCCAACAGCGGCGGCGGTCTGTGGATTTCTGCCGGGGTTTGGGACAATTTGTAGGGGAAGCCCGTCAGCCGCACCGTACCGGCAGTTGGGTGCTCGGACTCTAGAGTCATATCGCGCGCCTGTGCCTGGGGGTGGGCAAAGACTTCTGGAAGTGAATTGATGGGGCCGCAGGGAAGACCAGCTTTGATCAAATCGGCAAGCCAGTCATTGGCATCCCGGTGAGAAAAAATTTTATTGAGTTCATCAACCAACGCCTCCCGGTTGGCAACCCGATCCCCATTGGTGGCAAAACGGCTGTCGGTTTTCATATCTGGACGAACAAGCATGTCACATAATAATCCCCATTGCCGCTCATTGGCTGCACCCAATACGAACCAGCCATCGCGAGCAAAAAATGCCTCGTAGGGGGCGACATTTGGATGGGCGTTACCTAAACGGCGAGGCGGCTCTCCCCCGACCAAATAGTTGGAGGCTGCGTTTGCCAGGAGCGCGATATGCGAATCGAAAAGGGAGATGTCTACCAGTTGCCCCTCCCCCGTGAGGTCGCGGGCATGCAAGGCCGCCAGGATTGCGGTAGCTGCAAACATCCCGGAGGTGATGTCGATAACAGGTATGCCTACGCGAGATGGAGGCCCATCCACCGGCCCGGTGATACTCATCATCCCGCCCTCGGCCTGGAGAATCGCGTCATAACCGGGGCGCTCAGCAAAAGGGCCGGTGCGTCCATAACCGCTGATAGAGCAATAGATTAATCTTGGGTACAAGCTATGCAAATCGGCATACCCCAGGCCCATCTGGTCTAAAACCCCGCTGCGATAGTTCTCAACCAGTACATCCGAGATGCCCGCCAGTTGGCGAATGATCTCTTGTCCTTCCGGGGTTTGGATATTGACCGTCAGGCTGCGTTTGTTGCGGTTGGCGGCAATAAAATAAGCGGATTCGCCCGGATAGGGGCCATACGCTTTGCCGACAAAGGGCGGCCCCCAGCCACGGCTTTCGTCCCCGCTATCCGGCCGTTCCACTTTGATCACATCTGCACCCAAATCTCCCAACATCATCGTGCAGTATGGGCCTGCCATGGCACGGGTTATATCTAAAATCCGAATGTTATCAAGGGGTCGCATGGTCTCTTTTCAACTGTGTTAGTTTTGATTCAGTGAGATGTCACGTTAATTGCTTTGGTCAGCAAACCATAAAGAGAGCTTAAAGGATCTATAGTATAAGCCCTTCTTTCACAAAAAACAACAAAAATTCACACGAGCAGCTATTTTTTATGATAACTTTTGGCCTGTTTTTTCCCCGGTGCCGTATGCTCATCCTCTCAGTGTTCAGCCCTTCCCCCATTTTATTGAGAAGTTACTCAGTAACATCGCTGGGGTATGGTTTTCTGGTCATCAGCAGAGTTTACCATCCCCGAAAAATTCATAACGGTGCGCGTCAGCCGCTCGCGGTGTTAGCCCGCGCCCACTTTTTTGAAAGCGATGCGTAAACTCAGATGTTTGTGAATGTGAAGCGCATTTCGTATTTCTTCAATACAACATTCGTCATGGCTACAGCGGCATATGTCAGAGATTCGCTAAATTCATTTGCGACGATGATGCCCCGCACTTTTCGGCCATGTGCCAGATTTTCTATCACCCAGCCCATATACCGAAGAATCTGACCACATACCTTGTCGTCAACTTTTCCGGCTTTAAGTTCAATTACAACCAAATCGCCGTTCTGGTCAATGCAGAGAAAGTCAAGCCTACCAACTGACCCTGTATCCAGTTGTTGGCCTGAAATTCCATTCTCGTTATAGAGCCGCAGATTAGGTTCGAGTTGAGCCAAATTAGACAGAAGGCCCTTTTCAAGGTCTCTTTCCAGAGAGAAAGTTGTATCCGAAGCGGTCGTTTCAAGTTCTTCAACTGCTTCTGTCTCTGCTTCTTCACTTGCCCCCGCAACCTGAACGCCTTTGTCTGTTACTTCCCATATGCCATCTGTTTCTGGATTCCAACGCCGATAGCGGCCACCACCAAGACTGAACAGGAAAGCGTGTTTTCTTTGAGAGGGATAATGGCGGCTCGTGGGGTGATTGACACTTAGGCCAATAAGGTGAGCCTGAATAGTATTTCTTCGCCAAGGCTGGTCAGGATATTTGGCGTAGACTCGCTCAATTACTTGAGCCGTCGAAAGAATGCCGGTTTCATTTGCAAAGACTTCTGCTATCGCTTCCCAGCAAGTCATATCAGTTCTCTCACTTTATTGCGACATCCCAATGAACAGGCCGGATGCTGTGAATACAACGAGCGGGCTAACACGCTCTAGACGGAATGTGCCGAATAGTCCGCAGGTTTAAATTTCAAAACGCACAATCACACTTGGCCCCAGTTGGATATGCACCCCCGGGCTTATTTCGTGTGGGATGTCAGGCTGGATGCTTTTAGCGTTGATGGCAACGCCGTTGGTGCTGTGTAAATCAGTGATGTAGAATTTTTTTGTGCGCGGGTCGAAGGTGACCTCGGCATGTCTGCGTGAGATTTCGGATTCATTGAGCAAAATGGGCGTCTCACGACCCAGCACAAACGGGTAAGCGACAATATCATGTCGCTGCCCAATACGTTCTGAGACAGTGCATTTTTCAACTACGAGATACGAAAGAATATTTTCTTCGGATACGAATAGGGTCTCGCCTTTTTTCTCGGAGACGGGCGGAGATACAGGCGGAGGAACTGGTGTGGGTATTGACCGCAGAGGGGCTGTCTGCAACTTGGGTTCTTTGAGCGCAGATGGCTGCAATGCTTGTGTCAGAAATGTCATGACTATTTTGTTGCGACCAAGCAGCAGCTTATCCCCAGGCTTGATTTCACGCTTGGTCAGCGGGTCAAGCTCTTTTCCGTTCAGGTAAACCGGATTCTGCTCTGCAAGTGGCTCGATGAAGTAATGCCCTTCTGAGAGTGTAATTTGCGCGTGACGGCGTGAGACGGTCATACCGTTTGGGAGCAACAGCACGTTCACTGCCAGCATTATATTATGATCCACATCGGTGCTGGGACGACCGATTACCGCCGGCTGCCACTGGATGTCGTACGCTTTTCCGGTCGTTTCTTCGCGCAGGATAGCATATTGGTGCGGCTCGAGCATTTGCCGGAAGGTCTGGCGCACGTAGTCGAACACCAGTTCATCCTGGGGTTGGATATCCAATTGTGCAAGTGTGTAGTTGCGGGTGAGTGGGCGGTCAGAGCCTTTCAAGTAAACGGCATATTTTTCAGGCGACTCGGTAGGGATATCATCAAATTCTTTCAAGATTTCGTCAATGAGAGTGTCAATGCTGAGTGTTTTACGCAGTTTTGAACGCTGACCAGTGCGTTCAAACACATCAATCTTGATTTCGAGATAATCGTCCATGCTCATCACCATCTCTTACTCATCCTTGATCAGTCCCATCGCCCTGGCATTATTAAGGATGTCATTGGGTGAAAGGATCGAAAGCAGCGACTCCGGCATGCCATTTTCGGCAAGCTGTTTTTTTAGCTTTTCGATGTCGTACTTTGTCTCACCGACTACCTTCGGGGAGGAAGAAGGTGCCGGAGCATGCGGTATCTCATCTTTCTTGGATTTTTTTGACGTGTCCTTCGCCTTGACGTTTTTGCCCTTGTCGCTGCCCGACTGGTTTAGCCACTGCACTTTTTTCTGTGGATAGCGCTGTTGGATGGCTTTTACCCAGGAATCTAGCGAACCTTCGATGTCTTCATCGTTGGTATAGGGAGTGGCGATTTGAAGCATTGCAGTAATTCCAGAGCGCACAGTAAAGCCGCGTCCCATCGGCAATTCCACGTCAGCCAGACTGCGCGGGAATTTACCATTCAGACGGTTGACAGAATCGGAATTCTTCAACCCAATGCCAAAATTAGGCGCGGTGACAACCTTTCGCAGGTCATCCGAAGCGTTGACGATGCTAACAGATCCGGCGATGATAATGCAAACGCCGGCAGTCTGGTACTTGCGAACCAGAGCCGCCATTCCTTCGAAGAACGCCGTTTTCTTACGGCTGCTCTCCTCTGTAAAAGCGTCATAGTTATCAATAACGATCAGGATTTTGCGCCGCTTGGGGTTAACTTCGAAGTCCGCACACTCGACTTGCATGTTTTCAAGGAAGGCATCCAGTTCTTCCACATCGGTGATGGTTTCAACGACGTGCGGAATATCCGCCAGGGATGTTTCGTTGCCTTTCCAGAGTTTGCGCGAGAAATCCACGAGCACCATGATGAACTCATCTGGTGAATAGTTTTGTGCCAGCGAAATGATCATAGTGCGTAGGGTAGTGGTCTTGCCGGAGAATGGCGGGCCAATGACCACCATGTGCGGTCCCTGGCGCTCAATGTTAATCAAGGCAGGCTGCAATGAACGGTCGTCCAGCCCAACAATGGCGTTCAAGCGGCGGGTTTCTGGTACAGAAGCCTGCTTGATCAAATTTTCCAGAGAAACGCGCAGCGGCAGGGTCTCTATGGTGGATGGTTTTTCGCCCTTCCAGTTGTTTCCCCAAATTTCTGTCATGCGCATGCACATTTTGCTGATCTTTCCAAGTCCGTCCGAGTCGCCATCCTGAGGCGGGAAGGAGAGTGCGGTTTGGAATTCGAGTGGTATGTTACCAACGCGCACGTAACCACGGCCGGGAACCGGGCTGAGGTCTGCTGGAACGCCGCGCCCGACGATAGTGGAATATTCAGAGGCATCAGACAATTTGAGCGTAAATCGCTCTGAAATCAGGTTGAAGAGCTTGCCTGTCAGCGCGGCTGGGACGTCTGCTGTGAGCAGGAAGTGCATACCATAAGCGCGCGATCCGCGTATCAGCGAGATGAAAGGCTCCATCAAACCTTCATAGTATTCCTTGAATTCAGCAAAATTATTGAGCACTACCAGCACTGCCGGAAGACGCTTATCAGGATTGGCGAGGTTGTAGGAATCAAGGCTGTTGACTTTCGCTTCGCTGAAAAATATTTGCCGTTGGTCAATAATCTCATTGATCTTGCGCAGGACACGCTTTACGCGTTCTTCTTCTTCGGATGTAATGACTGCGCCAACGTGCGGCAAATCCTGGAAGATGCTCAAGGCTCGTCCGCCAAAATCAAGGATGTAAATATGCAATTCGCCTGGGGAATGCGTGAGTGCCAGGCTGCTAATCACAGTGCGCAGGAATGTCGTCTTGCCGCGCCCAGATGCGCCAAAGACCACCGCATGACCATTGGTGAAGTCAATCCGGAGCGGTTTCTGGCTGGCTTGATAAGGGTTGTCAATCAAGCCGATTAGCGGACGCATGGCATTCTTGCCCCATTGAATACCGCTCCAGCCGAAATCTTTCTCCCATACCTCACCAGCCTTTTCATTCAGCGACATACCACTGATTTTCTGAGTATCAAAGGCGCGCAGCAGTTCCATATCAGCATCATTCATGTATGCTGTATCCAGCGGCGTTTGCAGCGTAAGGATGTTTGTTCCAGTCTGGGTTGGCAAAAACTCAGGCCACGGACGCCATTGTGGACGGGACTCTTGTACGGCTAGATTTGCCAGCATGTCGTTGATGACATCGTAAAGCTTGGGCGGTTCGGTGGCTTTTTGTGCTGCACTTTTCTTCGGGCGGTCGAGCCAGATAACATTTGGCGCGACGTTTTCTTCCTGCGGTCCTTTGTAGTCGCTGCCAGTGTAAGCCGTTTGGATCAACTCGATGTTTTCGTTACCAACTTGCAGGTAGCCGCGTCCCGGAATGCCGGGAGGCAGGAAGGCAGCATCAGTACGTCGAAGCAGTTCACGGCTGTCGTCGGGTGTTTCAACGCGCAGGCAGATACGGAATTTGATATTGGCGCGCATCTGGTCTGTGACGCCAGCCGGTCGCTGCGCCGCCAAAATGAGAGTGACACCCAGCGCCCGCCCAAGGCGAGTGATACTCTCCAACTGCGCCTTATATTCCGCGTTGCCCGCAATCATTTCAGCAAATTCGTCAATGATGATGAAAAGGTGCGGGTAAGGCGGGCGTTCTGGGTCGAGATTCAAGCCTTTTTTGCGGTAATGGACAAGATCCTTGGAGTTGGTATAAGTGTTCAGCTTCTGACGCCTGTCCAGCTCCGCGATGATGGAAGAGAAAACGCGTGCCGTGGCAGATTGGTCCAGGTTGGTGACGATATCCACTTTATGGGGCAGGTGCTTGAATGGTTCGAAAGTCGCGCCGCCTTTATAGTCAATCAGCACGAAGTTGAGTACGTTGGGGTTGAAATTAAGAGCAAGGCCAATGATCAGGGTCATCAATAGTTCCGACTTGCCCGACCCGGTGGAGCCTGCAATGATGCCATGCACGCCATCTGCCTTGGCAGAGAAGGTCAGCACACGCGGTTCATTGCCAGAAAGCAAGCCGATGGCCGTGTATAACCAATCGGCAGATTTCGGGTCCATGCTGCGCCGCCAGTTCTCGCGCGCCATCTCCTGAAGCTGGTCAATTGAGGTGACATTGAGCATTTCAAGCAGTGTAGCAGTGGACGCTAAACTTGAACCGTAACCACGCCGGATGTCACATGGTTCAAGGTTTTTGGAGAAGTTGCGCGCCATTTCCTGAGTGGAAACCAATTTCGTCTTGCCAACGTAGCGGAGGGTGTTGAACCCGGTTTCTGCATAGCGAAAAATAGCGGAATCTTCGTCTGATGGATCGTCGTCCACTTCGATGACTGCGCTGCAGCGACTGGGGATTTTGGACCGTTCAGGGACAAGGAACAGTATCGCCGCGCCGAGCAATTGCCCGTCCATTAAAATCGTGGAGATTGCTGCTTCAGCCTCGATATCATGCAGGCACGACCATTCGGGGACCTGGTTCTGCACATCAACGACTACCAGCAGAAAAGGTAATTTGACGTCCGCGCCACTTTCTTTGTCCTGCAAGCGCATACGGCGGCGTTCCAAGATGGTACGAATGTTCTTCCAGAACAGACGCATGCGATCGGCTTCGTTTTCAGCGGGCTTCTCGCCTTCTTCGAAGCACAAAGTTTCAGATTTATCGGCTTCTTTACAATGGGGGAGAGCATAGGCCCATCGCCAGTACTGGCGCGCTTCGTTTGTACCGGCGACGTAAAGCATGGTGTCTTGCGGCGAGTGGAAGGCGGCATAATCTACCAACATGGTGCGCAAATAGGCGTGAACTTCCTCAGGCGAGGTTCCAGTAATGCCGATAGAATGTCGGAGGGTGATTTCCTTCTGCTCTTCAGCCTCGTTATCGTCTTCTTCCTGCTCGGATTTAGACTCGACCTTCTTGCGTTCTTTTTCATCCACTGCCAGGAGTAAGGGAACGGTCACGGGAACATCAAACAGCAAGCGCGAATCTTCAGCCAGCCGCGTTGCTTCTCGGTAGAGCGGACTTTCCACCTTTTCATTTTCGGAAATTTTGTAAATCGTTGTGGAATGGCGCGCACTGATGCCCAGGCGCAGGTGCATGAAATCATAGTCACCCGGACGGCGCTCCCAAAGACGCGTGCCTGAACGAATATCCTCCTCGCGTTCGGCAAGGTTGCGTCCAAGGTCGCTGGCAATTGTCAGGGTTTTCTCAGGGTCGGGATGGTTATAGTAGTAGTAAATGCGCTGCTGTTCATGCTCACTTTCCATCTGGCGGCGTAGTTCACTGATGCGCCGTTTGTAGCTGGTTTCCATTTCTTCGCGCTTCTTGCGTTCCTGCTTGTTGGCATAGATTGCCAGTGCAACAGTAGCAACCACCGAAAGCAGCATTGGAATCATCATGAACAGGTTGCGCCCCTGCCCTAACAACGAAACTAAAATATAACCAAGGATCATCACCATCGGCAGGAAGGCTTGAGCCAATATTTGCCCTGGATTTTCTTCAATTTCTGGCGGATTGGGAATAATGGTCACGCCCGAGGGAAGTTCAGGTTCAATTCGGGGCGGTCGGTCAATGAATATTTTTTGAGACACAGCTCACCTTCCCGGTCTACTGTGGAACAATTGATAAAGCGAACATGATCAACAGTGAAATTGCCAGAGCAGCGCCCAAAACACTAAACACAATCTTCCAGTTGATGCGCAGCGACTTACGCTCGGCAGGTATGGGTGGAAAATTGGGTCTCAGCGCAGCAGCAAGCGCAAGGGTGTCTGTGTAGCGCAGGTTGTACTGACGGTTGACGGCTTTCTCGGCAATCTCAGGGATGTTTTTCAGGTCAATTCGCCCGGTTGGTTTAATCATTCCATCCAGTACATTTCGATAGATGGATGTGTCTTTCCTGAGATGGTATTCATAGGGTATCCGACCCGTCAGCATTTCATATAGGAGCAAGCCAATTTCGTAGACATCTGATGCTGGACCAACTTTGCCAAGAGGGTCAATAATTTCCGGCGCGGTATAAGCCGGCAGGTTGTAATTTTCATTCCAAATCCCGTGAATGTTTTGCCCGGAATCGCTGACACCCAGGTCCAACAGCATCGGGCGTGGGATGCCTTGTTTGTCAAATCGCACCAAAATGACATCTGGATTCAAGCAGAGATGAAGTTTCCCGGCTTTATGCAGGTAATAAATGACATCCGTGACACTCAGAGTTATCCAGCCGGCGTGTTGATACCAGGGCTGGGGATTCTTAAGCAATATGTTCCGTAGAATTTCGCCTTCGGAAAATTGGAAGACCTCGTAGTATTTGACTCGCCCTCCAATCACCGTCCAACCGTAAGGATGATGTTCCACCGTACTCTGCGGATGCGCCGGGAGCAACAATGGCAATAAAGGATGTTGCCCAGCTTTTGCTAATTGTAAAAATGCCTTTGCTTCTTGTCGCAGCTTATCTTCACAGCCGAGATTGGCAATTTTGAGAAGGATAGGCTCGTCACCCCGGCGCGCTTGATAAATAATAGATGATCGCAGAATGACAATTGGTTGAATGATTTCCATCGGGCCAAACCATTCGCCATCGTCAAAGATTTCAGTCGCGTTCTCGGCTGGGCAGTATTTTTCCTGGCACCATAAATTGAAATCTTGTGTAATAACGTTGCAGCGTAAACAAATTCGCTTCATAAATCCTCGCTACGAGTAAATTGCTTTTTGCAATTTTATGTAACGCGAATAAATTGTGAGAATCCGCGTTCGTATCGAACAAGCTGATCATAAAACGCGGATTCTCTCCAACCTCTGGCCATCATGCAACAGCAAGAAAGCGCTCGATTTAGCGGAAACGCCGTGAACCGGAATCATCCCCAGTCTGGTAGTTACTAATGGCACCCGCCAGGTCTCCCTGGAGTTCGAGCATCTTTTGAGCCATTTTTTCCACGCGCGGCTTGATCACGCTGAGATAGCGCTCAACAGCAATGCCACCTACCAGACCAACGAACGCGGTTGTCCGTAGCACCATGATGGTCATTTCCAAAACCTTGCTGATCCCTTGCAAGATGTCACCGAAGTTCCCGAAGGCTTCGCCCATCTTCTGTACTTGCGGGATATCCATAAAGACTTCTTCAGCCATGGCTGTACCTCCTGATTACAGGTTGATGATCGAGTGAAAAACGTCAAAGAGCTCATTGGCTTTCTGCGTTGCCTGGCGGTCTGCCTGATCCATAACGTCGAGCGCGCGACGGATCGCACCACCAAAGTTGAAATTTAGACTGCCAATGCTAACCAATTGCGGAATGACCTCACTGGTCATCTCCTGCACGAAGCGGCTTGCGCCATCACCTTTCCAAGCACCACCCAGTACTTGCTGTACCAAGGAGCGCAACGGGGCAGTAATTGCATCCTGGATCAGGTTGATTTGTTGGGTGATTACCTGAATAACGTGGTTGATAACCGAACGCGCAATTTTCAATAGGAAGCCTAACATATCTTACCTCCTGACCATCTAGTTGAACAATCCGCCCGCGCTCTTATCAGAAGCCTGCATGTCGGCAATCGCGCCCTCGATGTCTTTGGTGATCTCATCGAATTTCTGACTGAGCTTGGTCACGGCAGGCACAAAGGCGCTGGCTAGTGCGTTGGAGAAAGCCTCTCCCGCGTCCCCAACCATGGCGCCGTTTTGCATTTCCTGGGCAGCCTGTCGGGCAAGGCGAATTGTCTCCATCAGGCGCTGCGCTGTGGACTTGCAGTGTTGTGCCATTTCCTGCATCGCAGGGTAATTGAGCTTGATAACGTCAGACATAGTAAAACTCCTTTCGCCCACCAGGGGAGCTAGTCACTGAGAGACTTGAACATGCCCTGGCAATTATCTTCGGCCTGCCGGTAAATGCTCAAAATCTGATCAATGGCACCTGCGGCGGCTTGCAGAGCTTGGATAAGGCGACCCATGGAAGGCAGCATCAACCCTTCCATTTCCTGGAAGAATTGGTCGGATCCTCGGCCAACCCAGCCAGTGCCGTGCAACCCTTCAACCCGGCCTTTGGTTTGGTTGAGTGCTTGGTTAATTGCATCTGCCTCTGCCTGGAATTTTTTTCCTATCGCCTGCATCTGCTCATAGTTGATTTCGGTTTTTTCTGCCATAGCTTGTCCTTTCTGAATGAAACTGGCTGATATTTCTATCGGCTATTGTGGACCTGCAATTTATCAAAGGTCATCACCTCGTTGGATTTATTTTCTTATAGTATCACCCTTTATCCTTTTTACCTATCTTGCCTTTGACCACTTTTGCGGCGCCCGCGATGGCAGCTCCGGAACTGCCAGCTATCCCTGCTGCACCGGCAGCGGATAGACCACTTTCTACATCTGGCGATACGGCAGCGGCTGCGCCGCCTCCCGAAGCTGATTGCGACGAACTAGCGGAAGATCCTGCCGCTGAACCGCTGCCATAAACGTAATCGGGCATACTCTGCGCTCCGCCTCCTGAAGAATCGCCGCCGACGCGGTTGGATTGCGGCGATTGACTTCCCAGTCCTACGCCCATCTTGTCCAGGTTTCCTTGCGCACCGGAGCCGCCAGCGCCACTGCCGCCGCCTCCGCCTCCGCCGCTGGAACCGGATTCCACACTTCCGCTCGAACTTTCACCTGATCCGCCAGCCGCAGCGAAACTATTTTCAAATTGACTGGCGCCAAAATCGGTGGAGCCTAAATTGACCGCCTGGGCTCCTGATCCGAGGTTACCGAATTGTCCTGCGCCGAAATCAGTGGCGCCCAAATTGACTCCAGGGACTCCTGTTCCGAGGTTACCGAATTGTCCTGCGCCGAAATCAGTGGCGCCCAAATTGACCCCAAGGACTCCTGCTCCGAGGTTGCCGAATTGTCCTGCACCGAAATCGGTTGACCCAAGGTTGACACTATCCAGAGCGCCTTTGAATGGCGCAGACGCATCCTCTTCTGCGCCGTGATAAATTTTGAGGATTGCCCTGGTTGTTTCAGCAGAAAAATGCAATGCTGCACACAGTCGCTGCATCGAAGGCAGCACAATTGTCTCCATTTCATCAAAAAAGGCATCTGAGCCTATGCCAATCCACTCTTTCTCAAGGTCGTGGACGAGCTGACGCAGGGGGGCAAGGATGCCCGCAATGGCTTCAGCCTCAGCCTCCATTTTTTTTGCCATGGCTTGTAATTGCTCGTAATTGATAATTGTATTTTCTGCCATTTGTGTTTTTTGCTAGCTCAACTCAAAACGAGCTTCGACATTTGGCCCGAAGGTCACAACTGCGCCGGCTTGCAGGCGTACAGGTTGACCACCCGCCAGCGCGGTTCCGTTGAGGCGCGTGCCGTTGCTGCTGTTCGTGTCGGTGATAAAGTAAGCCTGCTGCGTCGGATCGTAGGTGATCTGAGCATGCGTGCGTGATACGCTGGCATCGCGGATGGTAAGCGGGCAGTCCGAGCGACCAACCATGAAGGGGAATTGTGTCAGGCTAATTTTCTTCCCTTGGATGGATGTGTCCGTTGCGCTGCGCAGGATGAGCAATGCCGGGGTAAGCGCCTGTTGGCTGGCGATCATTGTCTCTCCGGCTGACAAGTCGTCGGAAAACATAGTCTTGACAGACGCTTGAGGCGTAGATGGGGGTTGTGGATGCGGCGAAACCGGCGTCGGGTAGCTCGCTGCGCTGCGCACGGGGGGCTGCTTCCGGCTGGGGATAGGCTCTTCGTCGGCAACCGGGATGACGGGTGCGCTTTTCATTCTTTCGTTTAGTTTTGCGCCCAACTGGCCTTGCATGACGGGCGTGCCTGTCATTGATTTTTCGCGCATATTGTTATACATCAGGAAGCCAACTACACCAAGAATGATGAGGATGATAAAGAAAAAGACGATCGGAGCGGCAAGCAATGCAGCAGAAATAGTCTGAAAAATGGACGGGCGCGTGGCTTTGTAAACAACCCCTGGATATTGTGTGGAGGCATAAACCTGGTTGTTTTTACCTAATACGCGGATGACTACCGTGTACTTGCCGTCTGGCACCTTATTCTTTTCCATGGGGACCAAAATGGTTCCGCCGCCATTTGAGGTTGCCGGGCTGAGAAAGTTGGAATTCGGCACCTGTGTGTTGGTGGATTCATTCACAAGCCAGCCGTCGTAAGCGCCGACGAGCTGAGAATTGGTTGTCGAAACACTGACCTGCAGGTCGTTGCCTAGCTGAACAACGGATTGCACCTCAATTTTGGGTAAAACGGCGCTGGGGTCAAAAGAGAATTCATGCTCCAGTTCAGTGATTGGATTACCACTGTTATCCCGAGAAATTGCAAAGGGTGTGTCATCTGCCTTGCTGACCGCGACAATACGCATTTGGTAGTCACGCCCAACGGTAAATTTGTCGGTTGGAATATTAAAAGTATTGAAGTTGACAGGGTCGTTGAAAACGTATTCCGCGGCTTTTGCGCCCCCTTTGGTATCCCAGATTGAGATTTTTATGTATTTGACCAAGTCTGGCGAACTCATGCTCAGTTGAACATCGTAAGTCTGGTTCTCTGGAACAAATAGCAGCCCGGAAAACTGCACAGCAACCGGACTGGGTGGACCTGGGTAATCGGTATTGGAAGTAACTGTGAATTCGGTGCTTAGAGAACTTCCATCTTTCAGGTTAAGTGTGAGCGTGGCATTGTTTTGCCCGCGTTTGGGATAGATCGCCGTCTCGACCATCCACTGAGCTTTTAGGGCTTCCATGATCTTGGTAAAGGATTGCGCCAGGTCATTCTGATTGGCAATGGTTGAAAATGCGCCTGTGCTGGCGGCCATGCTTTGCAATTCCACCGTATTGATGTTGGCATCTTTAGTAGAAAGCCCAATGGTATTGATCGGCACCTGGTTTTTCATTGCCAGCTCGATCAACTCCTGGTAAGTATGTTGGCTGCAAGTGCTGCCATCGCGTTTTTCGTCTTTGCCATCTGTGAATAGAATAAGCGCTCTGCGTCCAGCAGGTACTTTGCTCATAGATTCAACGGCGCTGTAAGCAGCATCATAAAGACAGGTGCCGCGGTTGGATACCTGGTAGCGGTCAATTGCATAGCTTACAGCAGGGATGTTTTCGGTGAAATCCTGGATAAGCTTAATTTCTTCATCAAATTGGATAACGGCAAACAGGGAATTATTGGGGATATTATTGAGCGCAAGCTTGGCAGCCTCTTGAACTTGCCGGGCGGCCCCCCCCATGCTTCCGCTTGAATCCAGAACGAGGGCTATATAAATCGGAAGATCCGGCTTTTTGAATTGTCCCTCGGCAACGAAACTCGAGTTTGATAAAGTTACCTGAGCGCTGGTCGTATCAACATTTAGAATAGGCGTTCCGCTGCGGTCTTCGTAAATGGTGAAATAGACCTTCAGGGTCATTGCCTCAGGTGTCTCCAGCGTCGTAATCAGGTTGACGCGGATATCCCAGTTGGATGGCGATTGTCCGAGAGCGATTATATCGGGGGAGATTGAAAGCAGAATGACGAGGAAGATGGTAGCGACGAACTTTGCTATCCGAGCCACGCGAGCCTCCATTATGGAGATGACAATTTGACTGAGAAAGCTAGGATTATTATAGCACTTTTAATCCCTGAATACAATTCCTTGCCAGGTCTTTTGGAATCTGCGCCGACCCACAGGGTGCTTCGCGAAGGCCTACTCGGTGGAAAGGGGGGAAATACGTTGCATCTCAAACTCCGCCCTCTTAAGTGCTTGCATTTTCCTCAATCCATAGCTATACTACAAGGTATGAAACCAGAGAAAATCGGACGTTACGAAATCAAAGCTGAACTCGGTCGCGGTGGCATGGCGACGGTCTACCTCGCCGACGATCCGCGCTTCGAGCGCGAGGTGGCGGTCAAAGTACTGCCGCGGGAAATGCTCCACGACCCGCAGTTCCGCGTCCGCTTCGAACGCGAAGCCAAGACCATCGCCATGCTGGAGCATCCGGCCATTGTACCCGTCTATGACTTCGGGGAGGAAGACGGGCAGCCGTACTTCGTCATGCGCTACATGCCCGGCGGCTCACTCTCCGAGCGGCTTCAACAGACCCCCACCCCAATCCAGGAAGCAGCCCGTATTTTCAAACGCATTGCTCCGGCCCTGGACGACGCCCACGCCAAAGGCATCATCCATCGCGACCTGAAACCGGGCAATATCCTCTTCGACCGTCTTGATGAACCCTACATTTCCGACTTTGGCATCGCTAAACTCACCGAAAGTGCAGCCGGTTTAACTGGCAATACCATTGTTGGCACCCCCGCGTATATGAGCCCAGAGCAGGCACAGGGTGAGCCAGTGGATGGACGTTCGGATATCTATTCCCTGGGGGCAATCCTCTTCGAGATGCTGACTGGCAAAGCTCCCTATGAAGCGGATACTCCCATGGGCGTGGTCGTCAAGCATATTACCGAGCCGACTCCCCGCATCCTGGCCGTCAACCCAAGTCTACCGCCCGCCATCGAGTCCATCATCGAGAAAGCCATGGCGAAGAACAAAGAGGCGCGTTTCTCCAGGGCGGATGAAATGGCTGCTGCCTTGAATAATGTTGTCCATGGAGAGGGGCCGGGTTTAAAGACCATTGGCGATATGAGGCGGGATACCTCGCAGCAGACGGTGGTTGCCAAAAGGATCGAGCGGCCTGAGACCCGCGCTCAGGGTCCAGGTCCGGCAAGCGTTCCGCCGCGCAAAAAGACCTGGCTGTGGATCGGCCTGGGCCTGACGGGCGTGCTGTTATGTGCAGGCATGCTCTCTGTCTTCTTATTTATCCCTGGGTTATTGCCGTTCACGCTTTTTCCAACGAAGGCCCTCGCAACGAAGACTGTAGCAATTCCAGCCTCTCCGACACCGATAACATTGCTCCCCGCGGAAACTGCCACGTTGCCTCCCACCCTTGTCCCAACCGATACGATTGCCCCCAGCCTCACGCCGACAGTCGTCAGCCTCCCCATACTTGGCGGCGCGGATATGATTGCCTTCCTGAACGGCAACAACGTCTGGAGCATGAACGTGGATGGCAGTAGCTTGAACCAATTGACCACCGACGGGGCCACCAAGTACGAGTTGCAATGGATGCCGGATGGTACGCATGTAAGTTACATCAGTGGAAAATGCATCCAATACGTTGACATGATTAGCAAAGAGATTGTGACGGTAACCTGCTTCACGACCGCAAAATATCTGGAAGCCTTCCGTATCTCACCGGATGGCACGCAGGTTGCCATCAGCGTGGACCGCATCGTTTATGTCGTCCCCTTCGACCTGAACAAGTTGGCGCAGGTGAATTCTCGCTCGAAACTGATCGCGATGAATGGCTGTCTCACTTATTCGAAGGTGGCCTCCAAACAGGTGCGTTGGTCGCAGGATGGGCAGAAAATTGCCATCAACGTCCTGGGTGTAGGTGATGCTGGTCGCCAGGTGGATATGGTGCAGGTGCTGGATATTAATCGTTGTTCTGCTGCAGAACCGCGGGTCACGGATACATTCCCTGCGTCGCGCTTCAGTATGACCGGGTTTAGCACGAATCCGGTTATTCCCTCCTTCGATTGGAACGGTGAGACGCTATTCCTGCTGAATAGTTCTATCCGTAATGATGGCTATGGTTATCTTTACGGGTATAACATGGAAACCTACATAGCCAATCCATTGGACCCTCTTGGCAGCACGTGTTGCTATCAAGATTCAGGCTGGAGTCCCGACGGAAGCTACGTCTTGTTTGCTTACCAGGATATCGGTCAGGGTGCGGACAGCCGTACTCAGCTTTACTACGTCCAGTACGGTACGATCGGGACCGGCGCGACTTATATGCCGCTCCCCTTGCCGGATGATTTCTTCCAAAATCCCCGCGAAAAGCCCCAGGCTGTCTTGCGTCCGGCGCGAAAGTAGTTTCTCAATCAGGCAGGATAGGGATGTGCATTTCCGTTCCCTCTTTTTCACGGAGATTCACAAAGACTTAAAAATCTGGCGTCCGATGAGTGTCTCATCGAACGCCAGATTTTTGTTACGCTCTGCGGCCCCGACGGGGGTGGTGGCAGTACCGAAGTAAATTTGGGGGGACAGGATTTAGGAAATACCTGGATAAGGTATTTTATTAGTAAGGAACTAACCTTTGTTGATATTACTTCGCATCGTGTAACTTGTCAAGCGAAAAATCCCAGTACCGCTTAACTTGCTATTGACTTGAAGAAAAAGGGGTCTCATGGCAAATTTGACCTTCCACGACGAAGGAGAGAGCCATGAGAACCCAGCGAGAATTGTACTCGGAAAAGAGAGTCGTATATGAGTGTGAATTGGAGCAATGTCCGAAGTGTGGTCAGCAGCTGACGACCGCGTACACCAGTGGATGGAAGACCGTGCAAACCATGAGTGAAGTAATCACACTTGCCCAACGTCCGAAGCGTTGTACAAAGCGACAAACTTTTAGCGAAGTCCAAACTGACCTGCAAGCAAGCGCGCGCATCAGCGAAACGCAAGTGCGGGCGATTTATCATCAGCGTTACCTGCCCTAAACCATCCAAAAGACCACTATCAGCTACGCCCCCGGCCTGTTCCACTGCTACGACATGCCCGGTTTGCCTCGTACCAACAATGATCGAGAAAGCGACTTCCGCGACCTCAATCGGCGTCTGTTGTGTACAACCGGACAAAAGGGACTGACACGTCGCATCATTCAACGTAGTGGCGCTTGGGAATTGCTCCATCGTCCAGCTTCTTTACAAGATATAATCCTGGCATTCAATCGCGTCGCGCCCCAAGATTTCAAGGAAGAGCGACAACGTCTTTGCCAGCATCGTAATCGTTTCAGACTGCATACCCGTTTTGCAAAACAGTCCCATCTTCAACTTGCCAAGTTGGAGCAACGCTGGGCAAATCTCTTGCCTATCTGAGCCATAGCAAGTTATGCGATACTGCAATTATCCATATTTCTAAGTGCTCTGATGATACTGCCTCGCATCCTGCGCACAAAGATCATCCCGCCGCTGCGCCGCGCCCGCACGTTGACGCGCCCGCGCGTCAGCCTGATGTTGCGACAGGCGCTGGATTACCGCCTGACCATCCTCCAGGCCGGCGCGGGATATGGCAAAAGCACGGCCCTGGCGGAACTGGCGGAGGAAGTCCGGCCGCTGGTGTGGTATCAGGTCAACGAAGAAGATAATGATCCGCTGGTTTTCCTCCTGCATCTGTGCCATGCCATTCACCGGGCACTGCCCGATCTTCCCGACCTGCCCATCCATTTCCTCGAAGCCTGGGATGGTACGCAAGGCCGGCTGCCCTGGCAGGCTGTGCTCGACCAGATCCTGAACGCACTTACCAGCCTCGACGTTCCCACGCCCCTGGTACTGGACGATGCGCACATTGTCACGGAGAGTGGGGAGATCGTTTTCATCCTTGACCGGCTGATTGGGCTGGCGCCGGCCAACCTGCACGTGCTGCTTTCCGGTCGTCCATCCATCACACTCCCCACGCTTTCGCGCTGGCGAGCCCAGGGCGAAGTGCTCATACTCGACCAGTCGGTGCTGACTTTCACTCCTGCGGAGATCGCCCTGCTCTTTGCCACCCACTATGGGCTTGAATTGACCAGTGACGAAGTCGCCGCGCTGCTTTCCTACACCGAGGGCTGGGCGATTGCCCTGCAGCTCATCTGGCAAAGTATCCGCAGCCAATCCTCCTCGACGCTCGAATTTCCGCTGCACTGGCAGGCAGGCTCACTGGAGGCGCTTTTCGACATCCTGACCCGTGAGGTGCTCGAACGGCAGCCGGCCGACATCCGCGATTTCCTGCTCGTCACCGCCACCCTGCGCGACCTTCCCCCCGAGGCTTGCGATGCGCTGCGCCGGGCGACAGGCAACCCGGTGGGGGATTCGGCCTCGATGCTGGCTTACCTGCGTCGCCAGGAATTGTTCGTGGTCGAAACTGCCGAAGGGCCGCTGCGCTACCACAATATTTTCCATAACTTTCTCCGCCAGCAGGCCGCGCCAGACCAGCGCCGCTTGTGGAACCGCCTGGCGGCTGATTACTTCCGCGAGTGCAAGAATCCCGAAGCGGCCATCTACCATTTACTCGAAGCCCAGGCCTGGGATGAATTATCAGCCCTGCTGGATGACTACGCGGCCACTTTGCTCGCTGCCGGGCGGCTCGATACCCTGGCGACCTACCTCGACGCGCTGCCGCCCGAAATGCTGCACCAGCACCCCAATCTGGTCTTTACCCTGGGCGAACTTGCCCGCCTGCACAGCCGTTTCGATATTGCGCTGGGCTGGTATCAACAAGCCGAAACAACCTGGCGCGCCCGCGGCCAGCATGACGGCGTGGCGCGGGCGCTGCGCGGGCAGGCGCGCGTCTATCTCGATACGGTCAATCCCAGTAAAGCCGAAGAACTTCTCGAAGAAGCCATCCGCCTGAGCGATGGCTTCGAGGACCGTGAAGCCCAGGTGCGGCTGTATGAACTGCTGGCTGAAAATAAACTCAACGCCGGCCGCGTGGATGAGGCCGAGCGACTGCGTCAGAAAGCCGAAGCGCTGCGCTCTGAAAGCCCCTCCGACGATCAACTCCTGTTCCGGGTGCTGCTGCGCACCGGCCGCTTTGCTGAAGCCAGGCGTGGGCTGGAAGAACGCGCCGAGGCCGAAAAACGGGAGCCGGTGCAGACGCCGCGCGCCCACCGCGAAACGGTGCTGATCCTGTCTCTCATCTATTCCTTCCAGG
Organism: uncultured Chloroflexus sp.; assembly: GCA_964618215.1. Classification (GTDB taxonomy): domain Bacteria; phylum Chloroflexota; class Anaerolineae; order Anaerolineales; family Villigracilaceae; genus CG2-30-58-95. Next base: position 133,247 of record CAZTZE010000001.1, read on the forward strand.
GATTGGGTGAGCAGGCCTGCCAGACCGCGCTGGAAGGCACGCGGCGCGGCGATGAGTTGAAGTCGCCGTTCGTCACCGCGGTCGGCTACATGCGTCAGGGACATGCCCTGATGCTGACCGGTGAGGGAGCGGTGAAGAGTGAAAATTTCGCCCGCGCCTGCGCTCAGTTCGAGAAGAGTGTGGAGATCAGCCGCACGCTGGCGGTGCCGCGCCTGCTCGTCGAAGCGGACTGGGGCTTGTGCCGCGCTTATGGCTACCAGGGCGACATGCCGAGCGCCCAGTCCCATGCCCAGGAGGCGATCGAGATCGCCGCGCAGGCCGGCGATGAATGGATCGCCTCGATGACCCGATTGACGATGGGCGCCAGCCTGACGCTGGCGGCGCGCTACGAGGCCGCCGAAGAGTGGCTCAACCGCGCCGCGCTCGGTTTCCAGGAGTGCAGCGATCCATTTGGGCGGGCGGCGGCGCGCCTGTGGCTCTGCCTGGGCTGGCTCAAGCAGAAACAGGACGCCCGTTTGGAGCGGGTATTGCCGGAGGTGCTGGTTGCCTGCCGCCAGGGTGGTTACGAATTCCTGTTCACCCGCCCTTCGATGGTCGGCGCGCCCGACGAGCGCATTTTCGTCCCGCTGTTGATCGCCGCGCGGCAACGGCAATGGGAAAGCGAGTACGCCGCCCACCTGCTCAACGAGATCGGATTGCCCGGCATCCAGCAGCACCCCGGCTACCGTCTGCGCGTCCAGACGCTGGGCGCGTTCCAGGTCTGGCGCGGGGATGATCCCATCCCCGCCAACGGCTGGCGGCGCGAGAAAGCGCGCCAGTTGTTCCAATTGCTGCTCACCTGCCGCAATTCGCCGCTGGATCGTGACCAGATCTGCGAACACCTCTGGCCGGAAAGCGACCCGGCTACTGCGCAGCGCAATTTCAAGATCTCCCTGAATACGCTTTATCATGTACTGGAGCCGGAGCGCGATGCCGGCAGCGACTCGGCCTTCATCTTGCGGGAAGGGACAACCTACAGCCTGCGTCCCGGCGCGGATGTGCGGCTGGACGCGGAACAGTTCAACAACGCTGTGAGGCAGGTGAACAAGTCGCCCAAACCTGACCCGGACCTGCTCCAGCAGGCGGTGAACCTCTACCAGGGCGAGTACCTGCCCGAAACGCTCTATGAGACTTGGGCGGCGGAGGAGCGCGAGCGGCTGGCTTCGCTCTTCCTGGAAACAGCCGACCGTCTGACCGAATCACTCATCGAACAGGAACGCTGTCCCGAAGCGATTGAACTGTGTCAGCGCGTCCTGGCGCAGGATAATTGCTGGGAGCGCGCCTACCGTCACCTGATGCTGGCCTACCACTGCCTCGGCGACCGGGGACAGGTGGGGCGCACCTACCAGCGCTGCGTGCAGACCCTGCGCGATGAACTGGATGTCGCCCCCTCGCCGGAAACGGAAGCGCTTTACCTTCAATTAGTGGGTAGTGGACAGTGAGTAGTGGGAAATCCATTAACTGTCCACTGTCCACTACCCACTACCCACTACCCACTCTCCACCGCCCACTGTTCTTGTAACCAGCCTGTTACCGCCATCTGCTATGCTGGGGGCGATGGATTCTCGTTTTTCCCCTAACATTTCATCTTTTGTTATTCGTTTCGTGGTGGGCGGTTCTGCCAGCTCGGCGCAGGAACAGCCCGTCTATCGCGGCGCCATCCGCCACATCCAGAGCGATGAAGAGTTGAACTTCAACCGCTGGGAAGAAGCCGTCACATTCATCCGCCGCTATGTGCCGATCGAAGTTGAAAACGGCAACCAACCAAAGAACTGATCGCTTTGAAGGTCATATGACTCGCAACGCCCAAATTCTGTCCACTGGGAGCTACGTTCCGGAACGTGTTGTCACCAATGCCGAAGTGGATGCCCTGATGGGCGAATCCACCAACGATTGGCTGATCGAGAACGTCGGCATACGCGAACGCCGCTGGATGTCCGCGGAACAGACCACCTCGGACCTGGTCGTGGAAGCCTCCAAAAAGGCGCTGGCGCGCGCCGGTCTCCCGGCTGCTGCCCTCGACCTGGTCATCGTCTCCACGGATACACCGGATTATCTCTCGCCGTCCACCTCGGTGGTGGTGCAGTACAAACTCAGCGCGGACAAGGCGGGCTGCTACGATGTCAACTCGGCTTGCGCCGGCTGGGTCACTGCGCTCGATCAGGGGGCGCGTTACCTGCTGACCGAGCCGCAGATGAAGTACGTGCTGGTTGCAGGCGGATACGGCATGAGCCGCTTCCTCGACTTCAGCGACAAGAAGACAGCCAACCTGTTCGCCGATGGGGCCGGGGCAGTGGTGCTTGGCGTCGGCGCCGGACAGGGCTTCATCGGCAGCAACCTGCTGGCGGTGGGCGCGTTCCACGATGCGCTGGGCATCTACACCGGCGGCGCATTCCGTCCCTGCACGCCGCAGAATCTGGCCGAGTTCGGCAGCCCCAAGGTCCAGTTCGTCAAAAAGTTCCCCAAGACATTCAACACGGAATACTGGCCTAAACTGATGCGGGGTGCCCTGGATAAAGGAGGCCTGACCTTCGACGATGTGGATCATTACTTCTTCACCCAGCTCAACCTGCGCACGATCGAATATATGATGACCCTGCTCAAGCAGCCCATCAAAAAAACCCACTGGATCATGGACAAGTGGGGCTACACCGGCTCACCCTGCGTGGCAATGGCGATGGATGATGCCATTGCGCAGGGCAAAGGGCCCAAGCGTGGAGATGTGATCCTGTTCTGCGCCAGCGGCGGAGGCATTTCGATGGCCGCGTCTGTCTGGAAGTGGGTAGTGTGAAGTGTGAAGTGGGAAGTGGACAGTGAGCAGTGGATAGTGGCCAGTGAAAAGCAATGGAGGTGAGTGATGACAGAAACTGTGAGAAATTATCGTGAGTTGAAGGTTTGGCAGAAGGGAATTCAACTGGTAAAGATGGTGTATATCCTTACCCGGAAATTCCCGAAGTACGAAACTTACGGATTATCCAGCCAGATGCAGCGCTCTGCGGTTTCTGTGCCATCCAATATCGCCGAAGGACAGGCGCGCCAACACACCGGTGAATTTCGCCAGTTCCTGCACATTGCACTCGGCTCAGCCGCTGAACTTGACACTCAACTCGTGGTGGTGGTGGAACTCGGTTATGCCACCCAGGATGAGGCCCAACCCATTTTTGACCTCATCCTTGAAATCCGCAAGATGAGCTATGCTCTTATCAACACGCTTCCACGCTGACCCTATCCACTACCCACTATCCACTGGAGTTACCATGTACATCGGTGATTATCTTGCTCGCCGTGAACTCTATTCTCCCGACAAACTGGCATTCATAGATGCGGGCAAGAATCCCGAATGGCGCTTGACCTACCGTGAAGCCAACCGCCGCGCCAACCAATTCGCCAACTGGCTCAAGTCGCATGGCATCGCCAAAGGTGATCGGGTTGCCATCCTGGCGCGCGACGGCTACGAACACCTGGATGTGTTCTTCGCTTGCAGTAAACTCGGCGCGATTCACACCGCGCTCAACTGGCGGCTGCACTGGCAGGAACTGTTCAAAATCTTCCAGAACACCACACCCAAATTGCTGATATTCTCGGATGATTTCAAACTGAATGTAGAAAACCTCACTGCCCACTACCCACTTCCCACTCTCCACCTGGATGGAAACGGCATCCCCGGCAGTCTTCACTTTGAGACGACCCTTCAAGAATCGCCGGACTCTCCCATTACCTGCGAGACGCTCGAAGCGGATGATACTGCCGCGCTCATCTTCACCGGCGGCACGACCGGCCTGCCCAAGGCAGCGGAAGTCTCGCACCGCATGATCGCCTGGAACACGCTCAACACCGTCATCCATGATGTGACGCATAACGACGTGTACCTCAATGTTTTCCCGATGTTCCACACGGGAGGGCTGTTCGTCTATACCCTGCCGCAGGTCATTTTCGGCGGGACAACCATCTTCATCCGCCAGTTCGACCCGGCGCAGGTGCTGACCCTGCTGCAGCGCGAAAAAGTGACCATCTTCGCCGCCGTGCCGACCATGTACCAGATGCTGACCACCGCGCCGAACTGGGCCGAGGCGGATTTATCCACGCTGCGCTTCTGCACCTCGGGCGGCGCTCCGCTGCCGGTGCCGCTCGTCGAGCAGTACACGCGCGAGAAGGGCATCCGTTTCAAGCAGGGCTTCGGCATGACCGAGTTCGGCCCCGGCATTTTCGCCCTGGCTCCCGAAGACGCCATCCGCAAGGCCGGTTCGATCGGCCGCCCCAACTTTTTCGTGGATGCCCGCATCGTGGATGACAAGAATAACTTCCTCGGCCCCGACCAGGAAGGCGAACTGGTGCTCAAAGGCCCCTCGTTCTGCTCTGGCTACTTCAACAACCCGGCAGCCACTGCCGAGGCGGTGGACGAGCGCGGCTTTTTCTACACCGGCGACGTGGCGCGTTACGATGCCGAAGGCTATTTCTACATTGTTGACCGCAAGAAGGATATGTTCATTTCCGGCGGCGAGAATGTCTATCCTGCCGAAATCGAAAAAGTGCTCTATCAGCACCCGGCGGTGCACATGTGCGCTGTGATTGGCTTGCCCGACCTGAAGTGGGGCGAGGTCGGCAAAGCCTGCGTGGTGTGCAAACCAGGAGCCGCTGTTTCAGAGGATGAACTGCTCCAGTTCATGACGGAGCGCCTGGCAAAATATAAAGTCCCCAAGTCAGTCAGTTTCCTGCCTGCTTTGCCAATTTCAGCGGCGGGGAAAATTCTCAAGCGCGAACTGCGTCAACAGTGGGTAGTGGACAGTGAATAGTGGGTAGAAGTACCCTCTCTTACTGACCACCACCCACTACCCACTAACCACTTATAAAAGGAGAAAACCATGTCCACTGTCCCCACTTTACCCGGTATTACCTCGAAAAGGATCGAGACAGCGCGTCTCAAAACCCATGTCCTATTCAGCGGCGCGGACGCCGCTGCCCCCGTGCTGTTCCTGCACGGCAACGCCTCGTCTGCCACGTTCTGGGAGGAAATCATGCTCATGCTCCCGGCGGGCTTGCGCGGCATTGCGCCCGACCTGCGCGGCTACGGCGACACCGAAGACAAAGTCATTGACGCCACGCGCGGCATGGGCGATTGGGTTGACGACATCCTCGCCCTGATGGACGCGCTCGAATTCGAAAAGGCGCATGTCGTTGGACACTCGATAGGCGGCACGTTGGTCTGTGGGCTGATTGCCGCCGCGCCCGGCCGCTTTCTGAGTGGAACGCTGGTCAACCCCGGCTCGCCGTTTGGATTTGGGGGCAACAGGGGCGTGGACGGCAAACCATGCTACGACGACTACGCCGGATCGGGCGGCGGCATCGTCAACCCGGACTTCCCAAAGCTGATTGCCGCAGGCGACCGCAGCATAGACAATCCGCAAGCCTCGCCGCGCGTCGTGTTGAACACCTTCTACTGGAAGCCACCCTTCAAACCCGCCCGCGAAGAAGACTTGCTTTCCTCGATGATGACCGAGAAAATCGGCAGCGACAGATACCCCGGCGATTTTGTGCCGTCTGGCAACTGGCCCAATGTCGCGCCCGGCAAATTCGGGCCGATCAACGCCATCTCGCCCAAGTACGTCGGCGACAGCGTGGAGCGCTTTATAAACGTCTCACCCAAGCCGTTCGTGCTCTGGGTGCGCAGCGATTCGGACCAGATTGTTTCTGACAACTCCTTCTTTGACTTCGGCACGCTTGGCAAACTTGGTTTCGTGCCTGGCTGGCCGGGCGAAGATGTCTATCCACCCCAGCCCATGGTCAGCCAGACGCGCCACGTGTTGGAGCAGTACAAAGCCAGGGGCGGCAGCTTCGAGGAAGTGGTCATCGCCGATACAGGGCACACCCCTTACGTCGAAAAGCCGCAGGAGTTCATGGCGGCGCTCGGCAAAGTTCTGAAATAGAAGAAGGAAGCATGTAACTGAGACGTAACCGACGAATGGTAATGTGGATGGGTAGGCAGACTTGTGAAAAGAAAGGAAAATGCCATGCGCATGAAAGATAAAGTCGTGCTCGTCACGGGCGGCGCGGCAGGGATCGGCAAAGCCACTGCGCTGCGCTTTGCCGAAGAAGGTGCGAAAGTCGTCATCTGTGATGTCAATGAGTCTGCCGGTCAGGAGACACTCAAGCTGCTCGGACAGGATGCCAGCTTCTATAAAGTGGACGTGACCAGCCGCCAGTCGGTACAGGCATGGGTGGATGCGGTCGTCGCCAGGTATGGCCGTGTTGATGTGCTGGTCAACAACGCCGGGATTTTGCGCGACGGGCAACTGGTCAAGTTCAAAGAAGGCGCGCTCGTCGGGCAGATGTCCGAAGCGGATTTCGACCTGGTCATCTCGGTCAACCTGAAGGGCGTCTTCAACTGCACGCAGGCGGTCGCGCCGCTGATGATCAAGCAGGGCGGCGGCGTGATCCTCAACGCCACCTCCGTCGTCGGCCTGGATGGCAATTTCGGGCAGACCAACTACGTCGCCACCAAAGCCGGCGTGATCGGCATGACCAAGGTCTGGGCGCGCGAATTGGGCCGCTACGGCATCCGCGTCAATGCTGTCGCTCCGGGATTCACCGCCACCGAGATGGTGACCGCTATGCCGGAGAAAATTCTGGATGGGATGAAAGCCCGCACGCCGCTCGGCCGCCTCGGCGAGCCGCGTGACATTGCCAATGCCTACCTGTTCCTGGCCTCGGACGAAGCCTCGTTCATCACAGGTGAAACCCTGCGCGTGGACGGCGGCATCGTGGTTGGAACGTGACCACTTCACTTATCACTCATCACTCATCACTTATCACTTATCCCGCCCATGACTCACGCCGCAGATTTACTCACCAAGCGCGCCCTTCTCACCCCTGACCGCGAGGCCCTGTACGACCTGCCCAGCGGAAAACGCTACACCTATGCCGAACTCAATGAGCGCGCCAACTGCCTTGCCAATTTTCTAAGTGAGCGTTTTGGCGTGCAGAAGGGCGACCGGGTTTCCATTCTGGCGCACAACAGCCTGCCCTACGTGGATCTGCTCTTTGGCTTGGGCAAAATCGGCGCGATTTTCGCCCCGCTCAACTGGCGGCTGACCAGCCGGGAATTGACTTACATCGTCAACGATTGCCAGCCAAAGGTGCTGCTTTGCGGGCCGGAATTCACCTCTGTGTTGGCAGAGATGCGCTGCGGGATCGGGGTCAATTTTTTCGTTTCGCTCGAAGGGGCAGACATCTCCGGGGCAGAAAAATACGAGGAGTTGCTGGAGCAGGCGTCGGGTGCGGAGCCGGTCCAGCCACCCTTAAACGGCGATGACCCTTATTGCATCCTCTACACGTCTGGGACCACCGGGCGTCCCAAGGGTGCCATCCTCCCGCATCGTCAAATTTTATGGAACGCCATCAACACGGTCATTTCGTGGGGGCTGGGTGAGAGGGATGTCTCGCCAATCCTGACGCCGATGTTCCACTCCGGCGGGTTGTTCGTTTTCCTCGTGCCGTTGTTCTACGCCGGTGGGTGCATTGTGCTGGCACGCACCTTCGAGCCGGAAGAATCAATGAAGATCATTGTCGAGGAGAAATGCACGGTCATAATGGGTGTGCCGACCCTTTTCCAGGTCTGGATGAACTCGCCTGATTTTGCCGGGGTGGATTTCAGCCATGTGCACTTTTTTATCAGTGGCGGCGCGCCTTGCCCGCCAGCGTTGATCGAAGCCTGGAACAAGGCAAAGAAGGTTCCCATGCGCCAGGGCTACGGGCTGACCGAGGTGGGCGTGAACTGCTTTTCGATGACCGATGACGAAGCCCTGCGCAAGGCCGGTTCGGTGGGCAAGCCCATTTTCCACAGCGCGATGCGACTGGTAGATACGGACGGAAACGATGTACCAGTTGGGCAGACGGGCGAGTTGATTATCTCCGGTCCAACTGTCTGCAGCGGGTACTGGCGCAACTCCGCAGCCACCGCCGAATCCCTGCGGGATGGCTGGTTCTATACCGGCGACATGGCGCGGATGGACGAAGAAGGCTATTTCTACATCGTTGGACGTTTCAAGGACATGATCATCAACGGAGGCGAGAATGTCTATGCCGCCGAAGTGGAAGCTGTTTTCCGTGAACATCCCACCGTGGAAGATGCCGCCCTGATCGGCCTGCCGGATGTGAAATGGGGCGAGATCGGATTGATGATTGTTGCCCTCAAGAAGGGGCAGCCTGCCACAGCCGATGAACTGCTGGCGTTCTGCCAGGGACGACTGGCAAAATACAAAACCCCCAAGCGGGTGGAGTTTGTTGAATCTCTGCCTTACTCGCCGTATGGCAAGGTGATGAAGGCGGAGTTAAGAAAGCAGTGGGTAGGTCACGCTTAAAGCGTGACTTCACGAGCGAAAGGAATTTTACATGCCAAAAGCAAAATCAAACGGCATTGAAATCCATTCCGAAGTTACCGGTTCCGGCGAACCCCTGGTATTGATTGCTGGGTTGGGTTATCCCCTATGGATGTGGCATCGCATGGTACCGTATCTGGCGCAGCATTTCCAGGTGATTGCCTTCGATAATCGTGGCGTCGGTCAAACCGACAAACCCGCCGGTCCGTATACGGCGCAGATGTTGGCAGCGGATACAGCCGGCCTGCTGGAGGCGCTGGGCATCGAAAAAGCCATCGTGATGGGGCACTCCATGGGCGGTTTCATCGCCCAGGCAATGGCGCTCGATTTCCCGCAAAAGGTCAGCAAACTCATCCTATCAGCGACAAACTTCGGCGGGCCGCGCCACATCCTCATTACGCCAGAAGCCATGGCGGTGCTTTCGGATGTCACCAGCGATCCGCTGACGCGTTTCAAGAACGGGCTGATGGTCAGCACTGCGCCCGGCTGGGCAGCTCAAAACCCAGAGATCGTCAAGACTTGGATCGAGTGGCGCATTGCCCATCCAATTGAACTGGCGCCTTATCAGGCTCAGATGACCATTGGACTGGCGCTGATTTCAGAAGAGGCGGCTTTTGAAAGCAGGTTGCCCGACATCTCCGCCCCTACCCTGATCTTGTTCGGCAAACACGATAAAGTTGTCCCACCTGGGAACGCCGATTTGCTGGCAAAGCAAATCCCGAACAGCAAAATTGCCATTCTCCCCGATGCTGGGCATTTCTTCCCGATGGAAGTTCCGCAAGCTGCCTCGCAGGTTGTCATTGATTTTGCAAAAAAGGAGGTGCAATATCAAAAATAACTTTACTGAATCTAAATCTGCATAAACAAAATTCAACCATTACTCTAGGAGGAGTAAAAATGAAAACGTTTCGAATGATCATCTTTATCGTTGTCGCCCTGTCCCTGTTTCTGGCGGCATGCGGTCCCGCGGCCACTGAAGTTCCTACGCAAGCACCCGCGCCGACTGCGGTTCCCACCGAAGTCCCCACTGAAATTCCCACTCCCGCCGGTCTGACCTGTGCTGCGCCGATTAAAGTCGGCCTCATTACGGATGCTTCCGGCCCGCTGGCGATCTACGGCGCGCACATCCTGCGCTCGTTTATGCTTGGCATGGAATATGCCACCGGCGCTGCCGGCTCTGCTGGCGCTAAGTTTGACCTCGCCCAGACGCAGGAAAACACCTTCATGCTGGACAACTGCGAAATCCAGGTCTTCGTCCGCGATGACGGTAGCAACCCTGAAAACACAGCTACCCTGGCGCGCGAATTGATTGACGTGGAGAAGGTGAGCATCCTGGTTGGTTCCGTCTCATCAGTCGCCACAGCCACCCTGCAGGGCATCGCTCTGGAGAGCAAGATCCCGTTGATCGTGGCTCCCGCTGCCGCAAACGATATCACCGGCGTGAACTTCAACGAGTACACTTTCCGGGTCAGCCGCAACAACTACCAGGACGCGATGAACACATGTGCGTATCTGGCAAAACAGTACAAGACCTTCGTCCAGATTGCGCCGGACTATGGCTTCGGACGTGGCTCTGCGGCTGCTTTCCGCGATTCCTGCACGCTTAACGGTGGCACCTTCGTCGCTGATGACATCTTCGCTCCGCTCACCACCACCGACTTCACCCCCTACATGGAACAGGTGCTCGCCTCCGGCGCGGAATCCTACATCGTTACCTGGGCTGGCAGCGGTTTTGTGCCTATGATGCAGGCCGCTACTGATCTGGGTGTTAACGAGACCATGGCGTTGGGCGCGACTTTCATTGATAACGTCCTGATGCCTTTGTGGTACGGTAACGCCGTAGGCTCCACCAGCGGCATTCTTTACCACTACTCCGCACCCAAAAACGCCGCTAACGACTTCCTGAAAGCCGAAGATAAAGCCCGTTATGGCGTGATGCCCGACCTGTTCGACGCGGATGGCATGAACGCAGCCATCTTTGCAATCGAAGCCATCAAGGCTACCAACGGCAATGTCAATGGTGATGCGCTCAAGGCCGTCATGGAAGGCATGAGCTTCGAAGGGCCGAAGGGCACCGTTTACATCCGCCCCGAAGACCACGTTGCCATCCAGGATATGTTCATCCTGAAGCTGCTGAACGTCACCGATCCGGATGCGAACTTCTACGAGTACGTCGAGACCACCCGCCCCGAGCCGCCTTGCTTGCTGCCCGAAGCGCTCAAAGCGCGCTGCGGCAGCCTGCCCTATGGCAATCTGAGCGGTAAGTAATCGCTCGTTGGTTGTAAAATTGTATTCCCTAAGGGCCTCCAAGGTCCTTAGGGAATACCCGTGCATGTGAATCAAGCGCCCTCCAGAAGGTGACATGGACTCAGATATTATTTTCGAAACAATCAATCTCCGCAAGGAATTTGGGGCGCTAGTTGCCGTGGATGATGTGAACCTCAAAGTCCGCAAGAACTCGTTGCACGCCATCATCGGCCCCAACGGCGCGGGCAAAACCACCTTCTTCAATTTGCTGAGCGGCAATATTGAACCCACCAGTGGTAGCGTGATTTATAAGGGGAAAGATATTACTCGCCAGCCCGTGCACCGTACCATCCATTTTGGCATCGGGCGGTCGTTCCAGATTACCAATATTTTCCCTAACCTGACTGTCTTCGAAAATATCCGGCTGGCATGTCAGGCACTTGGGAAGGACAACTTTAAATTCTTCCAGGACGCCTCACGCTTCAAGCAATACGAGACACGAACCAAGGAAGTCATCCAGAGAGTCGGATTGATGGAACGGGCGGCCTCTCCTGCCCGCACCCTGCCGCACGGTGATCAGCGCAAACTGGAACTGGGTATGATCCTTGCCCCAGACCCTGAAGTGCTCCTGCTCGACGAGCCGACAGCCGGGATGGCAGCCGAGCAAGTCCCGGAATTGATCGCACTTATTCAAGAAATCCAAAAAGTGGGCAACAAAACTGTCATGCTCGTGGAACACAACATGAATGTGGTGATGAGCGTCTCGGATACCATCACCGTCATGCACCAGGGCAAGGTGCTGGCAGAAGGCGCACCTGCTGAAATTTCCGCTAATAAGGAAGTCCAGACGGCTTACCTCGGCGGTTTGTATGAGCTATCGGCGTGAGGTCGGTTATGGACTATTTGCTTGAGATCCAAGACATGCATACCTTTATCGGGCAATATCACATCCTGCAAGGTGTGACGGCCCAAATCCCCAAAGGCAGCATCACTGCCCTGCTTGGCCGCAACGGCGCGGGCAAGACCACCACGCTCAAATCGGTGCTTGGATTGACGCCTCCCAACCAGGGTAAAGTGATTCTGAATGGCCGCGAAATCCAGGGCATGCACTCATATGAAATCGCCGCGCTGGGGATCGGTTTCGTGCCCGAACACCGGGCGATTTTCCGCGATTTGAGTGTGGAAGAGAATCTAAAAATCGCTGAACGCAAAAAGGGTGATTACACCCGCAAACAAGACTTCATCTTCACGCTCTTCCCCGACCTGAAGCGGCTGATCACACTTTCCGGCGCCAATCTCTCCGGCGGGCAGCAGCAAATGCTGGCCATTGGGCGCGCGCTTGTCGCTGATAACCGCCTGTTGTTGATTGATGAGCCGAGCGGAGGTCTCGCGCCGGTACTCATCGAGCAGCTCATGGCTGCCATCCGCCAGCTTTCGGCGCAATCCACCGTGGTGCTGGTCGAACAGAACTTCCTGGTCACCAGCCAGCTTGCCGAGTACTATATCATCATCGAAGAGGGACGCTCAGTGAAACAAGGCAAGATGGCCGATCTGGTCAACGATCGAGCAACCATCCACCGCTACCTGGGTGCGGCGTGAAGGAGCGGGCATGAACTCATTTACGGTATTCTTGCGCAAAAATCTTGTGCTCTGGATCACGCTGCTGGTTCTGCTGGCCTTATTTATCGCCGCGGCGCGCGGCATGGAGACCAAAGACTGGGTCATCACGCTTCTGCGCAGCCTGTCGGTCGGCTCAGTCACGTTCCTGGTTGCCTCGGGCTTTTCGCTTATCTTTGGCTTGCTGGACGTGCTCAACCTGGCGCACGGTACGCTCTTTATGATTGGCGCGTACATCGGTTGGACGGTTTACATCCGCCCGGATACGTTCGTGGATTTGCTGACGCCCCTGGCTTTGCTGGTGAGTGGGTTCGCCCTCGGCAGCGTCTGGCAGGTTCTCTCGACCCGCATCCAGTTGCCGGGTCGCCTGAACCGCATCACCCCGTGGCTGGGATTGTTCGTCGCCGTGCTCATCCTGTTGTTCGTTCTGCCGCGTTATCCCATCTCATCCTGGAACCTTGAAAATTACGCCGAAGGTCCGGTTACCTACTCCTTCCTGGCGGACCGGGGCCAGCGTATTTTGCCGCCCGCCAAAGGCTTTGAGGATATTTCGCCGCTGACAGCGTTGGGCGGTCTCCTGTTTGCCAGCCTGCTGGGCGCGTTCAGCCTGTCGGCGTTTGGGAGCCGCAATGCGCAGCCGGCCACCCTGCGCTTCAACTGGCGCCAGTTCGTCTTATTTGGTGTGCTGCTGGCGATTGGATTGGGGGCCCTTGCCGCCAACGATGCGCTGACCGCCACCCTGACTGGTTTTAGCACCACTGCCCTGTTCTTCATCGCCGTTCTCATCGCCACCCTGAGCGGGGTCGGCCTGGGCGCGCTGATGGAATCCACGCTGATCCGCCCGCTCTACAGCCGCCCGATTTACAACCTCATGCTCACGCTCGGTTTGAGCGCCATCGGTATCGAGATGGTACGCGCCGTGTGGGGACGCCCCGAATTCGTCATGCCGAGGCCGGCCCTGTTCAACGGCACTGGCGAAGGCTGCCCGGCGACATCGTTGGCAGGCTGGGTGCAGAATCATTGCTCAACAATTTTGCTCTTTGACGGTCGCGTGCGCGTGTATAACGAAATCTTTATCCCGATTGTGGGTATCGTGGTGCTGATTGCCGTCTGGATGCTGTTGCAGCGTTCGCGGCTGGGTATGATCATCCGCGCCGGCGTGCAAGATCGCGAAATGGTGGAAGCGCTCGGCATCAACATTCGGCGGGTGTTCACAATGGTCTTCGCCATGGGGGTAGGGCTGGCGGCCCTGGGCGGGGTGCTGGCCGCGCCTTCGATGGGACTTTCCAATAGCATGGGCGAATTCCTGCTGCTGAATGCGCTTATTGCAATGGCGATTGGCGGCCTGACCAGTTATCCCGGCGCGGCGATTGGCTCGTTGCTGGTAGGATTGCTCCAACAGTTCATCATCAAATACGGACAGATTGGCATCCAGATCCCGTTCACCGAAATCATCTTCAAGCCCACACCGCCGCTGGTGCCTGCGTCCACGGTGTTGCTAATGGTCATTATTTTGTTGCTGTTGCCGAACGGCCTGTTCGGGAAGAAGGAATAACTCATGGCAGAAAAAATGATCCAAAACCGCAGGCTGCCGGCTTTCTTCCGCCAGAATAGTGCCATCTTGGTTATGGTGTTTGTGCTTGTCCTTCTTCCTTTTGTCATTGGGCTGTTCGAAGGCGTTTCCCCGGCGGCCGTCTGGACGAATGAGAGCGGCATATCCAAGTTCATCCAGGGGCTGGCGATCGAGATTTTCATCCTGGCTCTGTATGCTCTCAGTTACGACCTGATCTTCGGTATCACCGGCCTGCTGTCTTTCGGCCACTCGATGTTCTTTGCCGTTGGCGCTTACCTGACCGGTATCCTGCTCAAGAACTTTGGACTTTTACTTGGTCTGACGCTTATCCTGGTCTTCCTGGCTGCCATCCTGCAGGCGCTGCTCTTCGGGCTTGTCTTGCCCCGCGTCAAGGGCATCACTTTTGCCCTGGTCACGCTGGGGCTGGCATCAGTATTCCACATCGTTATCCAGTCGCGTGAACTAGGCGATTACACCGGCGCAGACGTGGGCTTACAGGGTGTGGTCACGCCCGCCTTCATCAACCCGGTGACAGAGCGCTTACGCTTTTATTTCGTCGCCCTGGCCTTGATGCTGCTGGTCTATTTCCTCTACCGGCGCTTCGTTAATTCCCCCACGGGACGGGTGTGTGTTGCCATCCGCGAGAACGAAGGGCGGGCGCGCATGCTCGGCTATAACACCTTTTATTTCAAGTTGGCCGCGCTGACCCTGTCCTCGATTACTGCCGCGCTGGCGGGCGCCCTGCACCTGCTTTACCAGCCAATCGTCACGCCCAATGTCGCGGGGCTTGGCTACACAGTCACCGCGCTGCTCGTCATCCTGATTGGCGGCGTCGGCACGCTGAATGGCGCGCTGATTGGCGCGGCGGTTTTCCGCTTGCTGGATTTTGGCCTGCGCCGCTATCTGGGCGAAAGCGCTAGTTTCATTAACGGGGCGATTTACGTGGCCATCGTGCTTTTCCTGCCTTATGGCATTGTGGGGACGTGGCGGCTGAAATCTTTCCAGATCAAGCAGGGCTGGGAACGGCTGCTGCGGCTGGTGCAATCAAGGAAATAAGGGAATAAATGAACCCCCTGGTGCTTACCTGACGGTTGGGTGTGCCCCCAAGGGGATACCATCCTGTTTAGTTTCCAGTTTTATGGGTGCATTACAAAACCTACCCCTTGTCACACAATTGACACAGCCAATAAAGTTCACTCATTACCGTTGAAACAAAAAAAAAAGGTCTGGAGTAGTAACAATGCTCCAAACCTTTTCAAGCATCCCAATTAAAATGCTGTGGTAGGGAAATTACCTAGGCGGCCCCGACGGGGGTGGTGGCAGTACCGAAGTAAATTGAGGGGGACAGGATTTAGGAAAACCCTGGATAAGGTATTTTATTAGTAAGGAACTTACCTTTACTGATATTACTTCGCATCGTGTAACCTGTCAAGCAGTAAATCCTTAATGTTAGCCAAAAGTAAAAGTGCCTTGTCTTTCGTGTCCACTTTTTCGGGGGTATCCCAACCCTGCGCCGATGCGGCACGATCTGCCAGGGGGCAGGGTTGTTTGCTGGCGCTTTCAGTAAACACGCTGGGCTTGCCCCCGTCCGCCCATGCGCCTTAGTCCGCCGCGAGCAACGGAAGGAACGCACGGTAACACTGGAGAGCACCAGGGTAACCCTGGCGAACACCAGGGCATCCTATAGGCCGGTTTTGTTTCTGCCGTTCTGGCATGATGGGGCAAGCGGTGATCCGTCCGCTGGTGGACATGCGAAGCATGCCCAGCCCCATGATGCCAGGCGTCTGTTCAAGAAAAGACTTGCGGCGGACGATATCTTACGTCCGCCGCCAAGAGTGGCAGGGCGTGAGGGTTCTTTGCGGGCACGCTCTGCCGTAATTGTTACTGCCGGTGGCATGGTGGGGCAAACGAAACACATGGACGCGGTTTATGCGTCCGCCGCCAGATGTAGCACTCCTTGAGGAAGCTTCCGATGTCGGAAAGTGTGGGGATTAGACAGATGCAAGGTGGGACATGAAGGTTTTGCGCTTGACTTTCGGAGAATAGTTTCTATAATGTTAGTAAACTTGATGTAGAGGTGGAGAATACCCCTCTGTGGATTTGAAAAACGTACTTAGGCGAAGGTTATTTATCCCAGGAAACATGCAATACGCTGATAGAGTTCGCAGACGAATTCACGAATGTTTATATATGACCGGCATGTTCCGTTGTAGCGCGCTTCGATGTCATCGATGATATGATCCTTAAGAACCCAAGGTCTCAATCCAAGTGATACTAGTTCAGCCACGGAATTTGACTTGGCTCGGAATTGAAATTTTGTTGAGCAATAGCAAATCGTCGCACCGGACACGGCCACCCCGCACGAAGGGTACGTTAGCGTGCCTTTGATGTATTATCTGCTCTCGTGCTGGGCTGCCCGATGCCGCGCCGGTAAACTCCAGGCCGTTGGATAACCCGTCAATCTTAGCGGGTTCAACCTTGGTAAAGTCAAGCACCGAAGGGCGCAAAAGGAGATAGTCAATCATGTTCTGGGTATCTTTGTTCTATCTTCTCTCCATGGTTGTGATGTCCCTGATCTCTCGAGCAATCGGATCCGTTCTGCCAACCACATTCCACCCAACCGCTTTTTGGGCGCTGCAAACTAGCTCGACAATATTAAATTAGCTCACTTGTTCTGAGCTTTATAGATCGGTATCATTCATCACAATCTTTGTGAAAGGATGATGATACCGATGAATGACGAAACGACGAGAGAATTTTGTGATCCCAACAGTTGGGGACTGCCAGCAGAAGCGATAGCTGATTTGGGGAACCGTTTGCATAGTTTCTGGGAACGGTATCGTGGCTGCTTCAAGACCAAGACCCGCGATGTTGCTGGGCATGCGTGGACGTACTTGCAAGGACTTTTGCTGATGAATACTGGGCGCAATTTTGCGAATATTGACCGGCATGTTGTTGACCCGGAAAGGGATGGACAGAACCTGCAGCAGTTCATGTCCGATTCGCCGTGGGCAGTGCAGCCGCCGAACCAGCAAGTGCAGCAAGAGATTGCGAGTACGCCGGGATTGGAGCAGGGCTGGGTATTGCTGTTGGACGAAAGTGCGGAAGAAAAAGCCAGCGAGAAGAGCGCCGGAGCAGGACGGCAGCACAACGGGCGCTTGGGGAAGGTTGAGATGAGCCAGGTAGGGGTGTTTTTGGCTTACTACCGAGTAGGCCTTCGGTAAAGCGCCAGTGTGGACCTGGGTGGATGGTGAGTTGTATCTGCCGAAACACTGGTTCACGCCTGAGATGGCTGATGAACGTCGGCGGGTGGGCGTGCCCGCGGAACGCGAGTTTGCGACCAAGATCGAGTTGGGTTGGCGGATGATCCAACGGGCGAAAGTGCCTTTTGAAGCGGTTGCTTGCGACGACCTGTATGGGTGAAGCGGTTGGTTGCGTCGCCAGATGGATCAGGCGGGCATTCTCTACATGGCTGAAATACCGGAAGATACTCAGGTTTACCTGACCAAACCCGATTTCGGGGTGCCCCCGCCTGACCCGGAAAAGCCCGGACGCCCATTCACTCGCCCGCAAGTCTTGAGAGACGAGAAACCGGTCGAAGTCCGGCAAATCGTCTTGCTCTCCGACACACACTTTCGACGTTTTCAGGTTCGTTCCACTGAACGAGGCATTGGATGACCCGTTTGCCATGCGCCGGGTGTGGACGCTCCGGGATGGTGAACTGGCTGAAGAATGGCTGGCCTGGCTGAAGTACGTCCGCCATTTCGTCGAACGCTCCAACCAGGACGCCAAATCCGAAACCGGTTGGGACGAATTTCAGGCCCAAAAGTACCGCGCCTGGGAACATCACTTGGCATTGACCATCCTGGCAACCTGGTTCATCGCTCAAACCAAGTACGATTGGGCCCAAACCCACGCCCGAGACCCACAACTGGCTCAACAAATGGAACTGGAAGTTCTACCAGCCCTGTCCGTCGCCAATGTGCGCGAGTTGTTGCCGAAGGCCTACTCGGCAGGCTGTGATGCCTTTGCCACAGTTGTCGCAAGAACAAGCAACTCGTTTGGTCGTCAAACATCTGGTCAAACGCTCCCGTTCTACTCGCTGTCGCCTAAAGGCTCAACGCAGCCAGCGCGGTCAAACCTAATCTAACATTGTCGAGGTAGTTATAACCGCCGTACTCCGCAATGATTGAGCAGTTATGCGCCGGTTGCATTCACGAGCACATGATAGCCATCCGGGTGACCACAGTTGGTTGCCAGGTGTCCGACTTACTGTTCCTTCCGTTCTTGCAATGCAGCCTCCGGACGATCCTGCTCCTGCAACGCAATCGGTTCAAACGTTCCCCCGGAAGAAAAAAACTTCCCGCTGCGCTGGAAGAGGTGTATATTATAATTGAGGTGAAGTTGGGCCAACATAGCAAGAAATTGGTCGGCCTGTAATGGCTGACAGGCGGATACGAATATGATGAAAGATGAGACCAGAAAAACGGGCGTTGATGTAATCGGCAATATCCCTTGGGGTACACACATCTGTCTCTTCTATCAGACCGCAGAGGATTTGATTGATATTCTGGTACCCTATTTCAAAACGGGGTTAGAGAATAATGAGTTCTGTATGTGGGTTACTTCAGAGCCTTTAAACGTTGAGGACGCAAAGAGGGCGTTGAAAAGGGAAATAAAGGAACTGGATGAGTATATCGAAAGGGGGCAGATAGAGTTCCTGGACTACCGCCAGTGGTACGCCGCGTCAGGGAAATTTGAAGCTGATAGGGTATTGCAAGGCTGGGTCGAGAAAGAGCAACAGGCGATGAAGAGGGGATGGGCTGGGCTTCGTCTGACCGGAAATACTTTCTGGCTGGGAAAGGAAGATTGGAGAGCATTTGCCGATTATGAAGCAATGGAATTCTCCGTGAAAAAGCCCAGATTGGGTGATCTACCACGGCAAATCCTAAAGGGCCGAGAAAGATTATCCTGGAGAAGGTGGATCAGATGAACGTTTTTGCTTTGATCTCTCTACTGTCTTGCGCAATATCAATTTTCATAGGTTTCTATGTTTTGCATCGCAAACCAGGAGATAAGGTAAATCAGTTTTTCTTTCTATTTTCTGTGTCTGCAGCGTATTGGGCATTTATGGAATTCATGTATCGCCAGGCAGATACCTTTGATTCAGCATATTTTTGGTTGAAGGCATCTGGGCTCTGGGCGTTTGCAATAGCTCTGCTACTGCATTTTGCCCTCCAATTTACAGGGAAATCGAAATTCCTCAAGAGCAAGTTAACTCTCGTTCTGATATATCTTCCTGCTTTAGCATTTTCCATCTTGGATCTGACCACTAATCAGATGACGGGGGAACTAATAAAGGTTTATTGGGGATGGACATACTCCATCCTTGAATACTCTCTTATAAACGATCTTTCTAATGTCTGGAGCGTAAGCGTTGTATTTTTAGCCCTTTATCTATGCTTGCGATATTACATGAAGGCAACCGAACGAAGGAAGAGGAAACAGGTTGGATATCTGATTTTAGGTATTATCGTTCCCATGACGACAGGTGGAATCACGGAAGTGATACTTCCTTATCTCGGATATAGGTTTCCCGAGTCATCCACGTCCGGATTTGCTATCGGATGCTTGATTATCGGATACTCAATTTGGAAATATGAACTGTTTACTCTAACACCCGCCGCTGCCGCAGAGAGCATAATATCTGCTATGACGGATGCCCTGATTCTGGTCAATCCGGATGGAAAAATAGTGAGGATTAATCAAGCCACATTAAAACTTCTCGGATATGAAGAAAGTGAATTAGTCAATCAACAAATAGAAACAATCTTTGCACCTGCCGAAGGCGAAGAAATATGGAATGTGCAACTGAGAAAAACAGATCTTGTCGGTGAGATCGAAGTGAGCCTTAAGACAATAGATGGCAGGAGTATCCCAACATCCATATCTGAAAGCGTGTTGCGAGACAAAGAAGGTATTGTCCAGGGCAGGGTCTATATTTGCAGGGACATCACCGAACGCAAGCGCACGGAGGTGGCGCTGCGGGCAAGCGAAGAACGCTATCGCGACTTATTTGAGAATTCACCCATCGCGCTTTTCGAACAAGACTTTTCTGCCGTCAAACAACGGCTTGAGGCGCTGCATAATCAGGGGGTCACAGACTTCTGGGCTTTCTTCGAGGAACATCCAGAAGTGGTGACCGAGTGCATAGCCTCGATCAAAGTCACAGATATGAATAAGGCTGCCCTGAAGCTATATGGGGCGAGCAGCAAAGCGGAGCTGCTGGCGGGTTTAGACCGATTCGTCCCCGCCGATGCGTATGGCTTGTTTCAGAAGGAGTTGATTTGGATCACCGAAGGCCGGGCTGAATATGAGTGGGAGGGGGTCAACCAAACGTTAGCGGGTGAGCGGATTGACATCCATTTGCACTTGTCAGCCGTGCCTGGCTATGAGGACACGATGGCGAAAGTCCTCGTCTCGATTGATGATATTACCGGGCGTAAGAAGACAGAGGATGCGCTCAAAAAGCAGGCCAAGGTGCTGGAAAGTATGGCGGAAAGTGTCTACGTGACTGATGAGGCTGGCATCATGATTTTCCGCAATTCAGCCTTTGAGGCTATGTTCGGATATGCGCCCTACGAGTTGCCTGGCAAACACGCCTTGATGTTATATAACTACTCCTATGAAGAGAGCTTGCGCAGATTCGTTGAAATTATCGTGCAGTTAAAAAGAAAAGGAACATGGTTTGGGGAGATCAATAATCGTAAGAAAGATGGAACTCCGTTCACCACCTATGCTCGCATTAGCGCCATGGAATTGTTTGGGAAGAAATATTGGATTTTTGTCCAGGAAGATATCACCGAGCGCAAGCGGGTAGAAGAAGCCGAACGCGAGCAACGCGCCTTGGCCGAGGCCCTGTGTGATACCGCGGCAGCCCTCAGCAGCACGCTCCACTTGGACGAAGTGCTTGATCGCATTCTTGCTAATGTCAGTCTCGTTGCACCCTGTGATTCTGCCAACGTCATGCTGGTCGAGTCGGGCATCGCCCGTATCGCCTACCATCGAGGCTATGCCGAGCGCGGGCTGGAAGAGTTCGCGCGCTCTTTATGCTTTACGCTGGATGATATGGCGACCTTACACCACATGGTCGAAACAGGGAAGCCGCTTATCATCCCTGACACGCAAACCTATCCACAGTGGGTTAATATTCCGGAAACGCGCTGGATTCGCTCCTACGCCGGAGTTCCCATCCTCATCAATGGAGAGACGGTAGGCTTCATCAACCTGAATTGTGCCACACCGGGGTTTTTCACGCCAGCCCACGGCGAACGACTGCAAGCCTTTACCGCCCAGGCGGCTGTTGCCATCGAGAACGCCCGGCTGTACGAGGATGTCCGCGATTCGTGTGACACCCAGTTGAAAATGCTGGAAGAATTGGACCAGACGACGCTCCAACTGCGCCAGAGGGCCGAGCAGATGGTCACGTTGATGGAGACGAATCGGGCCATCACAGAGGATATTGGCTTCAAAGAGACTTTGGAACGGATTCTCATCTATGCCCGTCGAATTGTCCCTGTATCCGACTGCTCTATGACGCTGGTGGATGAGTCGAGTGGAGATCTGGTGGTTCAGGTCAGTACCGATGGCGAAGCTGGCCTGCGCATCAACCCGGCTGACCCCAGTGCGGTAGGATGGGTGATAGCGACGAAGCAGATCCTGGTCGAGGAGAATGTATCTGCCAATCCGATCTTCAACCAGCAGTTGGTGCAAAGATACGGGATGAAGTCTGGCCTGGTTGTGCCAATCATTTATAAAGACAGGGCCATCGGCGCGCTCGCCTTCGGCGAAACTCAGGGCCGGCGAGCATTCACTGACGCTGAGAAAATGATGGCCCAGGCCTTTGCTTATCAAGTAGCCATTGCCATCGAGAATGCCCGGCTGTACGAGGATGTGCGCGCCGGGCGCGAGCGACTGCAAACCCTTTCCAGCCAGTTGGTCGAGGCGCAGGAGGTCGAGCGCCGCCACATCGCCCGCGAATTGCACGATGAGATCGGCCAGGCCCTGACCGGGCTGAAACTCGCCCTGGAGATAAGCGCACTCTCAACGGCCGAAACGGTCAAGATAAGACTGGACGAGGCGAAGACTCTGATCGGCGAGCTTTTGGCGCGGGTACGCGAGATGTCGCTCGATCTGCGGCCGGGTATGCTGGACGACCTGGGCCTGTTGCCTGCTTTGCTGTGGCATTTTGAGCGATTTACCGCTCAGACCGGGGTACAGGTGGACTTCAAGTACACCGGGCTGGAAGGGCAACGTTTCCTGCCGGGGGTTGAAACGGCTGCCTACCGCATTGTGCAAGAAGCGCTGACCAATGTCGCCCGGCACGCTGGCGTGGGTCTGGCAGCAGTCTGCCTGCGGGCCAGTCAGGATAGACTTGGTGTGCAGATCGAAGACCAGGGAATCGGCTTTGATTCTGAAGCCACACTGGCCAGTGGAGGCAGCAGTGGTCTGACCGGGATGTGTGAGCGGGCAGCGTTATTGGGCGGTCAATTGACGATTGAGTCAGCCCCAGGAGCTGGCACGCGTGTGAAGGCCGAATTACCCTTGGCTGAACGGCTCGAAAGAAGAACGATAGAGAAGCGAATATGACAACCATCGTGCTGGCAGACGATCATCACGTCGTCCGGCAAGGCCTGCGAGCTTTGCTTGAAGCCGAATCGGCGTTCCGTATTGTCGGCGAGGCGGGCGATGGGTTGGACGCGGTTCAACAGGTCGAACGTCTCCGGCCGGATGTGCTGGTGCTCGACCTGATGATGCCTGGCCTGAGCGGCCTGGAGGTCACACGTCAAGTCAGACAGCGCTCACCGAAAACTCGAGTCGTCATCCTCTCGATGCATGCCAACGAGGCCTATGTGCTGGAGGCGCTGCGCGCCGGTGCAGCGGCTTACGTTCTCAAGGAGTCCACTTCTGTGGAGTTGGTACATGCCATTCACGAAGCTATCGCCGGAAAGCGCTACCTCAGCCCGCCCCTTTCCGAGCGCGCCATCGAGGTTTACGTACATAAGACCAAAGAGGCCATGCAGGACCCATATGAGGAATTGACGACCCGCGAGCGGGAAGTGCTGCACCTGGCCGCCGAGGGTCTTACCAACGCCGAAATCGCCGCCCGGCTGTCCCTTAGCCCGCGCACAATCGAAGATTACCGCACCCACCTGATGCATAAACTGGAACTGCATAACCAGACCGACCTGATCCGTTATGCTCTGCAACGGGGGATAATCGCTTAGAGCGAACACTCCGCATTCTACGCCTACGCAAAACACGTTCTACATATAGCCCTGTGTCAGAATCACGGGGCTTTTTTCCCTGAATCCCGTAGAGATACGGTAGACCGGCCAGGCAGAATTATGTATTCTCATAACAGTCCCTGACGTGATCACACGGCTGCCTTAAGTCCGGAGATCTGATGCCTCCTACTTCCATTTTGCTCGTGAACGACAACCCCGCTTTTCTGCGCATGACAACACGTTTTTTACAGGAGCACTTCGGTAACGTGGTGGTTGTTGCCGGTGTAGCATGTGGAGGCGAAGAGGCTCTGGTGAAAGCCCAAGACCTGCGGCCAGAGGTTGTCCTGCTCGACCTGGCCATGCCCGACCTGCCCGGGCTCGAGGTTATCCCCCGGCTGCGCGCCGCGTTGCCCGAAGTGGGTATCGTCGTTCTGACGCTGCTGGATGTCGCTGCCTACCGGCAGGCGGCGTTGGAGGCCGGCGCAGATGGCTTTGTCTCCAAAGCTACCCTGGGCACCGACCTGCTGCCGGCTATTCAACAAGCTGTACAGGCCCGCTCATCCCGGCGAAAGCCGGGCGAGGGCGATATTGTGGTGTAGAAGTCACAAGGTTGGTTCAATAAGCTGCAAAAGGAAATAGGGTAAGGCTATGAGCTACAAATTGACGCAAAGTGTGGACGCACTGAAACGGGCAAACCAAGTGCTCCAGCAGCGCCTCGCCTGGCGAGCCGCCGAACTCGACCTCAGTTTGCGAACGGCTCGCGCCCTCGCCTCCAGCCTGGACATGCAGGCCGTCTGGCGCGCCGTTTCGATAGGCCTGGGACAGATGGTTACCTGGGATGTATGCGCACTACTCTCGATCAAACCAGCGCACATGTTCATTCAGCCTCGGGAAGCGTTGGCGCAAGAGCTCATCGAAGTGGTGAAATCCGGCTTGTGGGAGACGCTGAAGGGCCTGGCGGAAGTGAGCTTTGGCCCACAGGAGGTATTGGTTAAGGTTGAGCAACCCTTGGTAGATGGAGCCTCTGCCACCATTCATTCCAGCGGTGTGCGCGTCTCGATCAGCTCGCCACTGGTGGGCGACGGAAGCGAAGTCATCGCCCTGTTGGGCCTGTGGCGTTTCTCAGATGAGCCTTTCACCGGGGATGACCAGCGTATCCTGTCAATGATTGCGGCCGAGGCGAGCATCGCGCTCGCCAGGGTGAAGCTGTTCGCAGAGCGGGCGTTGCGAGCGCGCGAGATAGAGACGCTGACTTACGTTGCCTCCAGTCTCAATCGCTCGCTGGATTTGCAGACAATTCTGGACGCCATCATCAAAGCCGCCTTGGATCTGGTGGACGGGGAAGGCGGCTCAGTGATGCTGCTCGATCCTGAGAAGCAAAAGCTCAGGTTGTACGCCGCGCGCGGCCTGGATAACCAGATCGTCGAGCAGGCCAGCCGGGACATAGGCCAGGGCATCGCCTGGCAAGTGTTCCAGACCCGCCGCCCGCTGCTCACCCAGGGTGCATTCTTGGGCGCCGCGCTGGTCGAATTTGTGCATCACAAACGAGTGGTCTCCTCGATCTCCATGCCCCTGGTGCTGGAGGATGAGATCATCGGGGTGCTCAACGTCAACTCGACCCGCCCCGAGCGCTTATTCACACATGTCGAGATGGTGGCGCTCTCTAACCTGGCGGCGCAGGCTGCCATGGCGATCAACCAGACTCGACTGCACCAGGTATTGGCTGCCTCCTACGACGCCACTTTAACCGCGATAGTGGGAGCGCTCGACCTGCGCGACACAGAGACAGAGGGACATACCCGGCGCGTGGTCAGATACGCCATCAACTTGGCCAAGATGCTGGGTCTAAACGGGAATGCCCTGCTCGAGATCGAGCGCGGTGCGCTGCTGCACGACATCGGCAAGATAGGCATCCCAGATGAGATTCTGCGCAAACCGGGGCCGTTGAATGAAGTGGAATGGGCGGTGATACGCAAGCACCCCACAATGGGCAACAACATGCTGGTCGGTATCGAATTCTTGAAGGGCCCGGCCGAAATCGTCCTGGCTCACCACGAGCGTTGGGATGGCAGTGGTTACCCACGCGGGCTGTGCGGCGAGGTTATCCCGCCAGGGGCGAGGATTTTCGCCGTCGTAGACGCAATTGATGCGATCACCTCGAACCGGCCCTATCGCGCCGCCCAGCCCTTCGAAACGGCTCTGGAAGAGCTGTTTAATATGCGCGATACACAGTTCGATCCGGCCGGGGTAGATATGGCCTTGGAGATTGCCCCCGCAGAGTGGTGTTTGATGAAAGATCATGTAGAGGAAGAGCGCTGCGAGAAGCAAACATGAACGCTCATCTTGTGTTCGAAAATAACCCCTCGCAACCTGCCCAGGTCTTTCCTCTCGATCAGGTGAGCCTTGTTTGTCCACACAATAATAAACTGCTCTCCTGGCTAATGGAAAGCGGCAAAGGCCTGTACGGTCCAAACGCCGACAAAGCGTTTCAACACATTCTTGAAGAGGTTGCCCAGGCTACACAGTCGTCGCGTGCCTCCCTGATGCTGCTGGATAAAGCTGAAGCTGAACGTGTCCTGGTCATCAAAGCGGCCGTGGGATTTCCGGCAGAGGTCGTTATTAACACGCGGGTCAAGGTGGGGGAAGGGATTGCTGGCTGGGTAGTCCAGGAGCGCAGCCCTCTGCTATTGCCCGGCGGACCCAATATCCCGCCTGAACTGCGTGAGATGATGGCACGCGAGGGGATCACAGCAGCTCTTTGCGTGGCGCTCGAGGCCGAAGGAGATGTGTTGGGCGTGCTGGACCTGGCCCGGCTGGGTGACGCCCCGCCTTTTACCTCTCTAGACCTGTGGCTTGTTTCTCTCGTTGCCGACCGGATGGCCTGGGTATTGCAGGGTGAACGCCTGAAGAGCAGGCTGGAGGGCTTGGAAAGCTTCATCACCCGCATCCTGGAAAGCATCCCCAGCTCCCTGGTCGTCATTGACCGGTTGCTGCGCATCGTGTCGGCCAACCGCAATTTCCTGGAGAAGGGCCGGCGGGAGACTCGCACCACATTGGGCCGCAAGATCGAAAAGGTCTTCCCCCAGGTGCTGCTCGAGTACACTCATCTGGATCAAAAAGTGCGCGAGGTTTTTCGCACTGGCCAGCCGGTGGAGGGCGGCAAACTGGCCTACCGCGCTCCCGGTCTCCCCGGTCGCATCTACTACTACCGCCTGATTCCCCTCTACCTCCCCCCTCCACCCTTCCCGGCCAAGAGAGGTAAAAGGGAAGAGGTGGAAAACGTGATGCTGCTGATGGACGACATCACCGAACGGGAGCAGTTGGGCGAGGAAGTGCGCCGCACCGAACGCCACCTGATCAGCGTGGTGGAATGCGCCAACGACCTGGTAATCTCGCTGGACTCTGATGGGCGCATCGTGACCTGGAACCGGGCCGCAGAGTCCACCTCTGGGCTGAAGGCCGAGCAGGTCAAGGGGCAGTTACTGCTCTCCCTGTGCGCTATCGAGCAGCGGCCGGTGATGGCCGAGATGCTGCGCCGGCTGGCGCGCGGCGAGAGCGTTCAAAATACTGAGGTGAACCTGCTGACGGCCAGCGGCCAGGAAGTGCCTATCGCCTGGAACTGCTCCCCCATGCGGGACGACGCCGGCAAGGTGGCGGGGATCGTTGTCGTCGGGCGCGACCTGACCGAACGGCGCCGGCTGGAAGCCCAGCTCAGCCACTCGGCCAAGATGGCCTCCCTGGGCGTGATGGCTGGCGGCATCGCCCACGAGCTGCGCAACCCCCTGGGCATCACCTCAGCCAGCGCCCAGCTGCTCCTGGAACGTCCCGACGACGCTCGATTGCGCAGCCAGGGTCTCGAAAAGATCTACACCGCCACGCAGCGCGCCTCCTTGATCATCGAGAACCTGTTGAAATTCGCCCGTCCCCAGGATGGCCGTAAAAAGGAGACGGACATCCACGCCGTGTTGGAGGAAACCCTGGCCCTGTTGGCCCACCAGATGACTTTACAAAAGGTCACCTTGAAAAAAGCGTTCCAGCAGTTGCCGCGCATATACGCCAACCCGGAGCTACTGCAGCAAGTCTTCACCAATCTGATCCTCAATGCCTCCAATGCCATGCCCCAGGGAGGAACGTTGACCATAGCCACCCAGGCGAGCGGGCAAGAGGAGATCTTTGTCCGATTCGGCGACACCGGGCACGGCATCCCTCAGGAGCACCTGCCCATGATCTTCGACCCCTTTTTTACCACCATGCCCGTTGGCGAGGGTACCGGCCTGGGCCTCTCCATCTGCTACAGCATTATCAGTCAGCACCATGGTACGATTGAGGCAGAGAGCCAGGTGGGCCAGGGGAGCACCTTTACCGTTCGATTGCCAGTAATAGCGAATGGCGGATAGCGGATGGCGGATGACAGCAGTGAGCCTGGAGTATGGAACAGATGACACATACATTACCAACTATCAGCCATGAGCCATCGGCCACCAGCCATCAGCCCCATATCCTGGTGGTAGATGACGAGCCAGACGTGTGTTGGGCATTGGAGAATATTCTATGCCCGGCAGGCTACGCCGTGACCACCACGACGCGGGGCGCAGAAGCCCTGGAGCTGCTTGCCAGGCAGCCTTACGCCGTCGCCTTTGTAGACGCCAAACTCCCGGACCTGGACGGTCTCGAATTGGCCGCCCTGATCCGCCAGCGCAGCCCACATACGGCCGTCGTCTTGATTTCCGGCTACTATTACCGGGAAGATCCAATGGTGATAGAGGGCTTGGCAAAGAACCTGTACGTTGGCTTTCTTTCCAAACCTTTTCATCTGAATGGGGTGCGCTCGATGGCCCGCCGGGCCGCGAGCCGGACAGGAAAGGAAAACGATGCCAAAAGTCCGCATTCTACTCGTAGACGATGAACAAGACCTGGTTTGGGCCGTTCGACACAGCTTGTGTGACGAAGGCTACGAGGTATTCACCGCCGGCGATGGCCTGGAAGCCCTCGCCATTGCCCAGAGACATCGCCCCGATATCGTCATCCTGGACATCCTCATGCCTTGTCTGGATGGACTGCAGGTCTGCCGCCGGCTGCGCCAGGATCCGACCCTGGCCAACGTGCCGATTATTTTTTTGACCGTGCGCAGCGCGGTCGAAGACCGCATCAAAGGGTTGGAGGCCGGCAGCGACGACTATCTGGTCAAGCCTTTCGAGCTGGGAGAGTTGAAAGCGCGCCTGCGCGCCTTGCTGCGCCGGGATCCTCCAGCTCTAGCGGGCCTCTTCGATCCCGCCGGGCAATGCTCCCTGCTGAAGGTCGGCCCCTTTACCCTCGATCCGCGCACCTGCCAGGTGCACATTGGGAAGAAAACCGTACGACTCACCCAAAGGGAGTTCGATCTGCTTTACTACCTGGCGCTCCATCCCAGCGAGGTCTTTTCCAGCCATCAGTTGCTGACACAGGTTTGGGGTTACCCACCAGCCCTGGCCGACCCCAGCCTGGTGCGCTGGCACATCAAGAACCTGCGCGCCAAGATCGAACTCGATCCGGACCATCCGGTCTATGTCTGTAACCTGCCCCGTCGCGGTTACGTGTTCGAGCGGCAGCAGGCTTCCCATAGAGCCGAGACCTGACAGGTGTACTAACGCAACCCTAACACACTGCTCACACAGGTCTTACGCACCCGGCCGCCATTTCATGTGTATACTGAAAACGTACAAATGCTTTTATCCCTACAGAGAAAGGAGGTGAACTAACATGGCAGTTGAAAAAGTAAATGCGTCCAGCAGCCTGGCCGAGGTGATTGATCGCATCCTCGACAAGGGCATCGTCATTGACGCCTGGGTGCGCGTTTCCCTGGTCGGCATCGAGCTCCTGGCCATCGAGGCCCGGGTGATCGTGGCCGGTGTGGACACGTACCTGAAGTACGCCGAGGCCGTAGGTCTGACGGCGGCAGCCGCAGCGCCTGCTTAAACCAGCGGTATTCCCCTGTTCTCCAGCCCTGTTCGTTCATCTTTGCTCATCCAGCAGTTGCCTGCCCTGGGCAGTCCAGGGAACTGCTGGATGACAGGCTGGATAACCCATCGCCGGCGCAGGGGGGGTGAAATCACCCCCCTGCACCTGGCGAAGAAGGAGGTAATTCCATGACACTAAACGATGAAATGCGGCGGTTAAGCCAAGACTTCCGGGGGGCTTACGACGACCGGATGGCGGCGGTGGCCGGCATCCGCACCACGACGGCGCAGGAGCTGGCCGAATTCCACTCCGCCCACCAAGAGATGGGGGAGGAGCAGCGTCAGCGCCTGGCTGAGAATCGCGACCGCCTGGCGGCCGACACGGCTGCCTTCCGCGAGGAGCTGGACGACGCTCACCAGACGATGGCCCACGAGCAAGAGCAGCGCCTGGCCGATGGACGCACCCGCCTGGCCGCCGACACGGCCGCCTTCCGCGAGGAGCTGGACGACGCTCACCAGACGATGGCCCACGAGCAAGAGCAGCGCCTGACTGAGGATCGCGACTGCCTGGCCTCGGAGACAGCGGCCTTCATGAAGGAGACGCACGCGGCTCATTCAGCCATGGCCGCTGAACAGCGCCAGCGCCTGTCAGAGAATCGCGACCGCCTGGACTCGGAGACAGCGGCCTTCATGAAGGAGACGGACGCGGCTCATTCAGCCATGGCCGCTGAACAGCGCCAGCGCCTGTCTGAGAATCGCGACCACCTGGCCTCGGACACGGCGGCGTTCATGAAGGAGACGCACGCGGCTCATTCAGCCATGGCCGAGGAGCTGCGTCAGCGCCTGGCTGAGGATCGCGACCGCCTGACCTCGGACGTGGCTAAGATGCGCGACGGGCTACAGGCCGAGCAGAGCGAAGCCCGGCAGGTGTGGAGCAACTTTACCACGCTCATGCAGCAGCGCCGGGCCGGAAAGCTAGCCGAGCGGCCGCGCCGCCCCCCGCCGCCACCGGTCAAGAAGGTCGTGGCCCCGCCACCGCCCGTAGTAGAGGAAGAGGCGGCCCCCGATAATTACCGGTTGCCTTGATGGCGTTCGCCAGCCCCGCCACCGACTATAGTAGCGGAAGAGGTGGCCCCCGATGATCTCACGGTCATCCGGTGGATCGGAGCCGGGATGCAACGCCACCTGAACGAGGCTGGGATTTACACCTATGCCCAACTTGCCGCAAGCACGCCTGAGAAGCTGCAGCGGGCTTTAGGGGACGTTGGCCGGCTGGCCAAAGTCGAGGCCTGGATTGACCAGGCGCGCGATCTGGCCTGGTAAGATCATAATGGTTGCGCAGTTGGCAACCATTATGGTTGCGCAGTTGGCAACCATAAAAAACGTTTGAACCCTTCGGCAATGTTTCGGCAGGCTCAGCACAGCGGTTCAGGGCAGGCCGTTCGTAGGTTCGAATGTTTTTACCCACTTTTCTGCTAGATAAAGTTCTAGACAAAATAGCACCGAGGCACGCGATGTATCTAGGTATCCGTAAGATCCGCTCCGCTGGTCGCACCAGCGGAAGTATCGAGATAACTCTGCCAACGCTACTACAAGATTTGGAAGGGGTGAAGTGCCGCCTGATGGTACGGGATGGGCCGCGTCCGGAAATCGTCCTGCAACCGGATCTGGCCGCCGCCCAGAACCTTTTCCAAACCCTCTGGCAGAAGATTCGGATGGGCCTGGGTGAAATTGGCGAACTCCCTGAATTTTCGATGGCCGATTTCACCCTGGCCCTCTTCCCACCCCCCCACTGGCAGGATCGCCCCCCGCTGGCCTACGCCGATGCCCTGGTCGTCCTCCAATCCAGAAACGGGGGAGTGGGCGGAGTGGATGAGGCCCTGTGCCGACTGTTGGCCTTCCTGGCCGTGGCCGCTGGCCACCAGCTCGGCCTGCAGGGAGCCTTTGCCCTGGCCTTTGGCGACGCGGTGGCTTATCTCGTCACCGGCATCCCGGCCGGGCTGGGTACCGACTTCGAGCGGGGCATGGCCCATCAGACCTTCTGGGGCGAAGGACGGGCACAGCAACCCCTGGGCTCCCCCTTCGACGACCAGGTCTGGCAGCAGGCCCGGCCCGGTTTCCGGCGGGTGTATGAGCAGTTTCACAGTTGGCAGGAAGACCCTGCGGCCTATGCCGCCGCCCGGGACAAGTGGTACCGGGCCTTAACGATGGAGATGGGCCTGCGGGTATCCTCGGTGGAGGAATACGTTGGCAGATAGCCGATGTTTGTCCTGGCTATCAGCAATCAGCTATCATATATCAGTTAGTAATGTACCTGTGTTCTTGCAGGTAAGGAGATACAAAAATGGCAATGGCAACGGCAACGAGACCAATGTTTGAAGGGGCGCCAGCCGCCCTGTCGGTGCGCCCGCGGCCCGACTTCGTGGAGACGCCTGCCGTCCGGGAGCTGAAAGAGCGCGCCCTGGCCTACCTGGCCGCCGGTTTCCCCGTCCACTTCCGCGGCGCGGCCGGCACGGGCAAGACTACCCTGGCTTTGCACGTGGCCTCCCAGTTGGGACGCCCGGTGATGCTCATCGCCGGCGACGAAGAGTTTGCCACCTCGGACCTGATCGGCGGGCAGTATGGCTACCGCTACCGCAAGGTCGTTGACCGTTTCATCCACACGGTCCTCAAGTACGAGGAAGACGCCACCCAACGCTGGGTGGACAATCGTCTGACGACTGCCTGCCGTGAGGGGTTCACCCTGGTCTACGACGAGTTCACCCGCTCCCGGCCCGAAGCCAATAATGTCCTCCTGGCAGTATTGGAGGAACACTTGCTTGTCCTACCCAACATGAATCAGAGGGGTGGCTATGTCAAGGTGCACCCTGAGTTTCGGGCTATCTTCACCAGCAATCCCCAGGAGTACGCCGGTGTCCACGAAGCGCAGGATGCTCTCAGTGACCGATTGGTCACCATGGATCTGGAATATTACGACCGCGAGACAGAGATGACCATTACCGCCGCCCGGTCTGGCCTGCCCGTCGAGGGCGTGGCTCAGATTGTTGACCTGGTGCGGGACTTTCGCGCTTCAGGGGAGTACGATCAAGTCCCCACCATGCGTTCTTGCATCATGATTGCCCGTGTCACTGCGCAACAACACCTGCGCATCACGGCAGATGACCCACGTTTTGTTTGTATTTGCCTGGATGTTCTTGAATCCAAAACGGCTTTCACCAGCCAGGCGCGCGAGCGGCGCGCCCAGCAGCGCAAGATGCTGCTCAGCCTGATCGAGCACCACTGCGGTTGAAGGTCAGGAGGTTGCAGGTTAGAAGGTTGCAGGTTGAGGGTTCAGAACGTCCCAACCTGACTCACTTTCAACCTTCAACCGGGAAGGTAAAATAGAGATGAAAACCAAACACCTGCGCGGCATGAGAGATATTCCCACCATCCAGGGGATAAGAAACTCTTCTGTGCCGGCCACCCGAGAACAGGCCATGACCGAGCTGACCCGCCTGGAACACGAGAAAGCCCGCCTGGAGCGGGAATTGGGTATGTGGCTCGTCAACCAGAAAAAGACAGAAGGCCGTCTCCAGCAATTGCAAGAGCGCGTCACACTCTTGCAGAATGTCATGGACGAGCTACCCCCAAAAATACGCAGGCCGGACACAGGCAGCGAACAACTCGAGGATGACGCAGGCAAAAGCAACTGGCGTGAAGTCCCTTTGGAGTATTAAAAGGCAATGGCGCATAACTTGCTATTAGAGAGTGACGCAATTCGCTGGTCGAGTAGGCGTTTTTTGCCGTATCGAGACCAAGAGAGGAGGTTGACCATGAAAATCATTGGCGCTCTCGGACGCATTCGTGTCCATAAGCACATCCGCACCCGATATTCCATCCGCACCAGCACCGGCCCTGGGCGCGCCCTCTGGCCGCGTTTGAAGGAAACGGAACAACTGCAGATGGAAGAGAAACGTTTGAGATGACAAAAGTCGAATAACTGATGACGAAAGGTCGTCATTTGTCGAGAACGGAGGTAGAAAATGGCCGAACCTAAGAAAAAAAGAAAGTCGGAAGAGGAAGTCTCGATTGACCTGGGTTTTGGTGGCTTGTTCAAGGGCCTGGGTGACTTCGTGGACCTGCTCTCTGAAATGGTCGAAAAAGGCGAAGAGCAGGTCACCCGCACCGGCGAATTCAAAGTCAAAGGCCTGGGCGACAAAGCCCGCGGCGTCTATGGCTTCAGCGTCCGCACCGGCATTGGCGGCATCCCCCGCGTAGAACGCTTCGGCAACATCCGCGCCACCGAAGAGGGGCCGGAAGTGGCTGAGGTACGCGAACCCCTGGTGGATGTATTCGACGAGGCTCAGGAGATCGTCGTCGCCGCCGAATTGCCCGGCGTGGGCGAGGAAGAGATCCGCGTGGATATCCAGGACGACGTTCTCTCCCTGGAAACCACCGGCGAACACAAATACGCCAAAGAAATCCTGCTGTCCGCGCCGGTAGACGCGGCGAACATGCAGAGATCCTACAAGAACGGCATCCTGGAATTGCGGCTGAAGAAGACGTAGCCAGATGAGGTAATCGTGGGAATGACCCGTACTGTCAGGCACTTCAGTTTACACCGTATTACCGGAGCTCGCCCCGGGCTGGGCGAAGGAACGGAGCTGCGCGTCGTCGCCGACGTGGAAAACGGGGTGCTGCCGGTGATTCAGGTGGAGGAGGTCGTTATCCGGGAGTATGCCCGGCAGTCGCGCTGGCCGCATCGCTGGGTGACCCTCTTTATTTTAGAGGACCTGCAACCCCTGATTCGGCAGTTGCGTTTGGGAGCGGCAGCTGCAAGCCTGACCCCCCTCGGCCCGGCCCTGGGCCATCCCCTGGGCGGCGAACTGGCCGAGGGGCAGGCATTATACCCCAACGGGGCATTATCCCCCGAAAGCGCGGCGGCACTGGAATACCGGACGGTCGTTAACGTCTACGATCTGGCCAACCTGACGGGTTGTAACATCTTCGCCAACCGGAGGGCGATGGTGGAGCAAGGCTACTGGGACGACCCGCTCGCCCTGCGGGGGTTGTTGGCCCATGAGCACGCCCATCCCCTGGCCGAGAATGAAACCGCCCGGGCTTCCCGCCATTTGAGATTGAGGATTGAGGATTGCGGATTGCGGATCGAAGAAGATGAAAATCCAAAATCCAAAATCCAAAATCTAAAATCTAAAATCGTCCCGGTGCTTACTTCATTGGCCGAAAAACTGTGCCTGTACGCGCCGCGCGAGATTTTTGCCAACGAAGTGACCATCCAGAGCGGCTTTGCCGACGGTTTGTTGCACTTGAACTTACGCAACGTGGACAACGCCGGCCGCAGCGTTTCCGGACGGGATGGCCTGGTGCAGCAGTTGCGCCAGGAGGCGGCCCAGGGGAACCTGACCCCGGCAGCCGCTGACCTGGTACTGCTCGTCGGCGACCTGAGCGGTTACCTGGACCTGGCGTTGGAAGTGGCCCCTTTTTATCGTGCTGGCCGGGCGGCCGACGCCAGCTCGTTGGAGATGGCCCTGCAGACCACAGTCTTCCCGCACCTGGATCGCCTGGTCCCGCAGGCTTTCGCCGATCTAAGGGATCGGTACATTGACCTGCGCACTGACCTGACGGGGCCTGAACTGCTTCTCTGGGGCCAGGGTGTGCTGGACACGCTGGTTCGAGTGCTGGCCGAGAAAGAGCTGAAGATCGCTTATCGCTTATCGCTGATGGCTGATGGTAGATATACTGTGCACGGCCATAACTCGAACTTTTAGTTTATGCACCAAACCCGTCAACGAATCGGAAACGAATAAACGAATGAAGTAGAAGTTGGACTTTGGACTAAAAAAAGAGAGGTATTCGTTTATTCGTTGGTCATTCGTTGACGGAGGTTTCACGGTAAAAAACT
>CAZTZE010000002.1:0-126642 GCA_964618215.1 uncultured Chloroflexus sp.
TCTATTTTGAGGCAACGTTACTCCGTAAAGTTACTTTTTTTATGAGGCAATTCGCTCCAAGGCGTAATAAGGCCATTCGTGATACAATTTTTGTGTTACAAGGGCGCAAATTATGCTCGAAGATTTTACCGATTTCCCTTCTGTTGAACAGTTGAAACCGCTGGCAAAGAATTTTGGCTTGCGGTTGATTGTGCTTTTCGGCTCGACGGCGCGTGGTGTGATGAATCGAGAAAGTGATATTGACCTTGGCGTTCTCTCGGAAAAACCGCTTTCGCCAGTGCAAAGGCGGCGACTGTGGAGCGCGCTTTCTGCCTTGTTTCCTGCTGATGTAGATTTGACTGTGCTCAATCATGCAGATCCGCTGGTCAGTTATCAGATTGCCAGCGAAGGGGTCATTTTGTTCGAGACAGTTTCCTTTGCCTGGGAAACCTGGAAATCCTATGCTATGCGTCGTTATTGGGATACGCACAAATTTCGCGAAAGCCAAAGCGTATATCTAGCTCGCCGTGCCGAGGAGCTGCGCCATGCTGCGCTTGAATAAGGATTTGCTTCGCCAGAAATTGATAGAACTGGCTCAATATTTGGGTGAACTGGAGCCATTGAGCGCAGTCAGTTTTGAAGAGTATCGAGCCGATTACGTTCAACGTCACGCGATCGAGAAATTGATCGAGCTAATCGTGGAAACAGCCAGTGACATCAATCGTCATATCTTGGAGACCAGAGGCGCCGCGCCTCCGACCACATATTTCAGTACCTTTGACGAAATGGGGGCATCAGCTGTTCTGCCGAGGACGCTCGCAGTTCGCCTCGCTTCCACGACGGGATTGCGGAACCGTTTGGTACACGGATACGAAAAAGTCGAGCATCAGATCGTTCATCGCAGCCTCAAATCGCTGATCAGGGATTACCGGCAATACCTTGTCAAAATGAACGATTACGTGCAATTTGAGAAGTCAGTATAGTTTGACCGATCAAGGTTTGCCTTATGCCGCAAACTGTAGGTCGGATTGACGAACCGGCTTCTTATGGCGCCTCTTTTGCCCAAACCATCCCTCTTCCGCAGATTTGTATCCGTTATGGGCTGGACGCGCTCCAGCTATGCCATCCTGGGGGCTTTCCTGGTCACTGTCTTCCTCATTATCTACATCTGGTGGCCGATTGCCGTGCAGGTGCTGGCCTATATTGATTTGGGCGGGCAGTGGTGGCGTTACTTCGATTGGCTGCTGGTCGGCATTTTCCTGTTCATGTCGCTGATCATCATGTCCGGCGCGGACATCCGCGCGGATGCGCTCATCATCTTCGTCGGCGCGCTGGGCGGATTGGTAATCGAGAGCTGGGGCACGCAGACCGGCATCTGGTGGTATTTCACCGCCCAGCGCCCGCCGTTGTGGATCATCCCGGCCTGGCCGATCGCCAGCCTGACGATTGACCGCATGGTGCGGGTATTAAACCTTTTCACCACAAACGCCACGAAGGAACACAAAGGAAAACCTTTGGGCAGCTTCGTGTCCGCTTGCCCCCGCTCTTTGGGGGTTGTGTTTAGTTTCAAGACCCTCTATTGGCTGATTTTTTTTGGTTTTTATGTGATTATGCTGGGTTTCGTCTGGCCGACGATGGGCAAGTCCATGACGCTGATGGCCGTGCTGCTGGTCACATTCCTCATCCTGACCCCCACCGATCACCGCTTCGCCGTGCTGACCTTCCTCGCCGGGGCCGGATTGGGTTATTTTCTGGAATATTGGGGCACGACGCGCGAGTGCTGGACGTATTACACGCTGCAAAAGCCGCCATTCTTTGCTGTGCTGGCGCATGGCATGGCGGCGGTCGCGTTTTGGCGGGCGGGGGAGGTGGTGAAGATGGTGTGGGAAAAATTTTGCGCTATGCTGAAAAGGGGATCGTTCGTGCTGGGAAGAGAGTGAAATTGTGCGGCGCGTCTCAGAGACGCGCCGCACATAGATTGGTAAGTTATGTCACACTATGCTGCGATCGGGGACACTTGATATTCTATCTTGTCTGGCACAGCCACGCGGCTTGAGGCATCCAGAATTTCCATTGAAACCAAATTGCCCGAAACGTCGTAATCCAAAATTACGCCGGGCTTATCCTCGTCACTTTCGGCGACAATCCCATCCGAGAAAATGATGGTCAATGTGTCAGTTTCACGATCATATATTACCTTCATGATTCGGCCCTCCAATACTTGCTCACTTTACTTGTGCGATAAGCTGTTACGACAGCGTGGGGATCAGAGTCAATGGAAATGTAACGGCGAGCCATTTCCTGGCAGGCATGGTCAGTCAAGCGGTAACGCATCATGCCTCGTTAAACACTTTGTCCAGATGTGCGGTGAGCGCCTGCGGTGTATCCGCGCAGGTAATGCGATCATGCAGAATATCCTGCAGGCCCGCTGCTAATCGTTCTCCCAAGCTTAACGTCTCCACAGCTGTTTCATCCATAATGGTCATCAGCAAGAGTGCATCTTCGGTCAATGTAAATTATATCCTTTTTTGCATGGCTTTCCATCAAGTTTTTACTTCAGCCCCACGCGTTCGAGGATTGTTTGTGCAGCCTGCTCATCCGCGGCCTGGACGCGGCTGTGCTGAACGTCAATCTCGAATGGGATGGCGTGTGCACTCCGCACGCCGTTTTCGTCCAGCTCGACCAACACCAGCGCGGACTGACGGGTATCTGCCAGGCCGACTTGATCGAAGAGGGCGTTGCCCAGGCTGTAGAGGACGAGTGTCGAGCCTCCCGCAGGCTTGCTCTGAGGCGGAGACGAATGGGTCGAACCTGCGGGAGGTTGGACCCATTCGGCCGGCTGGATCACGTGCGGGTGATGCCCCCAGATCAGCGCCGCGCCGGCCTGGGCGAACTGCGCGGCGAGCCATTTTTGCCGCTCGCTTGCGCCGCCTTGATATTCCACCCCCCAATGGATCGAAACAATGACCAGTGCGCCGGTCTCATACTCTTTTTGGATAACCTGTGTGGCCGTCTCTACATTCAATGGAGCGGAGACATCATCAAAAGCCAGGAAGGCCAGCTTGATACCGTTGATCGTGCGGTAAACCGGCTCGTCCGCGGAGCCGAGAGACGTAATCCCGGCCGAGACCAGCCTTGATTTTGTCTCGATCAATCCGGCCTCTCCGCAATCCAGGCGGTGGTTGTTTGCCAGCGAGAGCAGGTCCAGCCCCGCAGCGGCGAGGAAAAGGACGCGCTCGGGCGGCGCGCAGAGGTTATATCCGCTCGTTTGCGAGGGGGCGGTCGTCAGCGAGGATTCCAGGTTTGCCAGCGCCAGGTCAGCAGACTGGAGGTAGGGAGCCAGGTATGCCAGCGAGTCTTCATCCGGCGTGACGCCGCGGCCGAGCATCAGGTCGCCCAGGAAGGCGAGGGTGACGGTGCGCGGCATGGACTGGCAAGCGACCAGAATGAAGAGAAAGAGCAAAAAAGAAAACGTGCGACGCACTTTGAAAGTGCGCCGCACATTGTCAACACGTGTTGTCACGGCGCGATGAACAGGCTCGTCCAATCCGGCTGCGGCGGGTTGGTGCCAGCCTCGACCTGCGCCTGCCATTCCTCGTCGGTCATGCGGTTGGCAGCCGGGACGCTGAATTCATAATATGTGAAAACCGCGCCAATGCCGATGCGCCAGGGCTGACCGGGCAGGATGACATAGATCCAGGTCGGCTGGCCGATGGCCTCCTCCAGGGCAACCAGGCCGCCTGTCGGCGAGGGGCCGGTGGCCACGTCCGCGATCAGGGCGGCTTTCTGGTCGCTCAAGTCGCGATCGTTGTCGCCGGTCGTGTCGGCAGCCGCCAGGGTGAATTGCTCCAGTATGCCGCCCCAGTAGAAGATGTGCCAGTATTCGTCATCGGTCAATGCCACGCCGGCCAGTTCCTTCTCGGAGGCGGTCTTGAGGAAGGTCAATTCTTCGATCAGGTTCTCGAGGTTTCTCATGGTCAACTCGGAGAGACGGTTGCGTCCCTGCAAGCCGTTCTTGGTCATCTCGGTCAGAGCCAGCAGGCGGGCGTAGGCTTCGGGATTGGGTTCAACGTAACCCTGCGGAGGTCGTTCCATACCCTCGCCGCCGCCCATCTCGGCCATGACTTGTTTGGCATACAAGATGGTATCGTGCTTGAGTTCAGTCCACGAGCCGAGGGCGGTCTGGAGATCCTTACGCGCCCAGGCCTGGGTACGCATGAAGGTTGGATAGCGGTGGTCTTTGGGGGTGATGAGCGGTTGGAAGGAATACAGCCACGACCAATACAGGTTCTGTGTCCAGGAATCCGTTCCCAGGGCAGAGACCTCGTTACGGACTTTGGTCATCTGTTTATCGTAATTGGCGTAGTGCGTCTCGCCCATGCCATCCAGGATGGTATACGCCTCGCCTGATCCCATCGCGGCGAAGAAATCCAGGCCCTTGGGCAGGCCGCGCGGATCATCCACTGTGCCTACTTTACGCCAGATCAACTGGCCGAAGACGTAGGCATCCAGGGTGAAGCGCTGGCCCATGAAGCGAAAGCCTTTGGTGACTTGTTCCTGATCCTGCCAGATCCAGACCCACATGGAATTAACCTGGGGCGGCGGCAGGGTCTTGGCGGCTTCCATGAATTGGGCGAATTTGGCCTCGTCGGCGAAGGACTGCGCAGCGGCGTTGAGGCCGAAGACGGTATCCATCAATGCGCCGTACTCGTGATAGCCCAGGTCATCCGCCTTGCCAACGATGAAGACGGTTGGGTCGTAGATATTCTCCCAGAGCTGGGCGGCCGGGGCGCCATCCGCGGCGGTGGCGGAGCGCAGCGCCTGGGTCAGGAGCAGGGCGCGGCGCGTCTCGAAGGCGTCGTTCAGGCGGAAGGTCAACCGTCCGTACCACATCATGGTGCGGAAGTATTTCTTGAGTTCCTCGCTGCGCGTATAATGACCGCGCGGTTTGTACTGGCTGTAATCCTCGATCAGCTTGTCATTAGGCGCCAGGTCGGGGCGATCCCAGATGGGCGAGATTTGCGCGCTGGAGGCGGCGTTGATCAGCCCCAGTTCGGCGCTGACCAGGTTGGTCGCCTCAGCCGGCACAGAGTCTGGCAGGCCGAGCAGTTGCGCGGCCACGGCAAAGAAAGCCACGTTGCGCAGGGCCGCTTCTTCGAGCGCGCTGCCGCGCAGGGTCTGGTACTGCTGGTACGAGGCAGTCAGCATGGCGCTGGTCAGGGAACCCAGGTCGGCGATGAAGTAATCCCGTTCCAGGTCACGCAGCATCTTGTCGAAGATCAGGTGGTAGACGTGGTAGATCGAATCGGTGGTGATGAAGAGGTTGGCCTGGTCGTAGCGGTGGCTCTCATAGAGCTGGTAGAACTCGCGGAATTCGCCGGGATTGGGCGGCAGGACGACGAAGCCGTTTTGCGAGAGCAGCGCCCGCGCCTGCGCCGAGAGTTCGACCGTATCCATGCCCTGGACAGCGTTCAGATCCACGGGCAGGGTGTAGTCGCTACCACCGAAGGAGGTCGGCAGGTTGACTTGTACAAGCGGATACTCGGCGAAGCCAGGCGGGTAGACGCCCGGCGGCGGGGTGGGCAGCGGCCCGGAAGTCGTCGGCGTGGCGAGCGTTGCCGGCGTCTGGGTGAGCTGTATGGGAATACTGCAGGCCAGTGAGACGACGATCAGGACGCTGATCGCCGGCCAAAGTGGGTGGAATTTCGATTTTTGCATGGCATTCTCCTTGGGGAAAAGTGACCAGTGATCAGTGATGTGGAAAGGATGATCTGTTTGGAAGAGCCATTCGATGAAATGATTTGCAACTGGCGAAAAGTGCCGCTTACTGAAGAGACGACAGTGAAGCCGAATCCGTTCCATTCCCAGACTTTGAGGTGGCGCGCCGGGGCGTAGGGCGGGGCGGCGTAGTTGCCATCCAGCGTGACCAGTTCCTGCCAGCCATCGCCATCCAAGTCTGCGGCGGCAAAGGCGCGGACTGGCTCGGCCAGTGCGGAACCGGCCCATAGCTCTCGGTAAATTCCCCGCTTCCAGCCGATCAGGATCAGGTGACAGGATTGCCCTTCGGCATCGTGAAATTCCGAGATGCGCCCGCCATGCGGCAGCCAGGCGTCCACTGGCCAGGGGCGGAACGGCCTCCAGACCAGCAAAGAGACTTCGGGCAGGCCGTCACGGTTCAGGTCGCTGAAGGCGGTCTGGGCGACGCGCCAGGATGTGGGACTTTGCCAGCCGGCCTGAGTCCCGGAAAGGATCGTCAGGCGACCGTCTGCCAGGCGCAGCGTTTCGGGCAGGCCATCATCGTCCAGGTCGGCTTGCGCTGGTGATTCCAATAATTCGAAGGCGGCGGGCAAGGGAACGGGCTGCAACCCCTGCTGAAGGCCTACCGGCGGGGTCAGTTCCCAGGCACGCGGGGTCAGCGGAGAGAGCAGGATCAGGGCGAGGAGGCTGAACAGGAGTGGAAAGAAAGACTTGCGGGTGGCGGTCATCCTGCTTGTATTGTACAACTTTTTTACTCTCCCATCACCTGCACGACCAATTTCCTGCGCCTCGGCCTGACATCAAAATCCACATAAATGACCTGCTGCCAGGTGCCGAGCGTCAATCGCCCATCCACAAATGGCACGGTCAGCGAGGGGCCGAGCAGTGCGGCGCGCACGTGGGAGTGACCGTTGCCGTCGTGCCAGGCGGCCTCGTGGGCGTAGGCGCGCCCCGGCGGGATGATCTCGTCGAACAGGCGGCGCAGGTCCGCCACCGCGCCGGGCTCGTACTCGATGGTCGTCAGCCCGCTGGTGGAGGAAGGACAGAAGATCGTGACTGTGCCGTCTTTCAGTCCGGATTGCGTCACAGCCTCCGCAACCTCACCGGTAATATCTTGCACATCGGCATTCCCCCGAGTTGAAATCGAAATCGAGGTGGTTCTAACTGCCATAACATCCTTCCTTCACAACCAAACGCACGCACGTGGGAACGTTCCAACCTGTAAACGTGCAAACGTTCAAGTGTTTTTCTCAATCGGGTGCCGCAGCACGGTTTTGAGTTTGGCCGGGTCGGCGCGGCGCGGGTCGCCGAGATAGATTTCGTGATGTTTGCCGCCGAGTCCAACAAGGTCGCGGTAGCCGTTTTCGCGGGCAAAGGATTTCATGCGTTCAACCGTGGCAGGCTCGTCCGCGTAGGGGCCGAGGTGCATGACCTGCACGCACAGGCCTTCCTCGAATGGCTCAAAGCGCATTTTCGTCAGCGCCGCGCTGTCGCCGCGCTTCTTGCGCAGTTGCTCCCGGGCTTGCTCGAACATTTCGGGCGTGATGAAATCGGGTTGCAGCATCATCAGCGTGTAGAGCCAATTGTCTTTCTTGTGGATGTCGAACTCTCCGCCCTCGATCCACCACAACCCTTCCAGCGCCATAACCGGATAATCAATCGGGTTTTCCTTGCGCAGTTTGGAGGTGAACTTGAGTGTGTACGAAATGCCGTAGAGGGCCTGCAGCGCCTCCTGGAACGAAGCCGAAGTGGACGGCCCCTGGCCTGGTTCGATCTGCCCGTCCAGCATGGCAAACTGGAACCGCGGCACTTTGATGATCTCCACCTTTTTGGCAGAGGGCGCGTAGAGATGTTTCAATTCTTTTCTCAGATCGAGCTTAGTCATAGCATCCTCCTCAGGGTCGTTTTCTGGTTCGATTATACAACAAGCGGTGTTAAAAGGATGTTTCACCGCTTCCTTCGCGCCCTTCGTGCCCCTAGTGTTTGATCTGTTAGTGCATTCCACCAGCCAGGTCTTGCGCCCGATTGGAGCGATGTCAAGCCGGTGAGTGGGTGGTTAGAATCAAAAGACCCTAAAGGCTTGGGAAACCTTTAGGGTCCAAAGGTGGAGTCGGATGTCACACTGCCAGCGGCGATAGCGCGTAAACGCGAGCGAGTTTTTGAGCTGTATCGAAATCCTTTTGCCGCAGCGCTTCGCGCACATCATCCAACTTCGTTGCATCCTCCAACGAAAGATACGGCGACCAGTCATCATCCGTGTAAATCAATTCGACGCGCACCTCGTCAACATGAACTAATTTGGTAATTTGGCGCTTGGTCATTTTACTCTCCTTGTAAAATCATCCGCCCAACGTGACGGGGAAGGGCGGTAACGATGGAGCGCTTACCGTTCACTGATTACTGATCACTGCTCACTTCTCCCCCCTCCTCACTGCCTTCTCCCCGAATCTCTCCTGCAATTCGTCAATCGCTTCCTGCAATTTCCTGCCCTTCTCGGCCTCCTGATCCCACAATTCCATCTGGCGCAGCGGCGCGGACAGTCCGCTGACGCCCACGCCGATGAGACGCACCGCCTTGCCCTTGGGCCGCGCCTTATGCAACAGTTCCAGCGCCGCGCGGTAGATCTCATCATCCTGGTCGGTGGGCTGGGGCAGGCTGACCTGGCGCGTGATGGTCGTGAAATCCGGCCAGCGCAGCTTGATCTTGACCGTCGCCCCGGCCAGGTCAGCGCGGCGCAGGCGGCGGCCCACCTGGGCGGATAGTTCGCGCAGCGTGCCTTCCAGGTTCCGGTCATCGCTCACGTCGCGGGCGAAGGTCACTTCCTGGCTGATGGACTTGGCCGCGTACTCGGTGACGATGGGGCGATCATCTATCCCGTGCGCGTGACGCCACATCTCGCGCCCGTTCTCACCGAAGCGGTGGATCAGGTCATCTGCGGGCCAACGGGCGATGTCGCCGATGGTGTGGATTCCAAACTCGGCCAGTTTGGCCGCGGTTTTCGGCCCCACGCCCCAGAGCATATCCGCCGGCAGGGGGTCGAGAAAGGCGGCTTCCTCCCCGGCGGGAACGAGGGTGATGGCGTTGGGAGGCTCACCTTGCTTCCCCGATTTCTTGCCCACCTCCGTGGCAATCTTGGCGACCAGTTTGTTGGCGGCAATGCCAATCGAACAGGGCAGACCGAGTTCGGTGCGAATCTCAGATTGCAGATTGCGGGCGATCCTTTCGGGCGTCGCGGCGGCGCTCGAGGCGGGCGCAAGCATGTCGCTGATATCCACGAAAGCCTCGTCAATCGAAACCTGCTTGACCAGTGGGGCCAGGTTATGC
The DNA here is from genome assembly GCA_964618215.1 of uncultured Chloroflexus sp. Classification (GTDB taxonomy): domain Bacteria; phylum Chloroflexota; class Anaerolineae; order Anaerolineales; family Villigracilaceae; genus CG2-30-58-95. The sequence goes on from CAZTZE010000002.1 coordinate 9,061, forward strand.
AGGCGTTCCATCACCTTTTCAGACATTTCCCCGTAGTTGCTGCGCTGCTGCGAAATGACGATCAGCCCCGGGCAGAGGCGCAGGGCGCGGCTGGTCGGCATGGCCGAGCGGACGCCAAAACTGCGGGCGGCATACGAGCAGGAGGAGACCACCCCGCGCTCCTCCGGCTGCCCGCCCACCGCGAACGGCTTGCCGCGCAGCGAGGGGTCGTGCAGTTCTTCCACTGCGCAGAAGAAGGCATCCAGGTCGAGGTGCAAAATGGTGCGGGGCATCAGGGATATTATAAACCGTGGAATGATACTCGCGCGGGCAGGGGCAAAAAGTTCATTGACAAAGGGTCAAAAATGGTATATCCATTTTCTAAGAAATGCGCTATCATAGGTGTAAGGAACGGTGAGTGGGAACATTTTTCGTAAAAAATCGTCTTTGGAGTGATACGCAGGGGTTGTTCCCACGCGCTGGAGATAACTATGCCCTGCGCTTCGGCCATTGATTTGCGGAGGAGGAAGCCATGATTTCACGACGTATGATCATCCCAGTTGTCCTGATTTTGACCATCCTGGCGCAATTCATGCCGGCGGCCATCTTTGGCCCGCAGCCGGCCGCCGCGGTGACGCGCTGTGACTGGGCGCAGTTCATCGCCGATGTCACCGTGCCGGATGGTACCACCTATGCACCCGGCACAGCATTCACCAAAACCTGGCGCTTGAAGAACATCGGCACCTGCACCTGGACGACCTCTTATGCCCTGGTCTTCGTCAGCGGCAGCCAGATGGGCGCGCCCAGCGCGGTCAACCTGCCCTCCAGCGTCGCCCCTGGCGGGACGATAGACATCTCGGTCAACATGACCGCGCCGTCCACGAACGGCCACTACCGGGGATACTGGCAATTACGCAACGCCTCTGGTGTCTTGTTCGGCATCGGGACGTACGCCAACAAGTCATTCTGGGTGGATATTAATGTTACCACCAGTCCTGGCACCGGTTACGACTTCGTCGCCAACTATTGTTCAGCCACTTGGACGAGCGGCGCGGGGATACTGCCCTGCCCCGGCACGGACGGAGACGCCAGGGGCTTCGTCTTGAAGCTCAATCCCCCAACGCTGGAGAATGGCGTGACCGATACCTCCCCGGGTTTGTTGACTTTCCCCCAAAATGTGACCAACGGTTATATCCAAGGGATTTACCCGGCCTTCACCGTCCAGGCGGGCGATCGTTTCCAGAGCATCGTCAACTGCCAATATGGCGCGACGAGCTGCTACGTCACCTTCCGGCTGGATTACCAGATCGGCTCAGGCCCGGTCAAGACTTTCTGGACCTTCAAGGAGAAGTATGAGGGCCTGTATTACCGCGCCAACCTCGATCTGAGTTCCCTGGCAGGCCAGAACGTCAAATTCATCCTGACCATCCTGGCGAGCGGCTCTCCCACCGGTGACCGGGCATTGTGGGGCGCGCCGCGCATTGTCCGTGGAGGGACAGTACCGCCCACCTCGACCCCAACCGTCACTGGCGTGCCGCCCACGCCTACACCTACTGTCACCGGCACGCCGCCCACCCCCACGTCCACACCCATACCCACAGCCTGTGACCGCGCCACATTCATAACTGACATCAGCATTCCGGACGGCACGACCTTCACCGGCGGCACACCCTTCACCAAGACCTGGCGCTTACAGAACGTTGGCACATGCACCTGGACGACCTCCTATGCGCTGGTCTTCTTTAGTGGAGATGCCATGAGCGCCATCCCCGTGATCTACCTGCCCGCCAGCGTCGCTCCGGGCCAGATGATCAATCTCTCGGCCGCGATGACCGCCCCGAATGCCAGCGGCCATTATCGGGGTTATTGGAAGCTGCGCAACGCCTCAGGTGTAAAGTTCGGCATCGGCGCAAGTGGCACGGAACCCTTCTATGTGGATATCAACGTGACCAGCGCGTACAGCACGGCTTATGACTTCTATGTCAATGCCTGCTCGGCCACCTGGACGAGCGGTGCAGGCGCGTTGCCCTGCCCGGGTACGGATGGAGCTGCTAATGGATTTATCCTCAAGCTCGATACGCCGAATCTGGAAGACGGCACCACGAGCCAATCCGGCCTGTTGACCTTCCCCCAGAACGTGACCAATGGTTACATCCAGGGAATTTACCCGCCTTTCACCGTCCAATCCGGCGACCGCTTCCAGAGCATCATCAACTGCCAGTACAATGCCACAGCTTGTAATGTTGTCTTCCGATTGGATTATCAAATCGGCGGCGGAGCGGTGCAGACCTTCAAGACAGCCTCAGAGAAATACGAAGGCTTATATTACCGTCTGGATCTTGATCTTAGTCCGTTGGCGGGTCAAAATGTCAAATTCATCCTGACCGTGCTGGCCAACGGGTCTCCGACCGGCGACCGCGCCCTGTGGGGCGCACCCCGCATTGTACGCTGAAAGTTCCTGAACACCAAGAATAAGAAACCCGGCATCTGTAAGATGCCGGGTTTCTTCATTAAGTGAGAACGTTCGGAAACTCAGGATTAAACCGGAGATGAACAGAGATAAACGTCAATCGGCTCGACCGAGTAGGCGCTGCGCGTAAACGGCATCGAATCAGCCTTTCGATGCTGAAGAACGCCAGGATGACTTCGTTTACCGATCAAATCCATGTTCATCTCCGTTCATCCCCGGTGAATTCGAATTACCGAATGCTCTCCATTAATTTCCTAAATCCTTTACATACGTCCGGTGCATCTTGTAGAAATCAATCCCAAAATTCTGCATCTCGCGCTGCATCTTGTCGTTCTCCATACCGATTTGCACCACCTCGGCGTGTCTATAGCGTGGGTTATCCAGGACGCTTTTTGCCATCTCACTGAATAAAATTGCCGTCCCGCCCAGGCCGCGATACTCCTCGACCATCCCCGCGCCGTTGATGTTGATCCAATCGGTGCGCTTGAGTTCTCGGAGCAGGGCCAGCCAGCCAAAGGGAAAGAGGCGGCCCTTCGTTTTTTGCAGCGCGGCCGAGATGTCGGGATAGGCGAACAGGAAGCCGACGGGGCGCTCGTCCTTCATCACGATCTTGATCAATTTCGGGTCGGCAAACCAGAGCAACTGGCTGGCCATCGCCTGCGCTTCTGCATCGGTGATCGGCGTGCCGCCGCTGGTTCCGCCCAGGGCAGCGTTGTAAAGCTCTTTGAGAGGCGCGACAAGCGCGCGCAGGTCGCGCCGCGTGCGGAAGCGGGCAATGGTCAGGCCGCGCCGCTGCTGGATGCGCTCGGAGAGTTCGTGGATGCGCGCGGGGAACTGGGTGTTCGCGCCCATATAACCCGAAACCGAATCGTCGAGCAGCTTGAAGCCTACGGACTCGATCAACGCTGGATAGTACGGCGGGTTATACGGCAATCCGAAGGCAGGGCGCTGCTCGAAGCCTTTGACCAGCAGCCCGAAGCCGTCCAGGGCGGTGAAACCCTTCGGGCCGAGCATCTTGTTCAAGCCGCGCGCCCGCGCCCAGTCGAAAGCCGACTCGAAGAGGGCGCGGGCGGCATCCAGATCATTCTCGCACTCGAAGAGGTAAAAGAAAGCCGTTTTCTTTTGATTGTATACGTTGTAAAGGCGGTTATCCAGCACAGCCAGGCGGCCGATCGCCTGTCCGTTTTTGCAGGCCAGGAAGAAAGCGGCTGAAGAATGATCATAAAACGGATAGCGGCGCGGGTCCAGGCGGGCGCGCTCGTCCATCCTCAAGGGCGGCACCCATTGCGGGATGTCGCGGTAGATGCGGAAGGGCAGGTCGAGGAAGACTCTGACTTGCTTGCGGTTGGCAAGGTCAATCTGAATAATCTTCATGGTAGGGCGGGTTTCTTACCCGCCAAATCTGGCGGCGGGTTTGGAAACCTGCCCTACGCAACCTGGCGTGCCTTCTCCAGTTTGGCGCGCTCGGCCATCTGCGCGCGCAGCGAACGGATGTCGCCATCCACGAAGAACAGCGCGCCCAGGTAGATGACGAAGCAGATCAACCATGCGGTGATGCAGATGGTCAGGATGGCGGTGTGCATATTGAATGCGTCGGCGATGATGCCGGCCAGCAGCGGGGCCAGCGCCGCGCCGCTGTTCTCGATGAAGTACTCCACCGACATGGCCGTGCTGCGCACTTCGGGCATGGAAATGTCCTGCACAGTCGAAATGACGTTGGGTGAAGAGAACGGCATAAAGATGGCGGTCAGGATCATCAGGATGAAGAACGTACTGCGCGCCTCGATGGGCGTCTGCATCGCGAAGAACAGGAAGATCGCGCCGAGCAGCACCCCCGCGCTGGAGACGATAATGCGGCCTTTGTTCGTGCGCTTGAACAGCCAGTCGCCGACCGCGCCGCCGACGAAGTAACCGCTCGCCAGGATCAGGATGATCGGCGCCATCGTGAACAGCACGCTATCGCTATCGTACCCCCGCTCCTTCATCAAGTAGTCGAAAAAGAAGTAGGTGATGACATTCCAGGGAAAGACGCCGGCGAAACCCTGCAGGAAGACGAACATCATGGTGCGCTTCTTGAGCGCCTCTTTGGCATATGCCCAGGAGAAACGGTATTGCCCGATCGTCTCCAGGTCAGCCAGTTCAGGTTCGGCCTTGCCGCGCGGCATCTCTTTGACGAAGAAGAAAATCAATACTGCCAGGGCGATGCCCAGCGCGCCGGTGAGATAGAAGACCGAACGCCAGCCGCCGATCAGCGGGGCGACCATCAGCGCCAGGATCATGCCGAGCAGATAGCCGATTGGCTGGGCAAATTGCAGGATGCCGTAGACCTTGCCGCGCATCTGCGGGCCGAAGTAATCGGCGATCAGGCTGTACAGGCCGGGGTAGGATGAATCGTCAATGCCGGTCGAGGCGCGCGTGGCGACGAAACCCGGGTAAGTGCGGACGACCGCGCTCAACCAGGTCGTCGCGCCCCAGATGAACGAGGCCAGCGCCAGCAGTTTGGCGCGGGAGTAGCGGTCATACAGGTAGCCCCAGACGGGATACAAGAGCGTGCTGACCAGCAGCGCCCCAGAGACGATCAGCCCGAACTGGGTGTTGGTAATGCCAAAGGATTCGCTGATCGGCCCCTTCAATGGCCCGATGAGCAACTTGTCTGTTTGGTGCAGCAGCATGAACAGAAAGAACATAAGCACAACGAACCATCGGTAACGGGTAGGTTTGGACACGACTGACCTCCTGAGCATGGGATTGGGGGAAACTAGAAATAGTCTACAACAGAAAGACGGGCGAGTCAAATAAAAAACGGCCTCCCCCGCTCCGGGAGAGACCGTTAGCCTGCCGAGTAGGCCTTCGGAAAACGCGCGATTACTTGCCGAGGAAAAGAAACACCGCGGCGCCGAGGGCGAGGATGCCTGTCAGGATGCCGTTGCTGAACACACCGAAAGCAGCCAGGGCAGCAAACAGGAAGAAAAGCACCATGAACCAAGTCGAAAGAGCTTTAGGCATTGTCATTGTAAATCTCTCCTTTGGTAAGATGATAATGGTCGCTGGCCGAATTGCCAGCCTGACTATTAAACACACGTCTACGCCAGAGGTTGCGTTTTGCACAGACGAATTTTTATGGCTCTCTGGGATTTGCCGTGATAGACCACCATATCTGGCGGTCGGCGGTATTGCGAGATTAATCTCGCCCTACATTTGGGTAGCCACCACGGAGATTCCCAATGAGCCAAAAACTTTTTAGCGTGTCACCCCTTCGCTGCACTCAGGGCAGGCTCTGAGGGCGCGTTCCTTCGGCTTCGCTCACACCGTCCCGGTGTCCTTCCGGGAGGACAAGCCTGTGCGCCCGAAGGGTCTCCACGCCGCAAACAGGAGATTCCCTTCGGCCTGGCTCAGGGCAGGCTTCGCGCCCCGAAAGAGCATCGGGACGCTTACATCGTCCCGACACTTGCACCCCGTTCGCATCCTTCGGATATGCTTCGCGAGGCCGGGAGCCCGCCGCCGTTCGTCGCGAGCGACGAAGGTGCTACGCGAGGGCGAGACGGCCTGCTGCACACTTGCCCTCCCGAAGGACATCGGGACGATGTTGCGTGCAAGTGCCAGGGAGTGCAGGTGTGTCCTTCGGGAGAATGACACAGGAAACAGCAACCTTGCGCTGTAATACTATTGAGATGTTATTTTTCACGTATGGTTCACGTTTGGTTCACGTTTGAATAACGTTTTATTCACGCCTGGATAACGTTTAAGGATTACTATGTAGATTAGCAATAATGATCAAACATAATTCAATTGTTCTCGTCCGAAAGGGGCAGCGATGTTAAATTCAACCGGATTTTACAAACATCATTCTCGAGTGAGTGTCATCTTCACCATTATGCTGACAGTGACATTGGTCATGTCGTTAACCGGCCCGGTCATGGCGCAAGGAACCGCCAGCATTGATCCCAAGACAGATAAATCACTGTTTTGCACGGGGGAAAATACCACCATCTCCATTGATTTGACAAATGTCGTCGCCTTGTTTGGCTACCAGTTCGTTGTGCATTACGATCCCAGCTTGGTCAGCGCTGCGGGGGCCTTCGTCAACACCTTCTTCAATACCAGCCCGAATGCCAGCATCCCAACCGGCTGGAACGCTGCTTGCAATGCAGGTCAATGTAAATTCGCAGTTACCAAAGTGGAGCCGGGAGCACCGGTCACCGGCTCCGGTACCGTCGCCCAAATCACGCTCACTGGCCTGAGCGCAGGGACATTCGACCTCACTCTCAGCCAAGACATCCTCACCGACCGGGATGCCCAGGCCATGGCTCACGATATCAACTCGCTGCCCCTGACCGTGTGCGGTTATGCCACTGTCAGCGGTACGGTTTCGCTGCAAGGCCGCGCCACACCGGTCAATGTGGGCCAGGTCACGCTGACCGACCTGGGCGGCGTCTTCGCGCCGTATTCAGCTAACTTCAACGCCACAACCGGCGCTTTCACCATCAGCAATGTCAAAGTCATGCCCGGCGGCTCGAGCTACCGGTTCGACGCAGTACATGGGCTATACCTGAGCAACCGGACGACGCACACGCTGAATCCACTCGACAACTACACTGCACCCGCCACCCGTCTCCTGGGCGGTGACGCCAACAATAACGGTTCGATAGACATCAGCGACCTGACCTGCATCGGCGGTTCCTTCGGCGGTGCGCCGCCGTTCACCTGTGGCGCGACCGGCAGCAGTGACGTCAACGCGGATGGCGTTGTCAACATCCTCGACCTTGTCCTATCGGGTGGCAACTACGGGCTTGTTTCTCCGCGAACATGGTAACGCTAGTGCGAGGCGCATTGATGATCAAGGTGACCGCTCACAAGACGTTTCAAGCCATCTCGCTGCGGCTGGGAATGGTGCTCGCTCTGCTGGTCGGATTGCTGGGCTCCACGACGGCTTCCGCGGCTGGTGAAACCTGGTCGCCGCTGGGGGATGGAATGAATGCGGATGTCCATGCTCTGGCGTTTGACAGCAGCGGAAACCTGTATGCTGGAGGTAGTTTCACAACCGCGGGTGGCGAGAACGCGAACCGCGTCGCCAAATGGAATGGCAGCACCTGGTCGGCGCTGGGCAGCGGAATGAACAACGAAGTCTATGCCCTGGCCTTTGACGGCAGCGGGAACTTGTACGCCGGGGGAAAATTCACCTCCGCCGGCGGCGTGACGGCTAACCGCATCGCCAAATGGAATGGCAGCACATGGTCGCCGCTGGGCAGCGGGATGAATGAGGAAGTCTATGCCCTGGTGGTAGATGGCAGCGGGAACCTGTACGCCGGGGGGAGTTTTGCCATCGCCGGCGGCGGGACGGCGAACCGCATCGCCAAATGGGACGGCACATCCTGGTCGGCGGTGGGGAGTGGGACAGGCGGCAAGGTTAACGCTTTGGCATTTGACAGTGGAGGGAACTTGTACGCAGGGGGGAGTTTCACAACCGCGGGTGGCGTGCCCGTGAAATACGTCGCCAAATGGAATGGCAGCCTCTGGTCGGCGCTAAGCAGCGAGGTGAGTAGTACTGTCCGTGCCCTGGCAGTAGATGGCAGCGGGAACCTGTACGCCGGGGGAGATTTTGCCAACGCCAGCGGCATGCCCGCAAGCCGCATCGCCAAATGGGACGGCACATCCTGGTCGCCGCTGGGCAGCGGGATGGGCGGGACGACTAAAGATGTTTATGCCCTGGCGATAGATAGTAGTGGGAACTTGTATGCCGGGGGCGAATTCACCAGCGCCGGAGGCGTGGCATCGAACCGCGTCGCCAAATGGAATGGCAGCGCCTGGTCGGCGTTGGGCAGCGGGGTGGATGAAATAGTCCGCGCCCTGGCATTCGACAGCGAGAACCTGTACGTCGGCGGCGGATTCACCAGCGCTGGAGGCGTCAGTGCGAACCGCATCGCCAGATGGGCTACGCCGCTGCCCGGCATCGTTCTCACCACGGGCAGTTCGCTGTTCTGCACGGGTGAGAATACCACCATCTCCATCAACATGACGGATGTCGTTGATTTGTTTGGCTACCAGTTCGTCGTCCACTACGACCCCAGCCTGGTCAGCGCTGCGGGAGCCTTCGTCAACGCCTTCTTCGATACCAGCACGAACGCCAGCGTCCCTTCAGGTTGGAACGCCAGTTGCAGCGGCGGCGAGTGCAAGTTCGCCGCCAGCAAAATGGATCCGGGTACGCCGGTCACTGGCTCTGGTACAGTATCCCAGATCACGCTCACCGGCTTGAGCGCAGGCACTTTCGACCTCACCCTCAGTGACGATATCCTGTCCGACCGGGACGCCCAAGCCATGGATCACGACATCACCTCCCTGCCCCTGACCGTGTGCGGCTATGCCAACGTCAGCGGCACGGTTTCGCTGCAAGGCCGCGCCACGCCGATCAACGTGGGCCAGGTCACGCTGACCGACCTGGGCGGCGTCTTCGCGCCGTACACAACCAATTTCAATGCTTCGACCGGCGCATTCTCCATTCATAATATCAAGGTGATGCCCGGCGGCTCGAACTACCAGTTCGACGCAGCACATGGGCTATACCTGGGCAACCGGACGACGCACACGCTGAACCCTCTCGATAGTTACACCGCACCCGCTACTCGTCTCCTGGGCGGTGACGCCAATAACGACGGCCTGATTGACCTCGGCGATCTGACCTGCGTCGGCGGTTCCTTTGGCGGCACGCCGGTCGCCTGTGGTGTGACCGGCAGCAGTGACCTCAACGCGGATGGCGTTGTCAACATCCTCGACCTTGTTCTGCCGGGCGGCAACTACGGCCTCACCTCGCCCAGAGCATGGTAACCGGCTGATTTTTGAAAAGGTTCTTTTTGAACCGCGAAGTTGTATCAGCCTTCGCGAAGGTAAAAAAGATTGGAATATTCGCGACATTCGCCTATTCGCGGCACGTGTGCCCGTCAGGGTATTCGCGTTGAGAGTTCTTAGAGATAGCATCAAAAAACTGTGATCCGACGCAACCGCTTCTTGGGCTGGATAACCATCCTCGTTATGGTTTTCGCGTTGCCGTCCCAGCCAGTCTCTGCCCAGGATGGACAGGCGCAGGTACGCACTGATCCCGCTGTACTGGAAGTCGGCAAAGGGCAGATCGAGACGCTGCAGATCCTGCTTGTGAACGCCCAAAACGTCTACGGGATTGACTTGCAGGCCAGCTTCGACCCGGCCATGGTGGAGGTCGTGGATGCGGACGCCAAACAAGATGGCGTTCAGATGTTTCCCGGGGATTTTCTCAAGCCGGATTTTGTGGTTCGCAACACTGCCGATAATAAAACTGGCACGCTGCATTATGCGGTCACCCAGCTCAACCCCACGCCCCCGGCCAATGGCGAGGGCGTGATCTTATCCATCCAGTTCCTGGGCAAGGCAGCCGGGGTAAAGACAGCCTTGACCTTTGTCTCCGTACAGATTGCGGATCGGCGCGGGGTCAAGCCGCCCGTCACGGCCCTGGACGCGGACCTGGTCGCCGTTCCCCCAAAACCGCCCACTCCGACCGCGACTATTATCTTGTCGCCGCCAACTTCATTTGCGCCCACCGTAACCCAGTCCAGACCGCTGCCGACGGCGCGGCCCACCGAATCCGTTGATCAGGAATATCCGAACAGCACTGTCGAAGGGAATTCTGTCTTCTCCGATCGGATACTAACCTATCTGACGATCGGCGGTTTTTTCGGCTCGATCCTGCTGTTCGGCCTGTCATTTTGGTTGCTCGCCTCGAAACGCCGCAAAGAAAGAATTAAAAGACCTGAATGAAAAGACCGCTGCTCATTAATATTTCCGCTTTGTTAGCGGTTTTAATGATCTGGACACAGCCGAAGGCCGCCGCAATAGCGCAAGGCGGCGAGGTGATACTCCGGCCTGATCCGCTATCCCTGGGTTTGACGCCCGATACGCAAGGGACTGTCACCATTGTCATCGAAGATGTACAAGACCTGTACGCGATGGAGTTCCACCTTGCCTTTGACCCGCATGTCGTCGAAGTCATGGATGCCGATCCAGCCAAAGAAGGAGTACAGCTTGAACCAGCCGACTGGTGGAAAGATGGCTTCGTGGCGGTTAACAATGTTGACAACAGGAGCGGGCGGATCGCCTTTGCAGCCACGCTGCTCAATCCCGCCCGGCCGGTGAGCGGAAATCGGGCCGTGGCTGTGATCACCTTCCGGGCCAGGAAAGCGGGGGTCAGCGCGTTGAGCATCGAATCGGCGATCTTATCCACGCGCGATGCCGAAGAGATCTCTTACACCGCGCAAAAGGGAGGTATCGGAGTCAACCCGAGCGGCCAGGCGCCGGATGTCAGCGCCATAGCCGGGCCAATAGAATCTTCCACGAGCAGCGTGAAACCTGGACGGGTGGTACTTGCTGGGGTAGCCATTCTCGCGTTCTTGATTGCCCTGGGCGTATTCATTTACATCCTGCGATATAGAAGATAAGAGACTGTTCGGCAATTCAATAAGAGCTACAATTGACGGCTCGTGTCAAGCGTGCTATTATGAGACTGCCGCCCGCAGGGTGCTTCGCGAAAGGCCTACTCGGTAATTCTTTATACTGCCTTAATTTCTTTTGCTGGACGCCCCACCTTTCCTCTTCGAGCGGGGAATGTGGCACTATCGTGTTTATCCGCATTTATTCAAAGGAGTTATTCAGTGAGCGCTAATTTTATTGCCCGTCTTATCGGGATGGTCGTCTTTGCGTTGCTGGGAATGCTCGGGGGAAGCTGGTTGGGAAGAGACCTCGGTGAACAACAGATAGTTTACGTCTTCGCAGTCAGCCTGGTTGGGATGTTATTCGGGCTGGTCATGACGCCATACCTGACCACGCGTCCGATGCTGGCTTTGCGCGCCGTGCTTGGAAAACAATCCGCTGAAACCCTGTTCTCCGGCCTGATCGGTCTGCTCGCCGGACTGGTGATCGCGGCCTTGTTGGCCTTCCCGCTTTCATTGCTCCCTTCTCCCCTGGGGGATACCCTGCCTTTCATCGGCGTGCTGATCTTTAGCTATTTCGGCGTTTCCTTATTTGTCATGCGACAGAATGACATCGCCAATATCCTCGGGGTGGTCGCTTCCCGCAATGAGAATGGGGCTGCCCCCAAGTGGTCGCAGCAGAACCGGACCATCCTGTTGGATACCAGCGTCATCATTGACGGGCGCGTGGCCGATATTGCCAAGACCGGCTTCCTGCCCGGCACACTGCTCATCCCGCGCTTTGTGCTCAACGAGCTGCAATATATTGCCGATTCGCCAGACAGCCTGCGCCGCCAGCGTGGACGGCGCGGCATGGAAGTACTCTCCGAATTACAGAAAACGTCATCGGTCATCGTCCGCATCAGCGATGTTGACGTGGAAGGGGTGCGCGAGGTGGACGATAAGCTGGTCATTCTGGCGCGGCAGATGAAATGTCCCATCCTGACCAACGACTACAACCTGAACCGCATCGCTGAATTACAGGGCGTGCCGATCCTGAACATCAACGAACTGGCCAACTCGGTCAAATCGGTCGTCTTGCCTGGCGAAGCGCTGGTCGTGAACGTCATCCAGGAGGGCAAAGAATCCGGACAAGGCGTGGGCTACATGGAAGACGGCACGATGGTCGTCGTCGAAAACGGCAACAAATACCTCAACCGTGAAATTAACGTTACAGTGACCAAGGTCTTGCAAACGGCGGCCGGAAGGATGATATTTGCAAGGCCGGAAAGTTAGTATCCTATGCTGCGCGTCTACAACACTCTCACCCGCAAAAAAGAAGAATTCACGCCTATCGAACCCGGCGTTGTCAAAATGTACGTCTGCGGCCCGACGGTTTATTCCGACGCGCACGTCGGTCATGCCATGTCGGCCATCGTTTTCGATGTCATCCGCCGCTACTTCGAATATTGCGGCTACAAAGTCAGGCACGTGATGAATTTCACCGACGTGGACGACAAAATCATCAACCGCGCCAACGCCCTCGGCCTGGACCCGTTCGCGCTCGGCGAGAGTCTCATTCGCGCTTTCGGTCGCCACCTCGACGACCTCAACATCCTGCCGGCCAGCGCCAACCCGCGCGCCACGCAGACGATGGACAAGATCCTTGCCATGATCCAGGGTCTGATTGACAAGGGCTGCGCCTACCCGGCTGCCAATGGCGACGTGTACTTCCGCGTCACCAAAGACCCCGATTACGGCAAACTCTCCGGCCGCAAACTGGAGGATATGCAAGCCGGGGCGCGCATCGAAGTCGAAGAACTCAAAGAACACCCGATGGACTTTGCCCTGTGGAAGACCGCCAAGCCCGGCGAACCGGCCTGGGATTCGCCCTGGGGCAAAGGCCGCCCCGGCTGGCACATCGAATGCTCGGCGATGAACCTGCACGAACTCGGCGAGCAGATAGACATCCACGGCGGCGGCAACGACCTCATCTTTCCGCATCACGAAAACGAGATCGCCCAGAGTGAATCCTTCACCGGCAAGCAGTTCAGCCGCTATTGGGTGCACAACGGGATGTTGCAACTGCGCGGCGAGAAGATGTCCAAGTCGCTGGGCAACCTGATCACCATACAGGATTTTCTCGCCAAACGCGACGGCGACGTGATGCGCATGCTGGTGCTGAACGGAAGTTATCGCGCCCCGCTGACGTTCAACGACGAGGTGCTGGATTCTGCCGAACAGGGCCTGGAGCGGATCAAATCCGGACTTCGGCCGGCCGCGCCATCTTCAACCGGCGCCTCGCCCGAAGCGCTGACCGCTCTCGGTACCCAGGCCGAGGCAACCCAACAAGCCTTTACCGACTCGATGGATGACGACTTCAACACCGCCGGCGCGCTGGGGCATCTCTTCGACCTGGTGCGCGCCATCAACACCGCCCGCGACGCCGGCTCGACTGACGAGCAGCTCGCTCCCGCCCAGAAGACGCTGCGCACGCTGACCTCCGTCCTCGGCCTGAAGCTCACTGAAAAGGCCGGCGCGGCCGGCGCGGACAAGTTCATTGACCTGCTGCTCGAAATCCGCTCGGAACTGCGCAAGCAGAAGCTCTGGGCGCTTTCGGATGTGATCCGCGATAAACTCGCCGCCCTGGGCGTGACGATTGAGGATGGCAAAGACAGCACGATGTGGCATTGGTAGTGAGAAACGAGTAATGCCCGTTCAGACTTCGGAAGTCTTCGCGAAGCATCCCCGAAGGGGATGAGACTTCCGAAGTCTCTTGCATCGCGCCATGCTATAATGACCTTATGGACGTTGGCGATATCCGCTTCTATTGTGAACGATGGAAGGCTGTCGAAGAGATCGAACGGCAGGAATTGCGTGCTGCTTCGATGGAAAAACGATGGCAGCAAATCAACGCCATCTGGCGGCTGGCAAAGGGGTTGGGATTCTCGTTCGAACCCGACGAAAGTGAAATGGTAGTTTTTGCCCGCTGGGCTAAACTCAAAGAGGGGAAATGACGTTACCGGAAAACTTTGCCTCTTTACAAGCGCCGTTAGCCGCCTTGCAGCGTCTATTGAGCCGTTTTGACGAGCGGGGCGTGGTGATTGGCGGTGTCGCGATAGGTTTTCTGGGCAAACCGCGCATGACGGTTGACATTGACGCTGTGTTCCTGCTTTCGGTGAATGACATTCCGAAACTTCTCCTGGCCGCAAGGGAGGAGGGGATTGAGCCACGCATCGAATCAGCGGAGGTATTTGCCCGGAAAAACCGCGTCTTGCTTCTTTGGCATGTTGAAAGTGGCATAAATATTGACATTTCGCTTGGCGTCCTTCCGTTCGAAGAGGAAATGGTTGAGCGCAGTACAATGCACAAAATAGGATCGCTCTCTGTACGTTTGCCCACCCCAGAGGATTTGATCATTCTCAAAGCCGTTGCCCACCGTCCCAAAGATTTACTGGATATTCAGGCAGTTGTGGACAGTCATCCCAATCTTGATCATGCCCGCATCGAGCAGTGGGTCAAATCATTTGCCGAAGTGCTCGAAACGCCTGAATTATGGGGACAGATAAACGAAATACTGCTCAACGAGTGATGGCCGATATTTTTCCTCCCGCCGATTTTGACGCCTGGGCCGAAACCTACGACCAGACTGTTACCGTTGACTATTTCCCTTTCGATGGTTACGAGTGCGCGCTCAATACAGTTGTTACACTGGCAGATGCCCGGCCCGCTATGAACGTGCTTGACCTGGGGACAGGGACTGGCAACCTGGCTCTGCGCTTTGCCCGGCTGGGGTGCAAGTTGTGGTGCATGGACTTCTCAGAAGCCATGCTCGCCAAAGCGCGCCTGAAACTGCCTGGGGCGCGGTTCGTCCTGTCGGACCTGCGGGCCGGCTGGCCTTCTGAACTGGAACGGGAGTTCGACCGCATCGTTTCAGCCTATGTCTTACACCACTTTGCACTGGACGAAAAAGTCCGCATCGTCAAGTCACTCGCCGCCCGCCTTGCCCCCGGCGGACGGATGGTCATTGCCGACATCGCCTTTCACGACGCGGAGGCAATGGAAATGGTGAAAGTTTCCATTGGCGATGATTGGGAGGACGAATTTTACTGGCTGGCGGATGAGTCGCTTGCCGCCCTGCAAAAAATTGGATTGAAAGCGACTTACCGGCAGGTTTCTTCGTGCGCGGGGGTCTTTGTCATTCAGCCTGCATAGAGTATCATAGGCCTCGTGAAAGAACTCATCTACTCCCGCAACGCTGTCTACGAGACCTTACGCGCCAAACGACGGGATGTTTTTCGCCTGCAAGTTGCTGAGGGCGCTCAAGAAAAGGGGAAACTAAAAGAGATCATCGAATCAGCGATTCAGCGAAAAATCACTATTGAGCGCGTGCCGCGCGCCGGACTGGATAAAATTCATCTCAACCATCAGGGCGTTGTATTGGAGACCAGCGGCTATCCTTACGCCGAATTGACCGATATATTTGAGTTGGCCGAAAGTCGCGGCGAACCGCTTTTCGTGTTGCTGCTGGATACGCTCAACGACCCGCAGAACTTCGGTTCGCTGCTGCGCACAGCGGAAGCGGTCGGCGTGCATGGCGTGGTCATCCCGCTGCGACAGACAGTCACGGTGACGCCCGCGGCCGTCAATGCCTCGTCAGGGGCGAGCGAACACCTGTTCATCGCCCAGGCCAACCTGCACCAAGCCATCCAAGCGCTGAAAGATGCTGGGGCGTGGGTCGTTGGCCTGGACGAAGGCTCGGATTCGCGTGGCCCGTCCGAGGTCCGGCTGGACGGCGCTTTGGCGGTGGTGGTGGGCAGCGAGGGCGAGGGCATCCGTCCGCTGGTCAAATCCAAATGCGATTTCCTTCTGCGCCTGCCGATGCGCGGCCAGATCGAGTCGCTCAACGCCGCCGTCGCCGGTTCAGTCGCCCTCTACTTGGCCTACCTCGCCCGCCCGAAATAAAACCATCCCGACATCCGACCATCCGACAACCGACTATCAGACTACCCGACTATCCAACTGGAGACTCCATGCCAACTGCATCATTCCATTTTCCGAAAGGCTTTTTGTGGGGGACGGCCACCGCGGCGCATCAAGTCGAAGGCAACAACACCAACAACCAGTGGTGGGACTGGGAACAGCAGGAGGGACGCATCCTGCAAGGGCACAAATCGGGGCTGGCCTGCGATTGGTGGGGCGGGCGCTGGAAGGAAGATTTCGACCGCGCCGCTGAGAGCGGGCAGAACGCCCACCGTCTCTCGGTCGAGTGGAGCCGCATCCAGCCCGCGCCCGACCGCTGGGACGAGGAGGCGCTGGAGCGTTACCGCCTCATGCTGCGCGGCTTGCGCGAGCGCGGCCTAACGGCGATGGTCACGCTGCACCATTTCACCAATCCGCTCTGGTTCGAGGAACGCGGCGCCCATTCGACAAGCTCAGGGCAAGGCTGGGAGAATGACGAGTCGCCGGTCTTCTTCGAAAAGTTCGTGCGCAAGACGGTGGAGGCGCTGAAAGAATACTGTTCGCTGTGGGTGACGTTCAACGAGCCGAATGGTTATGCCGGTTTGTCCTATGCGCTAGGGGTATGGCCGCCGGGGAAAAAGGATTTCAATGCCAGTTTCCACGTGACGACCAACATGGTGCGCGCCCACGCCGCTGCTTACCGCGCCATCCATGCCATCCAGCCCGAGGCGCGGGTGGGAATCGCCCTGTACTACCGCGAACTGGCTTCCGCGCATCCCGCTTCTCCCCTCGACCGCTGGGCAACGCGCAACCTGCATCACACGCTCAACGCGATCTGGCCGCGCGCCCTGACGCACGGCGTGCTGGAATTTCCCCTAAAACGGGTTCGCGTCCCCGAAGCAGCCCAAACCCAGGATTACTTTGGCTTCAATTACTATAGCCGCTACAAGGTCGCCTTTGACCTGCGCAAAGCGGGGGAAATGTTCACGCGGCAATTCTTCCCGCCGGAAGCCGACCTGAGCGGCACCGGCTTTCTCGCCAACGAGCCGGATGGCATGTTCAGCGGCCTGAAGTGGGCTTTACAGTTCAACGTTCCCATCATCGTCACCGAGAACGGCGTGGAGGACGCTGAAGATAAAATGCGCCCACGCTACACCGTTCAGCACATTCACCAGATGTGGCGGGCGGTCAACTTCAATTGGCCGGTCAAGGGCTACTTCCACTGGTCGCTGGTGGATAACTTCGAGTGGGAACGCGGCTGGACGCAGCGCTTCGGCCTGTGGGAACTTGACCCCCAAACGCAGGCGCGCCGCAAGCGCCCGTCTGCCAATCTCTATGCTGAAATCTGCAAGGAAAACGGCCTGACCAGCGAGATGGTGACGAAATATTGCCCGGAAGTGTACGAGAAGTTGTTCCCGGAGTAATGCCAGTGTTCAGTCATCAGTGTTCAGTAATCAGTTCTGATGACTGAACACTGAATACTTTCTGGACCTCGCGCCTGTTCGCAAAAAAATCTAAACATGAACCCCACCCTGGATAACGTCTTCAAACGCCGCAGCATCCGCAAATACACCCAGCAGCCAGTCGAGCCGGAAAAACTGGATCTGCTCCTGAAAGCGGCTATGGCCGCGCCCTCGGCGATGAACAGTCAGCCGTGGGAATTTATCCTCGTCACCGACAAGGAGAAACTGGGACAATTCCGGAAAAGGCTGATTTTTGGAAATCGCAACGCTCCGGCAGCCATCGTCGTTTGCGGGAACCCGAAGGCGGCCAAAAATCCCACCTGGCGCTTGTTCTGGGTGCAGGATTGCAGCGCCGCGGCGCAGAACATCCTCATTGCCGCCACCAGTCTCGGATTGGGAACGGTCTGGGTCGGCGTTCATCCTGTCCCCACTTTCGTCGCCGTCGTGCGGGAAGTTCTGTCCATCCCGAAAAGCGTGACCCCGCTGAGCCTCATTTACGTTGGCTACCCGGCGGAGGAAAAACCGCCGCGCACGCAGTATGACGGGAAACGTGTCCATTGGCAGAAGTATTGATCTGATGAAATAAACTTACCCCATGATATAATACGTATAGAATACGTACTGTGAGGCGCCTATGCAAAAGAAACTCACCATCACGCTGGATGCTCAAGTTTACGACGGCCTGCAAAAGGTCATCGGGCGGGGACACATCGGCCAGTTCATCGAAAACCTTGTCCGCCCTCATGTAATCGGCGAGAATTTGGATGCCGCCTACCACGCCATGTCCCAGGATGAGAGCCGCGAAGCCGAGGCTCTCGAATGGGCGGAATCTACGCTTGGAGAAGTTGCCAATGAGACGCGGTGAAATCTGGTGGGTCAATTTTGACCCATCCATCGGGGGCGAAATTCAAAAACAGCGCCCGGCTGTCATTGTCAGCAACGATGTTTCCAATAAATATCTCAATCGTGTGCAGGTTGTCCCGGTCACCAGCAAAGTGGACAAACTCTATCCAAGCGAGGCCTATATAACGGTTGCGGGTAAACAAGGGAAAGCCATGGCTGACCAATTGGCGACCGTCAGCAAGCAAAGGCTGTTCAAAACAATCGGGCGGGTCAGCGAGGCGGAAATTCAGGAAATTGAAAAAGCCATCCGTATCCAGCTCGGGCTTTAACTTTTTTCACCTTTACCTTACACTTCACAACTTGTATTCCCGTTACTTACCAAGCCTTGAACCTGCCAACATCCTTCACCACCACCATCCGCAATACCTTTGGCGAGGATGGCAAACGCTGGCTGGCTGAATTACCAGACCTCCTCGCCGAGCGTCTCGACTTCGACCGTCAGCGCATCCGTGCTTGGGCGATCGCCCACTCCGTCCTTTCTGCCTGGTGGGACTTGGAAGAAAACGGCGCGGGCGGCGAATACAGCATTGCCTGCGCCGAGATTTTCAATCAGGTAAAAGTCTAAAAAGAAGGTCGCAGCAAATGCTAAAAATACATCCCTTCGACGAAGTCACCCGTTTTGACCTGGCGCGCAAGCTGCCGATCAATTGGCGTTATTGGACCACCCTTTATCTGGTGGATGGCATGTTGATAGATAGCGGCTGCGCCCATGCCGCGCCTGAACTGCTGACCGCGCTGGCAAACGAGCCTTTGACCTGCATTGTCAACACCCATACTCACGAAGACCACATCGGCGCCAACGGCGACCTGCAATCCCAACGCCCTGAAATGGAAATATATGCCCATCCACTGGCTTTGCCTGTCCTGGCTGATCCGCGCGGGAAGCAACCCCAACAACTCTACCGGCGCATATTCTGGGGCTGGCCGAAACCCTCCCAGGGCAAGCCGCTTGCCGATGGCGAGATGATCGAAACGGAACATCATCGCTTTCAAGTGATCTACACGCCCGGTCACAGCCCGGATCACATCTGCCTCTACCAGCCTGAGCAGGGATGGCTGTTTACGGGTGATTTGTTCGTCGGCGGCAAGGAGCGTGCGCTGCGCGTCGGTTATGATATATGGGGGATCATTGCCTCACTGAAACGAATTGCCGGCTTGCCCGCAGCGCGCTTATTTCCGGGGGCGGCTCAAGTGCGTGAGAACCCGCAGCAGGAGCTTGCCTCCAAAATCAACTACCTGGAAGACCTGGGAGGGCGCGTCCTGGAGCTTCATCGCAAGGGATGGAGTGTCCAGGCCATCGCCCGCGCCTTGTGCGGCGGCGCGATGCAAATCGAATGGATCACGCTTGGGCATTTCACCAGGCGCTGTTTGGTGCTATCTTACCTGGGAATGAATAGAGAATAGGAAAACAAGATGAAATCCTATCGCAAAGAACTCTGGTTCAACGTCCCTTCCAGGCGCGGATTTGTCAACCTCACAGCGCAGGTCGAGGAGTGCCTGCGCGAGAGCGGCATTCGCGAGGGACTCTGCCTGGTAAATGCCATGCACATTACCGCTTCGGTATTCATCAACGACGACGAGAGCGGATTACATCACGACTACGATGTCTGGCTGGAGCAGCTTGCCCCGCACGAACCCATCGGCCAGTATCGGCACAATCGCACTGGCGAAGAAAACGCAGATGCCCATCTCAAGCGCCAGGTGATGGGGCGTGAAGTCGTGGTCGCTGTGACGGACGGCAAACTGGATTTTGGCACATGGGAACAGATCTTCTATGGCGAGTTCGACGGCCGCCGCCGCAAGCGCGTTCTGGTAAAGATCATCGGTGAATAGTACCTGATCAATGAACGATAAACCAAAGGAGAAACCCAATGAAACGCCTACGCTGGTACGACTACATCACCATCAACCTGTTCTGGCTTGGCTTGAACATCCGCAACACGGCCCTCGGGTCAATTTTTATGCCCTATCTGGTGGGTATCTTCGCGCCGGAAGAGATTAAAAACACCGCCCTGGGCGCCATGCGTTCGGCTGGCCTGGTCATCGCCATGCTGGTGCAACCGGCGGCCGGGCTGTTGAGCGACCGGTCCACCTCCCGTTTCGGGCGGCGCAGGCCTTACATCCTGATTGGGGCGTTACTAGACTTGCTCTTCCTGGCGGCGATTGCCCTCTCCTGGAATTACTGGGCCTTGCTGATTGCCGTGCTTCTCATCCAGTTCTCCTCCAACATCTCGCATGGCCCGTTACAGGGATTGATCCCGGACCTGGCTCCGGAAGACCAGCGCGGACGAGCGTCGGCGATCAAGGCCATCATGGAGCTGCTGCCGCTCATCCTGGTTGGTCTCACGATTGCCAAACTGGTCGGCGCGGGGCATTTGGATTGGGCCATCTTTGCCACCGGCGCGGCGTTGCTGGTTGTCACGCTGATCACGGTGTTTTTTGTGAAAGAAACGCCGCTTAAGGAGAAACCGACCGCTCCGTTTTGGCCGCCGATGGTGCGCGTCCTCGGGATGCTGGCCGGTATCATCATCGGGGCAGTGGCCGGATTGCTGGGCGGCGGTCTGATTGGCGGCCTGGCCGGGTTGATTACCCTGCCACTCGCGGACAAGCCAACGGCCCTGGCTGTGGGCGTTGGGATCGGCGGCGCAGTCGCAATGATCGTCGCGGTGGTGGCAGGTGTGTGGGCCGGCTCGCTGGCTACCCTGGGGAAGGAAGCCCGCCGGCGCTCCTCATTTGTCTGGTGGATCGTCAACCGGCTGATGTTCCTGGCGGCGGCCACCTCCATCCAGGGTTCCGTCTTTTACTTTGTGATGTACGCCTTCAAACTGAGCGACGAGGCCGCATCCAACATGACCGGCAGCCTGACCTCGATCATCGGCATCTTTATTTTGCTGACCGCCCTGGCCAGCGGCTGGATCGCGGATCGGGTCGGGCGCAAGCGGCTGGTCGGGATCAGCGGCCTGATGGCGGCGGCGGGCGGCTTCCTGCTCCTGACTACCATCTGGGTGCCGAACCTGGCAATGCTGTACGTTGCCGGGACGATCATCGGGCTGGCGACCGGCCTGTTCATGACCGCCAACTGGGCGCTCGGCACGGATCTTGTCCCTGCGGACGAAGCCGGGCGCTACCTGGGCGTCTCGAACCTGGCCGGCGCGGGCGCGGGGATTGTCGGCGCAGGCATCGGTGGTCTGGTTGCCGATTATCTCAACGGGATTCGCCCCGGACTGGGATACTTCGCCATCTTTGCCAGTTATGCTGTCCTCTTTGCCTTAAGCACGGTCAGTTTGCTGGGCATGCGGAAAGTTGAGAAATGACCAGCGCCCTCTGGCTGCTCGTCCCGCTCGGGTTCATATTCGTCGTTGGGCTGGGCCTGTCATTTTACCTGACTCGTCGCAACCCTCTCATAGAAATCCACAGCCCGGCGGAATACGGCCTCGACTTCGAAGAGGTCGCCTTCGAAGCGACGGATGGTTTGACCTTGCGCGGCTGGTGGATACCTGTCAACGGTTCGCAGCGGGCGGTGGTCATCCTGCACGGTCACGGCGGGAGCATGGATTATGACATCCAGCGCGCCCCCGCCCTGCATCAGGCCGGGTTCAATGTGCTGCTCTTTGATTTCCGCGCCCACGGACGCTCCCAGGGAAATCTGGCCACCTTCGGCTATCTCGAACGGCGGGATGTGCGGGGCGCGGTCGAATTTCTGAAGAGCCGCGGCATACAGCGGATCGGACTGCTGGGCTTTTCCTACGGCGGGATGATCTCGATGCTCGCCGCGCCGATCTGCCCCGAGGTCAACGCGCTGATCAGCGATGGCGGCCCCGCCCGAATGCGCATGGCGATCACTGCTCGCGGCGTCGAGCTGAACCTGCCGCATTGGTTGGCAGCTCTCACGGCCTGGCTGGCCATCGTCGCGACTTCCCTGCGCCTGGGTGCCAACCTGTTCCGCTACGAGCCGCTGCGTTGGGTGGGGAGGATCGCCCCGCGGCCCATCTTTTTCATCCACGGCGAGCTGGATCAGTATTGCCCCGATTTCGACGACCTGTATGCCGCCGCGCATGAGCCGAAAGAGTTGTGGCGTTTGCCCGGCGTCGGTCACACCAAGGCTGGCGAAGCCTATCCAGAAGAGCATCGCCGCCGCGTGATTGAGTTCTTTGAGCGTACTCTTATGTCTTAAGAAACTATCTCAAAACCCGTGGAGACGGCTCCTCGCGAAGTACCCTGCGGGCACGCCGTCGAATCGTCGGGCATGGGAGCCCGACCAGTCTCTTGTGAGATGGTCTCTAATCTGTTAGCCAATGACTTTCCATTTGCATTTCTCCGAAGCGGATTGGGAACGGATCGGACGCGATTGGTCAGCCTGGTGGGCCGGTGACCTGTCTCGCCCGCTGGTGGCGCTTGAGTGCATCCAGCCGGAAGACCTCCGCCATCCCCATCATGCCGGGACGTTCCTCGGCAACTATCCGCTCGACACGCCCCCCGACGAGATCTTGGATATTTTCGCGCCGCGCCTGGAGGCGACCCATTACCTGGGCGACGCCTTCCCGCGCTTCTGGCCGAACTTTGGGCCGGGGATCATGGCCGCCTTCGCCGGGGCACAAGTCCACCCGGCGGCGGACACGACCTGGTTCTCGCCAGGAAAAACCGGTTCGATTTCAGACCTGAGCGTGTCCTGCGACTGGCAGAATGCGTGGTGGCGGCGCGTTGACGAGTTCACGCAGGCCGCCGTCGAACGTTGGGGCAAGCAATTAGCCGTGGGCTTCACCGATTTGGGCGGTAATCTCGATATCCTCGCCCACCTGCGCGGCGCGCAGCAATTGCTGCTCGATCTCTACGATGCCCCCGAGGAGGTTGACCGGCTGGTGCGTGAGACGACACAGGCCTGGTTGGAATGCCATGACAAGTTATCCGATCTTATCGCTCCGGCTGGGCAAGGCATCACCTGTTGGGGTCCATGTTGGTCGTCCAGCAGCGGCTACATGCTGCAAAGCGACGTTTCGTACATGATCTCCCCGAAGATGTTCGAGCGTTTTGCCTTGCCCGACCTGACGGCCTGCTGCGAGAAGATGGATTATGCTTTTTACCATCTGGATGGCAAGGGCCAGATCCCCCATTTGGATATGTTGCTTTCCCTGCCGCGCCTGCGCGGCATCCAATGGGTGCCTGGCGACGGCAACCCACCCCCTGAACACTGGCTGCCGCTGCTCAAACGCATCCGCGACAGTGGCAAACTTTGTCAGGTGACAGTTTCACCCCACGGCGCGCTGACCATCCTGCGCGCATTGGGCGGCCAGGGCTTTGCCTTCGTCATTGGCGAACCACAATTGACCCCTGAAGAGGGGGCGGAATTCTTGAAGCAATTTTTTTCTGCATGATCTGCGAAATCTGCGGATAAATTAATCCCGTAACGCGGAATTCATTCCGCAACCACATGGCGATATCGCGAAGCATATCGCGCTACAAAATCTTCGCGATTGTGATAGTTTTTCAAGAGTAATACTATACTGAGAACTGCTGCGACCAGCAAAATCAGGCGGCTTATAGCCGCTCTTCCTGTATAATAAGCCCTGCCTATGGAAACTCCTCACGCCCGCAGACAAATCCTCGTTGTCGAAGACTCGACAGAAGTCCGTCGTGCAATCGTCCAGATATTGGAGACCGAGCATTACGTCGTCCAGCAAGCCGAACACGGAAAAGCCGCCTTGAAGAAATTGGAGGAGACGACGCCGGATCTTATCCTTTCCGACATAAACATGCCATTCATGAACGGCATTGAGTTCTACAAGGAGCTTCGCAAAAACCCGCGCTGGACAGCCATCCCGTTCATTTTCTTGACCGCCAATGACTCTCCGGAAGATATCCAGGCCGGGCGGGAACTGGGCGTCGAGGATTACTTGTTAAAACCAATTGACTATGATGATCTGCTGAAGATTGTCAGCGCGCGTCTTGTGCGCACGGAAAAAGTCGAAGTTGCCCACATCGGCCAAGCTTACCTGGAGACTGTAACAGTCCTGGCAAATACAATCGAAGGTCGCGACCCGTATACACACGGGCATGTCTCGCGCGTGGTTGATTACGCCCGCTCGCTTGCCATGGCCATCGGCTGGAAGGAAGAACACCTGCGCATATTGGAAATCGGCGCCCTGATGCATGACATCGGGAAGATCATCGTCCCGGATCATATCCTCAACAAGGCCGGCAATCTGACACAGGATGAATGGATGATAATGAAACAACACCCAGTGGCGGGCGCCAAGATCCTGCAGGGGGTCAGTCACCTGCGCGACGCTCTACCCTATATATATTGCCACCATGAACATTGGGATGGGAGCGGTTATCCTCAAGGGTTGTCTGGCAAGAATATCCCGATTGAAGGCCGCTTGATGGCTCTCTCGGATGTGTATGATGCGCTGACCACAAAGCGACCTTATCACCCTGCGCGCCCGAGAGAAGAGGTCATCTCGTTCTTGCAGTATTACGCTGGCAAGCATTTCGACCCTGAGCTTGTCCCAGCCTTTATCCAGGTGTTAAGAAGCCAGGCTGCCTGAGGCTTGTCCAGGCTGGCACATCCTGTCTGTCATCCCCCTTTTTCCTCTTCCACCAGTAGCATGACTTTGTAGGCCTCGGCGTATTCCATGTCGTGTTCTTTTGCCTCCTCTGCAGCCCACTCGCGGATCATCTTCTCTGGGTCCCAGTCGCCGAGTTGGCTGACGTGTTTCTTCAACGCCGCAATTTTAACCTCAATCGTCTCGCGGATGTCCACCCAGGTATCGGACTTCTCCGCGCCGTGGACGTACAGCCGCTTGACGTTGTGCGTCTCATACCCCGCTTCGAGCAGGTCGGTGAAAATGAGCCGCGTCCCGGCTGACGGGAAGACCGCGTAAAGCGCGGCCTGGGCGGCGGCGCGGTGATCGGGGTGGTTGACGTAGCCATTGCCATAGAACACACCCTGCGGGTCGCCGATGACGACTGCCTCGGGTTTGTGGAGGCGGATGAGACGCGTCAGGTCGCGGCGCAGGTCGAGGGTCGGTTCGAGTTCGCTGTCCGGATAACCCAGGAAAACCGTTTCCTGAATGCCGAGTACGGTGTTGGCGGCCAGTTGTTCTTCTGCGCGCCGGCGCGCCAGGGCGGGCTTGTCGGCGGCGGTCTTGCCGGCGTCGTTCGACCCGGCGTCGCCGCTAGTGATGACCACCGAAATGATCCTGCATCCGGCTTGCGCCCATTTGGCCAGCGTGCCGGCAATGGTGAATTCCTGGTCATCCGGGTGGGCGTGGATGGACATGGCGATTTTAGGGAGGAATTCTTTTGCGTTCATGGGGGTGATTGTAACCGATTTAGACCTCCGAGGTCTTTAAGACCTCGGAGGTCCGGTATTCGGAGTAAAATATACCCATGTCACCTCCCGAACGTGCGTATGCAGAAATCGAAAAAATCCGCGTGTATGCGTTGTACGGGCTGACGGAAGAGGAGATAAAAATTGTGGAGGGTAGAACTTAGACCTCCAGACCTCCGAGTTCTTGGAGAACTCGGAGGTCTGGAGGTCTGGATTGGAGTCATCCCTATGCCTCGCAGAGAAACGCCTTTTGTCTCCGACCACTATTACCACCTCTATAATCGCGGCAACAACCGGCAGGCGATATTCTTCCAGCCGGAGAATTATCTGTATTTCCTGCGCGGCGTGAAGAAATACCTTATCCCCACTGTCAGCATGATAGGGGGAGACCCTAAAGGTTTCCCTCGTAGACCAGTATCCTGTCTGGCAAAATAGTTCAGCCTACTTTGGCGACCTTCGATCAGAGAAACCTTTAGGGTCTTAACCATGACCAGTCCTTCACCCCTGCTCTACGACACTTACTATCACATCTACAATCGCGGTATCAACCGCGAAAAATTTTTCGTCCAGGAACGCAACTACGCCCATTTTCTCAACCTGTACAGCAAATACATCGAACCTGTTGCCGATACCTTTGCCTACTGCCTGTTGAGAAATCATTTTCATGTGCTGGTGAGAACCAAATCGGAGGAGGAGACCCTAAAGGTTTTCACCGATGACATTCGCCGCCGCAGGCAAAGGAGTCCCGCCACAAGAGACTTGAATCAAGCACAGAAACCTTTAGGGTCTGAAAACGAGCGAATTCAGTATCCATCTAAAAAGTTTTCCGACTTTTTCAACGCCTATGCCAAAGCCATCAATGCCGCCTACGGGCGCACCGGCAGTTTGTTCCAGCACCCCTTTGGGCGGGTGATGGTCACGAGCGATATCCAATTCTTTCGCGTCATAGCCTACATTCACCAGAACCCGCAAAAGCACAAATTTGTGGATGACTTCCGCGAATGGAAATACTCATCCTATGGCGTCATCCTGTCCGAAAAACCCACCTGCCTGAAACGGGATTCCGTCCTGGACTGGTTCGGAGACAAAAAACAATATACTGACCTGCACGCCGAATGGGTGGCAGAAGAACAAAGCCGAAAATTCGCTGGAGATGATTTTGATTGAAAGAAAAGACCCTAAAGGTCTCGCGCCTCTAATTGCGTAAGAGTCTGGCAAGACATGAAGGTTGAAAACGAGTCTCGTCTTGCAAAGAGACCTTTAGGGTCTTCGACATCGTACTGAATGATCTTGAAGGAGTCATGTCAGTCGTCTTGCAGGCGATTTCGGGTTAAACTTAGACATACAAGCAAGTCATTTTCCAAAAGGAGTCTGCCCATGACCATACCCCTCGACGGTTCATCCCTCACCATCGAAAAACTCGTCGCCATTGCCCGCTTCAACGAAAAAGTGGAGCTTGCCCCCGCTGCCCTGGAGCGCATCAAAGTCTGCCGCGCCATGCTGGAGGAGAAACTGGCTGCCAAAGAGATCATGTACGGCACCAACACCGGCATTGGCGAGTTTTCGGAGAAAATCCTGTCCGATGAAGAGGTGAAGGAATTCCAGAAATACCTCATCTACAACCACGCCGCCGGGATCGGCGACCCGGCGCCGGTGGAGCAGGTGCGCGGCGCGCTGGCCGGCCGCATCAACGTCCACGCGCACGGGAATTCGGGCTGCCGGCCTGAGATCACGCTGACGCTGGTCGAGATGCTCAACAAGGGCGTCACGCCGGTCGTCTGCAACAAAGGCTCGGTCGGCGCGTGCGGCGACCTGGCTCCCATGGCGCAGGCCATGCTGCTACTGATGGGGGAGGGTGAAGCCTTCTTAAATGGCGAGCGGCTCCCTGGTCAGGAAGCGATGCGGCGGGCCGGGATTCTTGTTCCAGGTCTGCAAGCGCGGGATGGATTGGCTGCGATCAATGGCTCCAACCTGCTGACAGCCATGTCCGCCATCCACATCTACGACATGGAACGCTTCCTGAAACAGGCTGAAATCGCTGCGGCGATGTCCATCGAGGCCCTGCTCGGTAACATGAAGCCGTACATTGCCAAACTGCACGAACTGCGCGGCTTCAAGGGGGCGGTGACCTGCGCGGCGAACATCCGCAAGGTGGTCGAAGGCTCGGACCTGACCACCGGCAAGATGAAGACCAAGGTGCAGGACGCCTACTCGATGCGCTCCACGCCGCAGGTTATCGGCGCGGCGCGGGATGCGGTGGCCTACGCCCGCTCACAGGTCGAGATCGAACTCAACGGCGTGGGCGACAACCCGATTTTCGTCCCCGAGCTTAAACTGACCCTGACCGGCGCAAACTTCCAGGGTTCACCCGTCTCCCTGCCGATGGATATGGCCGGGGCGGCCGTGACGATGGTCTGCGTCTTGTCCGAGCGGCGCCTCAATCGCCTGACCAACCCGGCGCTGAGTGTGGGTCTGCCCGATTTCCTCACCCCCAACCCTGGTTTCTATTCGGGCATGATGCTCAGCCAGTACACCGCGGACATGCTGATCGTCGAGCAACGCATCCTTTCAGCTCCGGCCAGCATCCAGTCCATTCCCGCGGCAGCCGATCAGGAGGATTTTGTCTCGATGGGCATGAACACGGCCTTGAAGAACGGTCAAATCCTGGATAACGCCTACGGCATTTTAGGGATCGAATTCATGGCCGCCGCGCAAGCGCTCGACTTTCGTGATTTCACCCCCGGCCAGGGCGTCCAGAAGGCGCGCCAGGTCATCCGCAGACACGTGGCGCACCTGGACGTGGACCGCCCGTTGTACCCCGACCACAACGCAATGAAGGCGCTGGTCAAGTCGGGCGAAATCCTGGAAGAAGTTGAAAAAGAGATCGGTGCTCTCGAATTCAAGACCGGCCTGGATTCGCATACCACGCCCACGCCCTTGAGCGGCGGCAACTGAAGTCTTGTTTTTCCTCCATGAAAAAACTCACGCACCTGACCCGCGTCTCACTCCTGATAAGTTTTTTCTTCGCGCTGGATAAGGGCCTGGCTTTCATTAAGTCCATGCTTTTCAATAAAATTGTCGGTCTGGAAGGGATGGGCATTTTCGGCGTCTCAAACAACATCCCAGATTATCTCTCGGCTCTCATCTCTGGCGGCGCTTTGGGCATGGCCTTCATCCCGGTGTTGACCGAGTATCTGGATCGCGAAGGACGCCAGTCGGCCTGGAACTTGTTCTCCCGGATCATCAACCTGGCCTTCATCGTTACCGCCGCGCTCTCGGTCGTCATAATCCTGCTCGCCGACCCGTTGGTGCGCTACATCACCGCTCCTGGGTTTCAGCCCGACAAGCAGACGCTCGCTATTTCGCTGATGCGCCTGGATTTGGTTGCCATCCTGATCTTTTCGATCAGTGGGCTGGTCATGGCCGGGTTACAGGCCAACAAACACTTTTTCCTGCCCGCGATGGCGCCTGTCCTTTACAACCTGGGGCAGATATTCGGCGTGACCATCCTTTCGCCCAGCGAGGGATTACACCTGGGGCCTTTCCAGTTGCCCGCTTTCGGCTTGGGATTATATGGCATGGTCTACGGCGTCATTCTGGGGGCAGCGCTGCACTTGCTGATTCAAGTACCTGGCCTGCTGCGTTACCAGTTCCGCTGGACGCCTGTTATCGGATTGCGTAATACCGGTGTCCAACGCGTTCTAGTTCTCCTGGGGCCGCGCGTCCTCACCATGGCCTGCATCCAGGCTTATTTTCTCTCCCGCGACAGCCTGGCCTCCCATTTTGGCGAAGCGGGTGTAGGCGCCTTGAACCTGGGCTGGACCATCCAACAGGTGCCAGAGACGATCATCGGTACAGCCATTGCGATTGCTCTGCTGCCATCTTTGTCCGAGTATATCAATCGCGGCCAATCCGAAGCCTTTCGCCAGACGGTCAACCGCGCCCTGCGGGTGATGCTGGCATTATGCCTGCCGGCAGCAGCTTTATTGGCATTGGGAGTCCGTCCTTTGGCAATGAGCTTTTTCCATTATGATACCGCCCAACTGGATCTGCTTACCGCCTGCACGTGGGGCTTCTTGCTTGGACTCCTCGGCGACACCTGGCTTGAGGTGGCAGTGCGTTCCTTCTATGCAAATCAGAACACGCGCACTCCCTTGATCGCCGCGCTGATCCAGGCGGTCTCCTTCTTCTTCCTGGCGCGGCTTTTATCTTCTTCCGTTGGATTGTACGGAATCCCGTTGGCCGCCGCGCTCACTTTCAGCGCGCAGGCTTTTGTGTTGCTCTACCTGCTCAACCGTCGTTATCCTGGCTTGCTTCAGGTGGGTCATACACTGGCCCGGGCTGTGCTAGCGGCCGGAGTTGCTGCTCTGCTCGCCTTTCTTCTGATGAATTATCTCCCCTTGCCTGTGCTGCCGCTCACGCTTGTTGCCTTGATGGCCGGCGGGCTGGCCGCGCTTCCCGTCATCTGGCCGGAAGTCCGCTTGTTATTCAGCTTATAAGGAACCCGTTTTCTCGAAGAAAACGGGTTCCTGGCGACCTTGTAAACTTGGGGTATAATCGCCGCCATGTCTGACATAAATGATACACAACCACGCATGAACGCAACCCAACCCCACACCCCGGCTTCGCCTGCCGGGAGGCCTTCGCTATGGATTGCCGGGCTGGGTGTTATTCTCCTGATCGCGCTGGGTATCTTGGGCGGTTATCAATCCGGCCTGACAGTGCGCCGCGATGCCCAGGCGACTGTGGTCTTCCAACAGTTGAGTGAACAGTTCCAGCTCGGAGTCCAGGCCTTGAACGAGGAGCGCTACGAGGTCGCGCTGCAGCATTTTCAGTTCGTCATCAATCATGACCCCGCTTACCCGGGCGCTCAGGATAAGTTAACTGAAATCCTGGTGAAAATGAGCATCTCGCCTACACCGACAGCCTCTCCCACCCCGATCCTCACCCCGACCCCTGACCTGCGCGGCGTGGAAGAAATATTTACCCGCGCCAAGCAGCTCCTGGCTGCTCAGGATTGGGATGGCGCGATATCTAACCTGGATTCCCTGCGCAAGACCGATTCTGTCTACCGCGCCGCGCAAGTGGACGGGATGTATTACATTGCCCTGCGTAACCGCGGCGTAAGCAAGATCATCAACGAGAAATGTGCGAATATCAATCTGGAAGGGGGCATCTACGACCTGACTCTGGCTGAGCGTTTTGGGCCTCTGGACAGCTATTCCGAGTCGCTGCGTACCTGGTCGCGATTCTATATCACCGGGGCCAGCTTCTGGGAACTGGACTGGCTGCAGGCAATGAACTATTTTGGTCAGATCTATCCCAACCTGCCTAATTTAATGGATTCATCTTGCAAGACCGCCACTGAGCGCTGGCGCTATGCCGCCATCAAGTACGCGGACCGGTTATGGATGTCTGGCGATTACTGCGCGGCATCGAGCATGTACGATGAATTTTTCCTCAATTTCCCTAGCGTAGAGGAAAACGCCACGGTCTTCCCGACGGCTACCGCGGTGAACGATTATTGCAACGAGGGAGGCCCTACGCCATCTATCAGCCAGACACCTACACCATAGCGTGGCCTCTAGCTGCAATCAAAATTTCGATGTGGCGGCAGTTCCCTGGCCCGGCCAGGACGGGCAACTGCCGCCACATTACAGTTCAACTTATTTTCCCCTTGGGTGTTCGTAAAACGTAAAAGGCTCGTCCGGGTAATAATGGATCAGCCGCCGGGCGGGATAATCGGCGCGCAAGGCATCGCCCTGGCCGAGTGCAAAGATGAAAGGGGAGGTCAGCCAGGGGTCCTGCAAATCCAGCAGGGCGCCATAATCGGTCCAGGTTTCCTGGATGTGGACGACAACGATTGCCGGGGTAAGCGCTCTGGCTTCCTGGGTGAGGAAAGGGAGCAGGTCGGCGCGCTCGACTCCATACAGGCCGCGCATCTCTTGCAGGCGAGCGGGGAGGTATGAAACCAGGTTGTATCCCACCAGAAAAAGCAGCAGGGCGGCCACGCCAATGAAGCGACTGTTCTTCCAGCCTTTCGTTTTTGACCAGCCGGCCAGCCCGAGGCAGCCCGCGGCGCTGAGCAGGGTGATGCTATGAAATCCCTCGAAATAATAGCGCGGGCCGAAGGTCGTCGAGCCTGCCCAGTAGAGCAGATACGCCCCGGCCAGACTGACAAAGACACTGCCGATCAACCACGCCGGCAGGTTACGGCGCGCTACCCACAGGCCAAAAGGCAGGAATAGCCATGAAAAATTCTCCCAGCCAAAAAAATCCCTCCATCCGGTCGTCAGGGCGTGCTTCAGAGTGATCCAACCCCAAAACAGGTTGTGCCCCCCATCCTGGCGGCCAACACCTGGGCCAAAGCCGACATTGTCGTATGACCACCACAGGGTGTACGGATTGGCGAAAGGATTGCCAGTCAGCGCGTATTGCCAGAGCAGGAAGAGCGCGCTGACCAGCAGGCTGACCGCGCCAACGAAAAGCACCAGCCGGCGCACTTCCCAGCCGCCCCGCCAGAGAAGAAATAACGCGTGGAGGAAAAATGGCAGCGCCACGCCAACGGCGGTCAGAGGCCGGGTCAGGGCGAGCAGGCCCAGGGTCAGCGCCGCGACGAGCGCGGTCAAGCCGCGCGGCAGGCGCGACTTGTAGACGAACGTATCCAGCCAGGCCAGGGTTAAAGTCAGACTCAATACCAATGACCAATTATGGGAGAGGAGTGAACCGGAAAGCATGAGGAAAAACGGGGAGACCAGCGTCAGGAAAGCCGCCAGCAGGCCAACCGCTGGTGTGAACACTTTCTGGCCCATGCGGTAAGTCAGCCAGACAGCCAGTCCGGCCAGCAGCGGGTTGACCCAGGCGCGCGCTCCGAGCAGGTAGCCAAAAGCCAGCACCACCGACCAGCCGGGCGGATATTTGGCGAAGCGCTGGCCTTGATAATCCACCACGAACGGCGTCATCAGGTTTTTGGGATGCGCGGGGGAGGGGACGGTCAACTCGCCGCGCGCGTAGACCTGCGCCTGCCAGACGAAAGCCATCTCGTCTTCGATGTGGGGGATCAACTCGAAGACCTGAGCGGCTGTAAGATAAGCCGCCAGGATCGCGGCCAGGGCGATCAGAATGGCAAATCGGTCTGTTCGGGACATGTCATTTGGCAGCGGCGTTTACATCATCCACAAAGACACCTTCCAGGTCGTAAGTCATCGCGCCGGTGATGCGGACTGGCACGATCTGTCCGATTTCGGCTTGTCCCTGCGTCGCACCTTTCGACGAGCTCCCTGGCCTGGCCGCCAGGACAGGCAGGGCAACGCCTACCCGGTTGGCGAGGATCATGCCGTCAATTTCCGGGGCGTCACGGTACGAACGCCCGAGGGTTTGCCTTCCATCGAAACCCTCGATAAGCATATCCAGTGTTTGCCCGACGAAGGACTGGTTGATCTGTAGCGAGATATTCTGCTGGAGGGTCATCAGGCGATGGTAACGCTCTTCCTTGACCTCAGCCGGGATCGGGTCCCCGAGCGGCTCACTGGCTGTGCCGTTTTCGAATGAGAATTGGAAGGCCCCGACGCGGTCGAAGCGCGCCTCCGAGACGAAGTCCAGCAGTGTTTGAAACTCCGCTTCCGTCTCCCCGGGATAGCCGACGATGAACGTCGTGCGGATAGCTAAGTTGGGCATGGCCGCCCGCATCCTGGCGAGCGTCTGGTAGACCCAATTCATGTTGGCCGGGCGACGCATGCGTTTCAGGGTATCGGGATGGGCGTGCTGGAGCGGCATGTCGAGGTAGGGGAGTATCTGTGGGTGGGTCGCCATGGCCTCGATCAACCGCTCGGTGACGTAACCCGGATAGGCGTACAGGATGCGGATCCAATCCAGGCCGGCCTCGCTCCCTCCTGTTCGGGGGGAGGTTTGCGCAACCTCGTCCACCAGGCGGGTGAGTAATGTTGCCAGGCCGTCTTTTAGCCCCAGGTCGTGGCCGTAGTCGGTCGTATCCTGGGCGATCAAGATTAGTTCACGGACACCCATATCGCGCAGGCGGCGGGCGTCGTCGAGAATGTTATTCATCGGGCGGCTGACGGCTGTGCCTTTGATAAGCGGAATCGCGCAAAAGGCGCACGGGCGGCGGCAGCCATCCGCGATCTTGAGATAGGCGCTGGCTCCGGCTAAACTCGCGCGTAAAGTATCACCCTCATCGGTGCCGACCGTGGCGGCTGTGGGCAGATGATAGAGCGGCTCAGGATGTGGGCCTTTGCGCAACCGGCGGACAACCTCAATGATGTCCATCCAGCGGCGGGTACCCAGAACGCCATCAATGCCAGGTACCTGCCTGGTCACTTCAAGCCCATAGCGTTGGGTCAGGCAGCCGGCTGCGATCAGGATCTGGTCGGGGCGTTTCTCTTCAGCCAGGGCGCGCAGTTCAGCGAATGATTCCTGGCGCGCCGGGCCGATAAAGCCGCAGGTGTTGACGATCAAAACGCTGGCCTGCTGGGGCGCTTTTACCAGTCGGTAGCCATCCCGCTCCAGCAATTGCGCCATCGAGTCGGAATCAACGGAGTTCTTCGCGCATCCGAGGGAAGTTAGGTGGAAAGTTTTTCGATTCAAGGAATCCCCGGCTTTATTGTCGGTGTGGGTGAATAGATGCGGGTTGGTGTTTTCGATGGTATTGGTGTGAAGCGCGGCGTGGCCGTCGAGGTGGGTTTCGGAGTCGGCGTGGGGTTCAAGATGTTCTTGGGTGTGTAAATGCGGTTGACGACTTCACCGAAGGTGCCCATCACACCCAGGTCGGCCTGATTATAGATGATCTGCACGGCGGACCCATCTCCGGTTAAGACCTCGATTTGCTCGTCCCCATCGAATGGATAGGCGCTGCCGGCGATAAGCCGGCCCTCCAGTTTGACCTTGCCATCCACAGTGACGCGCACCCAGACCCGCTCAAGGGCTACGACGACGACCTGTACATGCCCGGGGATCGTGGTTGGGAGGGCAATGGCTGGGATTTGTCCGCTGGCAGGGATGGGCGTTACTAACTGGCTGGTTTGGACTGCCTCGGCAGTTTCAGCCCCAGCTATCGGCGAGGCCAGCAGCACGTCTGAGATCGAGGGCGCAGTGGCTTCGGGTTCGGGCGCCGCGCGCAAATTGATCACCCGGCTCGTGCCCCACACGGCAAAGATGAGCAAGAGCAGGATCAATCCGCCGCCGAAAATCAAGTCAATGGAGAGGAAGCGCTGAAGCGAGGTTGTAACGTTGGTCTTGAGTCTGGCGCGCGGTGGTTTTTCGAGCCTCTGGGGCTGGCGTTCGAGGCGTTGGGCCTGCAAGCCTTCGGCGAAGCGCAGCAGGATTGCATCCACTTGCATATCCAGGAAATGGGCGTAGTTGTTCAACATACCGCGCGCCTGGACAGAGGTCGGCAGATGCTCGAAATCGCCGGCTTCCAACGCCTGCAAATAATGTTTGCGGACGTGGGTGTGGCGCTCCACTTCGTCGAGCGTCAGGCCAAGCGCATCGCGGTGCTGGCGCAATTGCTCGCCGATGGCGATGAATATCGTCTGCGAAAATGGAGCTGGTGGGGGTGTGCCCGGCACGGATTCAGGAATCTCGCTCTCAGTAATCTCCGCTTCCGCTTCCATCTCTGTCATTTCATCCCCGGCCGACTCAGGTTCGGCTTCGATCGCTTCGGTTTCAATAGCAGAAGACGCCGTTACCAGTTGCAAGGCAGCTGGTTCCGCACTCTCAGCGCGCTGGTTGGCAATCAATTCTTCTAAGGATAGGCCGAGGTATTCTGCATAGAGTCGTAAAAAGCCGCGCGCATGAACGGGCGAGGGGAGCGCATCGAAGTTATCCGCCTCAATTGCATCAAGATGATGGGCGCGGATGCGCGTGACCTGGGTAACCTGCGCGATGGTCAGGTTACGGGCTTCGCGGGCTTTTTTGAGTTGTTGGCCAATTGTTTCTGTCATCTTCAGAGAACAGAACATCACCGGTTCCCCTGGCTGGTTCGACCGGTGATGTTTGTCTGTGGACTTCCTTTAGCGAATTAAGCTTCGGCTGCGGGTTCGGCGGTCTCGCCGGTTTCCGCTTCGCTCTCGACTTCGACCGGCTCGGCTTCGACAGGTTCGACTTCGACAGGCTCGGCTTCGACCGGTTCTGCTTCGACACCGTTCGTGCCGCGAACAACGGCGGCACGCCGGTGCGAGACGGCAGGCTCGGCTTCGACAGGCTCAACTTCGACAAGTTCAGCTTCGACAGACTCAACTTTGACAGGCTCGGTCGCGACCGACTTCGTCTTGGCTGGTTCAACCGCAGGGGCGACCGGCAAGCTGCGACCCGCTTCCCCTTCCCGGTAGACGGTCACCTTGATCTCTGGGATCAAATCCATCGTCAGGCGAATACGGATTGTGTGTTCGCCGAGCGTGCGCAGAGGTTGCATGTCAAGCTGCTGGCGCTTGATGGCGTAACCGCTCTTCTTTTGGATGGCGTCCGCCACCTCTTGTGGGGTGATCGAGCCGTAAAGTTTGCCTGTTTCACCGGCGCGCGCGGCGAAAGCCAGTTCCAGACCCTTCAGGCGTCCAGCAATAACGCCCATCTCTTCGTTCAAGATGGCGCGCTGTTCGGCAGCCTTCTGGCGGATTTTCTCGGCTTGTTTCAGCGCGCCTGGCGTGGCTAATACGGCCAGTCCCTGCGGGATCAGGAAATTGCGGCCGAAGCCATCCGCGACGCGTTTGACATCACCGGCGTGGCCTA
Organism: uncultured Chloroflexus sp.; assembly: GCA_964618215.1. Lineage (GTDB taxonomy): Bacteria > Chloroflexota > Anaerolineae > Anaerolineales > Villigracilaceae > CG2-30-58-95. Next base: position 45,340 of record CAZTZE010000002.1, read on the forward strand.
GTTTGTAAACGTCCTTGGTGAGCAGTACTTTCATTTTTGTTCAAGCCCTTTCTGGCTATAGATTTTTGGAGCGAAGGGTACAACGCTCCGGCGGCTGATTTTACCAGACCATTTGTCGGGTGGGAAGGTCGGGTTTCATACAAATTCCAAAGTTCACCGCCAAAAAATGTTTGAATTATTTAAGATTGGAGTATAATAGTCAAAACCGTTGTCTACCTCAGTTATATTCCTCCATCACAATGAATAAAGCGACGCTCCTGGTCATAGAGGGTAAGCACGCAGACCATCCTGCTTTCGCTGCCGCCCTGCGTAATAAAGGTTTTGAAGTTGAACTGGTCTCCAGTGGCAGCCAGGCTTTGGCGCGCCTGGAGGTTGGCTTCGACCCGGATGCGGCGGTGGTCAACGCGGCCTCTTTGCGCGCCAGCGGCAAGCGCATCTGCCAGTCGCTGCGCGAGAAGACGCAGAACTTGCCCATCCTGCTGATCCTTGATCCCGACCGGAAAAAAAACAATGCAAAGGCAAAGGCAACTACAAATACAAATGCAAATGCAAATGCAAATGCAAATGCAAATGTAGTCTTGTCGCTGCCGTTCACGATCCAGAAACTGGTCAACCGCATTCGCCACCTGCTGCCCGGGGACGGCAAAAACTATATCCACGCGGGTCTGATCCGGCTGGATATGGAAAACCGCACCGTTCGGTGTCTGGGGAAACAAACACGCCTGACGCCGCGCTTGATGCGGTTATTGAAGATCCTGCTCGACCATCGCGGCGAGCTGGTCGAGCGGAGAGCGCTTTTCTCGCAAGTCTGGGAGACAGAATACACCGAGGATATGCGCACACTGGATGTACACATTTCCTGGCTGCGCCGGGCGATCGAGGCTGACTCGGATAAACCAAAATTATTGAAGACTGTGCGTGGGGTGGGTTACCGTTTGGACGTTTAACTCGCAGCGCGGTTTATGAACTGCCGCTACGTTTTGTTAATTGAATCTGTTCCCCCTCGACTGTAATTGCCCGGATGCAGATGTTTTTTGGCGCAACGGGCAATTCCAATTTAAGTGGGATGACTCCGTTGCGGAGCGGACGTTGGGCTTGGTTTGCGCTGCGGAAGGTGATTCCATCCCAGGCCGGGTCCACCTCCCAGTAATCCAGGGCGGGAGGTTTTTCAATAGAAATCGTCCGGTTGGCAAGTTGCAGGTTGCAGGTTGCAGGTGAGAGGGGAATTTGCGCCGTTGAATCCCGATAAAAAGCGAAAGGCGATGCAGGCAAGGCCACCAACCTGCGGCGCGTGGTGTGAACGGCGCGCCAAGTCACATCGCCAGCCAGGAAGCGGCGTCCCAGGCGCGCCGCCACCCGCGGAAATGTGCCTGAACCGCAGAAGAAATCCGCGACCAGATCGCCAGGATTGGACGAAGCCAGCAGGATTCGTTCGAGCAACGCTTCTGGTTTTTGGGTTGGGTAACCGCTGCGCTCGTTGTGCAGCCGGGCGACGACCGGGAAGTACCACCAGTCCTCGGGGACTTTGCCGCGTGCCAGGTCGGGCATTTTTCCAAAACCGGCCTTGGGCGATGAGTTGAAGGTCTTGACCGTGTTGGGATTGTAAGGCTGGCGCACGGCATCCGTGTTGAAGGTATATTCATTGCTCTTGGTGTAAACCAGGATGGTATCGTGTTTGCGGTTGAAGGCATGACGGATGGGTGAAGGGCCGTGGTAAAGCCAGACGATCTGGTTGAGCAAGCGTTCGCGGCCGAAGATTTCATCCAATAACAGGCGCGCGTAAGCATCCGCGTGCCAGTCCAAATGCAGGTAAAGCGTGCCTCCCGGAGCAAGCAGACGGTGTATCAAGACCAGGCGCGGATAGAGGAAATCCAGGTAAGCGTCAATGTCTGACCAGTGGTCGGCGTAGCCCTCGGCCAGTTGCCATTCCTGCGGGCGGCGCGAGTCCTCGCCGCGGCCGATGCGGGCCGGATAACGTTTGTTGGTGAAGAAAGGCGGGTCAGCGTAGATCAAGTCGAGTCGCCCCTCATATTGAGGCAGGAGAGCCGCCATCAACTTGAGATTATCCCCTAAATACAAATGGTTTTCTGGGACGGCCTCGGGGCTACCCCCCGACGGGGGGAAGCCCCCCAGCGGGGGGTAACCCTGCGCTTGGGGGTAGGTCACCGCCTCGAGGATCAGGTCAGCAGGTTGAAGCTCCGGGAGCAATTTCGAGGGCCAGGTCAGAGTGGGCATGTTATTTAGTAGATGTCCACCCGCGTGCCGTAGCCCTTGCGGTCAAGCGTCAGCGGATGGATTTCAGCATAACTGGCGACTGGACGCGTCCAGCGGAAAAGCCATTTGGCGTCGGCCATGCGCATGTTGATACAGCCGTGGCTCATCGGGACGCCAAAGTTATCGTGCCAATAGGTGCCGTGAAAGGCGTGGCCCTGTTCGGTGAAGAAACAGTTCCAGGGGACGCCCAGCAGTTCGTAGGCTTCGATATCGGAGGCCAGGCTGCCATCCCCCATGTGCTTGGAGGGCATTTTGGTCAGGATATTGAACCGGCCTTTCGGCGTTACAGTTGGGATGTTATTGCCGGAAGGCAGGCCGGCCAGGCCGGAGGAAATCTCGGTTTGGAAGACATTTTGGTCGTTTTCGTAAGCGGTCAGGGTTTGTGCCTCGAGCGAGACTTCGATGCGTTTCTTCTCGAAGGGCAGCTCCGGCGTGACGGGGGCAAGTTCATCGGCCGGGATCGGACGCATGTGGATGGCTGGAACGTGGTAGTTAATCTCCAGCAATTCGTCCAACAAACGGTACCAGGGTTGGCCATCCGGGCCTTCGTCTATTCCGACAACCCAATGGACGGTTTCGTAATACAACCGGTAGAGCGGCTGCCAGCCATTGCTCTTGCTGTTGCGGAAGGATTGTGTATAAGGCACCGTCACTTCGGCGAGCAGACCTTTTTCCGGGATGACCGTCAGCGGCGGGTTATATCGCACTTTGACCCGTTGCAGGCGCGCCCGGTGCATGTACCCGCCCCAAACGCGATACCACACCGGGTTGTATTTTGGTTCGTCGGCAGTGACCTCTGCGTATACGTTGACCAGATCGTCCCGATTCCAGGTGGCGACGATCGGGCTTTTATCGGTTGGGCTGCGGTAAACGCTGACGGACTTGATCGCCACACGTACCAGGTTGGCATCCTCAAATGCGGTGATTTCCGGGAAAAATGGGGTAAACGCCAGGCTGCCGAGGGCCAGGGCGCTGAGTTTCAAGAAGTCACGCCGTGAAATGGGTCTCATAAGTTAGATTTTACCTGAAAAACAGACTTCCGAAACCACCGCGGTCTCGGAAGTCGCAAACGAGCTGGTATTCAGTTTTAGGCTTCCACGGGTATGGGAAGCATCCCCTTGAGCACTTCTTCGAGAGCCATGGTGTGGGTGCAAACGCCGCGCGTGTGAAAGAAATTGCAGTCACACTTCCATCTATTATCTGTAAAGCTGACGCGATGGTCGTTGTTCTCCCCTTTGATGTTGACGGTGAACGCTTCGAAGCGGAAGCGGTTTCGTTCCTGGGCATAACGCTTCGCCTTTTCGATTTTGCCGATCATTCCAGAGTCCATTTTTTCTCCTTATGACAGGATTTATGACGAAAGGCACGCGTCGAGGCGCGTGCCTTTCAAGATATCCAACGAGAAATTGTGGAAAAAACTCGCATAGGCTGAATTCCTGTTCGTAGTATAAAACAAATCAGCCGCGAAGTCAACAGATGTTGAACAAATTACCCGCTCCGTAAGGCAATCGTAAGGAGAACGTAGGGATGGAGTATATTCCGCGCCTGGGCTGGAGAAGATGAGCGGTTGCCGCTTACTTTTCCTGGATGCCATCCATATAGTCTTTAATGGCCGGGATGGCTGTGAGCCTTTCGTAGAAGAAGTTGTTGACCACGTTGATCACTTCGGCGCGGGCCGCTTCTGACTGGGCGTTGAGGCCCTTCCCGCTTTCCTGCCGGCTCAATGTGTCACGCAGGCGCAAGAGCAGACGCACGATCTCAGCCTCCTGATCGCCCTCGAGGGCCTTGATGACGGCCAGGATCAGGTTATCCAATTGGGCGAGCATCTGCTCTTTGGTGATCGAGTATCCGGGCTGGCAACAGTCGTCTATCGTGCGGATCAGCGACCAGACCTGATAGAGCATGGTGGCTGGCTCGTCGAAAAGCTCGCGCAGGAAAGCCGCCTCTTCGTAATGGCCGGTCAGGCGGAAGATGTTGTAGAGGCGCTTGGCGACCTTGCCGTAGTTTACGTCTTTGATCAGGTATTTGTTGACTTCGCGCTCGAGTTGCTCGACATAATCATCCAGCGCGTCGGCGGAAACTTGACGAGCCAGTTTGGAGAAGATGGGGATGGATTCGGATTCCAGATAGACTTCCTGAAAATAGGGATCCAGGTAGCCATCCAGAGGGGTGATCGTCCCGTCGGGGGCTTCCCAGGTCACGTCCAGCATGTTGCTGGCATTGGCTAACTGACCCCGAACCGGGTCGGCCACCACCCAGTCCAGTTTGCACCAGCCGGGATCCTCGGCCAGATCCTCCCAACGAACAAGCGCGGGCGTGCCATCCAGCCGCTGGACCTCGATTTGTCCGTTTTCAACCTCCTCCGGCGTCCAGGATACAGGCGAACCGGCTTTGATCTGTCGCTCGCCTCGCAGGAGGTCGTAGGGGGTATTGCCGTATTTGACCTCGATCAACTGGTAGGTCGGGGCTTTCATTGTGCTGAGAGCCTTATCACGCAAGATACTGGACAGAATCTGGCAGGCCTGTTGGCGCGTCCCAGCTTTGATGTTAACCCGTTCAAAGTAATCCGCATCGCCGGGATAAGTTTGGATCTTGGATTGGGCCGAGGAGCCGGAAAGCGCCAGGGCTGTCTCGACGACGCCGGGTTGATCCTGGAACTCAACCAGGCGGCCAATTTCCCGGAAATGAGCCAGTTCCTGCGGGCTGAAATCCAGCATGACTACCTTGTGACCGTATACGCCGCTTTTCACATCCACGGAAATATCCTGATCGGCCTGCGAAGCGGCCAGGCTGGTCATCCATTGCAGGGCTTCAGCTTCATCTAGTTCAATCCCCAGGCGCTGCGCCGATTCGATGATGCGTTTCAGCGCAGCCTCAGGAGTGTGGTTGGTGTCTGAACTCATGACATCTCTCCTCTCCAATAAAAGACATTATCGGTACTAACTTTTTCTGCATCGAATTACACGAATTGGACGAATTTTCTTCGGGAAATTCGTGAAAATTCGATGCAAAAGAGAATCGGGATTTTTTGCAGATAAGGTAAAAAGGTTATGGATGATTTGGCGTGTGGGCTTCGACGAGTATATTATAGAATAAATCCGCCTGATCAATTGCATCCTGAAGCGCATTGTGGGTGAGGGGATGTTTTACTGAATAACGTTTGCCAATGTAACGCATCGCTGTCTCGGCCCAGCTCACACCGCTAAACCCCATGTAATATGCCTTGATGTCCAATGCTGCGTGACCAAAAGGATTATCTCCCAGGTAGCGGTGGAAGTAATAGTTGACGAACATCCAATCGAAGGGAGCGTTGAAGGCGACGAAAATCGGCTCTTGACCGCGGGGCGTCAGAACAGCCAACCAGTCTTTGAAGCGCGCGACAGCCTGGGCGGGTTCCAATCCATGCGCGGCCAGTCTGTCCATCGAAAGGCGGTGGACAGACATGGCTTCCGGGGTCTGGTTTCTGTTGACGGGTTTTAGTTCGACGTAGAAAGTCTCGCGCGGTGCGGCAAGGGTGCAGGCGCCGATCGAGAGCAAAGAGTACTCCTCCGGGTATGGCCCGCTGGTTTCAACATCCACAGAGATATAGGTTTCAGTGAGTGTCAGCTTATCCATCGTATGATATCAATCTGCCGAAGGCCTACTCGGCGGTCGCTCCAGCCAGGATGGGTTCATCGCCGTTATAGTTCCTTAATTGCGGCCATTTGCGGGAGATCCAGATCACGCCCAGGATGCAGCCGATCCCGCCGCTGACGATGGCCGCCGGCACGCTGAAAACTTGCGCCACAATGCCGGCCTCCACTTCGCCCAACTGCGGCCCGCCCTGGAAGAAGATCTGGTTGATACTGGTCATCCGCCCGCGCATGTTATCGGGAGTCTGCAACTGGCGGATGGTGTTGCGCAGGATGGTGCTGACCGAATCCCCCGCGCCGACCAGGATGAGCGCCAGGAAGGTCAGGATATAGCCAGCCGAGATGCCGGCGATGATCGCCTGCGGCCCGGCGCGGTAGCCGAAGCCGAAGAGGATGGTCGCCAGCCCGAACACGGTCACCGAGCCGAGCAGCAGGCGTCCCTGCCGGCGGATGTTGGTATGCTGCGACAGGATGACACCCGCCGTCACCGCGCCGATGGATTGGGCCGAGGCCAGCCAGCCGTAGGCCACCTCGTTGACGTGCAGGATATCCCTGGCGACGTATGGCAGCAGGGTGTTTGCTGAGGAGAAGAAGGTGGCGAAGAAATCCAGGATCATGCTGGAGAGGATGATCTGCTGGCGCAGGATGTAGCGAATGCCCTCGCGGATGTCGGTCAGGGCGGAGGCCAGATTGCCGAACGCTTTGGTGAGTTGCGGGACGCGGCCCATATAGATTAGGGCGGCGATGACTGCCAGGAATGACACCGCGTTGATGAGATAAGTGTATTCCTGTCCCCAGTAGCCGATGACCAGTCCGCTCAAGGCCGGGCCGATGATGGAACCGGTGTTCATGGCGATGGATTGGAGCGAGAAGGCGCTGGGCAGGTCTTCACGGGGCAGCAGGTTGGGGATGAGCGAGGCGCGCGCCGGCATGTCGAAGGAGATGGCGACCGCCTGGATGCCGGTCAGGAAATACAGGTGCCAGAGTTGGATACGTCCGGTGAGGGTCAGCAGGCCGAGGGTCAGGGCGACGAGCATGGCGGTCGCCTGCGTGACGAAGAGGATGTTACGGCGGTTGTAGCGATCGGCCACCAGTCCACCGATCAGGGAAAATATCAAGATCGGAACGAAGCGGATGGCGCCGATGGCGCTGATGGCGATGGGCTGGTCGGTCAGCGTGCGCACGTGCCAGAAGAGCGCCCACAACTGCATCTGCGAACCGGAGAGTGAAATCAACATACCCAGCCACAGCATCCGGTAGCGGCGGTGGCGCAGGGCGGGGGGGATATGAAATGTCACTGGATCAGGTTCCCCAATCTCTCAAGTATAGAAAATCATATCCAACTGTACGGCTGGAAATTTTGGCGACCGGCGGCGGGACGCGCTTAAATTGGTTGCGGCGGATGCGTTCGACCACGCTGCGGACGAACTTTTCAGCGAATCCCGCTTCGACGCATTCTTCCGGGCTGTAACGCTGATCCACCAGCAGGTAGAGCAGTTTGTCCACTTCCTCATAGGTGAAGCCGAGTTCGCCCTCGTCGGTCTGACCCTGCCACAGGTCGGCGGAGGGGGGCTTGGCGATGATGTCTTCGGGAATATTCAGCGCCCGCGTCAGCTGCCGCACCTGGGTCTTGTACAGGTCGCCAATCGGATTCAACGCGCAGGCTGAATCGCCGTAGAGGGTGGTGTAGCCGAGCAGGATCTCGGTCTTGTTGCCCGTGCCGACCACTAATCCCTTGAACGCCTCGGACTGGTCGTAGGCCACGATCATGCGGGCGCGCGCCATGAGATTCCCTCTCCGCACCTGGGACATCTCCGGCTCACGGGCGATGAGCGGCTCGACCATCTCGGTGATGGGGATGGTGACGGATTGGGCGCCGAGCCGGTCAATCAGCAGTTGAGCGTGTTCGAGCGAATCTGGCGACGAGGTCTTATAGGGCAAGCGCAGAGCCAGGACGTTCTCTGCGCCGAGGGCCTCGACAGCCAATGTGAATGAGACCGCCGAGTCGAGGCCGCCGGAGAGGTTGACCACCGCGCGCGAGTATCCGGCGCGGGTAATCTCGCTGTGGATGAAGCGCACCAGGATGTTGCGGACGAGGGAGGTGTTGATGGAAAGATCAGTCATTTGTATGGGAGAATTTCCATCTCAAATATTCCAGCCAGCGCTTCATATTCAGGGTCTTTATGGACGAGGATGGCGTTGTTTTGGATTGCGTAGGCAGCAATGACCGCATCAGCAAAGGAAAGCCTGTTTTGCCCTTTCAATTTTGCTGCCCGCATTAGCAATGCTTCGTTCATTTCCCAAAGGATCTTTGCTGAGGATTGTCTGATCATTGCATATCGTGTTTCAGCCTCATGAAATCCACTCTCACGGACGGTCATGTAGAAAACTTCCATCAGGACTGCCCAAGGAAGAAGAACACGCTCTTGATTGAGAATTTCTTCTACACGGTCAGCGCCTGGCTCTTCCTCTATGTATGCTAACAACGCAGAGGTGTCCAATAGGAAATTATCGCTGTTCACGTTCGCGATCTCTCCTGCGCTCTTCCAGCAGCTTCTCTAACAGGCCTTCTCCTTTTCCACACCCCCGTAATGCGGCGATGGGATCAGCAGGAATAGGAATCAGTTTAATCATCTGGCCGTCATCAAGCCAAACAAATTTGTCTCCACCTTTGAAGTTGTGTCGCTTGCGGATTTCTGCTGATAACACAAGCTGTCCGCGTTTTGTCAAGGTTGTTTCCATTTCATCCTCCACTGACATTATACAAGACGAATTTCTAATATGCAAGATTAATTTCTCTTTTGCAATACTCTTTGTAATTCCGTCATTACCAATCCCATTTGTTCATCCCGCAGCAGCGGCAAGCGCGCCCGCGTGCGGCGTAACTGCGCCAGGTCGAGTTCGGCGCAGGTGAGGGCTTCATCATCGTAGGGGCCTTTTGCCAGCAATTTACCATCCGGATCATAAACCGTCGCGCCGCCCCAGAAGTTCAGCCCATCCTCGAAGCCGACGCGGTTGGTGTGGGCGAAAAAGGAGGTGAACAGCCCGGCATAGGTCTGGTTGACGGTCTCGACCCACTTGGCCGAGCCTAACTGTTCGTCCATCACGCCGCGCCCGGGCGAGGCGGAGGTCATCAGGAAAATGTCCGCGCCGTCCAACCAGAGCAGGTAAGGCGAGGAGAGATGCCAGAAATCCTCGCAGATGAGCAGGCCGGCGCGCCCGAAGCGGGTATCGAAGGCGCGGAATGAATTGCCGGGCGCGATGAAGCGTTTTTCGTCGAAAAGCCCGTAGGTGGGCAGGTAAACTTTGCGATGCACATGCACCACCTCGCCCTGGGAGAGGTAGGCGGATGAGATGTAAAAACGATAACCCTCATCTTCTTCGATGAAACCTATCACCAGATCCAGGTCGCGGCTGGCCTTGAGCAGCGACTTGAAAATGGGATCATCGGCCACGGGGCGATGGGCGACAGTGGGGACTAAATCTTGCAGCGCGTAGCCGGTCAGCGAGAGTTCGGGGAAAACGAGCAGGTCGGCTTTTTCTGATTTTGCTTGCCGAATGTAATCAAGGTGTTTTTCAAGGTTGGATTCGACATCCCCCAGTTTGGTTGTGATTTGGGCGAGGGCTAAGGTTAGTCGCATAGTCTCGTAGTCGCGTGGTCTAATTACGCTTTACGTTTTACTCGTTGCGCTTATCTTACCATAAACAAGAGACCCTAAAGATTTCCAAAACCTTCAGGGTCTTTCAGCGGAGAGGGTGGGATTCGAACCCACGGTGACCCGAAAGCCACAACGGTTTTCGAGACCGTCCCATTCAACCACTCTGGCACCTCTCCGGGTAGAGCGAATTGGTAATTCGCTCCACGTGCGGGCGGAATTATATCCTAAATCTCGACGCTCGCGTGCCAATCCGGGTAGACGGCTTGCTTTAGGCCGCGCTTTGCCAGGCGTTCCATCAGGGCAGTGGCGGCTCTCTCCTCGCCGTGGACCAGGAAGACTTGCCTGGCCTGATCCTTGACAGACATGGCGTAGTCAATCAAAAGTGTCTGGCCGGCGTGGGCCGAAAGTCCGCCAATCGTGGCGACCTCGGCGCGGCTATGAAAGACCTCTCCGAATATCCTGACCTTTTTCTCGCGGTCGGCCAGGCGACGCCCCAGCGTGTAAGGCGCCTGCCAGGAGACGATCAAGATCACGTTGCGCGGGTCTTCGATGTTGTTGCGTAAGTGGTGTAAGATGCGCCCCGTTTCGGCCATGCCGGAGGCGGAGATGATAATCAGCGGCCCTTTGCGCTCGTTGATTGCTTTGGATTCTTCCACAGAGTGGGTGTAAGTGAGCTGTTTGAATTCCAGCGCAGGGTGCTTTTGTGTGCGGATGAAATCGTGGGTTTCCTTATCGAAGCACTCCGGGTGCTGGACAAAGACTTCCGTGGCGTGGACCGCCAGCGGACTGTCAACATATACCGGCACAGACGGGATGCTGCCCTCGGCGATCATCTCGTTCAGGAAATAGACCAGCTCTTGTGTGCGCCCCACGGCAAAGGATGGGATGATGACTTTGCCGCCGCGCTCGACCGTGCGCTTGATCACCTCCCGAAGTTCATCGTAGGCGGCCCGGATATCTTCGTGCGGTTTGTCGCCGTATGTACATTCCATCATCAGGTAGTCCACTTTACCGTGGGGAAGGATAGGATCGCGCAGCAAAGGTAGATCATAGCGACCAATATCACCAGAGAACCAGAGATTCACTTTCCGGCCTTTTTCCTCGACTTCCAGCGAGATACCCGCCGAACCGAGGATGTGACCGGCCTCTACGAACCGGACGATCACGCCGGGTACAGGCTCGAACGGTTCGTCGTAGGATACGGGTCTGAAGTATTGCGTCACCTCGGCCGCGTCCTGGCTGGTATAGAGCGGCTCGACCGGCGGCTCGCCGCGCTTGGCGCGCTTTTTGTTCACAAATCTGGCATCCGCTTCCTGGATGTGGCCCGAGTCACGCAACATGATGTCGGCCAGGTGAACGGTGGCTGGCGTGGCATAGATTGGGTTGCTGAAGCCCTGTTTGACCAGATTGGGCAGGTTGCCGCTGTGGTCAATGTGGGCATGCGACAACATGACGGCATCCACGCTGCCTGGCGCGAAGGAGAAATTTTGGTTGCGCTCGTAAGTATCACGCCGGCGACCCTGGAAAAGGCCACATTCCAGTAACAGCCGGAAACCGTTGATTTCGAGCAAATGTTGAGAACCGGTTACGGTGCGCGCCGCGCCGTTGAAATGGATGCGCATGGGGAGCCTCTATTTTTTCAGAAGTTCTAAAATCTTATCGCCGTACATTTCGATCCGCCAGGGCGAGTCGGGCATCAACTTTGCCAACGCCGCTATATCTTGTGGATTCGCCTCGGCGATGGCTTGCATGAACGGACGCGGCAAGACGACGTCCGATTCGACGCCCAGCCTTTCTGCGACGTTTTTCCGCCAGTGGCGCAGGGCGTCCAATCGCTTTACCAACGCCTCGTCCGGGCGAGGTGAGTCAGGTCGTAGCAGCGGCTTGGCCTGCAAACCGCGCCGGATGGCTTTGAGCATATCGCTGGCGAAGAGATCAATCTGCCGCCGGCTCACCCCGAGAGCTTCCAGATCCGCGTATGTTTGTGGGGCGGTTTGGGCAAGCATTATCAGGATTTTATGGCTGACGATCTTGAAGACCGGGCGATTCATGCGTTGCGCCTGGGACTCACGCCAGGCGCAAAGTTCCTGGAGGAGGGCCAACTCTCTGGAAGTGAGATTCTGCGTCCCGCTGAGGCGTTGCCAGGCGGCGCAGCCATTTTCAGCGCGGCCGTTCACCTTGGCGATACGGCCAAATTCCTCGCGCGCCAGGATCAGACGGTCATTCACTTCCAATTCGGCTTGCAGCAGATCGTGAAGAGCCAGAAGATAATGCGTGTCCAGCCGGGCATAATTGATCAGCTCAGATGGGAGAGGACGCTGCCCCCAGTTGGCCTTTTGGAAACGTTTATTCACGATCACGCCGAACTTTTCAGCCAGGATGCTATCCAGACCCACCTGTTGATATCCCAAAATTCGTGTTGCCTGCATCGTATCGAACAGGTTGGCAAAAATGAAACCGAAGTCGCGCTTCAGGGTGATGACATCGTACTCGGCTGCGTGAAATATTTTCTCGATCTCTGGATTGGCAAAAATGGGCGCCAGTAGGGAAAGGTCGTCTAAAGCCAGCGGGTCTACCAGGTAATCTGTCTCAGGCGTGGAAAACTGGATCAGGCAAACTTGCTCGCGGTAGACGTACAGGCTGTTGGATTCGGTATCCACCGCAATGCGCGCTTGTCGCGTCAACTCGCCAGCCAGTTTGTGTAAAGCGGTTGGTGTGGCGATCCAAACAGGTGGTTGGAGTGGATTTGACGGCATGGGGTCATTATAAGACGTTAATCGTAAAACGTAAAACGTAAAACGCGAAACATGAAACATAAAACGTGAAACGTAATAGGTAAGACCGGTATGTTACGTTTTACGCAGTACGTATTACGCATTATAGTATTACTCTTGAAAAACTATCACAATCGCGAAGATTTTGTAGCGCGATATTCATATCGCCATTTGGTTGCGGAATGAATTCCGCGTTACGCATTACGTTTTACACATTACGTTTTCGAATCGCGTATTTTTTCCATCACCAGCGCATTTCCCCCATCGTCGTAGTACTTCTGCCAGGTATCAACCGCTAGATACCCCTCGCCTTGATAAAGCCGTATGGCGGCCTGGTTTGAAGTCCGCACGCACAGGCGGATGCGCGGCTGGTTTACACGGCCTTCGCATTCGAGTAACAAGGCTCTGGCTACCCCCTTCCGCCGGTATTCTGGCAAGACACCCAGCGTTGCAATCCAGGCCAGCCCTTCAAATGGACGCGGGTCGCCGGCGATGAAGCCGATCATCTTCTGGTCGTTGACTGCTTTCAGGCGGATGACATCGGAATAGGTCAAAACCGCAACCAGGTCCAGGAGCGGCCAGGCGTCCTGCAAAAAGCAAGCATGTTCGAGGCGGCGCAGTCCGCCGAGGTCGCGGAGAGAAGCGGGAAGGATGTCCATAAAGGCAGAATTGTGAAGGCGGAAGGATGAAGAAGCCTCCCGTGATTTTCGGGAGGCCTCTATTTTATTACGTTTTACGCATTACGCATTACGTTTTACGCTTTACGTTTTACTTCTCCTTCCCTTTGACAAAATTCTCGATCATGCTGGTGAATTCCATCGGGAAGATGAACTTGGTCGAGGCGCCCTGGCCGAGATCCTTGAGCGTCTCGAAGTATTGCAGGGTCATGGTTTTTTGGTCAACTATCTTGGCAGCGGCAAAGATCTTTTCCAGCGCGCCAGAGTAACCTTCGGCTTTAAGTACCTGGGCCTGTTTTTGGCCTTCGGCTTCCAGGATGGCGGCCTGCCTCTGGCCTTCGGCCATGAGGATGGCGGCCTGTTTCTCGCCTTCGGCTACGTTGATGGCCGCCTCGCGCGTACCGGTCGACTCGGTCACCACCGCGCGGCGGATGCGCTCGGCGGACATCTGGCGGTTCATCGCGTCCTGCACATCGCGCGGCGGGACGATCTCGCGGATCTCGACATTGGTCACCTTCACGCCCCAGCGCTCAGTGACTTCGTCCAGGCGGGTGCGCAGCATGGTGTTGATATGCTCGCGCTCCGAAAGGGCGTCGTCCAGCGAGATGCCGCCGATGACGGCGCGCAGCGTTGTGGTGGCGATACCGGCAGCAGACAGCTCGAAATTCGCCACTTGCAGTACCGACTGGGCCGGGTCGAGTACCTTGAAGTACCAGATGAAATCAATCGCGATACCGGCGTTGTCTTTGGTGATGGCGGTCTGGTGCGGCACCTCGCGCACCTGCTCGCGCAGGTCCACTTTCACGGCGCGGTCAATCACCGGGATCAGGATGATCAGGCCCGGGCCTTTCGCCCCGACACAGCGGCCCAAGCGGAAGACGACCAGCCGCTGGTATTCGTTGACGATGCGGATGGCGTTGGCCAGGAATATCACCAGCACCACGACAACAAAGGCAACTACACAGAGAACGGATGTTGTTATTTCTGCCATTCTTTCCTCCTTCGACTTGAATATGGATCGGTTATTTTGCTGACTGGTCGTCACGCTCGACGACCAGAACGAATCCCTCGCGGCCAAGCACACGGATGTGGCTTCCGGCTGGAATGGATTTCTCGCTGTGGGCAGTCCAAAGTTCACCGGCCACCTGGACTGAGCCTTCAATATGGATCGCGCTCTTGGCCTCGCCCGTCTGGCCGATCAATGCGCTCAGGTCGTGACTCGGGCGCGAGTGCATGGCTTGGGTTGTTTTCAGGATGACAAACCAGACGAATCCGCCAGACAGGATGGAGACAACGGCTGCCAACCAGGGGTTGACTGCCGGCCGGAAGCCGCTGGATGGGAAGAGATACACCGAGCCGACGATCAGCATCAGGATGCTGAGGGCGAGGTAAATCTCGCGCTTTGGCCTGCGGATGGCGAAGACGAATGGCACCAGGCTCGACACCAGGATAATGAGCGCCCAAAGATTGAAGGACAGGTAATAGACGGTGTATCCGGCCAGAACCAGGGTGAATAATGCGCCGATCTCCAACATGCCTGTGCCTGGAGTGACAATGGCCAGCAGGATCAGGACGGAGCCGAGCACCAGCATCACATAGGCAACATTCGGATCTAACATGAAATTCATAGCCATTCCTTTCTTTGAAGCGCCAAGAACATTATACAACAATTTGCGGTATCAAGACTACCGAAGTCTCACTCCAGATTCAGGACTTTCTTAAAGTCGTGCTTTCTCTCTTTATGTCATTGCGAGACCGGCGCTCTTTGCCGGTCGAAGCAATCTCCTGGCTATAAGTAGGGGATTGCTTCCCTGGCCTAGCCCGCCAGGGCAGGCGGCAAAAACCGCCTCGCAATGACAGCCTCCTCGGACTTTAAGAAAGGCGTGCACTCCAGATTAGCGTTCCATATTCACATACGTAAACCCGCCATCCAGGTTTTAGATTCAATCCCGACAAGGTGGCGGAAAAAAACTGGTTATACGGACCGGAGGGTTTAGGGTAGAATACAACACGGAGAATGAGAGGAGAGCACCGTATGTCTACTTTCACCATTGGTCTGGCTCGCACCTTCTTGGTTGAAGTGGAAGCGCCAAGTATGGAAGATGCCCTCAAGGCCGTGAATTATATCGGCCACTCAGACGAGTCTTCGGATGCAGAAAAAGCCGAGTTCGATTTTCGTATTATTGGCATAGAATTAGTGGATAACGATGCTTTTGCTGCAACTGAACGGTAATGGAGAACATGTAATGGAATTCCTGAACCGGATATATCAGGGCGATTGCGAGGAAGTTCTCAAGGGACTCCCTGACAATTCCATTGATTTGATTTTCACATCCCCGCCTTATGCCGACCAGCGCGCGAAGACATACGGCGGAATTAAACCCGATCACTATGTTGACTGGTTCGTGCCAAAAACGGCGCAATTCTTACGCGTTCTAAAACCCACCGGTACTTTCATTTTGAATATAAAAGAGCGCGTTGTAGATGGAGAGAGACATACCTATGTTATTGATCTAATTCTACGGATGCGCGAGCAGGGCTGGCTCTGGACAGAGGAATTTGTTTGGCACAAGAAAAATTCATATCCCGGCAAATGGCCGAATCGTTTTCGCGATAATTGGGAGCGCCTGATTCAATTCAATAAATCAAAGCAATTTGCCATGTACCAAGAGGCGGTGATGGTTCCAGTTGGCGATTGGGCAAAAGACAGGCTCTCCAAATTGAGTGAAACGGATAAGATTCGCGACGAGTCGAAAGCCGGTAGCGGTTTCGGAAAAAACGTGTCAAATTGGGTGGGGAGGGACAAAGTTTTTCCGACCAATGTCATTCATATGGCAACCGAGTGCGGTAACAAGAACCATAGCGCAGCCTTTCCCGAAGAACTGCCTGCATGGTTCATAAAATTGTTCACCCAACCTGGCGATATTGTTTTAGATCCATTTGTCGGCTCTGGCTCGACGACAGTCGCAGCCGTTCAGTTAGGACGTAATTATATTGGCATTGATATTAGCCATGAATATGTTGAGTTAGCGCGGGATCGCGTCTCTGAAAGACAGATTCGGATGTTTGCTGAAGAGAAAGCCGTTTATACAACAGAAGGGGAGGCAAAAAATGAATCCACTAAATCTTGATGAAGTTCGGGACTATGTCAACGAGAATATTGTGGATTTCCATGAGAGGCGGGTTAAGTCTCTGGAAGATATGGAATTAGATAAACTCCTAAAAAAGAATCCCTACCTGTTTAAGGCAAAGGATCTAGTAACGGCAGAGGGTTTAGTTACGGATCTGTTGGTGGCTTTTTTATCCTCTTCAGAGGAGAAATTATTTGGAGATTTCCTTGAAGGCTTGGCTATATTTGTTGCTGAAAGAACATGCAATGGTCATAAGTCTTCTGCTCCAGGCGCTGATTTGGAATTTTCCAATAATGGTGTTCACTATATTGTTTCAGTAAAGTCCGGACCAAATTGGGGAAACAGTTCGCAGCAAGATAAGCTTGAGCAGGATTTGATAAAAGCTGTTGCGAGACTCAAGCAAGACCGACGAGCGGCAAATGTACAAGCCGTTTTGGGTATTTGCTATGGTAAAACAAAGACCAGTCATTTACGGGGCTATATAAAAATTGTCGGTCAGAATTTCTGGTACCTGATTAGTGAAAACCCCAATCTTTATACTGATATAGTTGAACCCATTGGCTATCAAGCAGAAGAGCATAACGAAACTTTTATAACCCAACGGAATAGAATTATCAACCGCTTTACCAATGAGTTTTTTACCCGTTTCTGCGATCCCTCGGGGGACATTAATTGGGTAAAACTTGTCGAATTCAGTTGCGGCAATTTTGACTTGGATAAATTCCTGCCAGATAAATCTTGATTCCTTCGGAGTCTCCCGTGACCTTCACCAAACTTTGTGTCCTCGGGCTGGGCTACATCGGCCTGCCCACTGCCTCCACCTTCGCCACACACGGCCTCAAAGTCGTTGGCGTGGATGTCAATCCGCAGATCATCCAAACCCTGCGCAACGGCGGTCTCCACATCCATGAGCCGGGGCTGCGCACGCTGGTCGAAGCGGCGCTCAAATCCGGCAAATTGACCATCAGCGAGAAACCCGAAGAAGCCGACGCCTTCATCATCGCCGTCCCGACGCCGTTCCGCGCAGCGCCTACTCGGTACGATAACAAAACTGGCGAGTACAACGGCCAGATGTACAAACTGGCCGACATGCGCGCCGTCACCTCTGCCAGCGAGGCCATCCTGCCGGTGCTGCGCAAGGGCAACCTGGTGGTGCTTGAATCCACCTCGCCGCCGCGCACGACCGTGGATTTGGTCGCGCCCATCCTGGAAAGATCCGGGTTGAAGGCGGGCGTGGATTTCCACTTGGTCTATTCTCCGGAACGCGTCCTGCCTGGGCAGATCCTGCGCGAGCTGATCGAGAACGCGCGCGTCATCGGCGGGATTACGCCCGCATCGGCGCAGGCGGGGCGCGATCTGTACGCCATCTTCGTCAAAGGAGAGATCATCCAGACGGATGCAACCACCGCCGAGATGGTCAAATTGATGGAGAACACATACCGGGATGTCAACATTGCCATCGCCAACGAATTTGCCCGTCTGGCCGAACGCTTCGGCGTGGACGTGTGGGAAGCCATCGGCCTCGCCAACCGTCACCCGCGCGTCAGGATACTCAGCCCCGGGCCGGGCGTGGGCGGCCACTGCATCAGCGTGGACCCGTGGTTTCTGGTCGAGGCCGCGCCGGATATTACCCCTCTCATCTACACGGCGCGCAATGTCAACGATGCCCAGCCGCATTTTGTGCTGGATTTGGTCAAGCGTGCGCTCGGTGGCCTGAAAGGAAAGAAGATCGCTGCTCTCGGCCTTTCCTACAAACCGGATGTGGACGACCTGCGCGAAAGCCCGGCGGTGGAGGTCGTTCACCTGCTCCAGAAGGAAGGCGCGCTTGTCAAAGCCTTCGAACCCTTCAAAGCGGATACGGATTTGCCCGGCATAACGGCGGTCTCGAGCCTCGAAACAGCCCTGAAAGAAGCCGATGCGGTGCTACTGCTCGTCAACCATACCGAACTGCGTGCCCTGACGCCCGAAAAACTTGCCGCCCTCACTCCCGCCCGTATCTTGATAGACACGGTCAACGGCTGGGCGGGCAAGAATTGGGAAGGGGCTGGTTTCGTAGTTCACCGTCTTGGTGTCAGAAAGTGATCAGTTATCAGTGACCAGTGACCAGTCGGACGTTCGTCGTCCATCGTCTGTCGTCCGTGTTCTTTCGGTCTTTGGTACCCGGCCTGAGGCTGTGAAAATGGCGCCGGTTGTAAAGGAACTCAAACGCGCGCCGGGCGTGGAGGCGCGCGTCTGCGTCACGGCCCAACACCGCCAGATGCTCGACCAGGTGCTTGGCCTGTTCGACATCCAGCCGGATATTGACCTCGACTTGATGCGCGAGAACCAATCGCTGGCGGATCTCAGCGCGGCGATCTTTACCGGACTTGATCCTGTGTTGGAAAAACTCAAGCCGGATTGGGTGCTGGTGCAGGGCGACACGACCACGGTGGCCATCACTGCGCTGCTGGCTTATTACCGCCGCATCCGGGTGGGACATGTGGAAGCCGGTTTACGCACGCACGACAAGTGGCAGCCCTTCCCTGAGGAGATCAACCGCCGCGTCGCCGGCGTGACCGCCGATTTGCACTTTGCGCCCACAGAATGGTCGCGCCAGAATCTGTTGCGCGAAGGCGTGCCGGATTTGGCTATCGTTGTGACCGGAAACCCGGTCATTGATGCGCTGCAAGTGGTTGCCAAACAACCTCCGCCACTAGAAGTTACGGAATTGCTTGAAAAACTTGGGGTAGAGTCTTATAGTCCGGAGTCTAATAGTCAGGAGGCTGATAGTTTTCATGCGAAGAGACTAAAGACTATTAGACCACCGACTATGAGACTCGTTCTTGTAACCGCCCACCGCCGCGAAAACTTTGGCGAACCGCTGGAAAATATCTGCGCGGCGCTGAAAGAACTGGCCGGGCGCGGGGATGTGGAGATCGTCTATCCTGTCCATCTCAACCCGAACGTGCAGGAACCGGTCTATCGTTTATTGGGGGATGCGCCGCACATTACACTCATGCCGCCGCTGGATTACCTGCCGCTGGTGCATCTGCTGAAACGAGCGGCCATCGTGCTGACCGATTCGGGCGGCATCCAGGAGGAAGCCCCCGCCTTCGGCGTGCCGGCGCTGGTGCTGCGCGAGGTCACCGAGCGGCCGGAGGGGGTCGAAGCGGGAGTGCTGAAACTGGTCGGAACGGACAGGCGGCTCATCCTCCAGGAAGCGAACCGCCTGCTCGACGACCCAGCCGCGTACGCGGCCATGGCGCGGGCGGTCAATCCATTTGGCGATGGCCATGCCGCCGAACGGATCGTGCAAGCGCTAATGGATTATGGATAAAGGTAACGCTAGGCTATAACCTTCGCGGTAAGAAATCCTAAAAAGTGTGTGCGTGGAGGGGAGAACCCCCCACGCACACACTTTTTTCGGTCTCTGCAAACCTATGGCTGAATAGTTACGAATAATCGCATACTAGCAATATGGGGCAATGTCGCGTAATCAACCCCAATATCTGGCGGTTAAGCGCTGAATAGACGCCAGATATTGCCTTAAAGTGCTATCATAGTATAATATACTAAACGGAGAATATTCCTGTGGAACTTGGATCTTGACGTATCAGTCCCAACCCTGCGTATCAAAGAGAATACTAATGCAAAGGATTTTCGTGTGTCAATAGAATATTCTAGTAATTTTCAGCAAGAAAGTAATGTTGAGCATAGCATTGAAGGGATCCGAATATGCCTAATACAAATTTTTGGCATGTAAAAGATCATATCCCCCACCCTTTACGCGAATACGATTATGAACACAATGTTAATGTGAAGAAGGCGCTTGAGGATTGGATACAAAAGAACCCCAATCTTCTCAGAGGCGATCTGACTATTGTTGGTCATCAAGTGCAGACTGAATGCGGTCCAATAGATTTACTGGCTCTTGATCCCCTCGGACGCTGGGTAGTAATTGAGATAACAACTGGCTTAGTCAGCCGAGTAAGTCTAACCAAAGTACTCGATTACGCAGTGTGTATCCAGCATATTCCATTTGATACATTGTGCATGAAAGTCGACGATTATCTAGCTTCGCGGGCAATATCTGTGCGTCCGTCGCGTGATATCCTTCCTGAAGGACAAAAGAGGGGGGCTAGCAAACGGGATGTTATGATGATCATAGTTGGCAAAGATAAAGAAGCAGGTCTAGACCGAATAATCAAGTACCTAGCGGAAGAATATCACGTTCCTATCTTTGTAGTCAGCTTCAGAATGCTTGGATTGGCTAATGGAGAGTGTATTATTCAAAGAGAATGGAGCGACCACGAAGTATCTATCCGAGGAAGAGTGCAACATACAAACCAAACAATTCTTCTTGATAATCTTTTCCTAATAGCAGGCGAAAACGGCATTGGCGATCCATTTCGGGCTTTGTGCGCTGCTGCAGAAGAGCATAGCCTCTTCTGTAGAACTTACACCGACGGAGTTGTATTCACACCACCCAGCGACCACTCACGAATGCTTTTTGCAGTGTGGGTAAGACCAAAAATAAAAGGGGTAATACAATCATTTATAAGCATGGAGGTATTTGAGCAGTTCTTTCCGGTGAGTGAGGATATGGCCGTTGCAGAATTAGGCCGCTCAGGATGGCGTGATATGAATAAGGCCGGGGTTTATGCCTTTATCGATAGTTTGAATAGATTGTTGTCCACAACAAAGACCAAACCCCATGCTCTTAATGGAGCCATTTTCAAACCTGCGATGGCAATTTATTTTTAACCCTTCTGCCGCGTATATTAGATGATTGGTTTTTTTCATAAGCCTGTGGACTCGAGCATCATTTTCATGCGGGTTTGTAATTGAACGACAGATGCTTGGGAACAATCGCTCCGTGGTTCGGAAATTTTAGATAGTTCATATCGCTCATAGATACTCACCCCCCAATGGTGATCGAAGAAGATTGTTTTTTTAACCCGATCGGGGATTTATGGAGTGCGTAAGATTCAAATGTCTCGGCTTTATCAAGAGTAATTTGGGTAGAATAATCGACTAGGAAGAACACAGGAATCTATTCCATAACCTTGCTCGGATATATATCCATAAATGCCTTTACTACCTGTGGGTCAAAATGTGTTCCAACCCTTTTCTGGATATGTTTTATTGTACGATCCTTTGGCCAAGCTGTACGATATGGGCGGTTGGCTGTTAGTGCATCCCATACATCCACAACAGTGAAGATGCGTGCTGCGAAGGGAATCTCATCCCCCTTCAACCCCCGTGGATATCCTTTACCATTTAGTTTTTCATGATGACTGTAAGGTATATCAATGGCAGGACGAAGATATGTTATTGGAGCGATAAAATTATAGGCGTAGACTGGATGCTGGCGCATCACTTCCCATTCGGCCTTGGTCAGAGGTCCAGGCTTTAATAGAATACTATCCGGTATGGCCATCTTGCCTATGTCATGCAATAATGCTCCTTGACGAATATGGTGTAATTCTTCCTCGCCTATCCCCAATTCTCGAGCTAATTGCGAAGTAAGTTGAGCCACACGTAAAGTATGGCCCTCCGTCTCTTGATCGCGTAAGTCTAAGACGTTAGACCATCCTTCTAATGTTGTATCGTAAGCGACTTCTAATTCCTTCAGCAATCGGGCGTTTCGGATCGCCACCGCTGCCTGTGAGGCGATGATGGACAATATCCCCTCATCAGCCAGAGTAAATTCACCATTCTTTTTGTTTAGGGCTTCCAGAACTCCTGTGACCTGATCCTGGATCCGCATGGGTACACCCAGCAAGGAACGCGTGTGGAAATTTACATGTCGTGCAGCAAGTGCAAAGTGCCTAGGATCTTTTTCTACATCATTCAGGATTAAGGAGTTGTTCTCAAGGAAAATCTTCCCAGCCAGACTTTCGCTTAATGGAACCGGGATCTCCGAGAGTTTTATGGGATCTGACGCTGAAGATGCAGCAAAGAACAGGTTGGATTTTTCGTTGTCGTAGAGTAGGATAGAAACCGCCTCACACTCTAGCAATTCGGCCGCTGTCTGAATAATAAATGCCAGAAGTTTATCCAGGTTGAGTGTCGAATTTAGAGTTATGCTAATTTCAACCAGGCGTTTGAGCTGGTCATTATGATATTGATATTCCCTAGTGTGTTCATATAACATTTTGAGATCCATATTGACATAGTTTAATACACAATCGAAAAAAACACAATCAAGCGCCTCACGGCTTACGTGACTCGCTCATTTCCTGCCGGACAGTCTGGTATAGATTTTCAGCCTTGAGTTCATTCAGCGTGTAGCAAGGAGCTTCGAGGTGATCGGCCAACGCCTGCGCCAAGCCCTGATCGAAAGATGCGTGCTCCATGTTGATCACCACGCTGCGGAAATTGCGCGCCGCGATCTGCTCGGCGAACTGATAGGCCTCCTCCTGTGGAGGCAATACGCCGATGGAGACGTTCCCCGCGCCATCCGTCAGGACGAGCAGCAAAGGTTCCACGTCTGGGTGGGTGATTTGTTCTTGGGTGAGCACCTCGTAGGCCATGAGCAACCCGGCTGAGAGAGGCGTCTTGCCTCCAACAGGGATGTCGGCCAGGGCGCGCTGGGCGAGCATGACAGAGGTGGTGGGGGGCAGGATGAGCGTGGCGCGATCTTTCTGGAAGACGATCAATCCCACCCGGTCGCGTCGCTGGTAGGCATCTGTGAGCAAGGACAGGATCGCGCCCTTGGTGGCGGCCATGCGTTCAGCCACAGCCATTGACCACGAAGCATCCACCAGGAAGAGCACCAGGTTGGCGGCCTTCTTGACCCGCACCTTGCGTTGCAAGTCGCTCTTCTGAATGGCAAAAGCCACGCGTTTACGCTGTTCGGTGCGACGTTTCTGGTAAGGCGCGGCGGCGCGGATGGTGGCATCGAAGGCCACATCATCAGTCTTGCCATTGGCCGGGCGCGCCTGGATGTAACGTCCACGCTTGCGCTCGGTGCGCGTGCGTGAACGCCGTCCAGCGTGGCGGCGGGCAAGTTTATCCAGGGGGGTATCTAACTTGCGCGGCTCGAACGTCTCACCAATCTTGACCTTCTGGCCGCCATCCCACCAATGGGCATTTTGCGTATCGAAGACAGCTTGTTGCGAACCAGGCTCGGCTGGCGGTTGGTCGCTGGTTTCCTGTTCGGCCGTTTCAGTTATGACTTTTTTTTTTGCGCCTCGGAGTCGGCCTCTTTCGGCTCTGGCTCAGAGGGTTCGCCTTCCGAAGACGAGCCTTGCAACTGTTGGATGCGTTCCTGCAACTGTTCTGGTGTGATCTCGATTTGGTGGAAGGGGCCGCGCTTGATGCGGTGCGGCAGGGCCAGTTCGGCGGCCAGGGCTATATCGCGGTCGGTGATCGCCGCGTGTCCTTCGAAAGCGGCGTGGGCGCGGGCAGCCTTGAGGATCACCAGGTCGGCGCGGTGACCGTCCACGTTGAGCGAGGCGGTCAGCGCGGCGATGGAGAGCAGGTCGCGGCGCGTGTAGGTGACCTTGTCCACCATCCTGCGGGCGGAGGCGATCTGGCGCGAGATTTTCTCCTCGTGCGGCAGCCACACCTTGCGGAAGGCTTCCGGGTCTGATTCGAAGGCCAGGTTGTGTTCGATGATGGTCACGCGGTCGCGCGCGTTGCGGATGCCGATGATGTCCACCGATAAGGCGAAGCGATCCAGCAACTGCGGGCGCAGGTCGCCTTCTTCGGGGTTCATCGTTCCGACCAGGATGAAGCGGGCGGGATGGGAAAAGGAGATACCCTCGCGCTCGACGATGTTCATGCCCATGGCAGCCGAGTCGAGCAGCACGTCCACCACGTGGTCGTCGAGCAGGTTGACCTCGTCAATGTAGAGCAAGCCGCGGTTGGCAGCCGCCAGCACGCCGGCTTCGAAGTGACGCTCGCCCTTCTGGATGGCCTGCTCGATGTCGAGCGTGCCGACCACGCGGTCCTCCGTCGCCGAGACGGGCAGGTTGACGAAGGGAATGGGCTTCTGTTCGATGGGCAGCGGTTCCCCGGAGGCAGCCCGCTCGCGGCACTCTGTGCACCAGGAGGCGCGCTGATCCGGGTCGCAGCCGAAGCGGCAGTCGCGCACCACGCGGACTTTGGGCAGGAGGGCGGCCAGGGCGCGCGCTGCGGTGGACTTGGCCGTGCCGCGTTCGCCACGGATCAGCACGCCGCCGATGCGCGGGTCAACCGCGTTGAGCACCAGGGCGCGGCGCATGCGCTCCTGGCCGACGATAGCAGTGAAGGGATAGATCGAGGGCATAGAGGACTCCAAGTCGGGATTATACTGCTTCTTGCCCGAATCGGTAAACGCTGGAAGGAAAGTCGTCGAGTTATAGTTTTCTTGGGGTTGCCAACTTATCGATTCACCTTTATAATCCAGGCTATCTTTTATAATTCTGGAGTTACATGATTATGGAACAAAACGAATCCCTCGTCGGGCAGGGGGCCATACCCGAGAGCAATACACCAGCAGAAGACAACAGCCATATCAATCCAACCAATATGGAGACCTTGCTCAAGGAAGAGGGATTGACTTTGGATTTCCCTCAACCGGGCGATATCCGTAGCGGTGTGATCGCCAGCATCAGCCAGTCTCAGATCCTGGTCAGCGTCGGGGCAAAGTCCGAAGGCGTGATCTCCGGGCGGGAACTGGAGCAGATCCCGGATGAGCAACGTGAAGCCATGCAAGTTGGCATGGCAATCCACGTCTACGTGCTGGCTTCTGAAGATGCAAACGGCAATATCGTTCTCTCTTTCAGCCGCGCCCAGGAACAAAAAGGCTGGGAAGAGGTAGAAAAAATCCTCGAAGCGGATGAAATTTTCGAGAGCGTGGTGGAAGGCTATAACAAGGGCGGTTTGATCGTCGCGGTACACGGTTTACGCGGATTCGTGCCGGCTTCCCAGATTGGCATGGCCCGCCGCATGGCAATCACCGGCGAGACGCCCGAACAGCGCTGGGGGAAGATGATCGGCGAACCAATCAGTGTCCGCGTTGTCGAAGTAGATCGCAATCGTCGCCGCCTGATCCTTTCAGAGCGGGCAGCCAGCAGCGAGACGCGCCAGTCACTCAAAGAACGCGTCATCGAAGAATTGAAAGAGGGTGAAATCCGTACCGGGCGTGTTACCAGCCTGGCCGATTTCGGTGCCTTCATCAACATCAACGGCGCAGACGGCCTGGTGCACCTTTCCGAGATCTCCTGGGAGCGCGTCCAACATCCCAGCGAAGTGCTCGAAGTGGGCCAGGAAGTAACGGTCAAGATCATCAATATTGACCGGGAAAAGAAGCGCATCGGCCTCTCCCTGCGCGCCCTGGCTGACGACCCCTGGACAAAGAAGGCCGAGAGGTTCAAGGTCGGCCAATTGGTAGAGGGCGTCATCACCCGCCTGACCAAGTTCGGCGCCTTCGCCCGTCTGGAAGGCGATGTGGAAGGCTTGATCCACATCTCCGAAATCGGCGAGACACGCATCGAGCACCCCAAAGAACGCCTTCACGAAGGTGAAGTTGTTACCCTGCGCATCATTCGCATTGATCCCGAGCAACGCCGCATCGGCCTGAGCTTGCGGAAGGTGGATTCCGGCGCTTACAAGGACCTCGACCTGGCGGACTTTGACCTGGGGCTGAGTGCAGACGCGGCCAAGCTTGGTATTCCAGTGGAAGAGGCTCCCAAGAAAAAAAGAGCGCCCAAGAAGAAAGCCTCTGAAGAGGAAACTCCCGAAGAGGAAGACTCCGCCGAGTAGGCCTTTGGCAGAAGAAGCCTGATCTCACGAGAGCGCACCCGAGCAGGTGCGCTCTCTCAATAATGGTAGCTGCTCTGCAAAGCACAGTGGAAACAGCGACCATAAATGGGAAACCTGATTTCCTAACCCTTATGTATCTCCTCGTAGATGCCCACGAAGACCTGGCCTGGAATATCCTTGCCCTCGGACGGGATTACACCCGCCCGGCGGCTGAAACGCGCCAGCGCGAGAAGGATTCCACTGCCATCCAGCACAATGGCAATACCCTGCTCGGTTGGCCGGATTACCAGCGCGCCCGCGCCGCAGTCGTCTTCGGCACGCTCTTCGCCACGCCGATCCGCCGCAGACTGGGCGAATGGGATACGCAGGTTTATTCCAATTTTGAGCAGGCTCACCGGCTCTATCGGACCCAGCTTGACACCTACCTCTCGCTGACCGATCGCCATGCCGATAAATTTCGGCTGATCCATACGGCTGACGATCTTGAGGCTGTTCTGACTGCCTGGGCTGACGAGTCGGAGACTCATCCGGTTGGCTTGGTGATGTTGATGGAGGGGGCGGAAGGGGTGCGGACTCCGGCTGAACTGGACGAATGGTGGCAGCTCGGCGTCCGCATCATTGGACCGGCCTGGGCTGGCACTCGCTTCTGTGGTGGGACCCGGGACCCGGGTCCGTTGACCGAGGCCGGCCGCGCCCTCCTGAACGGGATGGCTGAGGTCGGCTTCACGCTCGATCTCAGTCACATGGATGAACTGGCGGCGCGGCAGTCCCTGGATACCTATCCCGGCGCGATCATCGCCAGTCACTCCAACGCGGCGGCCATCATCCCGGAGTACGAAGGCAATCGCCAGCTTCCGGATGCGATCATCAAGGGCATAGTCGAACGGGAGGGGGTGATCGGCGTGGTGCCTTACTGCAAGTTCCTGAACTATGGCTGGAAAAAAGGTGATGCCCGCGACGGCCTGTCACTGGAGACGCTTGCCGCGCATATTGACCATATCTGCCAGATGGCCGGGGATGCCCGTCACGTTGGCCTCGGAAGCGATTTTGACGGCGGTTTTGGCCTGGAAGCCGCGCCGGCCGACGTGGACACGATTGCCGACCTGCAAAAACTTGACCCTATCCTGGCGGTCAGAGGCTATAATGAGCAAGACATTGCTGCGATCCTCGCTGGAAATTGGCTGCGCCATCTTGGAGAGAATTTACCATAATGACACCTTCTAAAGAGACAAAAACACTTTCTCCCGACACCCCACCCGAAGCGGCGATACCTTCCCGGTTTCGTATTCGCTTCGGGATGACCATGACCTTGTTGGGATTTCTTGTTTTCATGATTGGCGCCAGACCCGCGCTCTTCTTTCTGGATCGCAGTGCGGTGGTTGGCTTCGTTCAAATCGCCGTCTTCCTGGTTGGCCTGGCGATGATCTGCCTGGGTGGGTACATCAGCCTGATGGTTTTCTGGCGCAACGGCCAGCGCAGCATCGCGGCCGACATCGGCCAGCGCCTGGTTGCGACGGGTTATGTCATTGCCGTCTTCTCTGGTATGGCAGACATATTCGGCCTGGGTACGCGGCCGCCGCCTGTATATGTGCCTTACTTTGGTCCCTTGCAAGCGGTCGGCGTCGCGATCGGTGAAGCGATTGTTTTGGTGGGATTTCTACTGCTCGCCCCGTTCTTCAGAGGCCGGTCGAAGTCAGAAAGATCAGCAGCAACTACTTAGATACTTATTCCCCGGTCGGCACCCAGATATTCTTCACTTGCGCCCTGCTCGCGATCCATCCAATCGCGGGGCTATTTCTTCGCTGTCAAATTCTGCAACTCGCTTCGAATACGCTCCAACACCTTTCCATTTACCCGTCCAAACGTCTTGACCACAATGGAATTGGAGATCGTGTAAATTTTGTCCACGCGGATTTTGCCAGGGTGGTTGAGCATCCCTTTTTCGAGATCGTCTGAGGTAATCATAAAACTATAATCCGCTTCGACTGGATTGGATGTCATTGCCACGACAACCAAATCTGTTGTTTTCTGGTTATAGGTATTGTTGGAAACAACGATCACAGGACGCCGTTTCTGCGACGAAAGGTCGGTAAAGGGGATCGGCACGAGCAGAATATCCCCTTGTTCAGGCATTGTTCCAATCCTCATCATCCAGCGGGTTATCCCAAAACTCAAGACTGCTCTGGGAAGCATAGAGCAGATCAGCAAAAGCGTCACCTGCATCCACAACAAAGACGGTCACATGTGCGCCCGCAGGAAATGGGACGGTCAACTCGACCTGTCCATCTTTATTTACTTCCACATCGTATTTAAGAGCCGTTTGCGCCAGCATAGTAAAACTCCTTCTCGACAACGGTAATTATACCAACTGCTACTCCCCCGTCGGCACCCAGATATTCTTCACCTGCACCGCCTCGTGGAGGAACTCGTGCCCCTCGCCTTGCGCGCGGGGCATCCAGTCGCGCGGGATTCCGTACCCGACCCAGGTGCGCTTCATGTTGGCCGCTGACTCATACTCGACCTGGTAACTGCCCTCGGCGGAACCGAAGTACCAGACCGCGTCCACGTCCTCGTGCTGGATGAGCGTCTTGGTCAGGTGGTCGCGGTCGCCGGTGAGGATGTTGACCACGCCGCCCGGCACGTCGGAGGTATCCAGCACCTGGTAGAAATCGGTCGCGTTGAGCGGGTGCTTTTCGCTGGGGATCATCACCACCGTGTTGCCGCGCGCAATCGCCGGGGCCATCAGCGAGACGAATCCCAGCAAGGGGAACTCGTCCGGGCAGGCAATACCGATCACGCCGACCGGCTCATGCACCGCGACAGTGATGCCGCGCAGGGTGGTCTCCTGCACCGTGCCGCCGTATTTGTCGGCCCAGGCGGCGTAGGTGAACAGGCGCTGGACGGATGTGTCCACCTCGGCTTGCGCGGATTTCTTCGTGCGACCAGTCATTGTCACGATTCTTCCTGCAAATTCGGCGTTGCGGGCGTCCAGGTTTTCGGCGATGAAATACAGGATTTGCGAGCGGTTGTAGCCGTGACGCATCGCCCAGCCGGGCTTGGCGAGATGCGCGGCGTGCGCCGCCTCGACCGCGTCGCGGATGTCCTTGCGGTTGCCGTCGCCGACCTGACCGAGTACCTGCCCGCCCGTGTCCAGCACGGCCAGCGTGTACGCACCATCCGGCCGCACCTGCTTGCCGCCGATGTACATCTTCGGTGTGCGGTCCACGCGTCCGCCGGCGCGGGCGGCTGACGGTCCCGCGGGACGCGCCGGGATGTGTTCGCCCCACTTGCCCGCGTCCGCGTCAGCAGGCGGGACGAAGTCCGGCCGCGGGCGCGGCATCCATGCCGGGCGGACGTACTCGAACAGGCCCTCGCGTCCGCCCTCGCGGCCGAAGCCGGACTCGCGGTAGCCGCCGAAGCCGGCCGCGGCGTCGAAGATGTTGTGACCGTTGACCCACACTGCGCCGGCCTTCACTTTGCTGGCCACGTCCAGCGCGAGATTGATGTTGTCGCTCCAGACGCTGGCGGCTAGCCCGTAGCGGGTGTTGTTGGCGAGGGCGATGGCCTCCTCCGGCGAGCGGAAGGTGAGCGAGACCAGCACCGGGCCGAAGATCTCCTCCTGCACGGTGGCAGCCGCCGGGTCCAGCCCCGTGATGAGCGTCGGCTTGTAGAACTGTCCTTTTGCGGGCAGGGGGATGTCGGGCTGGAAGACTTCGCCGCCTTCCTTTGCGCCCATCTTCGTCCAGTAGTCCACCGTGTCCCACTGCGACTGGTCCACGAGCGCGCCCATGTCAATGCACTTGTCGAGCGGGTCGCCGACGCGCATCTTTCCCATGCGCCGCTTGAGTTTGCGCAGGAATTTTTCGGCGACGTTCTCCTGCACCAGCAGGCGCGACCCGGCGCAGCAGACCTGCCCCTGGTTGAACCAGATGGCGTCCACCACGCCCTCGACCGCCGCGTCCAGGTCGGCGTCCTCGAAGACCACGACCGGCGACTTGCCGCCCAGTTCGAGCGAGATCTTCTTGCCGGACCCGGCGGTCTGGCGGCGCAGAGTGCGGCCCACATCGGTCGAGCCGGTGAAGGCGATCTTGTCCACGTCTGGGTGCGTGACGATCATTGACCCGGCGCTGCTGCTGCCGGTGATGATGTTGACCACGCCCTCCGGCAGTCCGGCCTCGGCCACGATCTCGGCAAAGAGCAATGCAGAGAGGCGGGTGTACGAGGCCGGTTTCAGCACCACCGTGTTTCCCATCGCGATAGCGGGCGCGATCTTCCAGGCCAGCATCATCAACGGGAAGTTCCACGGGATGATCTGCCCGATCACGCCGACGGGCTGGTAGTCGGCCAGTTCGGTCTCCATCAGTTGCGCCCAACCGGCGTAATAGAAAAAGTGACGCGCCAGCAGCGGCACGTCCACGTCGCGGGATTCGCGGATGGGCTTGCCGTTGTCCATGGATTCGAGCACGGCCAGCAGGCGGGAGTGCTTCTGGATATTGCGGGCGATGGCGTACAGGTGGCGGGCGCGGGCCGGACCGGGGACCCGGCTCCACGTCCCGAACGCGGCGCGCGCTGCGGCGACGGCCGCGTCCACGTCCTTTTGACCCGCCTGCACCGTCTCGCCGAGCGCCTCGCCGGTGGCGGGATTGTAACTGGTGTAATATTTGGCGTTCTTTGGCGTGACCCACTGATTGTTGATGAACAGCCCGAACTTGCGCTTGTGCTCATCCAGCCAGGCGTTGACGGCCGAGGGGGATTCGGGCGCGGGGCCGTAGTCCATGGATTTGAAAACGTCGAGTAGTGTGCTCATATGTTGCTCCAATCTCTTGCCCAAATTATACCTCCCAAAACCCCGCCGCGAAGTACCCGAAGGGTGAAGGCGTTGCACTGACCGAAGGTGGCGAAGTGTGTCTCCGCAAGAGACTGATCAATCGTGACCCACATCCACGCGGATGTTATGCTTGACAACGGCGCGAGTGAGACACCTTCGCCAGTTTTGCCCCTAATTCCCGCCAAACCAGGCGTGGACGACTCGTAACAAAAAGTTAGCGTATAATTGCGCCAGGAACTGGAGAAATATTATGAATACAAAATCCTTTCAATTAACTGCCGTTATCGAGCGCGATGATGACTGGTTCGTCGCCACCTGCCCCGAAGTGGATGTGGTGAGTCAGGGCAAAACCATCGAAGACGCGCGTTCAAATTTATTGGAAGCGGTGGAATTGTTTTTTGAAGTGGCCTCTCCTTCTGAAATCAAGCGGCGACTTAAGAAAGAGACCTATGTTATGCCGCTGATGCCAGTTGTGCCCAACCTAAAAGTAAAACCATCTATACGAGCGTAAGATGCCCAAGTTACGCGTTCTCTCAGGCAGGGATGTATGCAAGATTCTGGCGCAACACGGATTCGAAAAAGTGCGCCAGAAAGGCAGTCACATCATCATGCAAAAGCAGGTTGGAAATTCAACCATCACCATTCCAGTGGCTGACCATGACGAATTGAGAACAGGAACTTTGTTGGGGTCATCAGACAGTCAGGATTGCCACGCTCGTTATTTGAAACCAAGTAAAGCAGAACTCCGAGATTTTTGAAATCTCGGAGTTCTTTGTTCCCTAAAAACCCGCCGAAGGTGTCTCAGCGGAGAGACCGATCAATCGTGGCCCACACCCACGCGGACGTTATCCCCCAAGGGGACGATGTGGCTGGCAACGGCGCGGGTGAGACACCTTCGGCAGGTTTGCCCCCAATTTCCCGCCAATCCAGGCGCGGATATCATCCCCGGAGGGGACGCGTAAACAAAATCGGAGCCTTTCGACTCCGACCTTACTCCAATATCCAATCTGCAAGATGACTTTTGATCCGCTTTAATCGTTCGCCTGAAATCTTTCCGACTTCACCGAGCAGGCTTTCACCCTCAATAACCGCTAATCTCCCAACTCGGATAACACTTTCAAGTTTCAATCCACTTTCGGCAAAATCGGAATCACCTTCTTGAACGATCTCGTCAAAGTTCGGTAGATAATGGCGCATCTGCGATGAAATCATGCAGGTAAGCCAGTCGTCATATTCGCCAGGGAGCTTGCCGAGCAACAGCGCGGGACGCAGTTTGCCCTCGGCCAAATCCGCCTGTAGAAAGCGGAATAGAACAATATTCCCCGCGTTTCTCATGAGTATTTGACCTTCAAATCCGCGACGGTGTAAATTTCAGGCTCGTCTTCCATGCCGCACATTGCCGACGCAAGCGAGAGACGCGACCATTCCTTGTCTTCGCGCTCTGCTTTGGCAAGCAGGAATTCCAAATAATCAAACAGTTCTTCCTGAAACGACGACGGAAGTTTCTGGATGTATTCCTGGATTTTTTCGCTGAGTACCATGGCAAATTCTCCTGCTCAAATTATACCTCTCAAAAACCTGCCAAAGGTGTCTCCGCAAGGGACTGATCAATCATGCCCCACATCCCCACGGACATTAGGATTGGCAACGGCGCGGGTGAGACATGTAAGGTTTGCCCCCAAGTTCCAGCCAAAGCGGACGCAACTTATTCAAAGCAACTATCACAAGCCCAGTAAATCTTTTATCTCTTGATTGACCTTCCCCATCAATTCATCTTCAAGATGACCAATCTTTTTTGTCACGCGTTGTTTATCTATTGCACGCAATTGAAAGATAAGCAAAACGGAGGGCACGGATAATCCATTTTCTTTCGACGGCTGGATGAGCATTGTATGTGGAAACCGTTGCGCTTTGAGATTGCTTGTGAATGGCACTATCATCACCACCGACAACGTTTTGCTTGTGGCATCCTCATGCACAACAAGCGCTGGTCGCGTTCCCGCCTGTTCGTGACCAGCACCATCCGCGGCTTGCGGTAAGAGGACGAGAACAATATCTCCGCGTGTCATGGTTTATCCAGTTCCTTTTCAAAGTTTGTCAGCGCTTCGTCACTTGCAATATCCCACGCATTGAACTCAGCGGCAAAATCGCCATAAAGAGCGCGACCTTCCGCGGCTTGTTTCAATCGCAATTTGCGGACTTGGCGCGTTTCCAGATAAGACCGCAAAGCCTCACGGATCAATTCACTGCGCGAACGGTGTTCCTCCGACGCGACACGGTCAATATCTTCGAGAAATTCCTGGGGGAGAGAGACTAAGACTTTTATAGCCATTGGATATACTCCGCATATCCATTTTACCTCTGGAGGTGATTTTTCGCAACCCAAATTTAAAAACCTGACATATCCCCGCGAAGCCTTGACTTGCACAAACCCGCGCCCGCGCCAGAATGGACACGCGCCAACCCCCACCCGTCCTCCCCAAATCCGACAGGGAAATTTTCGTTGGCATAAATACTTTTCATGTCGGATTTGGGGGAGGTGCCGAAGGCGGAGGGGGCGCAATTTCCCGCCAAAGCAGGCGCGGACGCGTTACCCAAAAACCTGACATGTCTCCGCAAGAAACTGATCAACCATGACCCATATCCACGCGGACGTTATCCCACAAGGGGACGATGTGGCTGGCAACGGCGCGGGTGAGACATGTCAGGTTTGCCCCCATTTTCCTGCCAAAGCAGGCGCGGACGCTACCAACTACAATTCAATTCCCCACTCATTCAATATTTCTTGTGCACTTTCTCGAATAGTCTGATCTTTATCGTTTGACAATTCTCTCATAATTTCGTTGCTCAGTGTTAAGTCATAACCTCTTAAGGCTAAAGCCATTTCCAATCGAACATATTTATCACGTTCATTTTCATAATATCTTATTTCTTTACAAATCTTTGCCTGAATCTGAGGATCTGTCTCCCCAATCGTGATTCGCGATAAAGTTTGCAATATCTTACTTCTGAATTCAGCCTGTTTCAGATTTCGCAGCAAGGTACTAACAACTCTTTTTTCTTTTTTACTCAAATCAACTAAAGTAGCCATAGCCTTCTCAACAACATCATTTTCGTTATCATCCAACGCAGAGACAATGCTGGGTATTACTTTTACACTACCCATCGCATAAAGACTATTAATTGCATTTATACGAACCGGTTTTGCCTGATCATTATTTGCCAAACCGCACAATACCTTTATAGTCAAGTCTGACGGATACGTCGCAAGAGCATTAACGGACTCGCCTCGAATTTCTTCATCAATAACTTTTCGCGCAAGTTCTATAAGTGTTTTTCGCGCCATCACATTGTTTGTTTTTGATTCCCCCAGGCACCAAATTGCTCTCAACTTTTCATTGCGATTATTTTCTTTCTTCGCTAAATCAACCAACAAAGCAACAATTATTTCCGAATCAAAAAGCTTTTGTAAAAGTAACTGTGGGTCTGATAGAAATCCTTGATTCTCTTCAAACAACCTTTGCGCGAGAAAAGAACACATTTCTTCATCAAGTTTTTCTTCAGATTGAATCAATATATTGAAGGCTGTTTTCCTTACACGAGCTTCCAAATCAGTCTCACATAATTTTTTCAACACTTCCAAAGCAATAGATTTCTCACATCGTGACCACAAGAAAATTGCAGATTGCTCTCTTCCTTCCCAAGTTGGGCACAGAGTAGCACAATCGTTGAATAATGAGCAAAACCAATCATCAGGAATGTAACTTGCAGTCATCAACAAGTTGCGATGGCATTCTCCTTCCCATTTGCTTGATAACAGATCCCTTTTCAAGGTTTCAGAAAATTCATCCATCATGCCAGGGTTATGTTCAGGCTCAAATCTCAATAAAGCCTCTTTAGCAAGTGAGGGATTGATCATGGCAATTACAGTTAATCCATTAAGCCTATGGGGCTGTGGAATGACCTCAAGCATTCGCAAGCCTGCTTCAAAAGAAGGATTTCCATACCACTTCGCTTCAATTGAATGAAATTGCACGTAGATTTCCGCAAATTTTGGCTCCCAATTATCTTCAAAGCAAGTTTCTCGCAGGCTTAATCCTGTAAATAGTTCCTGATATAAAGGATGAGGCCAATAAACTAAGTTGCCATTGTCAATAATAAGATAGTTGTTTTGAAGTTCTTGCCAAATTTGGTTTGAGTCATACGATATTGTTGCTATGCCGCTCCGCTTCAGTTCATCAAGCCTTTTCAAGAAAACAGAGAAGGCATATCTTTTATCAATCGAAGAAAGTTCTTCTTGATACATTTTCCAAGCTATAGTTGCCAGCAGAGCTTTCTTTACTTCAGGATTAATTTCTGCAGCGGATTTTTTTGGTTCTATTTTCAACAATATTTCATCCACAAATCCAAGTAATAATTCGCCTTCGCTCTTCGGGATTCTTCTCTTTTCTTCAAAAGTAAGAATTAACATTTGTAGCAAAAGTGGAGTGCTTGCCAACCGAGCCAACGATTTGCTATTTTCCCAAACCCGCGAGTCATGAATTTTTAGCTGGTCTATCAATTGGTCAGCAAGTTTATTACGAGTACCAAAATAACGTCGAATACAATCTTCAATTTGTCCTTTGGTCAGCGACTCGATTTCACAAACTGGAATCGAAATTTCGTCATCTGTAGATATCCAATCATCCTGATATTCAAAACTTCGAGACGTGTAAAGAAAACGGTTGAATCTATATTCTCTTGAAAAGCTACGAATTTCCTGAAAGCATTGTTGTCGGAATTTTGAAGGAACCTCATTCAAGCCATCAAAAATAACCAGGAATTTCCCCTTTACCAAATCTTGTTCGATATTTTCAGGTGTGATTCCCCAAGGCTTAATTATCGAGTTAATTAATTCTTTCAAGTTAACACTGCCATAATCACGTAACGGCGCAAGTATGGGCAAATAACTATGAGGCTTTTGTTTTATGCAGTTGGAGGCGTTATTAAGGGCAACCTTCTTAAGAGTCGTTGTTTTTCCAGAGCCTGCAGGCCCAATTATTACCAGCCTCTTGTTTTTACGAATTAGCTCAATTAGTTCTTGAGGAGCAAGTTTATTTGGTTTTTGGGTGACGCGGGCAAACAATGTCAAACTCTTAAACTTTGCAAACATTGGTGCATAGCGCTTTTGCCACTCACTTAGATCTTTTATGAGAAACTTCAAGTAGTCATCATAATTCGGCGGTAAAACGACATCATTAAGCAATTTAGAATTAGCATAGATCCGAAGAATTACTATCAGAAGCTCGTCAAACTTTTCTTGTGTATCAATACCCCTAGTTTCCAAGTCGCTTTTTAGATCCTGAAAGCCGCCACCAACATCTTTTCTCAAATTTGCTAATTCTGCAAGAATTTCATCTTTATGGGTACTATCTTCATCAGCAAAATACTGCGCAAGGCTACCAGGATCTATGGAAACGACTGGCAAATTGATTGAAACGCCAGGTGGGACTTTTTCGAGAAGACGTCTAAGCCAATGAAACTTCATATCCTAACTTGGTTTATTCGCTAGGTGTTGAATATGAAATGATCGTACATCTAAAACCTCTCCGCCACGTACTCACCCCACCCCCATATAGCGGGGGCAGGCACACCACGGAGCGTATTACAAATCTCGCCAAGCGTGATGTCATTTTCGACGCACTCAATGAAGAGGGGCATGAAGTTTTCTCCCACCTTACCAGATCACTTCCACATCGTAATTCCGAATATTGGCATCCACAGAAATCAGCGGCATGGACTCAATCTGGCTTTGCACGATCAGTAATCGGTCAAATGGATCGGTGTGGTGCAGGGGAAGTCCATACACCCGTGTTGCGTGATGTAATTGAATTGGCAGGGATTGAAAGCCATGCAACTGCATGCGGCTGGGAACAAAGCGCGCAGGTTCCTCGGGGATTATCAATCGCTTTTTGGCAACTTTGATGGCTATCTCCCATGCGCTTACCGCACTGAGATAAATTTCATTATTTCCATCCGAGATGATGTCAACAACCCGCTCGGAAAGCTGCCCTTTCCCCAAATTCCACCAAAGGAAAATATGCGTATCAAGCAAATACTTCATACATCGAATTCCTCCAGCGGATCGTCAAAATTAGGCGCGATGATAATCTTGCCCGCGTCATTTCCGGGTTTGCGCTGGGGCACTTCCTTAACTACAGGTAAAATACGCGCCACCGGCTTGCCTGCTTTGGCAATAACAACTTCCTCACCCATCAAAACCCGTTCAAGCAGTTTGGAAAAGTGGGTTTTGGCCTCGTGAATATTGTAAATAGTCATCTTGCACCTCTAAAGGCATTGTAGACTAACCAGCGGACTAAGTCAAGCCCTAAAACCCCTCCGCGACGTACTCACCCCACACGCCTCGGAGCGCATTGCAAATCTCACCGAGTGTGACGTCGTTTTCGACGCACTCGATGAAGAGGGGCATTAAGTTCGACGTGCCACGTGCGGCGTGCGCGAGTTTTTCAAGCAACTGCTCTACTACTCTCTGCTCTCTATTCTCTCGTAACTTCTTCAACTTCGCCTTTTGTCCCAATTCAATCGCAGGATCAACCTTCAAACGTTCCAACGTTAGGTCTTCTTCAACCTGAAATTGGTTTACACCAACAACAACCTGCTCTTTTCTTTCGATCTCCTGTTGCGCGGCGTAGGCGGCGTTTTGGATTTCGTTCTGCATGTAGCCGCGTTCAATGGACTGCAGCGCGCCGCCCATTTCATCAATCTTTGAAATGTAATCCGTTGATTCTTTTTCGATCTCGTCGGTGAGATGTTCGATCAGATACGAACCCGCCAGCGGATCAATCGAATCGGCGACGCCCGACTCGTAGGCGATGATCTGTTGTGTGCGCAGCGCCACGCGCACAGATTTTTCCGTCGGCAGCCAGAGCGCCTCATCCATTGAATTGGTATGAAGCGACTGCGTGCCACCGAGCACAGCGGAGAGCGCCTGAAGCGTGACGCGCACGACGTTGTTCTCGGGCTGTTGCGCGGTGAGCGTGGAGCCAGCGGTCTGCGTGTGGAAACGAAATTGCCAACTGGATGGCTTTTGGGCTTTGAATCGTTCGCGCATGATCTTCGCCCACATGCGGCGCGCGGCGCGGAACTTGGCGACCTCTTCGAGCAGGTTGTTGTGCGCGTTGAAGAAGAACGAAAGTTGCGGCGCGAAATCATCCACATGCAAGCCAGCCGCAAGGGCTGCCTCTACGTACGCGATTCCATTTGCGAGAGTAAATCCAACTTCCTGCACGGCGGTGGAGCCGGCTTCACGGATGTGATAGCCCGAGATCGAGATCGTATTCCAATACGGCACTTCCTGGGCGCAGAACTGGAAGATGTCGGTGATGAGCCGCATCGAAGGCGCGGGCGGGAAAATATACGTGCCGCGCGCCACGTACTCTTTGAGAATGTCGTTCTGGATGGTGCCGCGCAGTTGGCGCATGTCCGCGCCCTGGCGCTTCGCCACCGCAAAGTACATCGCCAGCAAAACGCCCGCCGGCGCGTTGATGGTCATCGAAGTCGAAACCTTGTCGAGCGGGATCTGGTCGAACAACTGCTCCATATCGTGGATGGACGAAATCGAAACGCCCACCTTGCCCACTTCGCCCTGCGCGATCGGGTCGTCCGCGTCGTAACCGATCTGTGTCGGCAGGTCGAACGCGACGCTCAATCCCGTTTGACCCTGCTGTAACAGATAGCGATACCTTTTGTTGGACTCCTCCGCCGTGGAGAACCCCGCATACTGACGCATCGTCCAAAAGCGCGAACGATACATCGTCGGCTGGACACCGCGCGTATATGGATACTCGCCAGGGAAGCCTGACTTCGCCTCGTAATCTTTGTCCTCATCTTTGGGCAACGCCACGCGCGGGACCTGGATGCCGGCTGAGGTCTCGAAGCGCGTTTTCCGCTCTGCGAATTTTTTCA
The DNA here is from genome assembly GCA_964618215.1 of uncultured Chloroflexus sp. GTDB lineage: Bacteria > Chloroflexota > Anaerolineae > Anaerolineales > Villigracilaceae > CG2-30-58-95. The sequence continues at coordinate 84,012 of CAZTZE010000002.1, forward strand.
GGGATGGCTCGAGGGTCTCTTTTTGCCAGCGTTTGAAATCGTTTTTTAGGGTCATAGTTTTTTCAGTGGACTCCCTCATGAAATCGAATGAAGTTACAGGCCAAGTATACCCTCGACAGGCGATTTAAGAGAACAGCGTCACAAGGTATGGTAAACTTTTGCAGCCAAATCCACTTTCTGGAAACACAATGACCCCATTCCTGCAACTCACCCTTCTGCTAATCATCATCCTGCTGGCTGCCAAAATAGCCGGTTATCTCAGCATTCGTCTCGGCCAGCCCTCGGTGCTGGGTGAATTAATTGTCGGCATCCTGCTCGGCCCGTCGCTGATCAATCTTCTGCACCTGCCGTTCATCGAAAGTGAAGTCCTCGAAGAGACCATCCACTTTCTGGCGGAAATTGGCGTGCTGATGCTGATGTTCATTGCCGGTCTGGAACTGCATCTCAATGAACTGCGCCGCAACACCAAAGTCGCTGCCATCGCCGGGACGATGGGCGTTCTCCTGCCTTTCGCGGCGGGCTGGGGGGTGGGGCTGCTCTTCGGACTCGAACAACAATCGGCGATTTTTCTCGGCCTGACACTCGGTGCGACCAGCGTAAGCATCTCGGCGCAAACGTTGATGGAATTGAAGGCGCTGCGCTCGCGCGTTGGACTGGGGCTGCTCGGCGCGGCGGTGTTTGACGATATCCTGGTCATCCTGTTCCTTTCGATATTCTTCGCTCTGACGGATGGCGCCGGCAACCTGCTCAGCATCCTGATTGTACTGGCCCGCATGGCGCTTTTCTTTACTCTGGCGATGGCTTTCGGCTTCTGGGCGCTGCCGCGTTTGATACGCCGGGTACGCGAACTGCCCATCAGTCAGAATGTGCTGATACTCGCCATTGTCACTATGTTCAGTTACGCGCTGGCCGCAGAACTGGTCGGCCATATGGCAGCCATTACCGGCGCATTCCTGGCTGGTCTGATGTTTGGCCGCAGCCCGGAGCGCGAAAACCTGGAACTGCGTCTCTCAGCGCTGGCTTATGGTTTGTTCGTTCCCATTTTCTTCATCAGTATTGGCCTTTCCGTGAACATCGCGGATATACTAAAAGGGCTGGGGCTGGCTGCCGCGGTGATTGTTGTTGCCATCATCACCAAAATACTTGGCTCGGGACTGGGCGCGCGCTGGGCAGGACTCTCCTGGCCTGAATCCTGGCAACTGGGCGCCGGTATGGCCTCGCGCGGCGAGGTCGGGCTGATTGTCGCCAGCGTAGGTATGCAGGCTGGCCTGACTACCGATGCCACCTTCGCAGTTATTATTGGTATGGTCATCGCCAGCACGCTAATCACGCCACCCCTGCTCAGGTATCTGTTCAACAGGTCGGAACGAAATAAAACTACTCCGGCTTTACAAGACCCGGCCACAACTAATATAAAATACCATAAGGAGGAGCCAGAATGAGCTTTATTTTGTTTGTTCTGCACGATCCGGAGAAACTGATGGATCTACTGGCCGCCTGGCAGGATGCCGGCGTGAGCGGCGCGACGGTGTTGTTCAGCACCGGCATGGGGCGTATTCGTCTGTGCGAAGGCCTGCGCGACGACATCCCTTTGATGCCGTCCTTGGAAGACTTCTATCCCGACCCCGAACATCTGAGCCGCACCATCTTCACGCTGGTGGATGATGAAACAATTGTAGATAAAGTCGTCGCAGCCACCGAGCGCGTCATCGGCGATTTGAACCAGCCCGACCGCGGTCTGCTGATGGTCCTGCCGGTCTCGCGCATCTACGGACTGCGCAAGCGCATGCAGCCAAAGTGATCCTGCGGAATACTTTCAAGCCATGAAAACGCCACTCCGCAGGCTGCGTGACGGACGACAAACACCCTTTTCTACGAACGCTTATTCGAATGTGACATTGTCGAACTAAAATCATTTGGGTGTGTTTCATTTCAGTTGAAACAACCGTCCCGCAGGTTTTGAAAGGCGGCTAAATTGGCTCAATCAAACCTGCCGAAGGCCTACTCGGCGGGACGTTCTCTCGTCAACTGACTTGAAAATAGCCTGTATTTTCATCCTTTAGGGTGCCCCGCAGGGCATGAGGTCTCATTTGAAACACACCCATTTGATTTGGCTGGTCGGTATAGGCATTCAACACCTGGATCATTTCCCTTTGCGCAAAGACAATCCGTTTGTGCGGGAAGACCTGACGGGGAAGATGCCCTCTCGCGTCGAGCGCGCCTCTTCGATGGAAACAAACGCATTGGGATGGTTGTGGTGAATAATGCTGGTCACCTCGGGGAGGTCCCGCCGCCGTACAATAGTATAAATCAGTTTCACCGCCCCATTGGCGCCCTTGGCGTCCACGCTGGTCACGCCGTAGCCTGCGGCGCGCAGATGCGCGATCAAATCATCGGCATGATCTTGCAGGATGATGCGAATGACCAGCGTACCGATTGCCAGTTTATCCTCGATGTACATGCCGATGATATTCCCGGCGGCAAATCCAGCGGCGTAGGCCAGGTATGCCACGATATTGTGCGCGCCGCGCGTAATTTGCGCGATAACGGCGACCCAGATGAATACCTCCACAAAGCCGAGCAGAGGGGCAAGATGTTTCCTGCCGCGCGAGACGAAGATGATGCGCAGCGTGCCGAGCGTCACGTCAATGACGCGGGCGAAGAAGATCAGCAGGGGCAGGATGAGCCAGGAATACAGGTCAAAGTTCAGCAAATCCATTCCTAATCCTCCGCTTCACTGTGGGATTGGGGCAAATACACCTTTTCCACATAGGGCGACATCATCGCTCTGAGCAGTGCGCTATACCCAACATCGAACCGCACTTCGGCTCCGACCTCCAGACCTGAATCCCTGACGTCCAGAATTAAATGGTCGCTGCTTGCTCCCAGGACATTTGCCTTCATCCTGGGTTTGATCGCCGATTCGTCAATGTCCTGCCTCCCGAGGGCGAGGATCGCCCTTCGCATGTTTCCCTTGTCCTCGAATACGGGGATGTGACCGAACGCATCCTGGGCGATTTCGCCGTAGGGCCTCGAGGGCTTCGTCTTGAGCTCGATCACCTCGGCGACCAGCGTGAATGTATCTATATACAGGCCGGGAATCCGCTCTCGGGTTAGTGTGTCGCGACCCAGCAGGATCGCCTCACCGATGCGCAAGTGATTGACGAGACCAACGTCCGGCGTCGAAACGAACCATTGGTAATTTGCCGAATTTCCTCCAGAGACGACTTCAAAATTGATGCCAAACTTGCGTTGAAGGTTGCCGGCAATTGAAGACAACTCCCGCATATTCGCCTCGGTTGGCCTGACTCCCCCGAAACAGGCCAGGTTCGTTCCGACCCCTGCCAGTTTGACGCCTTGCATGCCAATCGTCTCCTTTACCACCGGCTCGAGGTCGGAGAGTAGTATGCCCTCCCGTAGATCCCCCAGTTCGATCATTAGAATGACTCGATGGATCTTGCCGCGTTTGGTCGCCTGATTGGCAAGGAGTCGGATAACGGAGATCTCGGTATTGAGGCTCACGTCGGCAAACTCGACCACTCGCTCGACCTCGCTGGGTATCGGGGAGCGTATGAGGATGAATTGCGCATCCAACCCACCCTCTCGCATCTTTTGTATGTTGGCGATGCGCGAATCGCCAAAGGAACGGATCCCGTTATTGAGCAGAGCACTCGCAACCCTGAGAGATCCACAGACCCCTTTCGTGACGGCGGTGACATGGATTCCCTTGGAACCGTATAGCGCCATCAGCTTGCGGGCGTTATGGATCAGTTTGTCGAGTTCTATCTCTATCCGAGGTACTGACATCTCAATCACAGGCTTTCAAGTTGAGTCTTCTGATAGCGATCTGAATGATCTCATCCAGCAGAGCTTTGCTGTCCTTTCCCTCCGCGCGAGCCATGAAGCCAATGTAGCTACGAGGTTTCTCCTTGGGTGTGCACATCAACCCCGCGAAAGTGTTCCCCTCCAACAAGAACGGCCCTTCCTCGGTCAATATCGTGTCAATTCGGCCAAAGTCCTTAAAACCCAACACGTGGTAGGCCCGGAGCGCCAAATGCTGCATCATGTGGGTCTCTTCAGCAGTCAGCGGAGCAGGACAAAGGAAGGAATCATTATCTAACTCCTTTTTCTCGAAAGTTAGCGTGTCATCTCCTTCACAATACACAATCTCTAATGGGGGAAGGACTCTTGCGTCCTCATTTCCCAGGACACCCAGAGTGATTTCTCTCCCTCGCAGGAACTTCTCTATGAGGACTGGTTGACCGATAGTTTTAAGCCTTTCCACAACGCCGCTGACCAGTTGGTCGTAGCTGTGAACGATGGATGCGTTGTTGATCCCTGCGCTGCCTCGGCCGGCTACCGGCTTGACGAAAAGCGGATACTCGAACGGCGGGTCGTCCCGAAACACCTCGCAGTCATTCTCTGATCTGGCCACAAAGAAAGGCGATGTTGGCAGGCCCACCTGCTGCCAGAGCCTTTTTGCCAGCGATTTATCGGTGGCGATGGCTATAGTCAATGTATCGGATCCGACGTAGGGTATCTCAAATTCTTCGAGGATCGCGGCTTCTACCATGCTGGAAACGTTGAAGACGAGGTCAACATGAGAAGCCTGAAGATCGCAAATAAAATTGGGGCCCCAGTGAATCTGGCGGATGCTATAACCAGCTTCGGTCAGCGCTCGTTCGTGATGTTCCACCTCAGCATCCGTCTCGTCAACGACCTTGTTGGCGCCGATGAACATTTCTTGAATTGCAAAGTTTCCCCGTTTCTTGGTCAGTAAGCCGATTCTCAGTATTGCCATTGTAGTTCGCGGTCCTTTCACGTTCCATTTGTCCAACATGTGGTTTACAATCTCACTGTTGTCAGGGCTCACGATTCCTGCAATTCCCGTTATTATTATTCTCCTTATCAGCATGTCTGCCAGAATACTCTCACCTGGCAACCCTCACAAACAGCGTTCAAGGGCTATTCCAAGACGCCTTCATTGACATATCGGGTGAGTTCGCCAACACTTAGATTGTTAATGCCCAATTTATCCAACGTACGCCCACGCCGCCAGTAATCGGTGCGGTGGACGATGCAGGCCAGGCGGATGATGGCGTCCATGCCGCGCACCGAAACGCCATAGCGCTCGCCGAGCGCGGCCATCGGCACCAGGCTCATGGGAATATCCTCGAAGATGTAACGGTGATTCAAAGTGGGCGGGGCTTTGATGCCGTAATAGCCCGGCTGGTTGTGGATGGCCTCGTGCAAGTCTTCGCCGGAGGTGTCATAGGCCAGTTTCAGCCATTCCAGCGCGGTGCGGGCGCGGATGCCCAGCGACGAGGCAATGGTTACGCGTTCGCGATCCAGCACTTCGAGCACGCGAGCCACGGAGGGTGTCACGCCGTCAATGTAAAACTGGTAATCGCCATGCGTGGCTTCGATCCAGCCCGCGTTGAGCAGGGTCAGAGCAGGGTGAAAAATAGCGCCCATGTTGTTCAAACCGGTCTGTAAAACATTGACGCCGTCAATGAACTGCGGATAGGCTGGCGCGATGGCATCCAAAACCTGCTGGGTGCGCGTGGCTGGCAAGGCGGCCAACGGCACGGCTTCCTTGATGCGGAAGATGCGCGCCTGGGCCGGCCCGTCGGAGCGGGAGGCATAGATAAACGTTTCCGCCTCGGCTACGGTCACATCTGCCTTGCAGCCGTTATCGCGGATGGCTTTGGTGAACTCGATTGCGCCGCAGGTGCGACCGGGATGCAAGATGACAATTTGGCCGTTTTTCAGGAATGGGGCGGCTTTCTGAGCGACATCGGCATGAGCCGAGGAAGGAACAACGATCATGATGATAGCGGCATCCTTCAAAGCCTCGCCTATATCGGAGGTGACTTTGGAGAGTTTTCCGAAACCATGCGGTCCCCCTTCCGCGCTTTCCAGTTCGATGCCGCCGCGTTTCTTGATGACTGTCACATGATCTACTGTGCGGTTATACAGCGTGACCCTGAATCCCATCAAAGCCAGGTGCGCGGCCATGGCCTTGCCTCCGTGTCCTGCGCCAATCACGGTATATTTCTCTGGTGTTGTCATGGCAACTCCTTTCTTATCCTGGAGATACGTTCTTTTTCTGCCAATGGGCGGCCATCCATGTCAACAGCCAGACATTGTCCATTGACAATTTGCGTACGGATTGCTCCCCGCCCAAAAGGATTATTCTTCAAATGCGGCGCATCCAAAAGGCCGCTTGTGACCGCTCTTGCCAGCGTCACCGCATCCAACAACGGGTCTTCCACGCCTGGGGCGGCAAGGTGGCGGATGGCATCCAGCATTATCTGTGCCTCGGCAGCCAGTTCCTCGCGGCGTGCCTGAATTTTGGGATCGGCGGTCATATCGGGTTGACCGCTCAACGCATTTTCAACGGCGCGGCGCGCTATTTTGCAGGCCGCGATGACATCCTCGGCAGTGGCGGCATGATGCGCTTCTGTATGCCCGACAACATGGATAATGTGCGGCTTGAGCGCCATTTGCAGGTAGATACTTGCGGCAAGATGGGCGCGGGCAGCATCCAGGTCGAGCGGATAACTGAGCAGGCCGCTGCGCGTCTGCCGCCAGATACGGAAGGTGCCCCCCTCTGTCCCCCCATTTTGTTCTGCAAAATGGGGGGATGAAAGGGGGGTAATCAGGTCAAGCACGGCCAGCATCTTCGCCAGATCCATCGCGTCCGAAAGCGCGGGCGGGCTGTTGAACATCAGTTGGGCGATGTAATCCTTTACGCCATATACGCGGGCATTGTAAGCCGAAAGATACGCCGAGACGACGAATATCACATCCGGCGCGTCGCGCATGCCCCAGTGGTGCGGCTCGTTCAGTTCAACCGGTATGCCGCGTGCGCCATACCAGGCCATCACTCGTTGATGTTCGCGGATCGAACCTTCCAGATCCCAGGGGCCGCGCCCGTCCATTTGGTTGAACCAGAAGAGCGGGATGGCAGCCCAGGCAATGTTGATCGTCTCCACATACATCTCGGCCAGGCGGATGAAATCATCTGTGCCGGAGTAGGTGCGCATGAGGGGAAAGTTGCCGCGCCGGCTGGCTTCGTAGAGAGCGCGGTAATCCTCCGCGCTGCGCACCGGCACACCGCCCGCCCCTTTGCAGCGCGGGTCCTGCCGTTCGGGATGAAAGAAATTCTCCTGCGCGTCCTGGTCAATGCCCAATGAGACGACATCCAATGCCTGCGCTTCAGCGATTTTCTCGATCCCGCGAAGCGTATCCTCCATCGTTGGCAGACCAAAATGGTGACGCAAAATGGGGAAGGGCGACTTCCATTGTATTCGCGCTGTCGTGGTTTGCGGGAAATCGGTTTCGCTCGACCCTCCGGCCGGTTGTCCCTTCAGATAAGCCAGCACCGCCTCGGCGGGTTCACTGCCATCGAAGACGCGCTCAAAGAAACCCAGCGCTTGCGCCCGTTCTGCCACCGGTGGGGTGCCGCCGAAGGCGAAACGGACTCCGGCGGCGCGCAACTCGTCTGCAGCCTCGGCAAACTCGCCCAGCAATCGCTCACCGGTTTCGGGGGTTAAACGATACGAGACGCCAACCAAGTCAGCCCTCTCACGGCGGGCGGCGGCCAGAACATCTTCCACCGAAACTGCCGGGCCGAGGAAGGCTGTCCGCCAGCCGGCCGATTCGGCCAGCCGCAGGAAATTCATCACCCCGGCAACGTGAACGCATTCTCCCAATGCAGCCGCAATCACCGTCTTTTTCTTCATCATTGTCATCTCTCGCTAACAATCAACCACTTTTACAAACGGACGTTTAACCCGGTGTTCTTTTATAACATAAAAATTGGCTCTCTGGGATTTGCTGATAAACTGCCACGTGTAGTGCGAAATTAATTTCGCACTACCTTGTACCGCCAAATATGGGGGTGGATCACGGCGATTCCCAATGAACCTAAATTATTTGTCTTATTTGCAAGAAAGTGTTAAACTTACGTAAATCAATCTCATTCTTCAAACGTATATCCCTTTGACGGAGGCCTGCATGAAACCAACAACCTGGATGTACATCGGGGCTGTCATTCTCTTCATCCTGTCCATTTGCGGGATTGGCTGGGGGGGCATCATGGCGCTTGGTTCGATGGACCCGGCCAGCGGTCAGCAGGCCTGGCTGCCGCTGGGAATTGGCTTCCTGTGCATCGGCGTCCTGATGGTCGTCGGGGGGGTTGTCCTGATCACGCTGGCTGTGCGCAAGTCGAGGCAGGAGACGGTGCAGAACGTCACATTGAAGGTTGACCTGCCCAGTGAGACCAAGATCGAAGCAATGAAATGCCAGTCCTGCGGCGGGACGCTGACTGCCGATAACATCAGACTGGTCAACGGCGCGCCGATGGTCGCCTGCCCATATTGCAATACGGCGTATCAATTGACAGAAGAACCAAAGTGGTGATTTTACGTTTTACATGATACATTATGCGTGAAACGTAATACGTAATCGGAGGGAACTATGAAACGACGCATCACCTTATTTCTCGTTATTCTCCTGCTCCTGGCAATAACGACCAGCGCCAGTGCGCAGGCCTACTCGTTCAGCCTCGACCGGGAAGTCGTGCATGTTTTCTGGAACAGCGACGGGAGCGTATCGCTGGATTACACCTTCGTCTTTAACAATGACCAGGGCGCGCACGTCATTGACTTCGTGGACGTCGGCATGCCGAACGGAGACTACGACTTCAACAGTATCTCCGCGGATGTGGACGGTCATGCGTTGAAGATTTCGTCCGATTTCCAGGGCGATGGAGCATACGGGTTCTCGGTGGATATGGGCGCATACGCCATCCCGCCCGGGGCAAGCGGTCAGGTTCATGTCGTCATCGGGCAGATCACCCACATGCTCTACAACGATGAAAACGAGCCGCAAACCTACGCCAGCGGCGAGTTCGCACCGGCCTATTGGACCACCGCTCACGGCAACACCGACCTGACGGTGATCTTTCACCTGCCACCCGGCATCCAACCGGGCGAGCCGCGTTACCATATCCCGCGTGGCGGCTGGCCGGGAAACGACGCCCCCCAGGCGGCATACGATAACCAAGATCAAGTCACCTACACCTGGCACAGCAGCGCGGCCAATGGCTATACCCAATACACATTCGGCATGTCCTTCCCGAAGCAGTATGTCCCGGAAGGCGCTATCGTCCAGCCGCCAGCCTTTTCGATTGACTGGGACGCGCTGATTGGTCCCGCTATTTGCGGCTGCTTCGCTTTGTTCTTTGTAGGCCTGCCAATCCTGGGCGTCATCAATGAACGCAAGCGCAAGATGCAGTATCTGCCGCCCAAGATTTCCATCGAGGGGCACGGCATCAAGCGCGGCCTGACCGCGGTCGAAGCCGCCATCCTGATGGAACAACCGCTCGACAAAGTGATGACCATGATCCTTTTCAGCGTGGTGAAAAAGAATGCCGCGCAGGTTATCACCCGCGAGCCGCTGAAACTGCAAGTCACCCAGCCAATCCCGGAAGGATTACATAATTACGAAAAAGACTTCTTGCTGGCCTTCTCCGAGGTGAACAAAACCCCAAAACAGGGTTTACAGGATATGACCGTTAATCTGGTCAAGACCGTTTCCGAAAAAATGAAAGGCTTCAGCCGCAAGGAGAGCATCGAGTACTATAAGAACATCATGGAAAGAGCCTGGCAACAAATCGAAGCCGCCGGCACGCCCGAGGTCAAGAGCCAGATGTATGAGCAAGCGATGGAATGGACGATGCTCGATAAGGATTACGACGATCACACCCGCCGCGTCTTTAGCGGCCCGGTCTTTGTTCCGATGTGGTGGGGGCGCTACGACCCGGCCTATAGGCCAGCCTCGGTCGGCGCACCAAAGACGGCCTCGGTCATGCCATCCTCATCTCCGGGCCGCGCCATATCCGTGCCCGGCTCCACTTTCGCTGCCTCTGTGGTCACCGGCGCGCAATCCTTCTCCAGCCGCGTCATCGGCGACCTGAACTCCTTCACCTCCAAAGTCACCCAGCAGACCAACCCAGTACCCAAATCGAGTTCGAGCAGTTACCGCAGCAGTGGCAGCAGCGGGAGATCCTGCGCCTGTGCCTGCGCCTGCGCCGGTTGCGCCTGCGCCTGCGCGGGGGGTGGGAGATAGTGAACAGTGATCAGTGTTCAGTGTTCAGTGTTCAGTGACCTGTGAGCGGTAGCGTGATGAACATGCTCAAGTTCGCACCCCGCACCCCGCACCCCGCATCCGGCTTGTATCACTACCGCCGCGAGGCTGGTGATGAGAAATCCCGCATCCACCTGCGCCTCGACCCGGATGGCCACGGCACACTGATCGTCAACGCCAGCCGCGTGATGCACCTCAATCCCACCGCCGCGCTGATGGCATATTTGATATTGGAAGAAGTGGATGAAGGACAAGCCATTAAAACCATTCAACAAAAATATCGTGTCGGCAACGCGCAAGCCCGCGCCGACTATTCATCCTTCATCCTTCATCTTTCATCCTTGTTCACCGGCGCCTGCCCGATCCACGAACTCGAGCTGGAAGTGGACGCGCCTTTCAGCGCTCGTCCTTCCGCGCCCTACCGCATGGACCTGGCGCTGACTTACCGCTGCAACAACGATTGCGCCCATTGCTATAACCAGCGAATCAGCGATTCGGCGGATCAGCGAACCGGCCCATCACAACTCCTAACTCCTAACTCCTATCTCGCCCCACCTGCCCCGCTCCACGCCCCACGCGAACTCTCCACCGCCGACTGGCAGCGCGTCCTCGACAATTGCTGGCAACTGGGCATCCCGCACATCATCTTCACCGGCGGCGAGCCGACCCTGCGCGAGGACCTGCCCGAACTCATCGCCTACGCCGAGCGCAACGGGCAGATCAGCGGTTTGAACACCAACGGACGCCGCCTGAGCGACCCGCGTTACGTGGAGTCGCTAGTCAAGGCCGGCCTCGACCATGTGCAGATCACGCTCGAATCGTGCGAGCCGGAAATTCACGATGAAATGGTGCGTGCCAAGGGCGCTTTTACGCAGACAGTGAAAGGAATCAAAAATGTACTCGCGGCGCCGCTCTATGTGATGACCAATACCACCATGCTGCGCGACAACGTCCAGACCATCCCGGCCACATTTGATTTTCTCGCCGAACTGGGCGTGCCGACCATCGGCCTCAACGCGCTGATCCATTCCGGGCGCGGCGCAACGGTTGGCACAGGCTTGGGAGAAAGCGAGTTGTATCCGCTGCTCGAAATCGCCCGCGCCAAGACCGAAGCGCGCGGCCAGCGCCTGATCTGGTACACGCCGACGCAGTATTGCGGCTTCGACCCGATGGCGCTGGATCTGGGCGTCAAGGGCTGCACGGCTGCGTTGTATAACATGTGCGTCGAGCCGGATGGCGGCGTGCTGCCCTGCCAGTCGTACTACCATCAACTCGGCAACCTGCTCACGGACGAGTGGGATACCATCTGGAACCACGAACTGGCTGTCAAATTGCGTGAACGCCAGGGCCTGCCGGAGAAATGCAGCGGCTGCGCGCTGCATTCGGAATGCGGCGGCGGCTGTCCGCTGCAATTTGAGGAAAACCTGACAACAGCAGCATACAGGTGAACTTAAAATGAGAAAAATTTCCATCCTTGTCCTGTTTGCCTTGCTCATCGGCGCCTGCGCTCCGTTGAGTCTTACTCCCCAGACTACGATAGAGGAAGGGACGCCCGTTGTCGTAGATTACGGTGGGACGAATGGAGAAATCGCCCGCCAGCATCTCGAAGCGCTGACCGAAATCGGCGCAAGGATGCCCGGGTCGGCAGAGGAGGCCGAGGCCGGGCAGTATATTGCCGACACGTTCGAGAAACTCGGCTACAGGCCTGAGGTCCAGCCCTTTACCGCCGTTGGCGAAGATGACCAAGCGATTGATTCCGCCAACATCATTGCAGTCAAAGGCGGCAATTCTTCGCAGGTGATTGTCGTCGGCGCACACTATGATTCATCCGATGAAAGTCTCGGCACGGACGATAACGGCTCCGGCGTGGCGGTCATGCTCGAAGTTGCCGAACTGGTGAAAGACAAGACCACTCCTTACACCATCTACTTCATCGCCTTTGGCGCGGAAGAAGCCGGCTTGCTCGGTTCGAATGCCTTCGTCTCCTCGTTGAGTGACAGCGAAGTTTCGAATATCATCCTCTTTGTCAACCTCGACAGCATTTCCGCTGGTGACATTGCCTACGTCTATAGCCTCGAAACCATGGATACATCGGCGCGTGACTGGGCGATTGGCTGGGCGCAGAGCAACGGTTACGACCTCCAGCCCATCCAGAACGTGGATCTGACCGACCCGGACGGAGGCGGCGGCTCGGCCGACTACGCTGCGTTCCAGGAAGCTGGCATCCCCTTTGCTTACTTCGAAGCCACCAATTGGACCCTGGGCGATCATGACGGCTATACCCAGGTAGACCCGAATTACGGCAACGAAGGTGCCATCATTCACACGCAGTATGACAACCTCGCCTATTTGGACGAAACCTTCCCCGGCAGAGTGAACGAGCGTTTGGATTTGTTCGTCACCGTTCTCTACAATATCCTGACACAGTATGAAAGGCCCTGAATCAAGATGACCACCGCATCCGAACATTCCTGGTTCGCAGAATTCCCCGGCGCCATCACCATCTGCGACGCCGAGGGTATCATCATTGAAATGAACGCCGCTGCTGAAGAAGTCTTCAAAGACGACGGCGGCCGCGCCCTCATCGGCAAGAACGTGCTGGATTGCCACCCCGATCCGGCGCGCGGTCAGCTCGAGCGCATGATGGACAGGCAAGAAGCCAATGTCTACACCATCGAAAAGAAAGGCAAGAAGAAACTCATCTACCAGACGCCCTGGTACAAAGATGGCGTCTACGCCGGGTTCGTCGAGCTATCCATCGAAATCCCCTTCGAAATGCCGCACTTCGTGCGAGATTAGAGAGCAGAGAGCAGAGAGCAGAGAGTAGAGAGTAGAGAGTAGAGAGTAGAGAGTAGAGATTCGTTAGCCCCACAAGCAATTTTCAATCGCCATTCGCCAATCGTAAATCGCAAATCCGAAATCGTAAATCGGAAAAGGAGCACCTATGGCTTCCATCGTCAATTTCCTGCGCGAACAATTCACCCGCACCCAACCGCTGCCGGCCGGTACGCATCATTACCAATCCCAGCCTGACGAACCCGCCTACCGCCTGCACCTGCGTATGCAGCCGGATGGCTCCGGGATGCTGATCGTCAACGCGGCGACCGTCCTGCACCTCAACCCGACCGCAGCCGAGTACGCCTATCACATGATGAAAGGAACGCCGCCCGAGGAGGCTGCCAAACAGATCGCCTCGCGTTATCGCATCAACCGGGCGGTGGCTTTGCAGGATTTCATGGATTTCCGCGACCGCGTCCAGGAACTGATCCTCACCCCGGACCTCGACCCGGTCGCGTACCTCGACTTCGACCGCGTCGCCCCCCACTCGCAGGAACTGACCGCCCCTTTGCGCCTCGATTGCGCCTTGACCTACCGCCTGCCGCCCGGCGACAAGACCGAACACGCCCCGGTCAAACGCGTCGACCGCGAGCTGACCACCGAGGAATGGCAGACCATCATGGATAAGGCCTGGACGGTCGGCATCCCGCACATAACCTTCACCGGCGGCGAGCCGACCCTGCGCGAAGACCTGCCTGCGCTGATCGCTCACGCCGAGAAGAACGGCCAGGTCTGCGGCTTGCTTTCGGATGGGCTGAAACTGGCCGATAAGAAATACCTCCAATTGCTGCTCCAAACCGGCCTCGACCACCTGCTCTTCATCCTCCAACCGGAGAACGAGGCCTCCTGGAAGGCCCTGGAAACGATCATGCCGGAGGATATCTTCACCACCGTGCATTTCACCGTCACGCCGCAGAACGTCAAGAAGGGGAGGAGTACCCTCGAAAGACTGGCAAAACTGGAGGTCAAGAGCCTGTCCTTGAGCGCCTCCGCTGCTTCCCTCAAAGATGATCTCGCCGGGCTGCGCCAGCGCGCCGCCGAATTGGGCCTCTCGGTCAAATTCGACCTGCCCGTACCTTACTCTGCCGATAACCCGGTGGCGCACGAAACCGCCGAGGACAGCGTCATAGATGGCGCGGGCAAAGTCTGGCTCTACGTCGAGCCGGATGGCGATGTGCTTCCGGCGCAGGGCGAAGCGGATAAGATCCTGGGTAATTTCCTGAAAGATCCGTGGGAGATGATTTACCCCTAAGAAATTATGGTTCATTGGGAGTTGCCGTGACGAGCCACCATATTTGGCGGTATGCCGTAGGACAAATTGGCAATTTGTCCCACATTTGCCGCAGAATCACGGCAAATCCCAAAGAGCCGAAATTATCTCAAAGATGCCGATCGGGCTCCCACGCCCGATGATGCGACGGCATGGGAGCCGTCTCTTCGAATATCCGAGATAATTTCTACATGTTCACAAGTAGAGTTGCCCCCTTCGGGGATGCTTCGCGAAACCCAGCCGGAAGGACGGAAGAAAGAATATGACCCCTGCCATCCGCAAACGACTTGTACAGATTGGGATCCTGGTTCTGATCCAGGCTATCGCCCTGTTCGCCTCCGTCTGGAAATGGAACTGGTGGAACGCCTGGGCCTACCTGGGTCTGTACCTGGCCTTCCTGGTCTCCTACCTGACCATCCCGATTACGCTCGGTTCGCTGTGGGCGTTGATCCCCACCAGTATTCTTATCGTCAACCTGTTCATCCGCACCGCGCTGGAAGACCGCATGCTGCCCCGTGCTGGAACCGGGACTACCTCGCAAAATGAACTGGAAGGTTACAAGGATTACGCCGCCCAAGTCCGCTATCGGCTCCTGCCAGGAATATGGTGATAATTATGCCAGTAAAAGGTCTTGACCCGGAAGAAGTCCGCTTTTTCAGCGGCAGCTCGCATCCGCAACTGGCTGGCGACATTGCCGCCTACCTGGGCCTGCCGCTCGACAAAACCCTCATCACGCGCTTCAGCAACGACAACCTGTACATCCAGCTCGGCGCCAGCGTGCGCTCGCGCATCGTGTTCATCATCCAGTCGCTCGCCCCGCCCGTGAACGATCACCTGGTGGAACTGCTGATGATGCTCGACATCGCCCGTTCAGCCTCGGCGAAGGAAGTGCACGCCATCATCCCCTATTTCTCCTTCGCCCGCTCGGACAAGAAAGACGCGCCGCGCATCTCGATCACCGCCCGGCTGGTCGCTGACCTGCTGGAGACGGCCGGCGCGACCCACGTGATGACCATGATGCTGCATTCGCCGCAGGTACACGGCTTCTTCAACATCCCCGCCGACCCGCTCACCAGCCGCCCGGTCTTCCATCATCACTTCGCGGGACACGACTTGAGCAGCACAATCGTGGTCGCGCCGGATATGGGACACGCCAAGTCGGCAGCCCGTTTTGCCAAGGACCTGGGCCTTCCCGTCGCAGCCGGGAACAAGGAACGTATCTCGGATACGGAAGTGGTCATCAGCGGGCTGGTCGGCCGGCCGATCCAGGGTTACCGCTGCGCCCTGATCTACGACGACGAGATCGCCACAGGCGGCTCTTTCCTCGAACTCAGCAAGGTGTTGATCGAACAAGGCGTCCAGGAAATATGGGTCGCCTGCACGCACGGCGTCTTTGTGCGCGGCGGACTGGAGAGACTGGCCGCCGTCCCGCAGATCACCGAAATCGTGACCACAGACACCGTCTACATCCCGCCCGAAAAGCGTCACCCGAAGCTGCACGTTCTTTCGATTGGCGCGCTCTTCGGCGAAGCGATTCTCCGCAATTACACGCGGCAATCCATCAGCGATTTGTTCGTCTATGGGGAGGAGCTTCCCGATACATGACCGATCAAACCCAAATTGCCCTCAACCGCTTTAGCCAAGGCTTTTCCTGTTCGCAGTCCGTTTTCTCGGCTTTTGCAGCCCAGTTCGGCATCGCAGAGGATTTGGCGCTTAAAATCGCCTCGCCGTTCGGCGGCGGTGTTGCCCGCCAGGGCGAGGTGTGCGGCGCGGTGACCGGCGCGCTAATGGTCATCGCCCTGAAGCATGGCACGACCACTCCTGAAAAGAAGGAAGAGATCTACAAGATCTCACAGGAATTCATCCATCGCTTCGAGGAAAAGCACGGCTCGATCATCTGCCGCAAATTGACTGGCTACGACATCCGCCGGCCAGAGGAATTAGAGAAGGCGCGCCAAGAACAGGTTTTCACCAAGAATTGTCCCGGTTTGGTCAAAGATGCGGCCGAGATCGTCAAATCGCTGATTGAATAAACTCACTACGACATTTTTTAACGCGAATGCCGCGAATATTTAATAAAATTAGCGCTATTCGCCCACATCGTACCCGAAGGGTATTCGCGCAATTCGCGTTGAAAAGCGCCCGTTAGCAAGTGAGTGAATACAGGTATCCTGATGTCGAATAGAAGATTCTCGATCTTAATCCTGGCAGCCACTTTATTCGTTGTTACCGCCGCTTGCATCTGCATCCCATACGTCCCCTTTACGCCCCAACCCAGCACTCCCACCGGACTTCCGCTCGTTATGGTCGCGCCTTCGGCGACTATTATGGTCGCGCCTTCGGCGACCATTATCGAGACCGCGACGCAGATTGCTTCACCGACCCCGCAAATAGTCTGTCCCAGTCTGCTATCGGAGATGTTGATCGCCTCGGAAGGAGATGGCTCACACGCAAGAACATACGGGCGCAAACTGCCAACAATCCATGAAGAGCAGACACTGGTCATTTATCGGGTTGAGGGTAATCGTCTGACCGGCTCGACCCTGAGCGCGATTCCGGCGAAGCTGCGCCCTTACCAGCAAGACACAGCCACGCATGAAGCCATCTGGGATTATTTCACCACCATCATCCCAGCCAACCAGCGTGAAATCGTCAACCAATACGTGATCTTCACCGACGGCCAGTACAACATCCTGGCTGCCGTCGAACAGGATGGTTATGATCCCGCGCGTTGGTCTCTGGGCGTGGATATTCTCGATTCTGCCGACAGAAAAGCCCTCGGCGCGACGCTCCTGCATGAGTTCGGTCACTTGCTGACGCTGAACACCTCGCAGGTCGTGATCGAGATGAACCTCCACGACAACCCGGACGACGCGCAAGCCGCGGCGGCCTGCCGGCAATATTTCCTGCCGAGTAGGTGCTGCGCAGACGAGGGATGCAGCCAGGCGAATTCTTACATCAACCACTTCCACCGCGTCTTTTGGACTGCCATTTACACCGAATGGGAACAAATCAAAGCCATCGAAGATCAGGATGAGTATGACCGCCGCCTGTACGATTTTTACGAGGCTTATCAGCGCCAATTCGTGACCGAATACGCGGCCACCAGCCCGGAGGAGGACATCGCCGAGTCGTGGATGTTCTTCATCCTCGAGCCAAAACCAGCCGGGGAGACAATCGCTGAACAGAAAATATTGTTCTTCTACGATTGGCCTGAACTCGTCCAACTGCGTGGCGAGATCATCAGCCGGGTTTGCACCTACTTCAACCAACCATAAATGACCATCCCAGAGCGCCCCATCCCTGAATCCTACTGGGTCGTGCCGGGCCAGTTCCTCGCCGGAGGATACGCCGGCAGCCGTGACGAGGCGCAGTCCCATCAGCGCCTGACCGCTTTCCTCAACGCCGGTTTCGACACTTTCTTCGACCTGACGGTCGAAGGCGAACTCCCCTCCTACCTGCCCATTCTGATGGAGGACGCGGGTTATTACAACCGCCGCATCCACTACCACCGCTTTCCCATCCCGGATAGAGGTCTGCCCTCATCCGAAACGCTGATCGCCATCCTGGAAGCCATAGAGTCAGCCACTGCTCAAGGTCGCAAGGTGTACCTCCACTGCTGGGGCGGCATCGGGCGCACCGGCACAATTGTCGCCTGTTATCTGGCACATCAGGGGCAGGACGGCAAGGCAGCCTTGCACCGTCTGAACGAACTCTACCAGACCTGCGCGCAATATGCTTTTTTCCCATATTCACCAGAGACTGAGGAACAGGCAGCGTTCGTGGTCAACTGGAGACCGCCCTCACCCCTGCCCCTCTCCTCGCGAAGCACCCCCGAAGGGGGCAGGGAGAGGGGTGAGGGGTGAGGAAAATGGATTGGCATGCCCGCTTTTCTCAACAGGCTGGTTGGACGCGCAGTTTACGGGATTACATTTTCGATGAAATTGACCTGAGGCGCGCCGGCCGCATCCTGGAAGTCGGCTGCGGGACGGGGGCGCTGCTGGCCGAACTTCCCACCCTTGAACGGGCCGCCGTCCACGGGCTGGACCTGGAGCCGGCTCGCCTGGCCGAGGCCAGGATCCACGCCCCAGCCGCCTCGCTAACGAACGGGGATGCCCACAGCCTGCCCTACCCGGCCGGGTCGTTCGATATCGCCTTTTGCCATTTCCTGCTCATGTGGGTCAAGAACCCCGCCGGGGTGCTGCGTGAGATGAAACGCGTGACGCGCCGCAATGGCTACCTGCTGGCGCTGGCCGAGCCGGATTACAGCCGGCGCGTGGACCTGCCCAAAGAGCTGGCCGTGTTGGGCGGCTGGCAGGCCGAGTCCCTGCGGCGGCAGGGGGCTGACCCAGATCTTGGACGAAGGCTGGCAGGGCTGTTTGCCGAGGCCGGGATAACGATCCTCGAAACGGGTAGCCTGCGGGGTAGTCCCGGTTCCAGCACGGGGCGCGGGGTGGGAACGCATCCGCTGACGCCCGTGGAACGGGAATTGGAATGGGCGGTGCTGGAGGCCGATTTGGCGGGAAACGTACCAGCCGGGCATATTCAGAAAATGAAAAAGCTGGACGAGGCAGCCTGGAGGCGCGGCGAGCGCGTCCTTCACGTGCCAACTTATTACGCCTGGGGCCGGGTTTGATTTTTCCCTTGCCTCCACCTCAAAGGGGTCTTATAATGGTCGCTGACTGCGCGACCATAATGCTTCGTGGAGGCAGAATTTGATTGAACTTTCCCCTGAGATCATCACCCAGCCTGAAGCTGGCCCAGCAGCCAGCACCTGGAAAAGGTTCCTGCTGGATATACTGGAAACGCTGGTTTTATCGGTTGTGTTATTCCTGGCGATCAACGCTGTTTCGGCGCGTGTGCGCGTGGACGGGTTCAGTATGCTCCCCACTTTACACAACGGCGAATTTGTGCTGGTGAACCGGTTGGCTTATCGCTTCGGCCAGTCGGAACGCGGCGATATTATCGTCTTTCGTTTCCCCGTAAACCCCAAGGAAGATTTGATCAAACGCGTGATCGGCTTGCCCGGTGAGGATATCGTCATCACGGATGGGCATGTATACGTCAACGGCGCTTTGCTGGTGGAAGGATACATTGCGGCCTCGCCCAAGTACGTTGGCAACTGGAACGTGCCTGAGGATCATCTCTTCGTGCTGGGGGATAACCGCAATGATTCCTCCGATTCGCATAGTTGGGGCTTGGTGCCGCTCGAAAATGTAGTCGGTAAGGCCGTACTCGTCTATTGGCCGTTCGACAATTGGATGCTTATCAAGCACGATCAATTAGTTCTCGCGGCGCCATAAGAATATCATGCCTGATTCCAACGAAGATATGCTGACACATATAGAGAAGCCTGCCAACGGGAGCTTTCTGCTCCGCCATCATCCCTGGCCGCATCAATCGGTGCGGCTACCAACACTATACTTGAAGACGCGGCGCGAGGAACATAAGCGATGAGCGAGCTAGCCAACAATCACACCTATCCCTGCAAAGAATGTCCGCCAGGCATGATGCGCCTGCAATACATCACCTACTTCACCTGGCTGAGCGACGAGCTGATCACCGTCCCCAATTTCCCGGCCTGGATTTGCGACGTGTGTGGGCGGCGCGATTACGATGAACGCGCCATTTCCTGGTTGTCCATGCTGCTCAACCCGGATGCGGGCAAATCCACACCCCGACCGCGCTGGCCGCATCCGCCGCTGAGTCAACGCGATGCCACCCGCCCATCCCTGGAATAAATTTCCCACTCGGAATGCAAAGAGATGCATGAACCTGCTTCGGTTACAGGACGCTTGATCACCGCGGATTTCCTCACCCCGGGTTACCGCATCGTGGGCCAGATCATGGTTCCGCGCAGCGGCTTGATGGGTCTGATGAACGATGTAACCTCGAATTTCGTGGAGGTGCAAGACGCGAAACTGGCCCGCCTGCACATGCCCACCAAACTGGTCGGCGAATATAAATTGATCAACCTGGTCAAGCCCAATCTCTTCGCTGCATGCCTGGCGCGCCGCGAGGAGGCTGGCCCACAGGCAGTGGCGCGCGGCGGCTACCAGAACCTGATCAAGTATCCCATCCGGGTCACGACCCAGGTCTACGAGCTGGAAGGGACGCTGGAATGGTCCGGGCGCTTCGACTTTTCGACCGTCATAATGGAAGGCACGCGCGACTTCGTCCCGCTCTACGAGACGATCCTGACCGCCATCATGATCCCCAGCCTGCGAATAGAAAGCCCGGCGGTGCTCTTCAACCGCAAACAGGTGGACCTGCTGGCATTGCTCTCTGACCGGAAAGAAATTTAGTTTCGTAAATTGCTTGACCTGAGATAGGTGGGATGGTAAAATCCCCCCGCTTTACAAGCCCCCATCGTCTAGTGGACCAGGACGCAGCCCTTTCAAGGCTAAAGCTGGAGTTCGAATCTCCATGGGGGCACAGAACCGCTGAATAAGCGGTTTTTGCTTTACAGAGTACTGCGTAAATATTTAAACCAAAATCCCGTTATTTCGAGCCTTTCGATACAGGAAAGTTCATGGATTTATGCAAGAAGCAGTAAAACTGGAGCCCCTATTGAGGGGATGTTATCCGAATCTCCATGGGGGTTGTAATAAACTCTAAAGTCCCAGATGGGGGTAAAATGGGGACATAACCAAGAAAAAAAAGCATGGCTTATCGTGAGGATTTATGGCCGCACCTGACATTATCCGCCAACTGGTTGAACGCTTCAAGGAACACCGCGATTCTTATCGCGCCGGTAAATACAACGAGGCGCAGTTACGCCAGGAATTTCTCACCCCCTTCTTTGAAGCGCTGGGCTGGGACGTGTTCAACCAGCAGGGGTATGCCGAGGCCTACAAGGAAGTGATCCACGAAGCCTCGCTGGAAGTGGAAGGGGCAACCAAAGCCCCGGATTATGCTTTCCGAATCGGGGGAACGCGCAAGTTTTTTGTCGAAGCCAAGAAACCGGCAGTTAATATTCAGTATGATATTTCCCCGGCTTTTCAATTGCGACGCTATGCTTGGTCCGCAAAACTGCCTCTCAGCATCCTGACCGACTTCGAGGAATTCGCAGTTTATGAAAGTCGCAGCAAGCCGGACAAAAGCGATAGCGCCGCCACCGGGCGGGTGCTGCTTTTGAATTACAAAGACTACCTGACCAGGTGGGAGGAAATCGCGGCCATCTTCTCGCGGGAGGCCGTTCTAAAAGGATCGTTTGACCAATACGCCGAAGGTCTCAAAGGCAAGAAGGGAACGACGGAAGTAGATGACGCTTTCCTGCAAGAG
Organism: uncultured Chloroflexus sp.; assembly: GCA_964618215.1. Lineage (GTDB taxonomy): Bacteria > Chloroflexota > Anaerolineae > Anaerolineales > Villigracilaceae > CG2-30-58-95. The sequence goes on from CAZTZE010000002.1 coordinate 105,559, forward strand.
ATCGAACACTGGCGCGACCTGCTGGCGCGTATGCTCGCCCTGCGTAATCCCGACTTACAGGTACGTGAATTAAATTACGCTGTGCAAATGACCATTGACCGGATCGTTTTCCTGCGTATCTGCGAGGACCGGGGCATCGAGCGCGAGAACCAATTACAAGAATTACTCGAGGGTGATGCCGTTTACGAACGCCTGTGCCAGTTGTTCCGCCAGGCGGACAATCGCTATAACTCCGGCCTGTTCCACTTCTCCGAAGAAAAGGGACAATCCAGCAGCCCGGACGATCTGACTCTCAGGCTGGCAATTGACGACAAGGCCCTGAAAGAGATCATCAGCGGCTTGTACTATCCCGCCCCGTATGTTTTCCGGGAGATCCCCGCCGACATCCTGGGGCAGGTCTATGAGCGTTTCCTGGGGAAAGTCATCCGCCTCACCGCCGGACACCAGGCGAAGGTCGAGGAAAAACCCGAAGTCCGCAAGGCGGGCGGCGTGTACTACACGCCGACGTATATCGTTGATTACATCGTCAAGAATACCGTCGGGAAACTTTTGGAGGGCGACCTCACCCCCGGCCCCTCTCCTGAAAGGAGAGGGGAGATGACCCCCAAGGAAGCCGCCAGGCTGAAAATCCTTGACCCGGCCTGCGGCTCCGGCTCGTTCCTGTTGGGCGCATTTCAATATCTCCTGGACTGGCATACAAAATGGTATTCCGGGCATGAGCCGGAAAAATGGGCAAAAGGCAAAGCCCCCGCCATTTATCAAGCCCAGGGCGGTGACTGGAGACTCACCACTTCCGAAAAGAAGCGCATTTTACTGGGCAACATTCACGGCGTGGACATTGACCCCCAGGCCGTGGAAGTGACCAAACTCTCGCTCTCACTCAAGGTGCTGGAGGGCGAAAGTCAAGAAAGCATCGGGGCGCAATTGGGCCTGTTCAAGGAGCGCGCCTTGCCGGACCTGGGCAAGAATATCCAATGCGGCAACTCGCTGATCGGGCCGGATTACTACGAAGGGCAGATGTTTCCGGACGAGGAAGAACGCTACCGCGTCAACGCCTTCAGCTGGCAGGCGGCTTTCCCGCAGGTTTTTAGCGTGGGCGGATTTGATGCCGTGATCGGCAATCCGCCGTACATACAACTCTCTATGGCGGATTATTATGACGAAGCAGTCAACGTTTATTTTGTAAACCAGTATTCATCATCAATGGGGCGGTTGAATACTTTTGGACTGTTTATCGAAAAAGTTTTGAAATTATTACTGGCACGAGGAGGTTGTCTGGGCTTTATTGTCCCCAATACTCTCTTAACCCAAGAATACTATCAATCCCTCAGATCCGAAATGCTACAGTACCAAATATCCAATATTACAAGCTATCGGCATCCGGTATTCAGAGATGCAGTGGTTGAGACCATCGTTTTTACAGTGCAAAACAGCAAACCTGATGGACATGAAGTAGAGATTGTCGATTTTGATAATAAGGCAATGGTTAGTAAGACTCATAAGATACCACAACAGGTTTATCTCTCGACATACAAGAATGCCTTTTTGGTTACTGTTGACATGGGAGCAGTTGGTTTAAAACAAAGGCTAGATCAGATTGACATGACTTTGGGAAATATTGCAAATATAAACCAGGCTATCGCTTTGAAATATGATAGAAGCAAATCACTCTTTACTGAGCGTCGGGCTGATAACTATAAACCGGTTCTAGATGGCCGAAATATCAACAGATACGAGTTGTTCTGGGGCGGTCAGTATTTGGCCTATGATGTTGAGAACATACACTCCTGTAAAAGAACCGACATATTTGAAACTGGCGGGAAGATTTTCTTTAGGCGAGTGGGTGACCGCCTTATTGCCACTTATGACGACGAACAATTCTACGCATTGAATACTTTAGTGGTAATCACATTAACGCCTCAGATTGAATTTTCCTTGAAGTATCTTTTGGGTTTGATAAACTCTAAATTACTGAATTTCTATTACGCCAAATATTTAAAGTCAACAAAGAAAGTATTCTCTGAAATCCAGGCTAGACAATTAGCACAACTTCCCATTCGCACCATCAACTTTAGCGACCCGGCGGAGAAAGCCGCGCACGACAAGCTGGTCGCGCTGGTGGAGCAAATGCTGGAACTGCACCGCCGGTCCGCCCGCACGCCGCAGGAGCAGGAGATGCTGCAGCGCGAGATCGAGTCCACGGATGGGGGGATTGACCGGCTGGTGTACAGTCTGTATGGGTTGACGGAGGAAGAGATAAAAATCGTGGAAGGCGGGTGATGACAGGGCAAGCAGCGGTTCCGCCGCTCGCGAATAGCGCGCATTTTGCCGGATTTGGCGCGATAATGCAAAGGAGTACCGCCAATGTCGTTGAACCATCCATCTATCAGCGGCTGAGCAATTAGTTGGGTGGAGAATTTAATAAAAAAGAAATGGAAAATATGATCTCAATATATAGAATACCAACAGCATATATTCATTTTGATATGGGGATTTGGCAAAGAGAAGAGTTAATGACTACTCAACCTATTGATGATGAAATATTCGCGGCACTGGAATATTTTTCTGAAGTTGATGAAGTGGGTGTCAAATTTTTCAAAGATTTGAACCACCGGGATCCAAAAAAATCGCTTCATTGTTTTCGAGCTTTTATCCGACAGTCAAAGACTTTTTATTATGCTGCAAAGCAATTACATTATAGAGCAAGCGCCTTAATGTATTACTATTCTTTTTTGAACCTTGCTAAGGCATATGTTACTGTTAGCGATGCCAACGCGGTTTCTGGGTATATCGAACATGGGCTTACTTATAAATTTATAAGAGGTGGTTTGCAAAATCAAGGGGTATTTGTTGCCAAACGCGGTGTTTTTCATAAGCTGTATGAGAAAGAAACTTTAGCGAAAATTCCTGCAAAACTGAAGTTAAGCATCAAGAACTTGTTAGGCTATTGTACTGATGTTGGATATGAATATGAAATGGCGGGATTTGGAAATCGTAAAACTACTCCCGTGGCTGTAAGAATGCTGGCTGATAGTAACCGAAGAATATCATGGCCAATAATTGCCATTACAAACTTTTCTGTTGTCAATCCATATAAAAAAACATTGAAACCCTTCTTTGATTATTTTGAGCAAATTGTTCCAGAGAAAGAATTTGTTCGTCAAGCTTTTGATATTTACGCAGAATCATTTGCAAGTTACACATTTTTTCAAAGTAAACAAGTATATCAATGGCAAGCAGATGACGTTATTTTGTTGGGCAATATCAAAAATGATTTCCACACAGCCGTAAAAAGCTTGTATGATCCAGTATTGCATGATGAGAAATTTGATTTTTATTTATCTACACCATTAAGAACGAATTTTCAAATTCCAATGAACCAACCCCTGGCCATATACGTGATAACATTCTATTTAGGTAGTTTGGTTCGCTATAATCCAAGCTATATTGAAAATATATTAAATAGCAAAGATGCGTGGCTAATTGAACGTTTTGCTAAAAGTTCTCCGGAAACATTTCTGCGTTATATTGCGAATGCAATTCTTCAAAAGAATTATATTTATAAAAGAAGATAGCTTTGAAAATTGTCTTCACCCAACTCTGTTTGCACATACCCACGCTTCGCTCGGAGGGTATGCGGCGCGTTTTGCCAGAAATGGCGCGATAATTGGGTAACGAGTCTCGCCGGTCCCGCCGCTGGCGCAAGAAAAGGAAATGATCCAGTGCGAGATCGAGTCAATGGACGGGGCGATTGATTCCCTGGTCTATGAGTTATATGGATTGACTGAGGAAGAAATCAGAATTGTTGAAGGGAAATAAAAATGTCCCGTCCGGGGTGAGGGGGCACCCCAAACGAGGCAATTCAATGATACCTATAAAAGTATAGGGGCAACATAACCGCCTTCTGGCGTTTTTTTTGATTCCGATGCAGGGAGCAATATGGTATATTTACAACAAAGGACGACCACGCGCCTCCCCGGCGCACATGACAAGAAGGTTAGCCCATGCAATCTCCCAACCCCCGCAACCCCGGCACGCCCCTCGACCTGGACTGGGTGCTGGCCGCGCACGTCAACAAGAGCGCGGTCGAGCGGCGCACCGCCACCCTGCCCGGACGGCGCACCGTCAAAAAGGACTGGCAGGCCGCCTGGCTGCTGCGCGCCGTCACCTGCATGGACCTGACCACCCTCTCCGGCGACGACACGCCCGGCCGCGTCAAACGCCTGTGCGCCAAGGCCAGGCAGCCCATCCGCCCGGACATGCTGGAGCGGCTGGGCGTCAAAGACGAGAAGATCACCGTCGGCGCGGTGTGTGTCTATCCCAGCCGCGTCAAGGAGGCGATCGAGGCGCTCAAAGGTACGGATATCCCCGTAGCCTCGGTTGCGGCGGGTTTCCCTGCCGGTCAGACGCCGCTCCCGCAGCGCATCGCCGAGATCGAGCAGGCCATCGAATCCGGGGCGCGCGAGATTGACGTGGTCATCTCCCGCAGCCACGTCCTGACCGGCAACTGGAAATCCCTTTACGATGAAATCAAGCAGTTCCGCCAGACCTGCAGCGATGCGGCGCACATGAAAACCATCCTGGCCACGGGCGACCTCGCCACGCTCAAGCAGGTGCAGCAGGCCAGCCTGGTAGCGATGATGGCCGGGTCGGACTTCATCAAGACCTCCACCGGCAAGGAGACGGTCAACGCCACGCTGGAGGTCAGTCTCGTCATGGTGCGCGCCATCCGCGAATATTTCGAGCGAACCGGCAGCAAGGTCGGCTTCAAACCGGCGGGCGGCATCAGCACTGCCAAGCAGGCGCTGGCCTGGCAGGCGCTGATGAAAGAGGAACTCGGCGACGAATGGCTGATGCCGAACCTGTTCCGCATCGGCGCGAGCAGTTTGCTGACCGACCTGGAACGGCAGTTGTATCACTTCATCACCGGCCACTACGCGGCGCGTCATCACATGCCGATGGGATAAGAAAATTGTACGACCAATACCATTTCCTGATTCTTTCAAAAGAGGCTTACATATGAAATCAAGGCCAATCCGTCATGGCAAGTCGTTCGACGCAAACACAGCCGCTCTCGATAATCTCATGGACAAGTTATACATGCAGGCGAAAGCGCAATTTGGCGATGCCATTAAATCGTTCTGGTTCTACGACGGCGACTTATGTCCAGCCTGTGTCCAGCGTTCGATTGGTGTGGTGAAATACAAAGGCCAGGATGCGCTGGCGATCAATGCATTCATCTACCGTGAGCGCGGCGTGTTGATCGGTTATTTCCTATGCGGGACATGCGCAACGTATATATTCAAGGAAGCGGAGAAAAATCCAATCCGCCAGACGCCGTTACATGCTGACATCGAGCGCAATTTGACCGCCGCCTATCACAAGCATTTGGCATCGCTCAATGCCTGAGCGTCAGATCTGTTGCGAATTATAATTATGAGTCCACTGCAAAAAGGTTAGTTCGAGGGTTTCTTCTTATAAAAGTGGGACGAAACCATTGAAAATGACCTTAAATCGCATTCGTTACCCATGGAAACGCAGAAAATCACCATCGAAGTGGGAGAAATTTCTAAGCGATCCAGCAGAACCGAGTATTTGCAGTGGAGTCAATTATGGAAGTAGCCTGCCACCTCGAGCAACGCTCATATCACCACATCACAGGTCACTACGCGGCGAAAGATCACATGCCAATGGGATGATGCTCCGATGGTCGAGTAGGGCTGGGCGATGTACTAAGCTTGTCGAAGTATGTTCTTCCCAGCCCGTAACGAGACAAACGAGTAACATGCAAACATGAAATGACAAGTTGACATGGAATTGGTGGTCTCGATACGCTCCTCGCAAAAAACGCTCGTCGCTACTCGACCACCGAAGTAAACATGAAATATAAATTTGTTCCAAAAGTAGTGCGATGGTCGAGTAGGCGGTGTTTTTCCGCCGTATCGAGACCAACGAGTTACATGCAAACAAAATGTTCCTTGAAACATGGTGTTTCGATACGCCTTCGGCTTCGCCTCAGGCTACTTGACCACCGGATGTAGAAAGAACGAGAATTTCTATGGCATGGATGTATATTCTCGAATGTGCAGACGGCTCTTATTGCGTCGGTTCCACAAAAGATATGGAGTGTCGTCTATCTGAACATCAAGAAGGTCTTGGCGCGAAATATACATCCCGTCGGTTGCCTGTCAAACTCGTTTACTCCGAAGAATATGAACGTGTTGCCGACGCTTTTTATCGTGAAAAGCAAGTGCAAAATTGGAGCAGAGCCAAACGGGAAGCATTGATAAATGGCAATCCCGAAACGCTCCCAGCACTTGCAAAGAAAAAATTCACGAAAAATAAAAATAACAAGAAGTCATCGTTGGTCGAGTAGGGCTTGGCGATGTACTCAGCTTGTCGAAGTATGTTCTTCCCAGCCCGTATCGAGACCAACGAGTAACCTTCAAACGAAAGATTACATGAAACCTGGTGGTCTCGATACGTTCCTCGCAAAGTATATCCTGAGCCTGTCGAAGGGAACGCTCGTCGCTACTCGACCACCAGACGAAATTGGGGCAATAAATGACCACATTACTCAACATCTTCAAAACCATGGAATACGGCCCCGCCCCCGAATCCCCCGCCGCGGTTAATGCGTGGTTGGATGAACACAACCGCAAGTTCGGCCTGTTCATCAATAACAAGTGGGTGACGCCGAAGGGCGCGAAGTATTATCCTTCGTACATTCCTGCGGATGGCGAGTTGCTGGCAGCAAACCTGCCGAAGGCGTTCCACTGAGCTTGTCGAAGTGTGTCTCACCCGCGCCGTTGTTAACTATAACGTCCGCGTGGACATGGGTCGCGATTGATCAGTCCCTCGCGGAGACACCTTCGGCAGGTTTTTGGCGAAGTGATATTCGTCCTCTTGTGGACGATTGGGGATGGCATATAATCTCGCCTGTGCCAACTTTCACCAAGGAGAATTCTTATGGCAAAAATCGAAGACATGGTACAGGACTTCCTCGCGCAGAAGAAGATCGCCGTCGTCGGCGTATCGGACAAACGTGAGACGGGTTGTAACCTGACCTACAAGAAATTCAAGGATAACGGCTATCAGGTCTGTGCTGTCAACCCGCGTATTTCCATCTATGACGGCGCGTCGTGCTATCCCGACTTGAAATCAATTCCCGAAAAACCCGATGCGGTCTTCATCCTCGCCAGCCCAAAGGTGACCGACCAGATCGTCGAACAATGTGTGGAGCTGGGCATCAAGCGCGTCTGGATGCATTGCATGATGGGGACGAAGCCTGGTCTCGCCGCGGGCATGACCAGCGTCTCGGCGGAGGCGGTGGAGAAGTGCCGTCAGAACGGGATTGCGGTCATCCCAGGGTCGTGTCCGAATCAGTTTTTGAAACCAGATTTTGGTCACGGAATGATGCGAGCGTTGTGGCGCGCTTTCGGCTTTCTTCGGGTAAACTAGTCCCATGCCTGCCATCAAATCCATTCATCACGTTGCCGTCGTCGTGGACAACATGCAGAAATCCCTCGCCTTCTGGCGCGACGCCCTCGGCCTGCAAATGACCGAGCTGCGCGATAATCCTACCGAGCAGGCGCAGATAGCCTTCCTGACGGTTGCGGGCAGTGAAATCGAACTCGTTCGCCCGACGAGCGAGGATTCCGGTTTGGCCAAATATCTCGCCAGACGCGGCCCCGGGATGCACCACCTCTGCCTCGAAACGGACGACATTGAGGCGATGATGGCGCAGCTCAAGGCGCAGGGCGTCCGTCTCATCAACGAGACGCCGCGCACTGGCGAAGATGGGCGCAAATATGCCTTTATCCACCCCGAGTCCACGGGCGGGGTGTTGGTGGAACTCTACCAGTTCGATGTGATTTAGTAGAGATATGTCGAAGCGAGTTGACCTTTCATCTTGCGGCCTTCCGCCTTCCGCCTTGCTTGTTGTCGGCGTCTCCGGCGGCGCGGATAGTCTTTGCCTGCTTCACGCGCTCCACTCGGCGGGTTATGCGCTCATCGCCGCGCATTTCAACCACAAACTGCGCCCCGAAGCCGACGCGGAGGCCGAAGCCGTGCGCAGCGTTGCAAAAAAGATGGACGTGCCATTCGTCACCCAATCTGCAGATGTGAAGGAGTACGCCGCAGGAGAAGGTTTATCCATCGAAGAAGCCGCCCGCACGCTGCGCTATCGCTTTCTATTTGCCGAGGCGCTCAAACACAAAGCGCAGGCTGTGGCCGTCGGCCATACCGCTGACGACCAGGTGGAGACGGTGTTGATGCACTTCATTCGCGGCGCGGGATTGGCGGGTTTGAAAGGCATGACTCCCCAGACGATTTTACCGGTCTTTGACACCGAAATCCCGCTCATCCGCCCGTTGCTTTCACTCTGGCGCGCGGACACCGAAAGCTATTGCCGCGTCCACGGGCTGGACTTTACCACCGACGCCTCCAACGCCGACCAGACCTACTTCCGCAACCGCCTGCGCCACAGCCTGATCCCTGAACTCGAAAAATATAATCCCCGCTTCAAAGAAGCCCTGGCGCGCACGGCAGGAGCCTTGCAAGGCGATCATGACGCGTTGCAGGAAATACTGGATCGGGCCTGGAAGGATGTCTTCGCCGAGGTGGGAGATGGCTGGTTCGCCTTCGAGCAGTCCGGACTGGCAAAACTCTCCCCGGGTTTGCGGCGGGATCTCATCCGCCGGGCGGCTGAAGCGCTGCGGCCCGTCAGCCGTGATTTTGGGTTCGAGGCGCTGGAGCGGGCGGCGGCGTTTATCGAAATGCCGGCTGGGAAACAGATTGATTTTGTGAACGGGCTGTATCTCTTTACCGAGGGCGGAAGAATCTACATCGCCGCTTACGAAGCCGACTTGCCCTCTGCTCAATTTCCACAGGTGACTGCCTCCTGCCGGCTGCCGACTGGCGAATGTCTTGACCTGGGCAATGGCTGGATACTGTCCACTGAATACTGCCCACTGAACACTGTTGACTGGTCACTGTTCACTGACCCTTCGACTTTGCTCAGGGCGAGTAACTGGTCAGCCTGGCTGGATGCTGATACAACGGGGAGCGGGCTCCAGGTCCGGCCGCGCTGCGCGGCGGATCGCTTTCAACCGCTGGGCATGGACGGGCGGTCAGTCAAATTATCTGATTTCTTCGTCAACGTCAAACTGCCCAAGCGGGCGCGGGCAAAATGGCCGCTGGTCTGCGTGGGCGATGAAATTGCCTGGCTGGCGGGGTATCGCATCGCGCACCCGTTCCGCATCACCGAAAAGACGAAGCGAGTTGTACATCTTTCCCTGGTGAACAAAAAGTGAGGGCGACCAGCTTATCCGTCGCCCTCACTTTTTCATTCGAAAGCCCACGCTTTCGATGCGGTTTTTCCCGATAACTGCCGCAATTTCATATTGATCTCGCGCCATTGGATCTTCGAGATGCCCAGTTTCTGGCGGATTTTCTCCGGCGCGACGGAGTTCAGGTGATCCAGCAGGACACTTGTCCAGCGGCACATGTCGAATGAAAGATGTTTGCTCAATCCGGCCTCATTGCCGATATCTTCCAGCAAATACTCCAGCCGCCGCGGCGACCAGGGGAAGAGTTGATCCACGGGGTTGTATTGGGAGAGATACTCCTCGTAAGCCGGGATCCAATCATCGGGCAGGATGATCTTGCGTTCCTTATAGCGATTGGCTGGACTGGCATAACGGATGAAGACGAGCGCGCCGCCGGGAGCGTTCAGGTCAACGTGGTTCAAGTGGATGCCCAGGCACTCGGATTTTTTGATCCCGGTGGCAAGCAACAGGGCGACGAGTGCGTATGGCCGGGCGTCCGGCTTTGGCTTGCGGCGGTGACGGTCGGCGGCCAGCATCACCACATCGACTTCGCTCTCGGTCAGCACTTCGGGCAGTGGGCTGATCACCGAGCGTTGGACGACCTTCTCAGCCGGGTCCACCAGGAGGGCGCCGCCCTTTTGCAGCCAGCGAAAGAAGGATTTTAGCGAGGTGATGCGCCGCGAGAGGGTCTTGGGACTGCAAGGTACGCCGCGCTCCTTTTCCATCCAGGCCAGGAAACTGTTCAAGTCATTGGTGGTGATCGCCCCCAGGGTGCGGTCGGGGGGGAGGAATTCGGTCAGTAAGCGGACGTCGGAGAGGAATGCTTTGACGGTGTTAGGGGAACGTCCCTGGTCGTTCAGGTAGATCGTCCAGGCGTTGATCGCCGGGATGAGGGCTGTCTGGGCGCTGATATGGGCGATGTCGGAGTCGGTCATGCAGACCTCCTTTTTGGAAGCGCCATCTGATCCGTGTCGCGTCTCATCTGGCGCGTTGCGTGTATCTTACTGCGTATAGTTTAGCGTAAAAGGAGGGGAATGTCAACAGCGGAAAGTTCAGGGCGCCATGTTGGCCGGATTGAAGCACGGCTGGTAGTCGGCTGCGACGATCAAGACATAGGATATATCGCTGCTGGCTGCCGGCGCGGAGACCAGGGCGGTTTGCGGCAAACCGAGGATGGCCAGGAGCGAGGCGGCGCGATTAGGGTCCTGGGTCGTCGTCAAGTCGTAGAGCAGGGAACCGGCATAGTTCACGTGGTCGGCGGGGGCGGTGCGCGTCTGGTAACCGGCGTAATTCAGCCGTTGTGCGGCCAACGCATCCCACCCGCCGTAGGGTGAGCCGTTGCGCACCTCGATGAGGATGGTTTCCAACTCAAGCGGGCGTCTGGATGGTGAGAGCGCATCCTGCAACATGGACTGGATGGCCGGGCCGTTCGGTAACAGGACGCTGGCGCCGCCCGGCGTCATCCAGCCGGTAACCAGGCTCTTGCCAATGTAGTAGCTGCGAATGTCTGCATTGGTGAGATGGAAAGCCAGCGGCGAGAGTTGGAGCAGGTCGGCCAAACCCAGGTCGGTGGTCACCGCGGAATTCAGGTTGTTGTAGAGTTGGGGTAGTTTGGCGATGGAGTTTGTCTGCAGGGCGCGGCTGTAGATGGCGCGCAACACTTCCTGCTGGCGGCGACCGCGGTCGAAATCGCTGGATTTCATGCGTGAACGAGCATACCAGAGGGACAAATCCCCATCCATATGCACCACGCCCGGACCGACAGTATACAGCGACCAATTATCTTCATTATATGGATTGTATGTTGGGTCAATCAGGTGCCAGTCGGTGTAGGCGCAGGCAACCGGCACGTCAATCCCGCCCAGGGTGTCCACGATCTGGCGGAAGCCGTCGAAGTCCACCATGGCGAGGTGATCAATGCGGATGCCCAAGTTATAGAGGAGGGTATCCTTAAGCAATCCCGCTCCGCCGCCCGGATAGGCGTATATTTCGCCATACTGGTAGGCAGTATTGACGCGCTCCATGCCACGCGTAGGAACATAGACCCACAGGTCGCGCGGGATGGAGATTAGCGTCACCTGGCCGGACTTAGGCCTGAGCGCGGCGACGACGATCGTATCCGTGCGGAAAGATCGCCCGCCGCGTGTGTCTGAGCCTAGCAGGGCAAAAGTGACCGTCTCATTATCGGTCAGGATGGGGAAGGGGGCCGGGGCGTAATTGGGGGCGTTGATGACGGGCGGCGACCAGTTGCCCGGCAGGAGCGCGGCAGGGTCTGGCGTAGGCGAGATGACTACCGGCGCGGGTGTGTCGGCCGGGCTGGTGGGTTGCTCGGAAGGGTTGGTCGGAATGGACGTGGGAGTAGAGGCTTCCGCATCGAGTAAAGGTTGGAAGGGGGTCGGCGTGGGGGTGGCATCCGCAGGGACCGTCGCCATCACGGGCGCGGTGGGGGTGGCTGCGGGCGTCCTGTACTGAACGGGGGAGGCCCCGCAGGCTGTCAACAGGATCAGAAGGGGGATAATCATCAAACGCGAGCGCATGGTTGGATTGCGCGACAATTTGCCATTGCTCTGGGAAACCATAATCAGGGCATGGGAGGCGTATCAGTCGGAGGAAGGGGCGAGGGCGTATCCGAGGGTGCCACTGTCGGGATCGGTGTGGGGGTATCCGAGGCCGTTGGCGTGGCTGAAGGGGTCGGTGTGAGGGTCGCAGTCGAGGTGGGCGTCGGCGAGGGCGTGCGCGTCGGCTTGTTCGGCACGTAGATCTGGCGACCGGTGTAGATGCTGGTCGAGCCGCCCATGCAATTCGCCTGCTGGAGTTGCTGGACTGTGACCTGATAGTATTGCCCCAGGCTGTAGAGCGTATCGCCTTTCAAGATCGTGTAACGGATCCAACCACTCGGCGGGCCGCAGGGGATGGACGTGCGAGGCGGTGGGTAGTTCGTCGGTGGAGGCGGCGGGGTGGGGGTTTCGATAGGCGGCACAGGATTGGATGTGACCTCGGCCGGCGGTGTGAAGGGTGGAAAGGTTGGGGAGGGGGGGGAGGTTGGGGAGGGTGGAACAGGTGTGGTCGGGAGCGGCGTGGCCATCTCCCCTTCGGCCAGGGATAGCGCGAGGCCTCCCAGAATAATCCCAATGGAGAACAGGGCAATCAGGAGTCCCCACAGGAATTGCCGTGCGACCCGCATCTCATTTCTCCTTGGATGCGGAGGATGGTCGCGTGACCGGCAATAAGACGCTGAAGGTTGAGCCGCGACCCATTTCAGTTTCCACAAACAGGCGTCCGTTTTGCGCTGCGACCAGCGATTTGCAAATTGACAGCCCGACGCCGGTATCGCCCAGCCCCTGGATAAGGACGCTATCCGCCCGGTAACGGCGCTGGAAGATCTGCGGAATGTTTTTGGCCTGGATGCCTCCGCCAGTATCCGCGACCTGGATGAGCAGGTAATCTTGCCCTTCTTCTGCGAGCAATTTCACGCGCAGGGTGACTATTCCCTCGACCAGGCTGGCCGCGCTGGCGTTCTGGAGCAGATGAATCAGGATCTGCTGGAGCGCTTCGGGATCGGTCTGGATTTGATGAGACGATTCCGGCACATCCAGCCGCAGGGTGATGTTCTTTTCCCGGATCTGGCTGCTCGTGTAAGTCATGGCGTTATCCACGATCATGTTGAGATCAATCACCGTGGGCTTGATTTCGAGGCGGGCGTTCTCCAGTGTGGTGATCTGGATCAGGTCGTCCAACAATCCGCCCAGGCGCTGGGAGGCGGTTTTGATACGTTCAAGGAATTTACGCTGCATATTGCCCAGGATGCCGACCGACTCACCCAATAAGAGGTCGGTATAGCCGATGATGGAGGACATTGGCTGGCGAAATTCCTGGGAGATGGAAGCGAGCACTTGCACCTGCTCGTTCATGTCTGGCGATTTGGAGTGACTCTCAAGTTCATGGACGCGAATGCTGGCAGCCGCCAGGCTGTTTTGCAGCCGTGCGACCTCCTCGAGTGTCAGACGAAGTTCATGCTCCAGTTGCCTGGTCTGATCAGGAACCCCCTGCGCCCCGGCGGACTTACGGAGCTGTTCGATCTCGGCCTGCAGCTGGGCGATTATTCCCTGAGATTCTTCCTGAGCGGCCAACAAGGCCGCCAGGTTTTCGACCTGTAACTGGTCTTGGGTCTCTTGATATTGGGTTTTCTCGACATGCGCCAGGAGTTCTTCGTATTTCTTCCTGGCCCCTGCCGCCTCTTCCTGCGCGGCCTGGATCGTTTGCTGGATTTTCTCGTATTCGTGATCCATGGCTGACATTCGCTTGCTGCGTTCGATAATTGGAGCAAAAGATGACGAGACGTTGAAGAGGAAGGTTTGATCTTCTGCGTTCCACTGGCGATTTGAGTAGGGTGAGAGCAACAATATCGCGCCGACTGGCTTATGATTAGAAGAGAGGATGGGCGCGCTCAAAAGGTGCCCGGGGTTGCTCAAGCCGAGCATCTGTCCCAGGATTTTTATATCTGGCGAGGTGCTGCTGGCCGGCAAGCGCAAGGGACGGCCGAGCTGTATGGCGTTGGCTAACTGCGGCACAGCCTCTTTATGAATGGTGGTTCCACCCAGGTTCTCTTCGCGGATCAAGTCGAAGCCGTGGGTTATTGTCATGCTCTTGTCATCCGCCAATACGATCAGAAAGCATAGGTCAGCCAGCATGGCCTCAGCGACGCTGCGTGTAATCGCGTGGCCCAGATGGTTTGGATTCACTTCCGTGGCCAGTTTTATCAGTGCTTGGAAAGTTTTAGGGTCAATGCTATAACGACGCTGTTCTGGCGGCCTCTGGTCGGTCTTGGCAATCGTTGGCCGGGCGGCAGGCAGGGAGAAGCGCTGCGGCAGGGTCAGCAGGATGGGGTACATGGCAAGCTGCGCCAGGCGGATAAGAGCCGGAAAGTTGCCTGCGGGCTGCGGCGAGAAGAGCTGGAGCAGGTGCCCGAGGAAGGCCAGTCCGAGCATGGCCAGTCCATTGACCCATCCGTTTGGCCGGCGGGCGAATGTTACGGCTGCGCCGATGAGGATGACGCCTAAAGCGAAAATTTGCCAGATGACTTCCAGGTTTGTTTGGTTGAAAGTAGCCGTTTTGCCGGTTTGAATCCAGGAGACGAATGTCAGCCCCAATAAAGCCACGGCGAGCAAATTAAGCAAGAGGGTGGCGGCATCCGCCATACGCAGCGGCTCGGGAAAAGCCCACAGCCAGGCAATCCAGATCAGACTGAGCAGCGCGACAGCCCGGTCGAGGGGTGGTAGCACTATCTGCGATTCGAAAATTCCCTGCCAGACCAGTCCACTGATAATGAAAAGAATCAGTTGCAGCGCCAACAGCACGCTCAGACCAAGGATCATCCGCCGCGCTTGTGGGAATTCATTTGAATGCCAGTGGTGGATCGCCCCTTGCATAGCACCGGCAATGGAAAACGCCAGGACGAGGTGATAGATCAGATTTCCCGGTGGCGTGGTCAGCAGCGTGAAGATTTGTCCAAAGAACTGGCTCATATTTTGTCCCCTGCGATTATAGCACGGCACAAACAACCAGACAACCGATTCCAGCAGAGATATCAGGGCTTTCTTAAAGTCGCCGGACTAATAATCTTTCACCGCAGAGACCGCTGAGTTCGCCGAGAAAATCATTAATATCTCTGCGTTCTCTCCCGGAAGGACACCGGGACGGTGTGCGCTCTCCGCGGTAAAACAGATGTAAAGCCATCATGGCGCGTGGACTTTAAAAAAGCCCTGGCAGAGATATAATTGTACTGTGGAAAGACGTTCTTCTTCTGGCCGCGTCCTTGTCAATATCCTGATCCTGCTTGGCCTGCTGTTGGTGGTGGCGCTGCCGCCCGTCCTTACCGGCTGGGTAAATCTGCGTCAGGGAGAGCAGGCTATGGCCGCCGGCCGTTTCCCGGAGGCGGCTGCCAATTACAGCCTGGCGGCGCGCCGGTTGCCATGCCGGCCGGCTCTGTGGGAAATGGCCGCTCAGGCCGCCTTTGAGGCTGGCGATGCGCAGGCTGCCATTCCCCTCTTCGAGCGGGCTGAAGATAAAAAGGCGCTTTCGCCGCAGGGCTGGCTTGCCTGGGGGGATGCCTACCAGCAAAGCGGGGATGTCGCTTCTGCGCTTGCGACCTGGCAGGCTGGCATCGCGCAACACGGCCCCTCGGCGGCAGTCTACGCCCGCCTGGCTCGAGCGTATCGTCTCCAGGGTGGCTACCCGGCTGCGATTGAAGCCTGGCGCGCTTCGCTCGATCTGGATTCAGGGAATGCGGACGCGCATTACCAGCTTGGGCTGTTGCTGGCCTCTACCGCGCCGGAACTGGCCCTGCCCGAACTGATGCAGGCGGCGCGCCTGGACCCGGGCCTGGACGCGCCCGTCCAGGGCCTGCGCGCCAGCCTGAACGCGGGCCTCTTGGTGGACGACCGTCCCTACCAAATGCTGATTTCAGGGCGCGCCCTGGCTGCCCTGGGCGAGTGGGAGTTGGCGGCTGAAGCCTTTCGCCGCGCCGTTGCAGCCCGGCGTGACTACGCGGAGGCCTGGGCCTGGCTGAGCGAGGCGCGTCAGCACCTGGGCGCGGATGGCCTGCCGGACTTGCAGACAGCGCTCCTGTTGGATCCGGATTCGCCTGGGGTCAATGCCCTGGTCGGCCTGTACTGGCAGCGGCAGGGAGGGGCAGATCAGGCGCTGGCTTATTTCCAAAAGGCGATGCGCCTCGAGCCGGAAAACGCGGCCTGGCAAGTCGCGGCAGGCAGCGCCGCCGAGCAATCCGGCGACCTGGTGGCAGCGCTGGCGTATTACAAGCAGGCAGTCGCCCTTGATCCGCAGGGCGCGGCTTACTGGCGCTCGCTGGCGTCTTTTTGCGCCCGCTACCAGGTCGAGGTGACCGAGACCGGCCTGCCGGCTGCACAGCGTCTGCTTGCGTTGGCGCCCGAGGACTGGCAGTCGCAAGATGTGATGGGGCAGATCGTGCAAGCCGCCGGCGACCCGTTGAGCGCGGAAAAATATTACCTTCGTGCCCTGGAATTGGCCCCTGACCAAGCTGCGCTGCATTTCCACCTGGGGGTGTTGTACCTGCAAATGGGCAGGGCGCAACCGGCGTATGACAACCTTGTCAAAACCCAGAAACTCGACCCGGACGGGCCTTATGGCTGGCAGGCGGGGCGATTGCTGGAAAGGCATTTCCCCTGATGCGCAGCAACATCAGGAGATGTTGCACTCCGTGTAACTCTGATAGAATTGATAAGTCTGCTATGAAAAAACTCCGCTGGCTTTTCCCGCTGCTCCTGTTTGCTCTGCTGGCATCCGCCTGCCAATCCTACCGCATCGCGGATCTGCTGACCAAATCCGGCGATGCGCTGTTCAAAGACGACTTTTCCGATCCCGCCAGCGGCTGGGCGCGGTCGGTCAGCTCCAGCAGCGCGCTGGATTACTTCGGCGGCGGTTTCCGCATCTGGGTCAATACCACCGATTACGATCTCTGGTCCACGCCGGGACTGAACTTCCGTGACGTGCGCATCGAAACGGACGTGTACATGATCGGCGGGCCGTTCGAGAATCGCTTCGGTCTGCTCTGCCGCTACCGGGGCGCAGGCGACTATTACTTCTTCGTCATCAGCAGCGATGGCTATTATGGCATTGGCAAGCTGAGCGGCGGCGTGCGCTCGCTGCTCAGTCAGGCCATGATGGCCTACACACCAGCCATCACGCAGGGCGTTGCTGTCAACCATTTGCGCGCCGATTGCGTCGGCGAGACGCTGACGCTGTACGTCAACGGCCAGCCGGTTGGCATGGCGCAGGATGCCGATCTTGCCGATGGCGACGTCGGTCTGCTAGCCGGGACTTTTGGACAACCCGGCACAGACGCGGTGTTCGATAATTTTGTGGTGATAAAGCCATGATACAAATGGCAATTACCTTCGAAATATACAAATTCATTGACTGGTCTCCATGAAATTGGCATAAATTTACCGACCTGTCTCCATAAATTTGCTATAAATTTACCGACATGATAGCGCGGTAGGAATGCACGAAAGCTTTAAATAGCCCTATCGTTTGGAAAAACAACCGCCATTTATGAAGATCTACCTCGATACCATCGGCTGTCGCCTCAACCAGGCGGAGATCGAGAGCATGGCGCGCCAGTTCCGCGCTGCCGGGCACGAGATCGTGGGTAGTGCAGCCGAAGCGGATATGGCAGTGATCAACACCTGCACGGTGACATCCGCAGCCGCTTCCGATTCGCGCGGCAAGGTTCGCCAGGCGGCGCGCCGGGGCGCGGACAAGATTGTGGTCACTGGCTGCTGGGCCACGCTCGAACCGCAGGCCGCCGCAGCGCTGCCCGGCGTCCGCCGCGTCGTGCCGAATGACCGCAAAGATTCCCTCGTCGCCGACATCCTTAACCTGCAACCTTCAACCCTTCGGGCTGAACCTCAGGGCGAAGCCTTTGACCTGGAACCTTTGACCCGTGTCCCGCTGCCCGGTCTGCGTCAGCGCACGCGCGCCTTTATCAAAGTGCAGGATGGCTGCGATAACCACTGCACTTTTTGCATCACGGCCATCGCACGCGGGCCGGGGCATTCACGTCCGATAGACGAGGTGATCGCTGAAATTCAATCTGCACGGGATGGCGGGACGAAAGAGGTTGTACTGACCGGCGTCCACCTCGGCTCGTGGGGAGGGGATTTTGGCGGGCATTTGAACGATTTGGTCAGGGCCATCCTGAAAGAGACGGATACACCCCGCCTGCGCCTGTCTTCACTGGAGCCATGGGATTTGGAGGCCGATTTCTTCGCGCTTTGGCAGGATACTCGTCTGTGCCGCCACCTGCATTTGCCGCTACAATCGGGCAGCGCCAGTGTGCTGCGACGTATGGCGCGCAAGACGACGCCCGAATCCTACGTCGCGTTGCTCGCCGCGGCGCGGGCGGCGATCCCGGATGTAGCCATCACAACGGATGTCATTGCCGGCTTCCCCGGCGAGACGGAAGCAGAATTTACTAAAACACTGGGTTTTGTCCGCCAAATGAACTTTTCTGGAGGGCACGTCTTCACCTATTCGGCGCGACCCGGAACGGCGGCGGCGCGCATGGGCGGGCAGATCCCGCACGAGGTGCGGAGGGAACGCAATGCCATTCTGCGGGCGGTGTTTGAAGAGATGGCCCTGGCGTATCGTCAGTGTTTTGTCGGCCAGACGCTGCCCGTGCTGTGGGAGTCCACTTCTCGATATGGAGAGAACGGATTGATGGTGGAAGGCCTGACGGATAACTATCTACGTGTCCGGGCCTATGCTCCCGAGCCGCGCTGGAACCAGGTGGATGCGGTCTGTCTGACCGGTTTGCAGGATGATGGAATGACCGGGAAGTTGATAAATACGGTATAATTATCTTGTAAGTAGTTTCGCTTCCAACCTAATCAGACAAAAAGGAGAATAGTATGGACAACAAGGTCGTCAAGATTATCATCGCTCTTTTCATCCCGCCGCTGGCCGTTTACCTGCACGAGGGCAAGGTCACCAAGAATTTCTGGATAAACATTGTGTTATGTATCCTGCTGTTTGGCATTGGCGGGATTATCCACGCGCTGTACATCGTTTTGAAGTAATCGGCTGTAAAACTTGACTAGTCGACTCGGGCGGACAGATGGTTCGCCCGAGTATTTATTAAATAACCAGAAAGAGTTTGGTAACATACTGCCATCTTGGAACTGACCCTCTTTCACAATATGGGAATTTGGGTATATTTTTGTGCCAAGTGTCACTATGGGGAAGGGCTGTGCACTTGTATAATGGGATAACCATAAAAAAACTATACGGAGGAGACAATGACTGCTCAATTGATTGACGGAAAACTGATTGCCCAGCAAGTACGCGATAACGTCGCTGCCGAAGTGGCGAAGCGCACGGCGGCTGGCAAACCCAGGCCCGGCCTGGCGACGGTGCTGGTCGGCGACCGCGTCGACTCGGCTACCTACGTCGCCTCCAAGCAAAAGGCCTGCCAGGAACTTGGGATGGATTCATTTCACAACCAACTCCCCGGCGATGCCACGCAGGAACAGGTCGAGGATTTGGTGAAACGCTTGAATGCCGACCCGAAGGTCAACGGCATACTGGTGCAGTTGCCGCTGCCCTCGCACCTGAATGAGGAGCGCGTCCTGCAATTGATCAACATCGAAAAGGACGTGGACGGCTTCTCGCCGATCAATATTGGCCGCCTGGCGCAGAAGGGACGCGAACCGCTCTTCGTCCCGTGCACGCCCTATGGCTGCATCTACTTGCTCGAGCAGGCAGGTGTAAAGATCGAGGGCGCCAACGCCGTGGTGCTGGGCCGCTCGAACATCGTCGGCATGCCGGCTGCACTGTTGCTGATTGGCAAGAATGCCACCGTGACGGTCTGCCACTCACGCACCAAGGACCTGCCCGGCGTTGTCCGTCAGGCGGATATTCTCATCGCTGCAATTGGGAAGATGGAGATGGTGCGCGGCGACTGGATCAAGCCCGGCGCGGCGGTGATTGACGTGGGCATCAACTCCAAGCCGGATGCGACAAAGAAGAGCGGCTACCGCCTGGTCGGCGATGTCAATTTTGACGAGGCCAAGGAAGTGGCCGGCTTCATCACCCCCGTCCCCGGCGGCGTTGGCCCGATGACGATCGCAATGTTGATGAGGAATACGCTGAGGGCCTCACAGATACAGAACCCGTAGTTGGTAAATTGGGAAAGTGGTAGATTGGTCAGTCCCGCCGAGAGGCGGGACTTTGTTTTCAGGGAAGTTTGCGGTGATTTTCCACCAGACCTGCCAGCCGCCCGGCGATTGAGGCCACGACCGCATCCGGGACACCATCTGCGGCCTGGGATTGCAGGCGCAGGTCAATCGGGTCGTTGACGTAATCCACGACCAGGAATTGATCCTCGGACGTGACCGCGATCTCACTGGAGAACAAGTCCAGGCCGCAGAGCGCGGCGATGCGCGCCGCGCTCTCGCGCAAACACCCGAGACCGAAGCCGGTTTCTTCCCCCGGCGTGACCGGCGCGTAGACGTGGCTGCGTGTGTCCCACCAGCAGGGGAAAACCTCCCCACCGCAGACGACAACGCGGAACCAGGCCTGCCGTCCGCCGAAGAAGCGCGGCTCGACGTGCGCCTGCAGGAGATATTTTTCGTCGGGGAATTTCGGCCGCTCGGCGATCACCTGTTCTAGCGAAGTGGCCTCCATCACCACGCCTTCGCCGCCGCCTCCACGCGCGGGTTTGATGGCAAAACTGTTTCCCAGCAGACTTAAATCAAGCGCGGGCAGGTTGGATTGTTCCGAGAAAGGCGGCAGAAGGTGGGTGTACGGGGTACGCAGTCCGGTTTCGTAAAAAGCCAAATGGACGGCGGCCTTATCCCAGGTCCAGGAGGCGCGCGGACGCGGGTTGATTTGAAAAGTTGTGTGCTCCTGTGCCCAGTTGCCCAATGTCAGGAAAGAGACATCGGAGTCGGATGCGCGGTCGAAGAAAACACGGAAGGACAACTCACCCGCTGTCAATGCTGCATACACCGACATGAGATTTTTCGGCGTAACTTGCAAGAGAGTCAATTGGCGCGCCATACAGGCCGTTTCCAGCAGGCGGACGAAACCGGCGTCGTATTCCCAGTTCCAGGCCAGGCACAGGTCGAATGTGGACATGGTTGGGGAAATTATAGATGGTACCTGATACCCTTACAGATTGAATAAAAGACTACTGCTCACCGGATATGGCATAATT
>CAZTZE010000003.1:0-124193 GCA_964618215.1 uncultured Chloroflexus sp.
ACGAGCCGTCGGCCAGGACGACCTCGACCTCGACGGTCGGGTTGCCGCGCGAGTCGAGAATCTCGCGGGCGATGATTTCTTCGATTGTGGTATCCATTTATAACCTCATCATCTGGAATTCAAAGCTCAGGCCAGGGTTGTCAATTTCTCTTGTGCCAGAGGTTGATCAATGTTTCGGTAGACACCCCCTGCTTGCGTGCCTGGGTTCGCGCTTTTGAAAGCAAATCCCTCGCAAGCGCTAAATAGACTTTGCTTGAGGTCAAATCAATCTTGACCTCGACCGGCTCCATCGAGTCTTCATAATCAGCGCTGCTATGGGAATCCCAAAACCCCCAAAAATGTTCGAGCGAGGCAAAATTGTCCGGCAGTTCGTCCTTTGGTGAAGAACCGCGTTTATCTCGCATAGGCTTTCCTCTCTTTCCTGTCCATATCACGCGCGCTCAAAATCAGCACATCATCAGTTCGTTTGTGGATAAAGAACGTCACAAGTCAAGTATAATCCGAAATGGAGCAAAATAGTGATGACCGAATTGACTATTCCTGAAGCCGCGCGGCTTGACGCCCGTGACAAACTGCATTACCCGCTGCAAGAGACCAAATTACGCAAATTCGTACTGGCAATGGTCCGCTTTCTTTTCCGCTTTATCATGGAGATGGAGGTTGAAGGGCAGGCGAACTTGCCTCCTGACGGCGCGGTGATCATCGCGTCCAACCACGTGTCGAATTTCGATGCGTTCCCGCTGCAATTGGCTCTGCCGCGCCCACTTTTTTTCATGGGGAAGGCCGAGTTGTTCAAGAACCCACTGATACACCAGTTCTTTCGGAATCTGGGCGGATTTCCGGTCTACCGCGGCGAACGCGACGAATGGGCCATCCGCCATGCCGGGAAACTGCTGCGCCACAGACAGGTGCTGGGCATGTTCCCGGAAGGGACGCGCAGCCAGGGGCGCGGTCTGAAAGTTGCAAAAACAGGTGCGGCGCGGCTGGCGCTATCGGTCAATTGCCCAATCCTGCCGGTGGCGGTGGATGGTTGCCAACATCTTTTCAAAACATTTCCGCATCGTACCCGCGTGCGGGTAAAGATCGGTGAACCGGTCTGGCCAAACCCAGACGAACTGCCGCTGGCGCTGACCGACCGGCTGATGTTCACGCTGGCGCGTAACCTGCCGGAAGAGTTGCGAGGGGTGTATTCAGAGATGCCAGAGGGGTTTGGCTGTTAACCACCGGGATGGCGTGCGCCGCCTTGCTTCTTACGGCACATATACCGGTAAGCCCATTACCCGATACTGCCCGTCAATTTTTTGCACAGTGAAAGTGAATTGCCATTGGTCGGGCATATCAGTGGGGGATGCTCCACAACACGCTCCGCGCACAAATAGACTGCCATCGGGGTTGGCAAACTCGACCAGAACAGTGTAGGTGCTCTCCTGCTTTTCTAGCAAAGTAGCGGTCAGCACTGCCAGGCATTGAAGTCCGTTTTTTGTGCAGCCGTTTTCAAACAGAAGGGCGTAATTGGATGGGGCTACGTTTGGATTCCAATTCTGCAAAACTTCGTATGATCCGCCGTAATACCCGACGGCTTCAGTGTAGTTGCCAGTGTGTAACAACGTGAAATAAGAAACCAGCGCCTGAATGGCCGCCTGCTCGTCTGGCAGAGGAACCTGACGGAATTGGAAGCCTTTTCCCTGTTCCCGGTTCGTGTGATATTCATATTTCTGTCCATTGGCAAGCAGAATGATCCTGTATCCAGGCGTGATGACATCTGTGCACATCTCGCCGTAGAAAATCTGGACTCCCAGGCAAGAATTACCCCACTCCACCTCTTCTACACTGACAATCTGTATCTGCTCGACGGGGAGTTTGAGGCGCTTGGCCAATGCGCGCCGAATGTTCAGCCGCATCTCTGCCTCATAGGCGGGGTCAGATGGCTCGATAACAGGTGGTTGCTCCAGCACAGCAGGTTCAGGCGAAATAGACGGACTGCAGGCAGCCAGCGCAATACTGATGAGAATCAAATAAACTGTTGTTTTTCTCATCGTTTCCTCCTTCGGAATCCTGACGAATAAAGGCCGGCTTTTGTTCCAAAGCAGCCTAGCAGTTTGTCGGAGAGAGGACCTGTAGGGCGGCTTTCTTCTATCGCCGCCACCCCTGTAGGCAGGTATGGAAACTACAATTCGGCAGGTATGGAAACCTGCCCTACAAGTGGTTTTCTGACAGGCTGCTAGTGGAGGCTTTTGCCTTCGCAGTGTGTATGGCTATTCGGTTTTGATCCCTGCACACTCTTTTGCCGCCTTCACCAACCCCACAAACAACGGATGCGGCCTCATTGGCCGCGAGAGAAACTCCGGGTGGAACTGGCTGCCGAGCATGAAGGGGTGATCGGCGATCTCGGCGATCTCGACCAGTTTTCCATCTGGTGAAATGCCGGAGAAGACCATCCCGGCTTGAGCGAGTTGTTCCCGGTATGTATTATTCAACTCGAAGCGGTGGCGGTGGCGTTCCTCGACCTGGGGCAGGCCGTAAGCCTCGGCGGCTTTCGTTCCGGGCTGCAAGACGCACGGGTAAAGGCCCAGGCGCATCGTCCCACCCATGTCGGTGATGGCGCGCTGTTCGATCATCAAATCAATGACCGGATACGGCGTCGAGTGGTCGAATTCGGTCGAGTTGGCGTTTTCCCAGCCCAACACGTCTCGGGCGAATTCAACCACCATGAGCTGCATGCCCAGGCACAGGCCGAGGTAAGGGACATTATTCTCGCGCGCATAGCGTGCCGCCTGGATTTTGCCCTCGATGCCGCGTGACCCGAATCCGCCCGGAACAATGACGCCAGCCGCCTCTTGGACGACCTCCCAACATTTGCCTTTCTCTAAATCTGTTGAAAGCACCCACTTGATTTCCACTTCCACGCCCAGGGCGAGGGCGGCGTGTTTGAGCGACTCACGAACGCTCATGTAGGCGTCGTGTAATTCGACATATTTCCCAACCAGGGCGATTTGTACAGTGGGTTTTGGCTGGCGTACTTTCGCAACCAGTTGCCGCCAAGTGGACCAATCTGGTTTTTGTCTGGCCTCCAGGCCCAAGCGTTGGATGAGGTAATCCGCGACGCCGGCCTCCTCGAGCAGGAGCGGCACTTCATATAGCACCGGCGTGGTGATGATCGGCACAACGGCGCGCTTTTCCACGTCACAGAACAAGGCGATCTTGTCGCGCAGACTATCGTCCACCGCGAAATCGGAACGGGCGACGATCATATCGGGTGTGATACCGATCGAGCGCAGTTCAGCCACTGAGTGCTGGGTCGGCTTGGTTTTGAGTTCCTGGGTAGCACCGATGTGCGGCAGCCAGGTGACATGGATGAAGGCGCAATTCTCGCGCCCCACTTCGTGGCGTATCTGGCGCAGGGTTTCGAGAAACGGCAACGACTCGATATCGCCGACCGTGCCGCCAACCTCGACCAGGACAATCTCCGCGCCCGTCGTCTTTGCCACCAACCCGATGCGGCGCTTGATTTCGTTGGTGATGTGCGGGATGACCTGGATCGTCCCACCCAGGTAGTCTCCCCGCCGCTCCTTCTGGATGACCTCGGCGTAGACCTGGCCGGTCGTCATGTTGCAGACCCGGTTCAGGTGAATGTCAATGAAACGTTCGTAGTGACCAAGATCGAGGTCCGTTTCCGCGCCGTCGTCCAGCACAAATACTTCCCCGTGCTGATAAGGACTCATCGTCCCCGGATCAACATTTATATAGGGGTCGAGTTTCTGCACGGCGACATTGAAACCGCGCTCTTTCAGCAGCAGGCCGATCGCCGCGGCGGTCACGCCCTTGCCAACGGAACTGACGACACCGCCGGTAAAGAAAATATACTTGGTTGCTTCAGGCATCGAGGAACTCCTCAAGAAACGGTGGGTGGTAAATTGGTAAATTGGTAAATTGGTGAGGCGATCCTCAATCTACCAAGTCCCGATGTAAAAGAAGCGGGGAGGGCCGTCGTCCGGCAACATCCCCGTGTGGGTCTGCGTTCACAGGTAAAGCGAAATGGCATCGGGTTCATCCGACCAATTTCACCAGGTCTTCCGCAGCGCGGCGCATTTCCAGAAAAATGAGACCTAATTTGGCATCCTGGCGGGCCAGGGCGGTCAGCACGGCTTCCTGGCCGACCGAGGTCAAGATGATGAACCCCGCGCTGCCGCGGATGTAGACCTGTTCCAGGCCGCCCCGCCCAAGCTCCGCGGCAATCCGCTCACCCAGGCTCAACATTGCAGCAGACATGGCGGATACGCGGTCTTCCTCGACCTCGGCCGGCAGGGAGGAAGCCATGATCAACCCGTCTACCGAGACGATCGCAGAGGCTTCAATATCCGGCGCGGCTGCTTGCATTGCACGTAGCCGGTTGACCATTAGTACACTGCGGGATGCGTTCATCATTGCCTCTCATTGAATCTCTGATGTAAGTTTACCATAATCCAGCCTCCAGCCGCAACCGAAATAGTAAGTCGGAATGGTTCTCTATGGCTCGTTATATTCTTTTTCGTTTGGAAACTCGGCGCCGCGCGAATCGGATTCCACATCCCGGCCCTTTGCCGGCGCGGCCAGGAACTCGCGGTAGAACTCGTGCTGGATGACCAGATCCATGATCTCGTTCGTGCCAGTCCAAATTGTGATCAGGCGTACATCCCGCAGCAGCCGTTCGACCGGGAAGATGTCCGTGTAGCCGATGCCGCCCAGGATTTGCATGGCGTGATTGACCACCGTCCAGGCCGTTTCGGTGCTGAACTTTTTGGCCTCCGAGACCAGCCGCCGGACTTTGCCGGGCATTTCCGTTCCGGAATCAATCGTGCGGCAGACGGCGTAGTTCAAGGCGCGGGCGGCGTCGAGCAGCGTCAGGCTGTCGGCGACCTTGAAACTGACGCCCTCGAACTCGCGGATTATCTGCCCGAAGGCACGCCGCCGGCTGGCATAACGCGCGGCAATTTCGATCGCCGCGCGGCCCATGCCGACCGCGCCGCAGGCGGAAGTCATCCGCTCCGGGATCATCATTTGATGGAAAACAGTCGTACCTTTGCCGATGCCCGCCTCGCCGCCCAGCACGTTGTTGATTGATACTGGCGCGTCATCGAAGACCAACCGCCCGGTCCCGCCGCCGCGCGTGCCCATCAGCCCGTAGACGTGTTCGACTTTCACACCCTCGCCGCGTTCGACGAGGAAAGCGGTCATGGCCTGCTTCGGGTCTTGGATGCCTTCCACTTTGCCGTAGACCAGGATCAAATCCGCGCCCTCCGCTCCGACCACGAAACGCTTCTGGCCGTTGAGATAGAATGTATCCCCCTCGCGCCGGGCGCGCGTGGTGGCGGCAAAGAAGTCTGAGCCGCCGCGCGGTTCGGTCAACGCTTCTGCGACGGTCAGTTCGCCGTTCAACACGCGGCGCAGATATTTTTCCTTCTGCTCGTCGGTGCCAAAAATGTGGATCGCCTCGCCGACAATCGAAACGAGCGAGTAGAGGCAGGCCAGGGATGTCCCCAGCACGCCGACCTCCTCCAGCGCGACCAGTTCCGAGGTCCACGGCAGGCCGCGCCCGCCCCAGCGCGGTTCGAAGCGCAAACCGAGCAGGTTGCGCCGCGCGGCCTCCTGCAAATACTCGCGCGGGTATGCGACTTTATCGGCGTCCATGTCCAGCAGCAACTGGCGCGGGATAGATTGTACGAAGGCCTGCATTTCCTCGCGTAAGGCCTTTTCGGGCGCGGTTAACATGGTTTCGATTGACATGCTACTCTCCTTGGATGGATATATTAGTATTACAGCGCAAAGTTCAAGAAAACCTACTCAAATTGTCACCCTGAGGGAGCGTTCTTTGCGACCGAAGGGTCTCCACTTACGCAAAACGGAGTTTCTTCGCACTCGGAAGAACACCGGGTGCTCAGAATGACATGGTAACGGAGTTACTTTAGCAACATTGCGCTGTAATAATAGTTCATTGCTTGGTATTGATTTTAGCATGAGTTGCAATCCCAGGTTTTTCAAACGACAATCAGAATCATCGGCTTGACAGCGCGCCGGAGTTGGATATACTGAGTGCATATCGCTCACGGAATGAATACACACCAAGTTCTTGCCCGGTTAAGAGACCTCGCCGATCCTGAAAATGTGGCCGGAATGGCGCGTTATGGCATTAACACGAATAACACCCTGGGCATTTCGATTTATGTCTTACGAACAATTGCCAAGCAGATTGGCAGGAACGATGCGCTGGCAGGGGAGTTATGGGCGTCTGGAATCCATGAGGCGCGCATCTTGGCCAGCTACATCACCACTCCAGCCGCTATAAGCGAAGCTCGAATCGAAGAATGGGTGGCGGACTTTGATTCCTGGGATGTATGCGATCAAGTGTGTGGCTTATTCGAGCAGACGCCTTATGCTTATCAAAAGGCGAACGAGTGGAGTGCACGGCCTGAAGAGTTTGTAAAACGCGCGGCATTTGCGCTAATGGCCGGGCTGGCTGTGCATGATAAACACGCCGAGGATGGCCGGTTCGAGCAATTTTTCCCGATCATCCTCCACCAGGCGAGCGATGACCGCAATTTCGTCAAGAAGGCAGTGAATTGGGCACTGCGTAACATCGGTAAACGTAATCGGCATCTGAATGATAAGGCGCTGGCTTTGGCGCGGCAGATTCAGCAAATCAACTCAAAGTCGGCTCGCTGGATCGCGGCAGATGCCTTGCGTGAGTTGACCTCTGAGAAGATCCAAAGCAAGCTACGTGACTAATCGAAATAATGAAACGCTGGCTGATAGACTTGAACACCTTTCATCAACGCATTATTTTGTTCGCGCTTCTTTTGCGCCTGATCCCCGTTATTCTTTCCTTCAACCTCGGCATCGGCCTGGACGATATGTTCCAGTACGACATGCTGGCGCGCAGCCTTGTGGCGGGAAATGGCTATCGCTGGTATGCCCAGGAAGACCTGCCTCTCATCCAGCCTTATATCAACCTTGACCTTTCCAGCGTTGATTACGACCCGCGCGGCGTGCTGACCTCCTTCCGCCCTCCGCTTTATCCGGCTTTCCTGGCGCTGATTTATTTTCTTACCGGCGTGGATGCCAACCGCTTCTTCACGGCCCGGCTGGTGCAGGCCTTCCTCGGTGCGGCGCTTGTCCCGCTGACCTATGCCCTGACGCGGCGATTCTTTCCGGAGAACGAAAAGGCCGCGAAAATCTCGGTCTGGGTGGTGGCCTGCTATCCCTTGCTGGTCATCTACCCTCTCTCGCTGGCAACTGAGAATCTATTTTTTGTGCTGGCGTTGAGCGCGATGCTTGCCTTGTTCAAGGCGAAAGAAAGCCTCACGGCAGAAGACACCAAAAAAGAACCCTTTGTGTCTTTTGTAGTGAGACTTATTAAACGGGCGCGCTGGTTCATCCTCGCCGGCATTCTCCTCGGCCTGACCGCGCTCACCCGTTCGGTCTCGCTGGTTTTTGCCGGATTGTCCGTTCTTTGGATCTGGTTTGGGCTGCGCCAGCGGAAAATGGCAGTGGTTGTTTTTTTCACCGTGACCCTCGTCACCCTGCCGTGGATGGTGCGCAACACTCTTTTGCATGGGCGACTGACCGGTATCGAGTCGGCGCTCGGGTATGATTTATATATGGGATATCATCCAGAAGGGTTTGGCACCTTCCAATATCCTCAATCACTCGAATTGATGCCGATGATGGATGATGGTCTGCGCGACGAAATCGGGCAGGCGAAGGCGATTGAATTTATCAAAGCCGACCCCGGCCGCATCCCTTATCTGGCTGTGCGCAGGCTCGGACACTTCTTCGGCCTCGAACGCCGCGCCCTGACCTACTTCTATTCCAATAATTTCTTCGGCCATATTCCGACGCCGCTCTTGTTGACGATTGCGGCCATCGTTCTGCTGCCGTTTATGATTGTCAGCGCCTCGGCTGCCTTTGGCCTGGCCATCACCCGCTGGCGGCGCGAAAACCTGCTGATGGCGCTTTTCATCTTGGGATACCTGACGCCGCATATCTTCATCCTTGGCGAAGACCGCTTTCATCTGACACTCATCCCGTTCCTGGGCATTCTCGCGGCGCAATTCTGGACCGGAGGCCGGGCCGCGTTAAACGCGCGCTGGCAAACCCGCAGCGGGAGAATCGCCCTCCTCCTTGCCGGGCTGGCTGTTTTGCTCCTTTTTCTCAACTGGGGCCTTGAACTTCATCGCGATGCTGGTATGTTGTCGCAACTTCTTGGCCCGAACGGTAACCAGACCTACTTCCCTTACTGATCACTCCTCACTGATAACTGGACCTGCCATGCGCGCCTTGCTCAAAACCAACCTGAAATTCGACTGGAAAATCGTCACCATCACCGTTATAAGCACATTGTTGCTGATGGTGGATTACTATTATCGCCTTACACCGAAAGAATGGGGGATCGTTGAATGGAAGGCGGTTGACCGCACGATTCTATATTTGCTTATCCCACTGTTTATCATCCTGGTCATATTCCGCCAGAAACCGCGTGACTTTGGTTTCACAATGGGTGACTGGCGCGCCGGCATACCTCTCACTATCCTGGCTATTATCCTCATCGCGCCGGTCTTGTGGTTCCTGGCGCGGGGTGATGCCAGTATGAAAGATTATTACAAAACCCAGGTGGATGGTTTACCTTGGAATACCTTTCTCGATCTGTTGGGCTGGGAATTTTTCTTTCGTGGCTGGATATTGTTCGGCTATGCTCGCAAATTCGGCCCCGAAGCGCTCTGGCTGCAAGCCGTGCCGTTTGCCCTGGCGCATATCGGCAAGCCCGAGGTCGAGACGCTCTCCACAATCTTTGGCGGCTTTGCTTTTGGCTGGGTCGCCTGGCGCACGAAATCATTTGTCTACCCTCTCTTGATCCACTGGTTTTTCGCCTCCTTCACGATTTTGGTTGCGGCGGGTGTCCTTGGATAAATTCCTTCTCCGCCCGGCTTGCGCGCAGGATTCCCCGGCCATCCGTGCTTTGATCCGCTCGGTGCGCATCAACCCGGTCAGTCTGGATTGGCGCCGTTTCATTGTCGCCGTGGTGCCCAATGGAGAGTTGATCGGGTGTGGCCAGGTCAAGTCTCACGCGGATGGCACGCGCGAATTGGCCTCGATCGCGGTGCGCCCGGCTCATCGTCAGCTGGGTGTGGCGCGCGCCATAATCGAACAACTTTTGACAGAAAATCAACCTCCGCTATATCTTATCTGTCGAAATGAGCTGGGACCTTTTTATCAACGTTTCGGTTTTCGGGCTGTCCTGCAAGCTGAGATGCCGCCCTATTTTAGGCGCTTGATGCGTGCAGCCAGAATGTTCATGAAAGTCAACCTGCTGGTACTCATACATCTTGATTTTGAGTGATAAAAAAGCCACATGCAAAGGAGCAGTCACCAATCAAAATCATTTTGTTGGAGTACTGGTGATGCTGCGTCAATGAGATAGAGAAACTTATGAAAACATTCCTTCACATTACCCTGGGAGTCTTGATCGGCCTGCTCGCGGCGGGCGTGATCTGGATCGGAGCCAGTCAACCGCGCGGTGAAGGGGTGACACTCCTGCCTTCACCCACACTCCGATCGCTTATGGTTTATGTCACGGGGGCAGTGGCGGCGCCAGGAGTCTACAACCTGCCAGAAGGCAGTCGCGTTAACGATGCCGTCCTGTTCGCCGGCGGATTTCTCCCCAACGCCGAACAAGAGGGGATCAACCTGGCCGCGCCGCTTCAAGACGGTCAACAGTTAGACATTCCCGTCAGGAGCAGCGCGAGCCACGTCAGCGGTGGACGGATCAATATTAATACCGCAACCGTCGAGGAACTGGATACGTTGCCGGGTATCGGCCCGACCACTGCCAGGAATATCATCAACTACCGTCTTGAACATGGGACATTCCAGTTCCCTCAGGATATTCAGAATGTCACTGGCATCGGGCCTGCTACTTATGACAAGATCAAAGACCTCATCAAAGTCGGCCCCTAGGATACAATGCACCTCGACCATTTTAGCTTTCTCGCCCCTATTTATGATCGCTTGATCAAATACTCTCCATCGCCTTCGCTGAATCGAATCGCCGGCCTGCCGACCGGTGGACGTCTGCTGGACGCTGGCGGTGGCACCGGCCGGGTCAGCGGGACGTTGCGCGATCTCGCCGGCCAAATCCTGGTTGCCGATCTCTCGACGGGGATGCTTAAGCAGGCCGCGGCCAAGGACCTGGAAACTGCCTGTACACACACCGAGCAGCTGCCCTTCCGGAGTGCCTCTTTTGAGCGCATCCTCATGGTGGACGCATTACATCATGTCTGTAGCCAGAACGAAACCGCGTGGGAACTGTGGCGTGTGCTCGCGCCCGGTGGCCGGATCGTGATCCTGGAACCTGACATCCGTAACTTCGCGGTGAAGCTGATCGCGTTATTTGAAAAAGCGACCTTCAT
This sequence comes from uncultured Chloroflexus sp., assembly GCA_964618215.1. Classification (GTDB taxonomy): domain Bacteria; phylum Chloroflexota; class Anaerolineae; order Anaerolineales; family Villigracilaceae; genus CG2-30-58-95. The sequence continues at coordinate 10,443 of CAZTZE010000003.1, forward strand.
GCGCAGCCGCTTTCTCTCCGGCGCTCAAATTGCCAGCCTGTTTTCATTTGCAAACGCCACAGCGTACATCGAGTATGAAGGCTATAATGTCTGGGTGGTCATCGAAAAGGAAAAGGGTTCTCCTTAGTATTACAGCACAAGGTTGCTGTTTCCTGTGTCATTCTCCCGAAGGACATCGGGACGATGTGAGCGCCCCGATGCTCTTTTGGGGCGCGAAGAATCTCCTATTTGCAGCGTGGAGACCCTTCGGTTAAAAAGAACGCGCCCTCAGGGTGACAATTTGAGTGGGTTTTCTTGAACATTGCGCTGTAATATTAGTGTCCTTCGTGCCGAGTAGGTGCTGCGCAGAAAATCCTTTAACCGGTCCCAAACTGACGGTCGCCGGCATCGCCCAGGCCAGGGACGATGTAGCCACGTTCGTTCAGGTGATCGTCAACCGCAGCCAGATGGATGGGGATATCGGGATGGGCTTTCTGCATGGCGGCGATTCCCTCCGGCGCGGCGATCAGACCCACGAATTTGATCTTTCTCACGCCCCAGCGCTTCAAGACATCCGCGGTGGCGACGGCTGAACCACCGGTAGCCAGCATCGGGTCCAGGATGAGGCAGACGGAGACGGTCGGCTCGATGGGTAGCTTGTTGTAATATTCCACCGGCTTGAGTGTCCGCTCGTCGCGGTACAGTCCGATGTGCCAGACCTCGGCCGACGGCATGAGTTCCCAGAAGCCTTCCACCATGCCCAGGCCGGCGCGCAGGATCGGCACCAGGCCGATCTTTTCCTGCAACTCTGCGCCGGTACAGGGGGAGAGCGGCGTTTCTACGGTTCGGGGAACAGTCTGGAGGTCCGCAGTGGCTTCGTAAGCCATCAACGCCGCGATCTCGCGCACCAGTTCACGAAATTTCTTCGGGTTTGTGTTTTGATCGCGCAGGCGGGTCAGTTTGTGGGCAACCAGGGGATGTGGGGAAGGATAAATGTTTGACATTTGACACTCCATTGGGTGTGTATATGCGGTTATTATAGTGGAAAAATGCAAAACCTGCTTATAGCCTTCTTACAAATCTACAGAAGAAGAAGCCTGAAACATGCTTGACGATTTCTTCGTTGTTCGAGTATTCTAAGCATAACCCCTGATGGGAGGCTGATTACCATGCCCTTACTTATCTTGGTTGTAGACGATGAGAATATTAACCTGCGGCTTGTTTCCAGACTTCTCGAGATGGAGGGATATGAAGTCGTTACAGCGCAAAGCGGGGAGGCTGCCCTGCATTTGATTGAGCAAACCCCGCCCGATTTGGCGCTCCTGGATGTGATGATGCCGCTCATGGATGGCTATGAGCTGTGCCGGCGCTTGCGTCATAATCCGGTTACGGCCCAGATCCCAATCGTAATGTTGACCGCCTTGGTGGATGAAAACGACCGGCTGAAAGGAATCGAGGCCGGCGCAGATGATTGTTTGCCCAAACCTTTTGACGTGGATGTATTGCGCACTATGCTGAAAAGATTCTTGCTGGATCGGAATCTTGGAGGAATGCCATGAAACTTACTGGTTTGCACCTGCTCTTGACTTACCAATGTACCTTCGAGTGTGACCATTGTTTCGTTTTCGGGAGTCCCTCGCAAACTGGTGTAATGACCCTCTCTCAAATCCAGGAAATCCTGCGGCAGGCGCGAGAGACAGGGACAATCGCGAGCATTTACTTCGAGGGCGGCGAGCCATTCCTGTATTACGCCGTGATGCTCAAGGGGGTGCAGATGGCGAAGCAAATGGGCTTTCGCGTCGGCGTGGTCTCCAACGCGTATTGGGCCAACTCGATGGAGGACGCGCTGGAATGGCTGCGGCCACTGGCGGATCTGATCGAAGATCTTTCGGTCAGCAGCGACCTGTACCATTACAGCGAGATGATGAGCCGCCAGGCGCAAAATGCCCAGGATGCGGCAAAACAATTGGGTATATCCGTCGGCGTCATCAGCGTTTGCCAGCCCGAGGCGGTCAACGCCGCGCAAACGATAGGCACGGTCACTGGCGAGGGCGCGGCGGTGATGTATCGCGGGCGGGCGGTCGAAAAACTCGTCCCGCGCGCCGCCCGCCAGCCTTGGGAAACCTTCTCCGAATGTCCGCACGAGGATTTGCACGAGCCGGGGCGCTGTCACCTCGATCCGCTCGGCAACCTGCATATCTGCCAGGGGATTTCCCTGGGGAATATCTACGAGACACCGCTGAAAGAAATTTGCGCGACATACGACGTGGAGGCCCATCCCATTGCTGGGCCTCTACTGGCGGGTGGGCCGGTGGCGCTGGTGCAGGAGTATACCCTTCCGCACGAAGAGAATTATGCGGATGCCTGTCACCTGTGTTATGAGGCGCGGCGGGTGTTGCGTGAGCGTTTCCCGGAGATATTGAAACCCGATCAGATGTACGGCGTTGAAAGCCAAGCAATGCAGTACCGGGATCTCATTCACGGAACAGGACTGTGAGGATCTCGTGTTTCCCAGCAGCAAGGCTCACACTGCCATCGGCATTGGGTTTCAAAGTCGCCAGTCTTTCTTCGGCGAGATTGACCAGTTCGATATGCTTGAATTTCCGCCAGGGTTTGAGCGTGACCTTGATCTCCTCGTCGGCAATGTTATAGCCGCGCACCAGCCAGCCGCGCCCGTCTTCTGCTTCCTTGATTGCACTGATAACAAATTCGCGCGGCTCGACCGATACGAACGATCCGTTGACCGGTAAATCGTCGCCATGCAAGCCGGTGCTCACCGCGCGCATCGGAGTCTCGAAGGCGTAGGCTTGGTCGTAGGGCAGGATGCCATCCCGCCCCACCGCGTGAGGAATAATCGAATATTCAAACATCAATTTGCCGATCATCTGCGCGCCGGGCGTGGGCAAAAACGGCCCGGCATGACCCTTGCGGTTGGCAAAATCATCCCGCGAGAGCCAGCCGACGCAGCGCAACAAGGTCAGGGCGATTTCGGTTTGGCTCTCAGGAACCCGTTTCCTTGAAGGAAACGGGTTCTTGAGCAGTACCTCGACTTCCGGCAGGCCGCGATTGGCGATCATCAGGCCGATCTTGCCATCAGAAATGTCCGTAAAGGCGCGCTGCGGGACCTCGGGCCGGGGCTGCTCACCCCAGCTCTCGTCAAAGATCGGAATGCCGATGGGTCGCCGAACAAATTCGAAATGCCCGTCATAATCGGCCTCAGTCACGGCGAACGGCGCCGGGAAGTGGACGCGCAGGCGGTGATCTTTGGCAGTGTTCGTGATTTCCGTGCGAATGTCCACGCGGGGGACGCCCGTGATGAGTGAAACGTGAGTAGTGATTGGGATGACAACCGTCTGCCGCGACCTTGACTTACGGTCTGGGGCAAGTTCAGCCGGAACGCGCAATTCGAGAAGAACTTCCAGCGTTTGCCGAACCGCGCCGGAATGAAGACGAACGCCTTTCAAGCGCGCCTTCACAACGTGGTCGGAGACAGGCGGGCAGTAGTTGTACTCATCGCCGCAGTCGCCGCCGTCCACGAATCTGTTCAGGCCGCGATATTCTCCGCCACTGCGCGTAGCCAGGATAGATAATGTGCCATTATTTTCCACGCGGACTTTGAAGAACTCATTCTCAATTGTCTGCGCTGCGGAGCTGTAACGCGGACGCGTTGCCAGTTTTTGCACAATCGGCAGCCTTGCCAGCGGCATCAGCAGTCGCGCCAAAGGTGGTAAGCGGACCGGCGCTTCATCTTTTCCGGGGCGGGGATGCACAAAAAATGTCCGCCAGCCGTGGCCGGGCACTTCCGGCGCGCTGAAGACCAGCCGCGTGGCCGCGATCGAACGCGCATGTACGTTATAAGTGGTGATACTCGGATCGCGTAAATAACCTTCGATTTGTTGGAGTGTGCTGTTCCAGACCGTAAAATTCGGCTCGCCGCTTTCGCTTAAAACAGCCTCGATGAAGACCTGCGCTCCCTCGCGGCGCAGGCTGATATCCTGTATCACCATCCCTGCCACGCGGCCCGCGTGGATGTTGCCGAAGGCGCTTTGCAATTCTTTGGCATTCATTGTCACGCGGATGAGCTCGCGGCTGCCCAAGCCGATGGTTTGATGCGGAATGGTTGTGCCGCTTTCATCGCTGATTTCAAAATTGCCGGTATCCGGCGGTAACTCAATTTCGGCGGTTACAGCATCCGTGCGCGGGCCGTCTATCGGATTGAAAACGACGATGGCGGATGGCGGATGGCTGATGGCGGATGGCGAATGGCTGATAGCGGATGACGGATTGTGGAATCGCTGACTCGCTGACTCGCTGAATCTTCGTGTGTCAACCATATTTGCCAAAACATTCAAACTTTGCTTCGTGATCTCCTCCCCAATCTGTTCGACCTGGTCGAAGCGGACTTTCATCTCGTCGTGCACCTGGTCAATCGAGCAGCCGCAGATGGAATCGTGGGGGTGGTTTTCCATGAGCAAACGCCACGCTTGCCGAACGATGGGAGCAGGATTTTCTAATCGTTGGAAAGTTGGCAGGTTTGAACGTTCGAACGTTCCAACTTGCAAACGTGCAAACGTCGAGAATGGTTCCACCCATTTCTCGAGCAGCGTCTCGCAAGCGCGGTTGCGCTGCTTGATCCAGATGCGCGCCGATAGCACGGCGGGCAAAAGATTGTGGCGTTTCGAGGCGCGCAATTCTCCTGTAACCACTGGTAACTGCTCACTGTTCACGGATAACTTTGCCGCTCTAATATATTCCGGCAATGTCGAATGAATCAAGATATCCCCATTCAATTTGCCATTTGCTGATTTGATTGCTTTAGCGGTATCCGGCGGCGGTTGCATGTGGTCGGTGCCTTGCATGAGCAGGAAATGCGAGTTGCGAGTTGCAGTTTGTGTGTGTGGGATGAGAGAGTCGCGCAGGCGGCCGACTTCCGTCACGAAACGGACGCGGTCGGAGGTCGGCAGCGCAGCGGCGTTTCCGTAGCCATCCCGCAAATAAGCCATGAAGACGCGCGATCCATCCGGCGACTCCCACCAAAATTCGCAGGGTTCGTCTGAAAGACCGCGCTGGACGCAGGCGGTCTCGATGCCAAAGCCGCGCAAGATCTGCGGCATCTGCCCGATGTGACCGAACGGGTCGGGGATGTAGCCGACCATCATCTTCGCGCCGAATTTACGGCAGGTGCGGTCGCCTTGCAGCAGGTTGCGGATGGTGGCCTCCGGGCTGACCAGGAATTCGTCCGGCAGGATGTGCCAGGGGCCGATCAGGATGCGTCTTTTCTTGATAAAGCGGCGCAGGTCGGCCTCGCGCTCCGGGCGGATTTGCAGGTAGTCGTCGAGGACGATGGTCTGTCCGTCGAGCATGAAGTGCCTGTAATTCTTGTCGTGTTCAAGAATGTCAAGCAGGCCGTCAATCAAGTGGACGAGCTTCAGGCGGAATTGCTGGAAGGTGAGGTACCATTCGCGGTCCCAGTGGGTGTGGGAGATGAGGTGCAGGGTGCGCATTGGGGGGGTTTCCTTTCCTGAAAAGTTCCCGATGGACCGGGACGCCAGTCTCATGACAGCGGGACACTCGTTATTATAAGGGAACAATTCCCCTCCTGCGTGGACACTCGCCGAAACCCAACTGCCCCCGTCTGCGGGCAGAAAGTGTGTTACACTGAAAACGTAGTTAAATAATTGGATCTCTGTCGTACCTTGGCCGTCGACCCTCTTATTATGGGCGGGCGGCCATCTCTATATCCGGCCGAGCCGGAGAAAGCAGGAGAAAATGGAAATCAGAATTTATGTAGGAAACCTGGCCAAGTCAACCACTGAGGCCGAAATCAAGACCCTGTTCGAACAAGCCGGGGAAGTCACCACCGTTGACCTGGTCAAAGACCGCGATAGCGGCCTGTCCAAGGGCTTTGCCTTTGTCACCATGACGGCCCAGGCAGACGCCGACAAGGCCATCAGCATGTTCAACGCCTATTCCCTGGCCGGGAACGAGATCAAAGTCAACGTCGCCAAACCGCGCGTGGAACGCGGTCCGGGCCGATAAGTTCCGGAATAAAATACGAACATCGTCTTACAACGCCCCTTGTCCACCCGGACGAGGGGTTTTCTTTTCCCCCAGCCTTTCCCGCAGACTTGGAAGACGCGAGTTCACTTTCCCCGTCCCTCCCGCGTGGACTCTCCCCCAACCAAACGACATCCGTGACAAACCCCGTTGACAGCCGCATAGGCGCAAATCTCCCATGCCATTAACCATCACTACCCGCGCCCAGGAATCCGCTCAGCCGCGTGTTCCCCTCTCCCGTTTTAAATTAAGTAACTCAATTATTGGAGGGTACTTTTCTTCTTTTGGAATAATTGGGTCATCATCACTTTGAATTGCGACACCTTCTAAATCGTTCTTTCCAATTTCCCATGCGTACTTTATAAAAATTTCTCGCTTAGCTATGTAAAAGTCCAGAAATGGTTTTATAGATGACATATCGCTGTTGGCGATCGCAGGAACCAAAAAATATTGGCCAAAAGAATTGTAGCTATGTATAAATCTTTCTAGATTTTCATCAGATGAAGGCTCCATCGTATGAATACGATTAACAAAGACTGCATATCGAATATTTGAACTAGATAGACTTGCATTAGGGTTTGATCCAATGACTACTCTATACCAATAAGGTTTCTTTTTGTTAATTCCACGCACAATCGAAATTCGAAGCAACTCGGATTCATCTCTAACTCCTAATTCGCTTCGCCATTGTTTAAAGATTTGTATAGCGGCTTCTTGATCCTTGAAAGTTGGTGCGAGAATAGGTGGGGTCGAAGAGTCCATAGCTACAAGAAAAGCTGTACCATTCCATCCTGCTTTGTTCCATAAAGTCTCTCGTATAAGAGAGACGGTTTTCATCTGGGTATGTTTGGCTTTTCCTAGATCGAGCAAATCTGGTGGCATATCTTCATTACTCGAAACAAGCGGTGGTTTAATTATTTCTTGAATTGTTTCTTCTTTTTTACGAAGAATATCAGCGTTCCATTGTTCCGAACGCTTTAGATCATATTCTTTTGCATTTGGCTTCAACCAATCTGCAAGATTAGTTTTAGGAGTATAGCCAAGAACATTTCCAATAGTAACAAAACTTCCTGTAAAACTAATAGATCGATCAAGCCCGTGTTCTTCACGAAATAGTTCCGTAAGAGTCTTGTCGAGTTCTGGAATCATTATGCTTCTAGCCATAATAGTCGAAACAAGTTCTAAAAGCTTTTCTTTTATTTCACCTTGCTTTTCCAATGACATGTTATGTGGATCGAAAGGCGAGCAAGCAATTGTTATCTTTGGTTTTCCAGTTTCATCATGAAGATTGAATTCGAAAGGTTTCTTGGCAAACTCTGATTTTCTTATGACTATTGAGAGACTAGGCTCGCGGGCAGCCATTCGTTTTACGAATCCTGTAGACAACAAACTTTCGAGAGCAGCAAGAACGGATTCTGCTAGCTCTACACAAGGTGAACTGTTTTCGCTTTCAATGGTTATTTCACAGCCAAGTATGTTGGACTTAAGATAGGCTTTTCTTTCATCGTAAAGCGCGGGGCTTTCAGGTAAATCTTCAGAGGCTGGCTGATTGTACATTTTTAGAAATACACTTTTTATTTCCTCGTTCCCCCAAAGCTTTCTATAACTATCATCTATAAGTTCATCTTCGTGACCAAGCGAAAAAGATAAGGCAATGGACGCACTTGGTAGTCCTAATTCTTCGAGGGTGTCTGGAAGTTTAGTTAGTTGTTTTAGATCCCAAATTTCGGTTTTGAGGAAAAGAATTCCAAAAATTATGTCAAAATCTCGTTCCCTTTCCATTAATTTCAACTTTTCATAACCTTGCTCAACAAGTGCTGCTCTTATAACTTTGTCGATTTCATGCCACGTAAGAATATGCGGAATGCGCCCAAGTTGGAGCTCTATCCATTTCATTCGACTGTCACATGCTGCTTGTAATGGAGTAATCTCTCCATATCTCCAAAAATCGTTTACAGCAAGAGATGCAGCATTTAGCATGGTTCCGTGAGCAGCCCACAGTAAACCAATCTGTTCATAGGCACAGGCGCATAGGTAGAGAGCAAATATAGCGTCCTTTCTGCTCTCGTATTTATATAAACTAGCGAAAGTGCGGCCAAGAGAGCGTATTGCTTCATAAGGTCTGTTTGCGTCTAATTGCTGCTCACCTCGTTTGAGCAACATTCGCGCGGCCGAAATTTCTCCCTTATGAGCAGAACTAATTTTTACAATTGTTTCAAATAATGCTTCGTATGCAGAGACACCTTCAAGAAATTCTCCAAGCTCAGTTAGTATTTCCACTAACGGTTCAAGTGGATAGCCTGGGAGGTTTGCTGCGCGTTGAATTACACTTTGAAGATCGTTGAGAACTTCATCAACAGATTCTTTCTTATAAAGCTTTAGTGCAAGCTGCACTTGCAAGGATAATGTTCTGGCTTGAAGAGCAGTACTTGGGCGATTTTCTTCTTTGCTTAATCGCTCTAGTTCAATCAAGAGTGTTTCTGTGCGGTTTTGAAACAGTATTACTTCATCTGGGAATTTTCCTCCTATCATCATGCTATACAGTAGAAACCATAAATTGGTGAGAAGTTCAAGGTCGTATACATTTCGACTATCTTTTGCTAAGTTTTCAACAGGAGTATATAACTTGGATAATTTTATGAAATCTTCATGCCACCAATATGTTGTCCAAGCTTTTCCGTATGCGCACTCTAGAATTTGATGTGGTGTCCCACTCTTTTGCGCAATTCGCTCTGCCCTTTCAAATCGACCATCTGTTTCAATGCGAGGGCGTTCAAGATTTCTTGAATAAATAGCAGCATCAAGACAATCTTTTGCAAGATTAAAACTGTAATCTTCCTGTTGAACAGATTCTTCAATCTTTTTTTCTAAAGCATCTAGCTTTCTTTCTCTCTGAATGTCTAATGGGCCTTTCTGTGTTTCTCTTCGCGTTGATATTTCAAGATCAAGTTCTTCAATTACCAATTCTTCCAATTTGTTTTCAAAAATTTTGTCCAATATCCAAGTTCGATCCATGATGCGCACATCAAGTTTGTATTTCGTGCGTAACTCATCTTCTATCTTTGCTCGGCTTTGATCGCGAATAAATTGATTGCTGATAAAGAAAGCTTTTTTGTAACCCCTCTTTGTTTCGGAGATTTTCTTTACATCATCTCTTACCTTGGCTTGCCATTGTTTTTTTGCGCTAAACGCAAATGCCCATCTTTCCGATGCGGCTTCTCGACCAATCCCTTCATACCAAATTATAGAAAGAGAATCTGCTACAGGATATGTTTCTGTATCTACTTTGCTGTCACCACCGCCTGTTGGCCCAGTTTGTGGAATTAAGTTTGGACATATAGTTCGCTCGGCTAAGCGATGAGCAAAAGTCTCAAAGCTTACTTCTTGCTTTCTGCTAGTAATCGAATCGAGTTGATATTCCAATATTGAACGATCTAATACTGGGGTTTGTTCAGTAAAGGAGTCTGAGAACTTCTCAGGCCGTCGTGCTCTTAGAAACTCTTTGGGTGAATATCGCCTACTTTCCATTTTTTGTATACTCTTTAGTTATTCTACATCAGTTCTCTTCTTTCCATTCTCGTCTGCGTCCACTTTCGTGCCCATTTGTGACCTTCGTGTTTAAAAATCTTTTTCATCCTCAGCAATGCTCTTCTCCCCTCTCTCCATCTTCCTCCTCAACCCCTCAGGCCACTGACTGACACGGCTTTGCCGTCCGACGGCAAGAACGTCAGGCTCGCGCCGTTCTGCGTGAGAATATCGCGGTGCGACAGTTGAGCACAGCTTTGGCCGCGTCAATCCCCGAATACGTCACACCCGCCACGCCGTGACTGCCTGCGCCAGTGCCGCAGGCACAGGTGAGCGTGCTCGCGCCGCACAGGCCGTCTCGCCCCGGCGGGCAGGGCTCCCGCCCCGAACGGGGTACAAGCCGTCGAACTCGGTGCGCGGCGAGAATGCCAACGGTCCCACCTGAGCCGCGCTCTTTTCAATGCCGTATAGATTGCCGTGCGTCGCGTTGAGATAATGTTCGCTCGAAGCGGGCAGTGGCGTGCCTCCCGAGCGGAGTCCGGAGGCCGCAGTCGAAGGAGTGTCGCCGTATTCGGCGTAGGCGAGGATGCGGCCATCGGGAAGGAGGATGGTTTTTCCTTTATTTATCAAGAACCTGTCTTTCGCTCGAGTTTTTCGGTGCGCAATTGCCCTGCCAATTCCAGCAACTCGGGATCGCCGGTCAGTAGGGTGGCGCTATGTTGGAGGGTGGCAGAGGCGGCAAAAGCATCGGCATACGAAATGGAATATCTCATTTTCAGCCGCGCAGCCGACATCACGGCTTCATTGCTGGCCGAAAGTATTGTCAGAGGAAGGAGTTGCAACTCTTCAACGAGCGCATCCGCCTCGCTTTGTCCTCGGGTTTTGCCAATCCGATAATATACTTCGCCCAGATTGATGATAGAGACATACAGGATAATTTTCTCGTTCCGCGCTTCCTGGAGCAGGCTCTTGACACGCGAGGCGGCTGGCTCTTCCCCTTGCAGGAAGGCCAGCAGCGCCCAGGCGTCCAGCACGAACGCGTCAGTCACGGGCTATCTCCTGTCTGTGTTCGTTTTCTAATTCTTCGAGAAGATCATTCCCAGCATACTTGCCGTGCAGCGATTGGATCAAATCCTTACCCGAGATGGGCTCCAGAATGATCCGTCCGTCCGCAATCCGCACTCGCATTTGGTTTCCCGAATTAAGGCGAAGTGCCTCCCGAATGGACTTGGGAATGACAAGTTGTCCCTTTGAGGATAGTTTGATAAGCATGTTGGCCTCCTCGTCCCTGTCTTACTTTCAAGCAATATTGTAAGACGGAATATGTACCCTGTCAAGCCGCTCTGCTATAACTTGACCTTCTCCTCCGTCAAAAGCCTCGCCTCTTCCATCGCCGCGGCGCGGATTGTGATCGTGAAGCGTCCATGCAGCGGGCTGAGCCGCGCCCCCAGCGCGGTCGGGGCGTAGATGCCCCAGCGCGCCAGCCAGCGCATACCGCCGGTCAGCGCCGCGGCCTCTTCCAGTTCGGCAAGCGTATCCTTGTCCCATCCGCCGAAGAGACCGTAGAGGAACATGTAGACGGGAAAACTCGGCAAAACGCCGATGAAGAAGATCAGCACGCTGGTGATCTGGTCGCCTTTCCAGATGTAACCGGTGACCCACCACAGCAGTCCGTAGTGCGCCGCGCCTGCCAACAGCGGTGCAACCAGCGACTGCCAGACGTAGAACCGTTGGGGAAAGCAGATTTTGTGGTTGATAAAATACGCCGCGATGCCCTTGGCGAACAGCCCGACGAAATAGGCGATGATCAGCGCCGTCACCTGGAAGCGCGCCAGCAAAGTCCACGCCAGCACCAAACGGATGATTTGCTCGGAGAAAACCAGGATGGATTTGAGATAGGGTTTGTTCGAGCCGAGTTGGACGTTATCGCCCACCCATGAGGGGTACTGCACCGCACCCCAGAGGGTGAGCGGAATGACATAGATGGCGGCGCGCTCGAACTCCACGCCGGTCGAGCCGATAATGAAGCGCGGCGCGATTGCCAGCAGCACCGCCGCCAGGAAGGCACTCACGAGTCCGTTGTATTTATAAGCCATCACCGTATAGTACTGGCTTAGCAGCCGCTTGCCGCTGGAAAACGCCTCGGAAATGGCCGGCATCACCCCGTCGTTGAGCGTCTGCGTGACGTTGAAGGCAAAGATGAAATTCTGCGCCATGCCCCAGTTGCCCCAGATCTCGGCGTAGTTGATCAGCCGCGCCTGCGTGATGGCGATCTCCATTGCCTGACCAAATGACCAGGCCGCCGAGCCGAGCATCTCGAAGACGCCGAAGCGGAAACTGGTCTTGACCACCTGCCAGTCGAAGTGAGCCAGGAACAAAATCCGGGCGTTGTACCCGACGCGGCGGTAGAGCCACCAGCCCAGGCCGAAGGTCAGCAGTTCGGCGGCGTAAGCCGCCATTCCCAAACCGAGCAGTCCACCCATCGCCCCGCCAAAGACCGGGTGTGCGCGTCCCCAATAAAACATCGCGCCGACGAAGATGGGCTGCACGAGCATCGGGAAGAGCACGTTCAGCCCGATGTCGAGAAAGCGCGAGTAGTCGAGGCGCTGGAAGCCGGTCAGCGCGTGGCGCATCACCTGGTAGCAGCCGGGGAGTTGGATCAGGGCATGGATAATGACGCTCCACGCATAAAGCGCATAGGCCGAGCGCGGCGCCATCGTGCTTGCCAGCCCCACCACCAGCGTAACCTGCACCGCGCCCGAAAGTATCTGCCACCAGACGAACACCTGTCCGTACTGGATGCCCTTTTTGGGGTCGCGGACGCGATGCTCTGACAGGTACTTGATGAAAGCGATGCTGGTGCCCATGTCGAAGAACGCCCAGGCCAGGTTGAAAAACTGGACAACGCGCCCCCAAATGCCGAGCGCCTGCGCCGAGGGCAAAATGTAGGTTGGCAGAATCAAATTCTGGTAGATGATTAATGGGATAAAGAGGACGAGGCCAATGCTCAGGGCGACCAGGAAGCCGGCCAGCGGGCGATGGAAGCCAACTTCCTCCCATTCCGTCTTCGCTTCGCGGACCTCGAACCGGCTGCGGTCCGAAACGATTTTATCCAACTCTTCGGGATGTTTCAGGCTGTAACGCCGCACGAAGAAAAACGCGCTGAAGGCGGTGATGAGCATCAGTCCCATCACCGCCAGTAAGATATTCCGCTCAGCGGCGTGCGGGACGGGCGAGGCGGGATAATCGGCAAACGAGAGCGGAGTCCGCCCCGCGGCGCGTTCGACCAGGTGATAGACGAAATAGTTGAAATAAGCCCATTCCTGGATTTGCGGATTGTGGTCGTCGCCCAGGAAGGCGTTGAAAACGAAAGCCTTGCTGCTAATTGTGCTCCACAGAACCCAGGAATTATCTTCATATCCAATGACCAGCGGCTGGAGGGCGGAGACAGGCGTCATCACCTCGTAACGTTCGCGCACCTGCGGCGCCCCATTCCAGACGATTTCGGTTAACAGTGGGTCCGCGACCCCTGCCAGCGCAGTCAGGCTGACGGCATCCTCGTGTAATTCAAGCGAGGCCGGAAAACCGAGCAGGGATTCAACCTCTGTGGAGGTCAGGTTCGGGCCGAGGATCAGAACCAGCCCCGCGCCCGCTTCCAGCCGCGCCATCATGGCCTGCGAATCAGGAATTTCGCCGTTCAAGACGAACACATCCGCCCGCGCGGGGTCGCTGACGAGTGTGAACCCAGCCAGTTCCAGCGCCTGTTTCACGCTCCCGTCCGGCCCGGCGTAGTACACTTGCAAACTGTCATCCGCCGCGGCCGGGGTGACGGTGGAGAAGAGGAGAAAGAGGGTGACGAACAGAGCGACGATTTTTTTCATGGGACACCTTTTTTGCCAGACGTAGTGTTTGTTTACCGCCATGCCACTTCGTGGTACTTAAACGCAAAGACGCCAATTGGACTATCCAACTACCCAACCGCTCCGCGCAACTACCCAACTACCAACCCATTTTCAGCGATTACTTTAGCGAACCAATATCCGCTATCCTTTACAGTCCGCTTGAGCGTTTTGTAATCCACAAACACCAGCCCAAACCGCTGACCATAGCCCAACGCCCACTCGAAGTTATCCATCAGCGACCAGTGGAAGTAGCCCTTCACCGGCACGCCATCTTGAATTGCGCGATGGACTTGTGCAATATGATTTTGCAGATAGCGGATGCGTCGCTCGTCCCGCACGCGGCCATCAAAGTCCAGACCGTCTGGCACGGGGACGCCGTTCTCGGTGATCATGATTTCGGGCGTGCGACTCCCCTCTCCCGTGCCTTTCGGGAGCCCCAAAGGGGTGCTTCCCCCTACGGGGACTATGCGCGAAGGGGCCGGGGGCGATGCACTGAGCCTGTCGAAGTGTGAGGGCGTAAAATAATCCTTCCAAATCCGCATCAGCAACTCATGCAGCCCCTCCGGGTAAATCTCCCACATGCCCGAATACTCGTTGCCTGCGGGATGCACCTGCTCTACATTGACCACCGGTATTTTGGAGGAGTGTTTCATCACTGCCCGCGAGTAATAATTCACACCCAGCAAATCCAACGTGCGAATCTTCTCCAGATCAGCGGGCTGGATGACTTTGCCGGTCAGGAGTTTGGCGAGCGCGAATTCCTCTATCGGCGAAGTGCCTTTCAGCAGCGGGTCGAGCACGATGCGGTTCATTATGGCGTCCACGCGCTGCGCCGCTTGACGGTCTTTTTTGGAATCCGTCGCGGGGTAGACGGGGTTGAGATTGAGCGTGATGCCAATCTTGACCGGCTGTCTGGCCTCGGCGCGGATGGCTTCCGCGGCCAATCCATGCGAGAGCAGAATGTGATGCTGGGCTTTGATGGCCGCGCCCAGGTCTTTGCTGCCGGGTGCGTGGTCGCCGAGGAAGTGACCGACAAACGCCGCCACCCAGGGTTCGTTGTGGGTCATAATGACGCGCACGCGGTCGCTCAAGCGCGCGGTAACAATGCGGGCATACTCGGCAAAATGGAAAGCGGTCTCGCGTTCCGGCCAACCGCCTTTGTCTTGCAAGGCCTGCGGCAGATCCCAGTGGAACAGGCAGAGGTATGGCTCGATTTTGTGTTTCAAGAGCGTATCCACCAGCCGGTCGTAGAAGGCCAGTCCTTTGGCGTTGACTTTACCGCTCCCTTCGGGCAGGACGCGCGGCCAAGCCACTGAAAAACGATAAGTCTGGATGCCGAGTTCGGCCATCAGCGCCACGTCTTCCTTGTAGCGGTGATAATGGTCAATGGACACGTCGCCGGTCTCGCCATTGGTGATTTTTCCGGGTGTATGGGAGAACGTATCCCAGATGGATGGGCCTTTGCCGTCCTCGTTCCACGCGCCTTCGATCTGGTAGGCCGAGGCGGCAACGCCCCAGATGAAGTTTTTGGGAAAAGTGAGTTTTGGCATCGAATTCTCCTAATTTCACGAAAATTGGGAATGGGGTCGCATCGAATTCCTCGAATTTCACGAAGATTGGGAATGGGGTAGCATCGAATTTTAGGAATTTTTTGATTTGGTCTTTGCGGGATCCTTGAATCGCACGAGGCGCTCTTGAGTCAGGCTCGGCTCGCCAAAGTTCAGCAGGATGACGAGTTCGAGGCCGGTCGCGGCAAGATAATTGATTGCCTGGGCACGGTGTGCGTCGTGGAGTTCGGTAACGGCTTTGATCTCAAGGATGATCTTGCCATCAATCACGAAATCTGCGATGTATTCTCCGATCAGAATGCCTTTGTAGTACACCGGTAATTTTACCTGTTGTTCAAATGGGATACCCCGCAGGGTCAATTCGTGAGCCAGCGCGGCCTGGTAAGCTGCTTCCAGAAAACCTGGCCCGAGCAGGCGGTGCACTTCCATCGCCGCTCCGATGATGGCATAAGACAATTCCTTGAAAAGTAGCTCAGTCATATAGCCTCCAAAGGGAAAGGAATTCGTGTAATTCGATGCTAAAAAAGAATTCGAGTAATTCGATGCTCAAAGCATACAACAAAACTCAATCTCCCGCAAGCGGGTATAATCAACCCTATGACCGACCCAACGAAACGCGTCCTCGACCCTGAGCCGAAGCCCGACGATCGCCTCGACCAGACCCTGCGTCCGCAACTGCTTTCAGACCTGATTGGTCAGGAGAACGTCAAGGAAAATCTCGCCATTCTGATCGCCGCCGCCCGTCAGCGCAAAGAGCCGCTCGATCATGTGCTATTCTACGGCCCACCCGGCCTGGGCAAAACCACCCTGGCGCACGTAGTGGCTAATGAAATGGGTGTCAACATCAAAGTCACCTCCGGCCCGGCCATTGAGCGCGCCGGCGATCTGGCCGCCATCCTGACCAACCTGCGCGCTGGCGATGTTTTGTTTATTGATGAAGTCCACCGCCTGGGCAAGGTTGTGGAAGAAGTGCTTTATCCGGCGATGGAAGATTACGCCCTCGACATTGTCATTGGCAAGGGTCCCTCAGCCCGCTCCATCCGCTTGAAACTGCCTCGCTTCACAATCGTCGGCGCGACGACGCGGCTGGCGCTGATGACCGCGCCGCTGCGGGCGCGCTTCGGGGCGGTCTATCGCCTGGATTACTACGACATCCAGGCCATGCAGGCCATTGTCCGGCGCGCGGCGAATTTATTCAAGGTGGAAGCGGATTCCGGCGGCGTGGAGGAGATCGCCCGCCGGGCGCGCGGCACGCCGCGCGTCGCGCTGCGTCTCCTGCGCCGCGTGCGCGACTACGCCCAGGTGCGCGCGGACGGGACAGTTACGCGTGCCGTCGCGCACGAGGCTCTCGACCTGCTGGCCGTTGATCCGCTTGGCTTGGACGACTTGGACCGGCGTGTGCTGAAGACTGTCATCCAAAAATATAACGGCGGCCCGGTGGGATTGAACACGATTGCCGCTGCCATCAGCGAAGAACCGGACACCATCATGGACGTGGTCGAACCCTACCTGCTGCAACTGGGTTTCCTCGACCGCACCCCGCAGGGACGCGTGGCAACGAAGGCGGCTTATGAGCATTTGGGGGTGGAATATAACGAGAACACGCAGCCGAGACTACTTTAAGTTCACACGTTGGCACGTTCACACGTTTGAACGTTCAGCGTGCCAACGTGAAAACGTGTAAACGTGTAAACATGAAAACCTCCGACTTCGATTACGACCTTCCTCCCAAATTCATCGCCCAGACTCCCCTCGAGCCGCGCGATTCGTCGCGCCTGCTTATCCTGCACCGTGATACGGGAACGCTGGAACACGCCATTTTCCGCGACATTGGCAAATACCTGAACCCCGGCGATTTGCTGGTGGTGAATCGCACGCGTGTCATTCCGGCGCGGATTTTCACACGCAAGCCGACCGGCGGCCGCGTCGAAATTTTGCTCCTGCATCGTGAGGAAGGGACCACTTGGGAAGCCCTGGTCGGTGGGAAAGGCTTGAAGGTCGGCTCGCGCTTGCAGGTTGAAGAGAATGGCCCCGAGGCCGAGATCGTGGATGCGCTGGATGGCGCCCGGCGCCTGATCCGCTTTTCAAAACCGATTGAACTCTACCTTCCCCGCATCGGGCATGTCCCCCTGCCGCCGTATATCCACGAGCCGTTGAAAAATCCCGAACGCTATCAAACCGTCTATGCCTGCGAACCCGGCTCCGCCGCCGCGCCGACGGCTGGTCTGCACTTCACGCAGCGTTTGCTGGACGAGTTGCAGGCGCAGGGCGTAAAGATCGTCTCCGTCACCCTGCACGTCGGGCTGGACACCTTCGCCCCCGTAACCGAAAATGATCCGGGCGAGCATGAAATCCATACCGAATGGTGCGAACTTCCGCAGGCGACAGCCGATGCCATCAACCGGACGCGACAAGCGGGTGGGAGGGTAATAGCAGTCGGAACGACATCCGTGAGGACATTGGAATCGGCCGCTGTTGTAGGGCGGGATGCCATCCCGCCCTACAGTGGACCGACGAACTTATATATCCTGCCCGGCTACCAGTTCAAAATTGTTGATGCCATGATCACAAATTTCCACCTGCCGCGCTCGACGCTCATCATGCTGGTCAGCGCCTTCGCCGGACGGGAGAAGATACTCCATGCCTACGAAGTCGCCAAACGTGAAAAATATCGCTTCTACTCATTCGGCGATGCGATGTTAATTGTTTGAACGTTGGCACGTTTTCAAGTTAGAACGTTTAACGTGAAAACATGCCAACGTGTAAACGTGTCAACTTGCCAACGTGTATCAAGAGACCCGCTATCGAAACGCTCAACGCTGAATTGTTATCTTGTAGGAAGTGCCCGCGCCTCGTCGCCTGGCGGGAAGAGGTTGCTCGCGTCAAGCGTCGCGCCTACCGTGACTGGGGCTACTGGGGCAAACCCGTCCCCGGATTTGGCGACTCGCAGGCGCGCGTGCTGGCGGTGGGCCTCGCCCCGGGCGCGCACGGCTCGAACCGCACCGGGCGCATGTTTACCGGCGACGCCTCTGGCGAATTCCTATACCCGGCCCTGTACCGCGCCGGGTTTGCATCCCAGCCAGATTCGCATCAGCGCGACGACGGGCTAACTTTGAAAGACCTGTATATCACTGCTGTCTGCCGCTGCGCCCCGCCGAAGAACAAGCCCACGCAACAAGAAATGGATAATTGCCAGCCGTACTTGGAGCGCGAGATTGACCTGATTCGACCAAAAGTTTTCGTTGCACTCGGCCGCATTGCCTTCGAGAACCTTCTACGAATTTGTTCAACGGAAGACGCATCCCGCAACACATATTTCGCTCACTGCGCTACTTACCACCTCCTGCCTTCTGCCTCCTGGCTGGTCTGCTCCTATCATCCCAGCCGCCAAAACACACAGACCGGGCGTCTGACTGCTGAAATGTTCGATGCCGTATGGCGAAAAATCCGGGAATTATTGGATCACCCCCCCCGCTGATCCGTTATGCCTCCCTCATCCCTCCTCGGCCCAATTGCCCTGCTCGGCTCCGGTGAGACCTCTCTCTCAGGCGGGCGGATCTTTGAATCTCTTGCTCAGAACTTGCCCTCTCCTTTGCGGATCGTCATCTTGGAGACTCCGGCCGGGTTTGAGCTTAACTCCTCCCAGGTCGCCGGACGTGTGGCTGAATTCCTGGCGACACGTTTGCAGAATTACAACCCACGTCTGGATCTCTTACCAGCCCGCAAGCGTGGCACCCCCTTCAGCCCAGATGACATCAATCTTTTAACACCCCTTCTCTGCGCCAATCTAATATTTATGGGCCCTGGCTCACCGACCTATGCCGTGCGCCAGTTGCGCGGCTCGCTGGCCTGGGATATCCTGCGTGCCCGTCATCGTATGGGCGCAGCCCTGGTCTTCGCCAGCGCGGCGACCATCGCGGTCGGCGCCTGGACCTTGCCCGTGTATGAAATATATAAAGTTGGCGAGGATGTTTACACCCTCCCCGGTCTGGACCTGTTCGCGGATTTTGGCCTTTCGCTGTCCTTCATCCCGCATTGGAACAACACCGATGGCGGAGCGGAGGTGGATACGAGCCGCTGTTTCTTTGGCATGGAACGCTTCGACGAGTGGTGCGCCTTGCTCCCGTCCGGTCACACCACCCTCGGCGTGGACGAGCATACCGGTCTGATCTTTGATTTTGCCCTCGGCCAATGCCGCGTCAGCGGAGTCAGCTCCGTAACGCTGCTGCGTGAATGCAATCCCAAGATCTACCATGCAAACGCCAGTTTCCCTTTAGCTGAATTAGGTGAATTCCATGCGCCAGCTTCTCCTGAAGAGGGTATTCCGGCTTCAGCGTGGAAAATGATTTTGGATGCAACCTCATCCGGCCAGGCGAATGAGGAGATTCCTGCTGGGGTTTTGAAGCTGGCTGAAGCTCGCCGGCGAGCGCGCTTACGCAAAGATTGGGTGGCTGCCGATAACTTGCGTCAACAAATCGCCAACCTTGGCTGGCAGGTACTGGATACGCCGGACGGGTCTAAAGTAATTCCGCTATCTTGATTCGCTTCATCGCTGACTCGCTGACTTGCCGAACCGCTCCTTTGTCCGACCACCGAAAAATAGGATAAAATACGGTCAGGAATTCTTGGAGATCACATGCGCGCCGTAGATATCATCCTCAAAAAACGCGACAAGGGTGAGCTGACTCGCGAAGAGATCGAGTTCTTCGTCCAGGGTTTTACGCGCGGCGAGATCGCCGATTACCAGGTTTCAGCCTGGGCTATGGCGGTGCTGCTCAACGGGATGACCGCTCGCGAGACGGCCGATTTGACCCTCGCCATGGCTCACTCCGGCGAAGTAATGGATCTTTCTGACGTGGTCAAAATCGCGGTGGACAAACATTCCACTGGCGGCGTCGGCGATAAGACCTCACTGGTCGTTTTGCCGATTGTCGCTGCCTGCGGCCTGCCGGTTGGCAAGATGTCTGGGCGCGGGCTGGGTTTCAGCGGCGGGACGCTCGACAAGATGGAATCCATCCCCGGCTACCGCTGCGATCTGACCACCGAGGAATTCAAACGCCAACTGAAAGAGACCGGCATCGTCCTGACCGGCCAGAGCCTTGATCTAGCCCCCGCCGACGGAAAACTCTACGCCCTGCGCGATGTAACCGGCACGGTGCAGTCCATCCCGCTGATCGTTTCGTCGGTGATGAGCAAAAAGATCGCCGCCGGGGCGCAAGCCATCCTGCTGGATGTCAAGGTCGGCTTGGGCGCGTTCATGCAAACCCTGGATGAGTCCCGTGAGCTGGCAAAGCTGATGGTTTCCATTGGCGAACTGGCCGGGCGCCGCGTGGTGACCCTGCTCTCGGATATGAACCAGCCGCTTGGCAACGCGGTTGGCAACGCCCTGGAGGTTCGCGAGGCGATAGAGACTCTCCACGGCGGCGGCCCCCCGGATTTTCGCGAACATTGCTTGACCGTTTCGGCACACATGTTGGCTTTAGGAGGCATAGCCTCGAACCTGGCGTCGGGCCGCGCCCTGGCGGTGCGCGCCCTCGACGAAGGGCCTGCCTGGCAAAAATTCCGCGCCCTGGTCTCAGCCCAGGGCGGGGATGCGACCTACGTGGACGATCCTGATCATCTGCCGCGCGCCAGGTTTGTCGAGGTGGTGAACGCGCCTCGAAGCGGATACCTGGCCCAGGTCCACGCACGCATCGTGGGTGAGGCGGCGGTGGCGCTCGGCGCGGGTCGAATAAAAAAGGGCGACCCGGTTGAGCATTCCGTCGGCATCCTTGTCCATCATAAAGTAGGTGAATTCGTCGAGCAGGGCCAGCAGTTGTTCACCATCCACGCCAATGATCCAGCGCGGCAGGCCGAGGCCCGGAAATGCGTCTTGAAGGCTCACCTGTGGAGCGATGAACCAGTTGCACCGCTGCCTATCTTTTATGAAAACTAACCAAATTATCCTTGCATAATCGCGATTAATGGTGCATACTAACGTAACGCGGAATTCATTCCGCAACCAAAGGGCGATATGAATATCGCGCTACAAAATCTTCGCGGTTGGCATAGTTTTTAAAGAGCAATACTATAAGGAGCGCGCCATGACTAATGTTTCCTTAAGGGAATATAACCGTGAAATCGAAGGCCTCATCGAAAGTGGACGTATTGATGAGGCGCTTAGCCATTGCCAACATAGCCTGAAGACTTTTCCCATGTACATCGAAACGTATCGCTTGCTGGGGAAAGCCCTCCTGGAGGTTCGCCGTTACGGCGACGCGGCGGATATCTTTCAACGCATCCTGATGGCCGTGCCGGATGATTTCGTCGCCCATGTTGGCATGAGCATCATCCGTGACGACGAAGCCAAGGCTGATGAAGCGATCTGGCACATGGAGCGCGCCTTTGAAATCCAACCTTCGAATCCAGCCATTCAGAGCGAGTTGAAACGCCTGTATGGGCGACGGGATGGTACCGAGCCGCGTAAAGTCCGCCTGACGCGCGACGCGCTGGCGAATATGTACACCCAGGGTGAACTCTATAATCAGGCCATTTCAGAAATCCGTTCAGTGATGGCTGAAGATGCAAATCGCCCCGACTTGCAGGTTATGTTGGCGCGAGCTTATTACCGGGCCGGGCAGAAGGTGGAAGCCACCGAGATGTCCATGACTCTGTTGAAAAAGTATCCCTATTGCCTGGATGCATTACGTGTTCTGGTGGATATCCTGCCGGGCACCGGTCGCGCGGAGGACGCCACGGTTTACCGTCAGCGCGTGGAGCAACTGGACCCGTATGCAGCCTTCGTGAAAGACTCGGTTTTTCAATCCGATCAAGTTGACGATTCGGCGGTTAGCCTGGGACGCCTGGATTACCAGCCGGTTGATCAAGCAGAAGCGGTTCAACCAGGTTGGGCCTCCTCGCTGGGCATCCGCCTGACGTCAGAATCGCTGCCAGAAGCCAGAGCGGAGAGAGCGCAAGCCTCGGTTTCGTTTGAGCCGCCGGCGTTTGCGGAACCTGCAGCCGCCAAGAGTGAGGCCGACATTCCGGATTGGCTTCGCTCTGCAGGTTGGCAGGAGTCCACAGGCGAGGCGCAGGACATGCTGCCGCTGGACAGCGCAGCGGAGGCACAAGGCGACGAGCCGATCGCCCGGGCGGAAATCCCCGACTGGCTGACAGCCATGGCGCCATCCGCAGCAGCCGATCAGATGAACGTTCCCGAACCTGCCTCACTCCAACCAACGGCGGAAACGAAGGCTGCGCGGATAACACCTTTCGAGGAAATGCCCGAGGAAGCGGAGAAGGTCGCGGATCGGCTTCCAAAACCGACATCTCCCTTCGAAGGCGTCAAAGCAGGCGCGGCTTACGAAGAGATACTGGAATCCACTCCGGATTGGATGAAAGGTCTGACATCACCGGAAGAGACGCCACCCCCGGAGTTGGCACCCGCCGCTCCAGTTGTAGTTGAGCAAGAGCCGCCTGAACCCGTAACTGCTGATTCTGGGCTTCCATCCCTTGAAGATCAGGATGCTGCCATGGCCTGGCTGGAAAACCTGGCTGCAAAACAGGGTGCAAAACCCGAAGAATTGCTGACCAGGCCCGAAGATCGTTCTGAGACCCCGCCCGAATGGGTGCGCAAGGAGATGGGGGCTGAACCGGTTGAACCTGCCGAGACCTGGCTGTCCAGCCTGCCCTCCGAGCCGGAGATTATGGAAGTTGCGCAACCGGCTTTCGAGGAGACTGCTTCTTCAGAATTCGCTGCGGAACCACCCGCAGCCGCTTTTATCGAGGCTGAGACGTTGTCCTGGCTGGATGGCTTGAGGGCCGACCAGGGCGCCAGCCCGGAAGAGTTGCCTGTAACTGCGCCGGATTTGGAACAAGGAGCTCCAGTTCTTTCAGAATTCGTTGAACCAGTTGCAGCGATCCCTGAGATTCCAGAAGCTATCCCAGTATTACCAGAAGAGGATGTCGCTTCATGGCTGAAGACCCTGGAAACTTCTGACCAAGCAGGTGCTGCGCACCGAGTAGGCGCTGTGCGGAAAACGGGAGAAACAATCCCTGTTTCTCAAAGTCAACCAGAACCTTCGTCGGGTGAAGAGTTACCCGATTGGTTGAGAGATATTGCCCGGCCTATCTCGGTGGCTGAAGCCTCGAAGGAAGAGGAATTACCCGATTGGATGATTTCACCGGCTGAAATGCCTCGCGGTGTCCCGCAGGAGCCTGTTGAAGGATCAGGGATGGCAATCCCAGGCGAAGATGAGAACGCCCCGATAGCGGCGGTCCTTACACCGACGATCCCGGAAGAATGGCTGCCGGCTGAAACGATGGAGGCGGAGGCAACTGAAACCGCTGTCCCAGAGCCGGCTGCGCCTGTTCCTCAACCGGCTTTATCCCCGCTGCCCGGCGTGGTGGGTGAATTGGCTCGCGTGCCCAGCCAGGATAAAGATGCCGATACCCTGCAAAATGCACAAATAGCCCTGAAAAATGGAAATTTGAACGATGCTATGACCGGGTATGCAAAGTTGATCAAGAAAAAGCGCTTGTTGGATGAGGTCATTCACGACTTGCGTGAAGGGGTGTATACCTTCCCTGTGGATATAATCTTCTGGCAAACGCTGGGCGATGCTTATAACCGCGCCAACATGCTGCAAGAAGCTCTGGATGCGTATACGAAGGCGGAAGAACTTTTACGGTGAGCGGTCAAAATTGGTTACCATGTAAAACGTAAAACGTAAAGCGTAAAGCGTAAAACGTAGGCCAATCGCGTTTTACGCTTCATGTTTTTGCAAACTGGGCTGCTTCCACCTGTGCCTGCGTCAGGTGCAGGCAGTGCAGGCAAAAAATTTCGGTCAATTCGTGAAATTCGATGCAGCGTCCTCTTATTCCCGATAAAGCCTAATTCAATCTCGGAGGCAATTATGGAACGAACGTTAGTGCTTGTGAAACCGGATGGTGTCCAGCGCGGGCTGATCGGCGAGGTGATCAGCCGCCTTGAGCGGCGCGGGCTGCGCCTGGCGGCTGCCAAGTTCATGGCCGTCAGCCGGGAATTGGCAGAGACGCACTATGCCATTCACAAAGGAAAAACCTTTTATGATGGACTTATCTTATATATTACCTCCGCGCCGGTGATGGCGATGGTTTGGGAGGGGCCGAACGCGGTAGCGGCTGTCCGCCAGACGATGGGCGCGACGCGCCCGACCGAGGCCGCGCCCGGCTCGCTGCGTCACGACTTTGCCCTCGAAGTAGGCCGTAACCTGACCCACGCCTCGGATACTGTCGAGAATGGCGAGCAGGAAGTGGCCTTGTGGTTCAGGCCGGGGGAATTGGTAAGCTGGGAGCGCTCCAACGATAAATGGATCTTTGAAAAGTAACTCTCGATGGTGATGGAGAAGCGTCCCGTCGGGCTCATTGCCCGGCGGGACGCTATATTTGATTGGTCAACGGTCGGGTTCAGCCGCGCCGCATAGCGCAGCGGAAGGGCGTCGGCTGCAACCCGATGTTGGACGCACCGCATTGTCATCCGCGTATTTTCGATAGCTCATCTTTTTGCCCTGCATCTTAAGGCCACGCTACCAGCCCCTCACGGTCACCGGCAGAATGGCGCGTGCCGCGCTTATCCGGTGTAGGTGCCCGGCAGGCCGGGCCACGGCCGCGGCTGACCGTCGCGGTCCAACGGAACCCGGTTGTTCGAGTCGCCCGGCGGGACGGCCGGTGTGGCTGGGGCGTCGTCCCAGCCAAAATCTGGGATCGCGTAGGTGGTGACGCTGAACACGCTGCCGCCGGGGGTGGGGTGGAAATCGCCGTTGGCCGGATCAATGAGTTGCGGCTGGACGGTGTTGATGGTGTTCTCGGCCAGCAGTTGGGCGGCGTTGCAGGTTGGGTTTGCGTCCTGGCAACCCTGGGATGGGTCTTCGATCCCCAGCGGCATCTCCGGGCCGCCGTTCCAGATCAGGTTGCCGCGGATTTGCAGGTTGGCGTCGGTGGAGGCCGGAGAAGGGATATTGCTGCCCGCCGAGGGGCTGCGCGGCCCGAAGATGGTAAAGTGCTGCCACTGGCTCTGGTAGCCGGGCGGGTTGTAGATGATGTTGTTATAGATGTATACGTTGCGGCTGGGGATTGGCTCGCCCTCCACACCCGTCACAGTGGTGCCCCAGCCTCCGGCTGCCAGGTTGGCGGTGCAGCGCGGCACATCGCCATCGCACGAACGGGAACCAAAGACCACTTCGATGGCGTGACTGTTGGCACCCACCCGGTACAGGGTGTTGTAAGCCAGCAGGATGTTATACCCGCCGTTCACGCCCATCCCGGCCCCTTGGGTGTCGTGGACCAGGTTGTTGATGAACCTGATATCGTAGGCTTCATAGTGCAGCCAGGGCGAGACCATGTACTCGAAGCCGGTACCCTGCCCGGCGCTGAACCCGCCCGTGCCGCAGTTGTAAATCTCGTTGCCCTCGATGCGGAAATAGGCCGACCCGCCTTTCAGGTAGATGCACCAATCGTCAGCATCGTGCAGCCGGTTGCCGGTGATGTGGCCGTACTGCACGGCGACGAAGTCAATGGCGTTTTCGTAGGTGTTGAAAATGTCGCTGTTCTCGATGTAAATGTACTGGCTCTGGTTGATCTTGATCGTCTCGTGCGCCTGGTGGCCGCTGCCGCCGTCCATGCTCACACCGCGGATCAGCAAGTGGTTGCACTGCTCGCAGTGGAACACATCCCCCTCTGTGGCGAAGGCCAGGTCCAGCAGGTACAGGTAGCGCGTGTCGAAGACGTTGACGAAGCCGAGCAGGCGCGCCAACCCCGGCCCATCGGCGGACTGGATGATGATCGGGAACTCGACCGTGCCGTAGCGCGCTTCCCAGTATAGTTGGAAGCTGGAATCGGGGTACTCACCCGCCGCCAGCAGGATGCGGTAGCCGCTGCCCGTCAGCGGTGTGCCCTGTGGGATGCGGCTCCAGGCCTCGGTGATGGTGAGCAGCGCCTGATCGCGGCTTTCGCCGTTGCGCGCATCATCTCCGTTGACCGGGTCCACCCACACATCGGTCAAGACTGGGTCGCCGATGACGTAGTCGCCGGGCTGGTTGGGGGCCGGGGCGGCTGCCGTTGGCGCGCTCCCGGGCGGCGCGGTTGCGGTCGGGTCTGCCGTGCTCGGTCCCAGGGCGGTGCAGCCCACCGAAACGGCCAGCACCACCGCCAGCCAGCCGTGCACGATCAAATGAGTGGGGTTCTTATGCCGGGTCATGGGATCCTCCTTTGTAAGCCGCGCTTGGGCCGGAAACTATTTTGAACCTGGCGTCGAAACGCCATGACATTTGTCAATTTTTGTCGTGGGCTCAAGTTGCCGAACGATTTGGCCCAGCCTGTTCTGGACGGACAGTCCAGGGCGGCAGCGGCGATGACTGCTCTGGCTTCTTGCACTTCGAGGTCGCTGGCGGGTCGGTCGAGAATATCAGTCAGTGTCCAACAGCGGACGGACGGGTTTTCAGGGTCGAGCAGCCAGGGAAGCGGATCACCGTTCAGATACTTGTGCCAGTTCTGCATTGCGAACCTTTCACCACATGCCGCACTGCTTTCAGCTAAAGCCGCTAACGGGCAAGCTCACCCGCTAGCGGGTTTATCACTTTGACTTTCAGCCATGCCGTCCCCGCCAGCCAGGTGCAGCGGGTGTTCGGCGGCGTGAGCGCCGAGCAAATATCCAAACGCCATCATAAAACTGCCGCCATCATAGATAAAGCTTTTCGCACTTTTACCTGCCCACTTTTTGACACGCCAATGGTCGAGAACGGGAGAGTAAAACATAGTGCGATTCTCCATGCCCAAATGAATTGCCTCGCCCCATTGCATAAGGGCTTCTTTGATTATTTCCATATTGACTCCTTTCGAGCCGCCGACGATGGCCATGTGCAGCTGGAGCGTAGCGACAGTCCGAACCATGGCCTGGTTAGCGCTGACTCTTTTCTATCGGTGGCCGTTCCGCGGTTAATTTTTACCTGCTATATGCGTCGCAGCCCGGGGATTGCCGGATAAAGGAACCAGAGATAGCGCTGATGAAACTGCGCTCTGGATTTAATAATCGGTTTATAGATTAGATGTGTGCTGTAAGGGTGCGTGGCGTTAATCATGGTTTTTGTAAGGTAGCACAGCCGCCACCAGCGATTCATGCGCCGGAATTCCTGCAAGGCTTTATCCCTGTCTTTTACCGCCAGCGCGGCAATTTTCCCGGACACGAGCGCGCCATGAACGCCTAGCACCCAAGAGGGGTCCTGAACGCCCGCCAGCGTTCCCGTGAGAATAAACCGATCATGAAAAAGCCGCGGATTGAATAATGAACATGTAGGCGTACCCACATAATCCTCGATTATTCTCCAATCGTCAAAATCCAATCCCTCATCCTCTTTCAGCCGCCTTGGAAACCACTCCCGGGCCGCTGCGGAAATGCTCGCCCCCCGCTGAAAAAGAATCGCGGCCCCCACGCCGTTTATGATCGTGAAGTAGCTGTAATCTTTCGTGAATTTATCGAGATAGACGATTGTTTCAGGCCCCCGATATTCCTTGAATTCCTGGATGGCGAAATACGCGTACGCCGGCACGAACGGCACATCAAGAGCGATAAAGGACTTTCGGAACATGCCGGTCGCGATAATGCTTCCCGACGGAAGTTCGGAAAAATCCTTCTTGGACTCCACGACCGCATTGAAGCGGAATTTTACTCCCGCATTGCAGGCGGCATGATACAGATGGGAATCAAGCGAGGATGGCCGCGGACCGCGCTCGATGAGTTTCATGTGCAAATCCGAAGGGAAATACATTTCGCATTTTGTACCCGTTATATAAAAACGCGCAGATGGCAGCGGGGTAAAGTAGTCGCTGCGATTGCATTTTTCTTTATCGGGCATGAGATCAAAACCAAGATAGTACGAGAGCCGCTCGATATCGAATGGCGTCATGTCGGCGATCGCGAATGGTCTTTTCATTTTTGCTTCCTGGTCCAGGGCGACCCCGCCGATAGCATTCCCCCTGTCCCAGATTTCAACTTCATAGCCGTCGCGGGCCAAACAGATCCCCGCAGTCATCCCCGAAAGACCGGCACCGACGATAAGTATTTTACTCATAATTCTTCACCCCTTGGCTGATTCTTGGATATAAAGGAAATGGCTCCGCACAAACGTAAATCCAAACGGCTGCCCATAATAGCGATATATGTCCGATAATGACCCGCCAACGGTTTGCGTTATTAGAATGTACTTGACTGGGGCGCGGCAAATGCGTATCCTTAAAGCGACACCGTCGCCGGGGACGCATTTGGGGCAGGAGCGTCTGGGTTGTCCGACCGCCGCTCTGGGACATTTTGAGCCCGCTGCGTTATTTGGACACCCGGCGGAACTCTAATCTGGGATGGCAAAGAATGCCAAAGCCCGAATCGGTAGTTGCAGCTTCTAACCCAAAAATCCACGTCCCAATCAATCTCACAAAAGGAGTGTAGCATGAATCCATCAGAAAATGCAAGAGCCATCCAACGCTACATCGCGCTCGACATCCACAAGGAATACGTGATGGCAGGCGGGACTGCCGCTTCGCGGCGCGCCTCTCAGGAGTGGGTCATTCACCCGCGCCGGGTGGAGATGGAACGCTTCCGCACCTGGGCGGAGACCAACCTGTGCGCCGGGGACGCGGTGGTGATCGAAACCACCACCAACGTCTGGGACATCTACGACATCGTCGCGCCGCTGGTCACGCGTGCGGTGGTGGCCCATGCCGGGGCGGTACGGCAGATCGCTGAAGCGCGCGTCAAGACCGACAAGCAGGACATCGAACGCCTGCTGCGGCTGCTCATCGCCAATATCGTCCCGGAAGTGTGGGTGCCGCCCGCGCATGTGCGCGAACTGCGCGCCCTGATCTCGTACCGCCAGCGGCGGGACCGGCGAGATTCCTTCCCATTATCGTCTCACTTCTGAAAGCGCGCTACGGTCGCGAGCGGCGAAGCCGCTGTCCGCTATTGATCCGCGTTTTTCCGCGTCCGATTAAATTTTCCCCAGCCCGCGCAGCACTCTTTCCGGCGTGAGCGGGAATTCGTCGAACCACACCCCTGTCGCATCCTGGACTGCGGCGGCAATTGCCGCGGCGAGCGGCAGGAAGGGCAATTCGCCCAGGCCGCGCGCTCCCCAGGGGCCGATCGGACTGGGTACTTCGACAATCACCGAAACCACCGCTTCGGGAATATCCAAAATGGTCGGGATGAGATAAGTGCTGAGCTGGTCTGTCAGCACGTAACCATCTCTGGTTATGAAATTCTCCATCAGGGCATAGCCCTGCGCCTGGACGACCCCGCCTTCGATCTGCCCTTCAACCAGAGCCGGGTTGATGGCTTGCCCAACGTCGTCAGCCGAGACGACGCGCAGTATCTTGATGAAGCCGGTCTCGGTATCCACTTCCAATTCGACGGCCTGAGCAACATAGGCATAGGCGAAGTTGGGCGTGGAGTATCCGCTTTCCTTGTCAAAGGGCGTCGTCTCCGGGGCGCGATAGGTATATTCGGCAATCGCCGGGCGTTCTTCGGCTTCCCATTTCGCCAGCGCGGCCTCGGCCGCACCTTTCAAGGCATTCCCCGCCATAAGTGTCATCCGCGAGGCTGAGGCGCTGCCCGGGTTGCCCATGCCGGCGCTATCGGAGGTCATCAGCGTGACTTTTTCGAGCGGTACGCCAACCGCCTCGGCGACCATCTGCACCATCACCGTGTGAGTACCCTGGCCGACCTCCGCGCCGGCGTGCGCGGCAACCACGCCTTCGATTTCTTCATCGCCGTGCAGCTCAACCCGCGCCCAGGAATTTTCTTTGTATCCAAAGCTGAACCCCACGTTCTTGAATCCGCAGGCAAAGCCGCGTCCACGTTTCAAGTTTGCAGGTTGCACGTTTTCACGTTTTACGTTTTCACGTTTTACGTTTCTCCATCCATCAGGCTCTTTCTCCCAGCCCGCATGTTGAGCAGCCGCCTCGATGCATTGCAGGATGCTTACCGGACCCGGTACCGGTGTGCCGACCCCGAGCGTGTCGCCATCCCGGAGCGCGTTCCGTCTCCGCATTTCGATCGCATCCAGGCCAATCTTTTCGGCCAGTTTATCCATTTGCATCTCGGCCATGAACAATGCCTGCGGCGCGCCGAAGCCGCGGAATGCGGCCGAAGGGATATTGTTCGTGTAGACGCCGTAAACGTCGGTCTTGAGATTGGGAATGAAATATGGCCCAGTGGAGGTGATGGTCGTGTTGCCAAGCACCTTATTGGTTGTGTACATGTATGCCCCGCCGTCGGCGATGATCTCTGTCTCGGCTGCGACCAGTTTGCCGTCTTTGCTCGCCCCCCACCTGGCGCGCAGACGCATGGGATGGCGCTTGCCATGCCCGATTATGGATTCCTTGCGGCTCCAGACGATCTTGACCGGGCGCTTTATCTTCCAGGCTGCCAGCGCCAGCACGATCTGCACAGACATATCCTCGCGTCCGCCGAACGCGCCGCCGATGGCCGGGTAGATGACGCGCACCTCTTCATCGCTCAACCCAAGCGCATGGGCAATCTGGGCGCGGTCGGTGTGCGTCCATTGACCGCCGGCTTTAATGGTCACGCGTCCCTCTTCGTCAATGTAGGCCAACCCGGCCTCGGGTTGGAGATAAGCATGTTCCTGCACCGGCGTGAAGTATTCGCTCTCGACAATGACATCCGCTTTGGCGAAACCCGCTTCGACATCCCCTTTGCGCAGCCTGTCATGCACGCAGATGTTGGAATCGCCCAGTTCGGGGTGAACGAGAGGCGCTCCGGGCTGCATCGCCGCCAGCGGGTCGAAGACCGCTGGCAGGTCTTCATATTCGACGTGGATCAAGTCACGGGCGTGCGCGGCGGCTTTTTCGGTTTCCGCCACTACGATGGCAACCTGATCTCCAAAAAAACGAACTACATCCGGCGCTACCCTGCTCCCTTTTTCCCCTGAAGGGGATGAGGGGTCAGTGCCTGTACTGAGCGAAGTCGAAGTGGCGAGAGCCGGCCCGCACAATACCGGCTGGTCGTTCCATTGCAAGCCATACTCATTGACCGGCACATCTTTCGCCGTGAAAATTGCGACCACGCCCGGAGCGGCCTCAGCTTCTGTGGTGTCAATCTTTACTACGCGGGCATGTGGCCGTCCGGCGAAAAGGATTTTCATCTGCAACATACCTGGCATCGAGAGGTCGCCGGAATATTGGGTTTCGCCGGTGACTTTGCCGGGCGCGTCGACGCGGGGAAGGGATTGGCCGATCAGTGACATGTTTCAACTCCGCTTATCGCTTGTATTGTTTAGGTTTATGCGCCGACGGCGGGGCGTCCAGGGTAGTATAGCGCGGCGGTCCCAGACCTCGATAGATAAAGGCGTAGACGGTCGAGACAAGACCCGTGAGCAGGATCAAAACCACCACGAAGAACGCCAATATGGCTAGTGGATGGCTAAAGTTCGCCATCGGTCTGGCAATACTGGCCAAAAATGGGATTTGCCAGACCCAAACGGGGAATTTTATATAACCGAGCCATTCGGCCGGGATCGGCCAACCCTGGCTCAGTCCGTAATTCACCAGTAAGACTGCGCCCGCATAGGATATCAGCGGGACAATTATGATCAAAAGGCAACCAATTCCGCGCCAAATTGGATGCACCTCCCTCCGGCGCTTGTGTTCTGGACGTTGGTATATTGTGTATTTTCCCATATCTTTTCGTGTCCTCGTGCTCCCGTTCTTCGCGACCGCGTAGCGTAACTGTTCAGGCCTGTCACCCTAAGGGAGCGTTCCTTCGGCTTCACTCAGGACAAGTCTGTGCGACCGAAGAGTCTCAAGGCCAGTCGGAGGAGATTCCCTTCGGCCTGCGCTCAGGGCAGGCTTCGCCGCTGGAAGAACACCAGCGGCTCACACCGTCCCGGTGTCCTTCCGGGAGAATGACAATCTGGCTGAGCAGTTACATTTAAACAAGCGTTCCGGCGATTAAACTCGCCTCCTCGATTGCCTTGACAATTTTGTAGTATCCCGTGCAGCGACATAAGTTGCCGGTTATCGCCTGCATGATCTCGTCACGCGTAGGTTGCGGCTTTTCCTCTAATAGTTTTGCTGCCGACATCAGGAAACCCGGCGTACAGTAGCCGCATTGTACCGCGCCAGCCTCGATAAATGCGCGCTGCACCGGATGCAATTCATCCTTCATCCTTCCACCTTCATCCTTTACAGAAAGCCCTTCCACTGTCACCACCTCCGCGCCGTGGGCGCGCGGTGCAGGCACCAGGCAGGCCATCACTGCCTTGCCATCCAGGAAGACCGTACACGCCCCGCATTCGCCCTCCGCACAGCCTTCCTTCGTGCCGGTCAGCCCGGCCTCTTCGCGCAGCAATCTCAACAGGGTCTTATCCTGGCCGCTTGTGAAGGTGTATTCCTTGCCGTTGATCTTTGTCTGAATGGCTGACCCTGACGCGTGACGTGTGACGTTTGACGTGCCAACGTGTGATGTGCCAACGTGTGCCGTTTTCCCCCACAGCAGCACCGGATCGGACGGGAACCCGGCCTGCTCGCCTCGACCAGGCTCGGCGCGAGCTTCACCATCTGCGCTGGCGCGCAACCCGCGCAGGGTCATCACGCGAACCATCTCGCGCCGGTAAGCTGCTGAGCCACGTAGATCGTCAATCGGGCGGGCGGCTTTGGCGGCCAGGTCAGCCGTCTGGGCGATAACCTCGGCAGTTAATTCTTTCCCGGCCAGGTAGCTCTCTGCATCGGGAGCGTGGATGATGGTCGGCGCGACCGCGCCCAGGGTGATGACAGCTGAGATAACGCGCAGCGAGTCGAAGGTCAAGAGGAGCGCCACGTTGACAACCGAAATGGCCTGAGCGCGGCGCAGGGCCAGTTTCATAAAAGCCCCGCGCTGGTTCTCCTTCATGGCTGGAAAAGCAATATCCACCAGCATCTCGTCCGGGCGGATAATAGTTTTCCGTACACCCGTGTAAAACTCGCTCAACGGCACCCGGCGCTCACCGCTCGAGGACTTGAGCGTCAGCCAGGCGCCCAGCGCCATCAGCGGGGTTATCGTGTCGTTGGCTGGCGAGGCGGTGATGAGGTTGCCGGCCACCGTCCCCCGGTTGCGGATTTGCGGCGCGCCCACTTCCCAGGCGGCGCGCGCCAGCGGATAGGCGCGCTCACGCAGGAGCTTGGAGGCCGCGCAGTGGTTATGGGTCACCAATGGCCCGAGGTGGATGACCTCCTCCTCGTCCAGCGTGATGCAGTCCAGGCCCGGGATGCGGGTGACGTCAACCAGCGTCTCGATCCCTTTGCGGAGGCCGCGTTCCATCTCGAGGATCAGATCGGTCGCTCCGGCTACGATGCGGGCGCGTGCGCCATTTTCAACCAGGATGCGGGTTACTTCTTCTATGGAGGCGGGGGTGATATATTGATTCCACATGGCTTTATTAAACCACAAAGTAGCGTAAGAGGCCATCTTACGCTACTGCCAACAACCTTGCGGACTAGTTATGGTTGCGCTGCACTACCCGTGAGGACCTGGTAGCGGCGGTCGTAGGTCTCGATGACCTGGCGCGCCAGTGTGTCCACGTTGCGGATGGCGGCCTTGAGACCCTCGCCGCCTATCGAAGCCTCGACTGTGTCCAGCCCGAGGTTGACCTGAGCGGCGAGGTCGAAGAAAGCCGCGTCGAAGGCGTAGAGCTGCTCCAGCTCCTTCTCGTTGATCTTCACGGCATCGAAGAAGCCGGAATAGCCGTAGGAGGCATTCTTGATCCGGTCGCTGAAGGTGCGCAGCTTTAGCGCGACCGAGTCGATCTCGTCCAGAAAGTCAATTTGGCCTGCGCCGCCGATATCTTTCTGCATGGCTGAGGCGCGGCCGGCGAGTTCGGTGTAGCGCAAGGCAACCTGGTCGCGGAGCAGTTTATCCGCCGCGCGGCGGTTGGTGCGCTCGATGTAACCGTTGAATCCGGGAACGTAGCTCAACAGTTTCTTGAAGATGTCCTGCTGCCCTTTGACAGTTTCGAAAAGGTCGCTCATGGGTTCCTCCTGGGAAGAATAGGTAAGTGCTGTTGGCTGGCTGGCATCATTATAGCCTGAGTTTGCAGTTATAATCAAGCCGTCGTACATTCTTATTTACGCCGATTATTTGGGAAAGTTGTGTGAGGAACTATGAACAAGGAAATGGCCGAACTTTTGGAAATGGTTGAGAACAGCGTGCGCATGGATGGCGAGCGCGCCGCAGTGGTGGATGAAGGAAAATTGCGCCAGACTGTCCACCTCTGGGCGGAAGTCTCGGCGCTGGGGACGGGCGCTCGTCAGGGCTGGGCGCGCTGGCTGGTGCGCGCTGCTGCGCTTGACCTGGGCATAGTCCCGGCTTCGATCCACGAATTGTACATGGCGCGCGGCCGCGGCCAGACCACCATGACCTGGGCCACCCCCGCTTTCAACCTGCGCGCCCTGCCATTCCATTGCGCGCGGGCGATGTTCCGCGCCGCCCATAAAATTGACGCCGGGGCATTCATCTTCGAGATCGCCCGTTCCGAGATCGGTTATACCGAACAGCGCCCGGCGGAATACGCCACGAATATCCTGGCCGCCGCCATTGCCGAGGGCTTTCGCGGCCCGCTCTTCCTGCAGGGCGACCATTTCCAGGTTTCAGCCAAGCGTTACGCCTCCGCTGAAGAAGCGGAAATCAGCGCGCTGCGTGACCTGATCCATGAGGCCATCGCGGCCGGGTTCTTCAATATTGATATTGATACTTCCACCCTGGTTGACATCAGTAAGCCGACCGTGCCTGAACAGCAAAAAGTGAACGTGGAACTTTCAGCGATGTTCTCGGCCCACATCCGCGCCCTCGAGCCGCAAGATGTGACCATTTCCATCGGCGGTGAGATCGGCGAGGTGGGCGGCCACAACTCGACGGAAGAAGAATTGCGCGCCTTCATGGACGGTTACAACGCCGGACTCGCCAGACTGACCCCCGGCGCGGTGGGCCTGAGCAAGATCAGCATCCAGACCGGCACCTCGCACGGGGGCGTTGTCCTGTCGGATGGCTCCATCGCCAAAGTCAAACTGGATTTCGACACGCTGTGCAATCTCAGCCGTGTGGCTCGCTCGGCTTATAATTTGGGCGGTACGGTTCAGCACGGCGCCTCGACCCTGCCGGAGGAGATGTTCAACAAGTTTGTCGAATTCGAGGCCGTCGAAGTTCATCTGGCGACCAACTTCATGAACATGTTCTACGACCTTATTCCGGCTGACCTGCGCCGTGAGATGTACGCCTGGCTGGATGTCAATTCCGCCGCGGAGCGCAAAACGGATATGACCGACCAACAGTTCTATTACAAGGCCCGCAAGAATGCCATCGGCCCCTTCAAGTCCCAAACCTGGGCTTTGCCGCAGACGGTCAAGGATGGACTGTGCGCGGCCTGGGAAGCACAATTCGACAAGTTGTTCCACCTGCTGGGCGTGGCCGGAACGCGGAGTGAAGTGGAGAAATATATCCGCCCTGTCGCAGTGTATCCGAAACCAGCCGACTACCTGGGCGAAGCGGCCGGCGACGAATCGGTTTCGGATCTGGCTGATTGAGGAAATTCGCCAATCGCCAATCGTAAATCGTCATGCCTGCTTCTGAACAGGGCGTCAGCCGCGACCGTTACATGCTCATTCCCCGCACCTTGATCTTTCTCAGGCGCGGGGATTCTGTCCTGCTGATCAAGGGCGCGCCCGACAAGCGGCTGTGGGCGGACAAATACAACGGCGTGGGCGGCCACGTGGAGCGCGGTGAGGATTTGCTTTCGGCTGCCCGGCGTGAGCTGCGCGAGGAGACGGGTCTCAGCGCTGACCTGTGGCTGTGCGGCACGGTGCTGGTCGAGACGGGCGAGAATCCCGGCATCGGCATTTTCGTTTTTACCGGTGAGTGCCCGCAGGGTGAGCCGAAACCGTCCGCCGAGGGGACGTTGGAATGGGTGCCCTTTGCCGAGATCCAGAATCTCCTCGCAGTTGAAGATTTGCCTGTTTTGCTGGAATGCATCCGGCAAATGAAGCGTGGCGATCCGCCCTTCGCCGCGCGCTCGTATTATGACGAAAACGAAAACTTAATTACCTTATAAAAAACCAACAGCGTACTTCCATATTTCCTCTCGTCGAATTCATCCAAGTTCTTCAAGGCTAGTTTCCTGTATTCCTTTGGGTGGATTTGGACGATGACCCACGCGTCCTCGCTCAGCCAGCCGGGATTGGCGTCCAGCGCCAGCAGCGCCTTCGACCACATTTCTTTGTACTGCGGCGGGGCAATGTAAACGTAATCGAAAGCGCGGTCTGGTTGCGCGGCGAGCATCGTAAAGGCATCTGCGCGGCGCACCTCGCATTGCGTGGCGAAACCGGTGGTTTGCAGGTTGGATATGATAGTCTCAACCGGGGCGCGGTTCAAGTCGGAGAAGCGGACGAAGGCCGCGCCGCGGCTGAGGGCTTCGATACCGATGGCGCCCGTTCCGCTGAACAGGTCCCACCATGTGGAGTCCACCACGTCACCCGCCAGGATGTTGAAGAGCGCCTGCTTCACCATGTCGGTGACCGGGCGGGTGGTGTCGCCGGGGACATCTTTCAATCTACGGCCCTTGGCCGTGCCGGAGATGACTCGCAGTGGCATGATTATTCCTTGTGGCGCAAATTGGCAATTTGCGCTACTGTCGAAATATTTCCATGCGGCGCGATGACCGGCACCACGCAGCCTGTGCCAAGAATGAATCTCCGCTCTTTGGTCTGCTCGAGGGCCTCTGCCGCTTCGTCGCGGATTTCGGCCGGTGTACCCAAAGCGAGGGTTTTTTGGCTGATGCCGCCGCACAGAGCGGGGCAGACCTCCGAGTTCTCGAAGAACTCGGAGGTCTTGGCTTTGCCCAAGGACGGCGGCGTTTCGCGGTCGTGCCAGTTGACAATAGGGAAAGGCAAGGAAGAAGTAAGAAGTGAGAAGTAGATGTCTTTGCCGTGCAAGTGGAGCAGGTTGCACCACAAATCTTGTGCCGGTTCGAGCGATCTCGTGTCGAACGGCAGGCCGATGGTTTTGTATTCGTCGAGGGTGAGCAATCCCGCCTGGGCGTGCTGGACGGCGTAGAAGATGCCATCTATGCCGGTTTCGATGGTGGCCGCGATGAAACGACGGGTTGTCTCGGCGATGGTTGCCAGTCCCTGCAACACGGCTTCAGGATGCAGGCGCAGGTGGGCGATCAGTGTTTCGCCGCCAGCCAGGTTTTTGGCCTGCGCCAGCGGGCTGAAAATGGTCTGGAGCAGGGGCATGTCCGGGCCGAGTCCGCGGCGCAAGAGGTGCAAACAGGCAAGTTGTCCGGAAAGATGCGGCGCGGAGGGGTCGAGCGATGGTAGACGTTCCCAATCCTGCGGCTTTTCGATCACGTACTTGGTGTAACGCCGCGTCCCTTCAGGATTGCCTTCCCAGGCATCCTCCGCGCCCCAATCCTTCAGGCAGAAGGAGGAGGCCGGGGTGACTTTGACCAGGTCGAAATCGTAAGTGCGCTGGAAGTGCAGTGTGGCAGCCGCCAGGCGTTCCGGCGATTGGTCGTCAACCGGGAAATGCCTCCACAGGGCGACCGGCGGGCGGTCGAGGGCCGGGTCGTCGCTGAGACAGGCTTGCAGACGTTCGCGGTGGGTGAGGGGTATAGTCATTTCTGCGCCAGTCGCCTCTGCTGCCGCTCTTTGGCGGCCTGCATGCGGGCTTTCTCGGCCGGGTTTTCAGCGATAAGCGGCGGCACAGGCACCGGCTTGCCGTCCTCGCCCAGCGCCACGTAGACCAGATAGGCTGTGTTGGTGTGCGTCCGCTCGCCGGTGATCGGATTTTCGGCGACGACCTGCACCTCGACTTCCATCGAGGTGCGCCCGGTATAGGTCACCTCGGCGGTCAAGCTGACCAGGTCGCCGATGCGGATGGGCTGGCGGAAGACCATCTGGTCAATCGCCACAGTGACAACCCGCTGCTGGGCGTGGCGCATGCCCGCCAGCGCGCCGGCTTCGTCAACCAGTTTCATGATCCAACCGCCGTGCACGTTCCCCAGCAGGTTGGCCTGTTCCAACTGCATCAATTGGGCGATGGTGATGCGTGAGGCGCGCATGGGTTTGGGGGATAGGGTATCGGGCATGGGAACTGCCTTTTACGTTTTACCTGTTGTGTAAAGCGTAAAACGCAAAACGTAAATATGTGTTGTCAATCCAAATCCTCTCGAAACTCCCCTGAATCGACCGTGTGCAATCGTTCAGGCTCTTCGAGGAGCACATCTATCGTATCTTGATAAAGTTCGCTCATCAGCGGTGCGAGCGGGAATGTAGCCGGTGGATAAACTTTTTGCGGGCGGGCCGGTGGTGTAAGCCTCGGTTTGGTGATTTTGAGCACACGTTTGCGCAGGATACGTGGGTCGCTATTGAGGTAACCGACGTAAAAACCAAGCACGGAGTAAATCTCGCGTTCGGGGGTCACAAAGCCGATCCATTCGCCGAGCAGGTTGAAGAGGTGCGGGTAAACCAGAAACGCCTCGGCGTCGCCACGCGAGGTGTAGATGGGGATGCTGGACCGTCTTTCTTCCATAACTGTTTCCTGGTTTTTATAAAATTACCGCTCAACATTTGCCTTGTTCGCGCAAATCTATTGCATCTGTCACTGCGAGGCGCTCTTTGCCGAAGCAGTCTCCTGATATGCGGGGAGATTGCTTCGTCGGGAAGAGCGCCCTCCTCGCAATGACACGCCCGTTTGGTTGCGGCTGAAGGACGCGCTATAAGATTATGTATTACTCTTCAGAAACTACATCAACCGCGAAGATTTTGTAGCGCGACACTCATATCGCCTTGCCAGCCAGCAGCGACATGAATGTCGCGTTACGGTTTGATTGCGGCTGGAGGTCGCGCTATCCATTCACATCATTATACGTCCAATAGCGGTTGACGAAGAAATTCCATAAAAGGACCGCACCAACTGCAAGGGCCAGCGCGAGATTATGCCCCAGGAAGTCTGGAGAGATGGAGGCAGAAAGCGCGATTGAGGCGAACATCCGGCGCAGTGGCGCTTCAAGTCCGGCAAAAAGCGGCGTGCGGATGGCCAGGCCGACCAGGTTGACCAGTGTGAATTGGGTCAACTGGCGGTGGATCGGCTTGGAGCGGGAATCCGGGTAGGTCCAGAAGCGGTTCCAGAGGAAATTGTTGACCACCGCCGCAGTGAAGGAAATCACGCTTGCCAGGACGGCCGGTACATGCAGCGCCAGGGTGAGCAGGTTGAAGGCGCCGAAGTCCACGATCGCGCCGGTTACACCAACGACCAGGAAGCGCAGGAAGCGAGTTTGCTCCTGTGAGTTCGTCAGAAGAATCATACTAAGCCCAGTTTTTCCTTGAAATACGGGATTGTCAGGCGGACACCTTCTTCGAGGTTGATCTTCGCTTCCCAGCCCAATATGCTGCGGGCGCGGGTGATGTCGGGTTGGCGGCGCTGAGGATCATCTCCCAGCCGGTCTTTTTGCTTGAAGACGATGCCAGCTTTGTTGCCGACGATGCGGTTGATACTTTCAGCAAACTCAAGCATGGTCATTTCAAATGGATTACCGATATTGACCGGCCTGTGTTCGTCGGACATCAGCAGCCGGTATATTCCATCCACCATGTCATCTACATAGCAGAAACTGCGGGTTTGTGAGCCATCGCCATAAACGGTCAAAGGCTCGCCGCGCAAAGCCTGTTGGATGAAGTTGGGTACCACTCGGCCATCATCCAGGTGCATGCGCGGGCCGTAGGTGTTGAAAATCCGTGCAATGCGCGTGTCCACGTTGTGATAATTGTGGTAGGCCATGGTCAGCGCTTCGGCGAAGCGTTTGGCTTCATCGTACATTGAACGCGGCCCAACCGGGTCGGTGTGGCCCCAGTAAGTTTCTTTTTGTGGGTGTTCCAGTGGGTCGCCATAGATTTCGCTGGTGGAGGCAAGCAGGAAGCGCGCGCCCTGGGAGCGACATATCCCCAGGCAGTTATGCGTGCCGAGCGCGCCGGCTTTCATCGTCTGGATGGGCAGGTTGGGATAGCCAAATGGCGAGGATGGGTTGGGGCTGGCCGGCGAGGCGAAGTGTAAGACCGCATCAATCTTGCCGGGAACAAGGATGAAATTAGAAACATCATTGCGATAAAAGGCGAATCTCTCATTGCCGGCCAGGTGGGCGATGTTATCCGGGCTGCCGGTAATGAAATTATCCATCCCGACCACCGCGTGACCTTCGGCCAGCAGGCGATCGCAGAGATGTGAACCCAGGAATCCGGCCGCGCCGGTGATTAGAATACGCATGATTGACTCCAGATTAAAAATTTGATATTCGAGATTCGTGTTTCGTGATTCGTCAATGCAATGCCGACTCGCCGACTCGCTGACTCGCTGGCTCGCTCACTTCCAATCAATCTTGTCGGTCAATCCATCTCCGGTCACTTGCTGCGTCTGGCCGGAGAGCGTATCAATCAACCACAGGTTGCCCAAGTAAACGATGGCCAGGTAATCGCCGCCTCCGGGCAGCGGTCCCGGCGCCCAGACCGGAGTCTGGGGGTCGAGGCCGGTCAACCCCTGGCCTGGGAAGAGCCTCTGCCGGTTCGAGCCGTCACGATCCATCACTACCAGGCGATAGCGGCTGGTCTCGCTCTGGGTGGGAAAAATGGCCTCCAGATAGGCAACACGGTAGGCTTTCTCCTCCCCATCCATCCGCAGCGGCGAGACTGCTGGATAAGCGAACATGCCGGTTTGTTGAGCCAGACGGACGTTCGCAGGGTTGACCAGCGAAAGCCCGATCAAGTCGAAGAAGGGCGACTCTTCGGGGCTGACCAGGCCCGTCGGCGGGGCGTGGGTGACGAGGAACAGGGTCTCACC
The DNA here is from genome assembly GCA_964618215.1 of uncultured Chloroflexus sp. Lineage (GTDB taxonomy): Bacteria > Chloroflexota > Anaerolineae > Anaerolineales > Villigracilaceae > CG2-30-58-95. The sequence goes on from CAZTZE010000003.1 coordinate 51,356, forward strand.
GTCCGCGCCCCAGGCCAGGCTGGGGATCCAGGCCCAGTCGCCGTGGGTATTGAGCGGGGTGACATCCAGCCAGGGGCTCAGCGAACCGCTTTCCAGGTCAACGAAGCCGAGTCCGTCCGGCCGGATGTAAGCCAGTTGTGAGCCGTCCGGCGACCAGGCGAAAGTCGTCCCCCACCAGCCGTAGATTCCACCGGTATTCGCCTCGACGATCATCTTGGGCTTGACCACCACACCGCTGGGGCTGAAGGTGACGGTGTAAAGGTCGTTATTGGCCTGCCAGCCCGGCGCGGCGGCGCGCGGCTCGACGGTCGAGTAAGCAACCGTATTAGCCTGGCCGGGCACCCATCCGGCAAAGTGTACCACGTTGGATACTTTCAGGTTGATTGGCGTCGGGTTCTGGCTGACCGTGCTGATCGCCCACAAAGTGTTTTTCTCTTCTTGCGAGGATTTGGTGGATTTACGGGTGAAGAGCAGCCAGTTTCCATCCGGTGAGAGAGCAAAAATGCGCCCGTCGAGGTCGCCCGTAGTAACCAGCGGTCGGCGGATGGCGGTCGAATCTTCCATCAGCCAGGCGTTGCCTCCGGCCAGATAAGCCAGTTTGCCGGGAATGGGCAGGGGGGCGAATGGCGTCTGCACGCCGAGCATGACAACTTCCGGCGTGGGAGGCTGAAGGATGACTTCCTTGACGACCGAACTGCTTGCCTCCACGCCATCCTCGTAGACATGGCGGTAAGTTAATTCCTTCAATCCATTCTGGCCGGCCTGGATCAGGCGAGTCTCTCCCTCTGGCAGGGATTCGTTGCGCAGCTCTTGATGCTCGAAAGGAATGACAACCTGCCGGGTGTCGAATTCCTCGCGGACGCGCTGCACGCGCACCGAATCGCCCCCTGAAAGGACAGTGTAGCCTGGCGGGTCGAGGCGATCCAGATTGCCCAGCGTGATTCCGGCCGCAGCGATGGCTTGTTGAACCGTGCTTCCCGCCGGGATGTTGACCGGCTGCATCGCGCCATCCGCCTCGATGTTGACCGTAATGTCCGCTTGTGAAACCTGGGGCGGGCGGCAGCCGGTAATGAATGTCAAGGACGCGAGGAAGGAGATAATGAAAGTAAAATGAATGAAACTCCTATTTATTTTAACGCGAATGCCGCGAATGGGCGAATACTCTGCGAGTACGATGTGGCGCGAATAAAATTCAAAAAACATTCGCGCCGCAGGTCGCTCATTAGCATCATTCGCGTTGAACTTCACCTGCTCAAACGAAGATATACGGTAAAGAGGAATAGGAAAAATTCCTGCCATGCGGATACTGGTATAATCCAAGCGCTATTTTATCCGCCCAACAATGGTCATCCTGCCGTCCGCGACCGTGATGCTTTCCAACCTGAAGCCAGTCGCGACCGGGCCTAAAGAACCGGTGTAGGCTTCCTCGATAATGGCCGTGACAGCCTCTTTCAGGCCATCCGGGACAGGCAACGGGCCGAAGTCGGCGGAGGTCAAGACAATTGTCAATTGGCCTTGTTCATCAACGCCAGCCGTCAAGATGAAATTGACCGTAACCTGGAAATTGCCTTGAGTTGCGGTCCCGTATATGCGGATTTGCCCTTCCCGCAAGTACACTTGTGGATTGATGATGAAAGGGCTGCTTTGTTGCTGAAGCTTGAGGGCCAGATAGGAGGTCAGTTGGGTTTCGGTGATGACCAACGTCACCTCGCCAGACTCTGCACCGGCGGCTACAGCCGTCTGGATGGCTTGATCCAGGCTGTCCACCGCCTCGGTCGAGATCGGGATGGCCGGGGACGGGTAAGCCGGCCCGCCGACATTGATCATGCAGGTCAGGGTCGCCAGCATCAGGGCAAGTGCAACCAGGACGAGTTTTTTCCGAGCAAGCATTGATATTTCTCCAAGCGTTATTCGTTGTTACGGGAGCTATTATAGCATGAGCGATTCCAAAAACCCCCAAAAGTTGGATTTAGCCGCTTCTCTGGAAGCGTTGCTCTTCGTTACAGCGGAACCGGTCCCCCCGACGCAACTGGCAGCCGCGCTGGAAGTCTCGGCTGCGGAGGTGGAAACCGGCCTGGATGAACTGGAGCAGGCGCTGCGGACGCGTGGCCTGCGTCTGCAGCGTCATGCGGGACGCGTCCAACTGACCACCGCCCCCGAAACGGCTGAATTGATCGAGCGTTTCCTGGGGCTGGAGGCGATCAGCCACTTGAGCCGCGCCGCGCTGGAGACGCTGGCCATTATCGCCTATCAGCAGCCGGTCACCCGCCCGCAGGTGGAGGCGGTGCGCGGCGTCAACAGCGATGGCGTGATGAAGAGTCTGTTCGGCAAGGGGTTGGTGCAGGAGTTTGGGCGCGCCGAAGGCCCCGGGCGGCCAATCCTGTATGGCGTCACGCCCGATTTCCTCCGGCATTTTGGGCTGGGTTCACTGAGTGAACTGCCCCCTTTGAATCTTGCCGAAAACGGGAATGGCGAAGTTCCCCTCAAGGGATAGTATTACAGCGCAAAGTTCAAGAAAACTACTCAAATTGTCACCCTGAGGGAGCGTTCTTTGCGACCGAAGGGTCTCCCTCACGGTGGTGGAGATGCTTCGTCGCACACCGTCCTGCGTTCGGTGCAGGAAAGAACGCTCCTCAGCATGACACGATATGTTCAGACTTGCCCTGACAAAGGAAGGAATGACACCCTCGCTGAGCAGTTACGAGCCGACAAAGGATAATATGGAAGAACGCTTACAGAAAATCATGGCCCACGCCGGGCTTGGCTCCCGGCGCAGTTGCGAAGAGTTGATCATCGCTGGCCGCGTGCGGGTCAACGGTGAGGTGGCTGGCATTGGACAGAAAGTCGATTCTCAAGTTGACAAAATAACAGTGGACGGCCGGTTAATCAAGCCGGCCGAGCAGAAAATCTATATTGCTCTCCACAAGCCGCGCTATGTTTTGTCAACTGTGGAAGCGGAAGCGGGCGACACGCGCCAGACCGTGCGCGATTTGATCCCGATGCGCGAGCGGCTTTATCCGGTCGGTCGTCTCGACTTCGATAGCGAGGGGCTGATTCTGATGACCAACGATGGCGATCTGGCGCAAAAACTAACGCATCCATCGCAAGGTCATCAAAAAGAATATCGGGTCCTGGTTGCTCGTCATCCCGATGATAAACAACTGGCGACATGGCGGCGGGGCGTTGTCTTGGAAGATGGCTACCATACTGCCCCGGCTGAGGTGCGCGTAGAAGGGTCAAAAGGCAAGGGCGCCTGGTTGCGCATCGTCATGCAGGAGGGCCGCAAGCATCAGATACGCGAGATAGGTTCTTTATTGGGATTACCGGTTGTGAAGATCGTCAGGGTTCGGATCGGTACTTTGCAACTCGGCTCGCTGAAAGCGGGTCAATGGCGGGAACTAACTCCACAGGAAGTGGACGCCCTACGTATACTGACACAGGTGGGAGGAAAGAAAGCCGGCCGCTTGGGCCGGAAATGAGTTGACCGTTCGGACTGCCAAACGCTATTTTGGCTCAGTTTTTCCCCAATCGCTCCATTGCGGTTAATCGGTGGGCGGTGTACATTGATAGATCATAGCGCGGCCTCCAGCCGCAACCAAAAAGATTCACCGCGAAGAAACGAAGAACGCGAAGGAAGATTAACTTCGCGAAGGCGTACCGAGTAGGTGCTGCGCATAAAACTTCGCGGTCTTCGCTTCTTCGCGGTTCAAAAAGATTTGCGCGCTTGATGCAAATGTCAGGCGGTAATACTAAAGCGTTTCGTTCCTATCGCTCGCTTTTAGTTCCAGAATTAATTCTTCGATCTCCTCGCCGCGTGCGTTGGCAAAGCCCCTAGTCTCGCCAATGATAATGAAGCTGCATTTTTCCAGGACACGCAGTGAGCCGATATTGTCTTTGGCAGTACGGGCATAAATGGGGCGCGTCTTATTTCCGTGCGCCAGAAAGTCTGAGAGCGCCCGGGTGGCAATGCCCTTGCCCCAGTATTCCTTTCCAATCCAATAGCTGACTTCCGGTTTACCGGACTCTTCATAGCTCAGGACGCTGCCGACCACGCGCCCGTCGAAGAGGATGGTCTTGATTATCACGGTCGCGTCGGCCAAGATCCTGTTCCAGTGCGCGGTGAAGGCGTCCCGGTTCGTTGGGTCTTTGGCCGTGAAGGCGACCATATAGTTGGCCTCCGGGTCCAATTGCTGCTCGAAGAAAATGGGGAGGTCATCTTCAACCACATCTCGAAGTAAAAGGTCGCTTGTCATAGGGTTTTCTCGGTTCTTTGGGATTAAGTGGGGTTGATGTACACGGATTACTGAGTAGGCCTTCGGCAGTGGACTCAAAATGTCAGACTAATAGGTGACAAGTTTTTCCTTGAGATTTTATGCTAGCAATACCAAACCTTATCCCGCTTACCGAAAAAAGATTAGTAGGGTTCCCTTAGTATTACAGTGCAAGGTTGCTAAAGTAACTCCGCTATCATGTCATTCTGAGCATCCGGCGCTTTTCCGGGTGCGAAGAATCTCCCGTTTGCGGCATGGAGACCCTTCGGGCGCACAGACTTGTCCTGAGCGAAGCCGAAGGAACGCGCCCTCAGGGTGACACCTCGGAGAAGATTTTTGTGAACATTGCGCTGTAATATTAGGTTTCGCCAGTATTCGCCTGTGCATCATCTGCCTTACCGAAGTCGTGTTCGATCTAGTTATTGGGCCATCGGCTTCTGTGCGAATACTAGGATCGTGGGACAGTGGCATGACACCTTCTTCAGTTTCTCCCACTTGTCAGGGCGATTCAACCCCAAGTAACCATGAAACACTGTCCAAAAGTCCTCGAAAAGGGTTGGATTCCCTTCAGTGGGCCGCACTCTAATCCTGAGATCTGGCCGTTTAGGCATCAGGAAACCTGCTTTTAAGATCGACTCGAACTCTGTGCGACCGAGGTACTCGTCAGCAATGTCAATCGAATGGGCGATGATCCCACCGGGCTTCAAAATCCTGAACATATCTTCATAGAAGCTCCTCTTGTGCTCGGGCGGGACATGCTCAATCACGGAGATTGAAAACACAAGATCGAAGCTCTGTTCAGGTAGCTCGGGCAGAAAATTGCCTAGCAGGCCTCGGACAAAGCGGGTATTCTGTCGTTTGCGTGTGGATAGCTCGAATTTCTCTCGGCTTGCCTTGTCCCACCCGATATCCGAGTCTTCATCAATCATCCAATACTCAAGATTAGTGCCGAAATGCTTATCGAAATGACAATTCCACCCAGCCCCGACTTCTAAAACTCGTGTTGGTTTGAACCTGATGATTCTGTCAACACAGAAGAGCGTCCCCATAGCTTTCAGCCCCCATGCGTGGCTCTTATCCGAGTTACGATCTTCACGACAATACTGTGGATATCTTGCCATCAGCGCTATGAGGTCATCACAGGTCGCATACCGAAACATGGGTTCAGTTCCCATTAGATCGTCTACTGTGTCTTGCACACCTGATTCGGTCAGCTTCGTCCGGACAACGTTGATGACACCAGCCAACCCGACGGTCTGGACAACCCGAATTGCATTTCTTGTCTTCCTCAGCAGGTTCACGCTTGCATAACTTGTCTTCCTCAGTAGGTTCACGTTGCCTCTACTTTCTTAGTTGCTCAACTATGTATTCGCCCGCCATTTGGCGTCTGAACGGCTGCTGGGTGGATTTCAGGCAGCCTGACATCCTAAATTTAATCAGGCGTTAGGCTGCAATCAGTTGAACTTGGATGATAAACTGAAATCAGTAAAGCAAAACGGCGGAGAAAATGCAATGCCCGAACAGTCCATATCATCCCCGCGGGGGAAAAACTGCTGAGTAGGCTTTCGGCAAAGGCACGAAGTTTCGTCATCAACAACCTTTGTGCCTTCGTGTCTTGGTGCCGGGTAGGTGCTGTGCAGTAAAAAGGTGTTTTTTCGGTGCAGCCAAGCTTTCTATTCGGCCAGTTTCAGCATTACCCTCGCCATGTGTTTGGCGTGTTTCAAATACAGATCCAGGCGGATATTCTCGTTGGGGGCATGAGCGCGCGTATCCGGGTAGCCCAGCCCAGCTGTGGCGACCGGCAGACCGAGGTCGTGAATAAATGGGGCGTTTGGCCCGGAACCGCCCACCAGCGGGACGAGTTGCATCGGCGCGCCATAGACTTCGTGTGCGGTCTCGACGACCAGTTTGATGAAGGGATCGTCCGGATCCGTGCGCGCCGGGGCCTCGCCGCCCAGGTATTCGATCTGAACATCCTCGAAGCCTTCAGCGTCCAGATGGGCGCGCAGCTTGGCGAGGATTTCCTCAGGAGTCTGGTCGGGGACGAGGCGGAAGTCCACTTTGGCCGAGGCCTGCGCCGGTTGGACGGTTTTCGAGCCGCTGCCCTGGTAGCCGGAAGTCAGCCCGCAGATGGTGCAGGTCGGCTCGAAAACCTCGGCCAGGCGCAGTTCCACGCCGCCGCTCAAGCCGCGCACGAAGTTTTTTAAGCCGTAACGTGTCTTGTATTCGTTGGCGATTTCGGGCAGGGCGGCCATCAGTTCGCGGTCGCGGGCGCTGGGCGGCTTGACGTTATCGTAATGACCGGGGATGCGGATGCGCTCATCCGGCCCTTTAAGCGTATTCAGCGCCCAAACCAGCCGCCAGGCCGCGTTGGGGAAGATCGAGCCGCCCAGGCCGGAATGGACATCCGTGCTGGCGGTTTCGACCGAGAGTTCCACGTAGCAGATGCCGCGCAGGCCGAGGTACTGTATCGGCGTCTCCTCGTGATCCACGCCGCCAAATTCCCAGATGCAGGCGTCAGCCTCGAGCCGTTCTTTGTTCTGGCGCACAAAATTGTGCAGGTGGAGGCTGCTGGTTTCTTCTTCGCCTTCGATGATGAATTTAACGTTGCAGGGCAATAAGCTCAACTCATTCAAGAGGGCGTCAATGGCGAACAGGCGGCTGACGATGTGGCCTTTATCGTCGCTGGCGCCGCGGCCGTAGAGTTTACCCTCACGCAGGGATGGCTCGAAGGGCGGCGTCTCCCATAATTCCAGCGGCTCGGCCGGCTGGACATCGTAATGGTTGTAGAACAGCAGGGTTTTATCGCTCTTCCCTTTGCGCTCCCCTAAAACGACCGGCGCGCCCTCGCCGAATTCGTTGCCGGTGGGCATGATCTCGGCGGTGAAGCCGCGCTTGCGCAGCATCCCGGCGACCAGCGCGGCGCATTCCTTCATTCCCAAATTCTGCGCGCCGACCGAGGGCTGGGCGACCAGTTGGGAAAGTTCGGCGATGCTTTCGTCGAGGTGACTTTCGAGATAGGCGTCAATTTTGGTGTAGGTGGACATAAGGCTCTCCTTTATGCAAACTTTGACAATCTCAGATTATCTTTTTTCACCACGAAGGGCACGAAGGAGCACAAAGTATTTTGTGTTCTCGCACTCCTTTGTGATACTTTGTGCCCTTTGTGGTAAAGACTTTGGAACCCTGGCTGAAATGTGACATTGACGTGATACTATGGGATTCACAACCCAAACAGCCAGTCAATCGAGTAATAGCCGGCATAGGATACGTAGAGCATTTTGATGAACTGTCCCGGCCAGCACCACAGCAGGAATTTCCACAGCGGCATCTTGAGCACCCCGGCGGCCACGCCGACCAGATCGAAAAAAGGATTGGGGATGGCAGCCAGAATAAGGATGGCCGGTCCGCCGTACTTGCGCACCCGGGCGGTGATTTTATCGTACTTCTTCCAGTTTTCGATGATGGCGCTTCCGCTGTAACCAGCCAGGTAGCCGGAAATCTCGCCGAGCGCGCCGCCGGTCGCGGCGGCCAGCGCCACGCCGAGCGGATGGAACACGCCGCTCATCGAGAAGACAACCGCCATTCCCGGCACCGGCATCAGGATGGTGGCGTAGGAAATCAAGACGATCAGGAAGATGCCCGGGTAGCCGAAATGGGCAAATTCCTGCACCCGGCCGCGGATCAGGTAAATGCCGACGGTAATGCCGATGACGACCATCAGCGCCAGAATGCGCAAGACGGTCGTGTGCCATGCCTGCTTCGGTTTGGCAGGCGGGGCAGGTCTCTCGTCTGCGCCTTCGACAGGTTTGTCCAATGTCATCGCTCGCTAATTTCAACCGAAAGGATTTTCACGCCCGGATATTCGGGGCGCATTGGGTCACGCGGCGGGATGGACAGCAGCACGTCCATGCCACTGGTAATCTGCCCGAAGAGGCTGTGCTTGTTATCCAGCCAAGGAGTGGGGACATGGGTGATGAAGAACTGCGAGCCGTTGGTGCCCGGCCCGGCATTGGCCATCGAGAGCAGACCCGGTTTATCGTGCTTCAGGGAGGGGTGAAATTCGTCGGCGAAGCGGTAACCGGGACCGCCGCTGCCCGTGCCGGTCGGGTCGCCGCCCTGAGTCATGAAATTGGTTATGACGCGGTGGAAGATGATGCCATCGTAAAACCCCTCGCGCGCCAGAAAGACGAAGTTATTGACCGTGCGCGGGGTTTTGTCGGCGAAGAGTTCAATTATAATGTCACCTTTGTCGGTGCTGAGTGTGGCCGTGTATTTCTTTTTCGGGTCAACGACCATTTCGGGCGGTTTGTTCCATTGTTTGGGACTCATAGGCTTCCTTTCGAGATTCGAGAATAGAGAATGGAGAATAGAGAATAGATATTCGTTCAATTACCGATAAACCGACTCGCTGACTCCCGACTCGCTGAATCGTTACCTCAGCAATGCCTCAATCCGCGCCACGACCATATCCAGCGCGGCGGCGTTGAATCCGCCTTCGGGGATGATCACATCCGCGTAACGCTTGGAAGATTCGACAAATTCCAAATGCATCGGGCGGACGGTAGACATGTATTGCTTGATGACCGATTCGGTCGTCCGGCCGCGCTCTTCGATATCACGCTGCAAACGGCGGATGAAACGCAGGTCTGAATCGGTATCCACGAAAATTTTGACGTCAAATAATTTACGCAGGGCGGGTTCGGTAAAAATCAAAATGCCCTCCACCAGGATGACCCGGCGCGGGGCAATTTTGATGACCTTGTCGGTGCGGCTGTGAGTGGCGAAGTCGTAAATCGGCGCTTCGACCGGCTGGCCGTTTTTCAATTGTTCGATGTGGCGGGTGAGTAATTCAGTCTCCAGCGAGTTCGGGTGATCAAAATTGACCTCGGCGCGTTGCACCGGCGGCAAGCCCGAAAGGTCTTTATAGTACGAATCGTGCTGGAGAAAAGCGATCCGGTCGGGGCCGACGCGCTGGAGGATGGCCTGGGCGACGGTGGTTTTACCGGAGCCGGAACCGCCGGCGATGCCGATGACGAGCGGGGTGTTGTTGGGCATGGATGAGTCTTACCGAGTAGGTGCTGCGCAGACTCACTCGCGAATATCCACCAGCGTCTCAACCAATGGCTCGACGGCGGTTTTCACAGCTTCCTTCTTGAGGCCAGTAACCTTGAAGGTGATCATACGGTTGGAAGGATCCTCGCCGGTAAATACACCGAAGGCGATGAAATTGCCGCCCAGCGAGGAGATGGCCTGGGTGACCTTCGCCAGTTGACCGGGTTTTTCGGCTACCAGCGCAGTGACGCGCACGCCCATCTCGCGGGCGCCCATCAGTTCCAGGAAGATCTTGAACAGGTCCGTCTCGGTGATGATGCCCACCACGCGACCTTTGCGCAACACCGGCAGACCGCCGATCTTGTTGTCAGCCATGATGCGCGCCGCTTCTTCGATGGGAGTATCTTCATCAATTGTAAAGACTTTTTTGTTCATCACCTCGGCAATGGTGATCTTGCTGAGCAGGTAGTTCATTTCCCAGATGCTCAAGGAGCTGACCGGGGAGGGGGATGCGTTGAGCAGGTCCTTGTCTGAGACGATGCCAACCAGCTTCCCGTTTTTCACGACCGGGGCGCGGCGGATATGCTCTTTCTTGAACAGACTGAGCGCATCGTGGATTGGCAAGTTTGGGGAAATCGAGATGACCGGATGAGACATTCGTTCGCCGACGAGCATAGGAACCTCCTTCGAGTTAGATGATTGAATTATACCCCACAGCTCGCGCATGAAAATTATGGCTCTCTGGGATTTGCCGTGATTCGTACACCCCCGAACTGCGGGGGTACACGGATTGCACGGATTTTACGGAATCTCACCGAGTAGGCCTTCGGCGGAAAAAACCCTAAAAAATCCATGCTTTTTCCGTGCTCGTCCGTGTAATCCGTGTTCAAATTTGGTTGAGAAAAGGAGAAAGTACTTTGTAAATTGTTAGATGTAATTTGCCGGAAAAAATTGCAAGACAGTCGGGAAGTTTGGACGATATGACAAATGTCACTTGACATGCCCTGTGAAAATTTAGTAGAGTGTATTTATCGTTCGTCGGAAAAGGAATAGAAATAGTGAAAAAATGTACGAAACCGACAAAATAGACCATAAAATTGTCGAATTGCTCATGGAAGACGGGCGCATGCCGGCCGCGGAGATTGCGCGGCAGGTGGGCATTTCCGAGCGCACAGTCCGTTACCGCATCGAACGCATGGTCACGGATGGCCTGATCAAAATCAGCGCCATTGTCAATCCCAAGTCGTTTGGCTATTCCACCGTCGCGGATGTCTTCCTTGAGGTCGAATCCGATTCGATTCTCGAAGTGGCGAAAAAAGTCACCGAATATGCATGCGTCAGCTATGTGGCTTGCGCCATCGGCGAGACGGACGTCAGCGTTCAGCTCTTTGCCAAAGATACCGCGGAGGTCTATCGCTTTGTGACGGAGGTCATCGGCAAAATCCCCGGCGTGCGCAAGACAACCACCTCCATTGTACCGGTTGTCATGAAAGACGTGTATCAGTGGCGGGTGCCGTACGGCAGTGAGCAAAAAGGTTGAGGAGGCATTTCGGATGAATATTGCCTGGAATAAGAACAAAGCATTGCAGCAGCGGGCGCAGAAGGTGATGCCGCTGGGCGTCAACTCGAATTTCCGATTTTGGGGCGAAGGTATTACGCCTTACATGCAGAAGGCGAAAGGCGCGTATCTCTGGGACGCGGATGGGAACAAATACATTGACTATCGGCTGGGTTTTGGCCCAATCATCCTGGGTCATGCTTACGAGACGGTCAACGCCAAAGTGCGCGAAGAAATCGAACTTGGCACGCTGGCGGCGATGACCGGTGAACTGGAAATCGCGGTCGCCGAGAAAATCGTGGCAATGTGCCCGGCCGTCGAGATGGTGCGATTTGCATGCTCCGGCACCGAGGCGACGATGCACGCCCTGCGCGTGGCGCGCGCCTACACCGGCCGCGAGAAAGTCATCAAATTCGAGGGCATGTATCACGGCTTTCAGGATTACACGCTTTGGTCAACCTACGCGCCGACGGAGGCTTACGGCAACGAGCGCAATCCAATCCCGGTGCCGTCCAGTTCGGGCATTCCCCGTCACCTGAACGAGCTTATCATCACGCTGCCTTTCAACAACGCTGAAATTTTGGAAGCAACCTTGAGGAGCGTTGGCGGGCAAGTGGCGGCCATCATCGTCGAACCGTGCATGGGCAACTGTGGGGCGATCTTGCCGGTCAGGGGTTTCCTGCAATTCATCCGTAAACAATGCGACAAATATGGCATCGTCTTTATTCTCGACGAAGTCAAGACCGGCTTCCGCATTGCCAACGGCGGAGCGCAGGAATATTACCGCATCCAACCGGACTTGGCGACGTATGCCAAAGCCCTGGCCAACGGTTACCCGCTGGCGGCATTTGGAGGCAAGAAGGAGATCATGAGCATTATCGGTCACGGCGTGGCACAGGGCGGGACGTTCAATAACAACAAGCCCGGCGTCGCCGCAGCCTGGGCCACGCTGACCGTGCTGGAAAAAGAGCCGGTGATGAAAACCATCGAGAAACGCGGTAAACGGTTGATGGATGGGATTTCAAAGATTTTGACCGAAGCCGGCATCCCGTTTTGCATGAACGGTTACCCGGCCATGTTCTCGTATGCCATCGGCGTGGAAAAAGTCAGCGACCAGCGTTCGTGGGACAAGAGCGATAAGGGATACTATCTTGCTCTGATTGATGCGCTGGTCGAGCGCGGCGTAATGCCCGACCACGATCCGCGCGAGCCGTGGTTTTTATGTTACTCGCACAGCGAGGCGGATATTGACCGCACGCTGGAAGTTTTTCGCGAGGCGGTAAAAGCGGCCAGAAGGTAGGCATGGAAACAAGTAGGCAAGGAAACAAGTATGTCAGCAGACACAATAACAAGGAAACACGTTATGCTTGTTTACTTGTTTACTTGTTTCCTTGTTTACCTCCCCCCAAGGAGCAACCATGACCAAACTTACATCCCAAGAAATCGTCGCGCTGAACAGGGAATACACCTTCTTTTCCTGGTCGGTGCAGAACCAGACCGCGCCCATCCCGATGACGAAGGCCGAAGGGATTTATTTCTGGGACGCGGACGGCAAACGCTATCTTGATTTCTCTTCGCAACTGATGAACATGAATATCGGCCACCAGCACCCGAAAGTGGTCAAGGCCATCCAGGAACAGGCTGGCACGCTGTGTTTTGCCCATCCTGCCATCGCCACTGAGCCGCGCGGTTTGCTGGGCAAGAAACTGGCCGAGGTCACGCCCGGCAACCTAAAAAAGACTTTCTTCACGCTGGGCGGCGCGGAAGCCAATGAGAACGCGGTCAAAATTGCGCGTGCTTACACAGGACGCTTCAAATTGATGGCGCGCTATCGCTCCTACCACGGCGCGACACACGGTGCGATCGCGCTCACTGGCGATTACCGCCGCCTGCCGGTCGAACCGGCCATGCCCGGCGTGGTGCATTTCCTCGATCCGTTCTGCTACCGCTGTCCCTTCGGCTGGACGAAAGAGAGCTGTCACCGCGAGTGCATCCAGCATGTGGAGGAGGTGATCTCCTACGAGGGCGTGGATAAAATCGCCGCCATCATCATGGAAGGCGTGACCGGCTCGAACGGGCTGATCGTCCCGCCGGACGACTATTGGCCGCGCCTCCGCCAGATTTGCGATAAGTATGGCATCTTGCTCATCTCTGACGAGGTGATGAGCGGCTGGGGTCGCACCGGCAAGTGGTTCGCGGTGGACAATTGGAACGTGGTGCCCGACATCATCACCACAGCGAAAGGACTCACGGCGGGCTACGTGCCGCTGGGCGCGGTCATTGTTACCGATAAGATCGCCGAGTATTTCGAGGATAAGATGCTGTGGTGCGGCCTGACGTACAGCGGCCACCCGCTGGCCTGTGCGGCCGGGGTCGCCACGCTGGAAGTGTACGAAGAGGACGGCCTGATCGAGAACGCTGCCAAAGTGGGCAGGCATCTGGGCGAGCGGTTGGAGGCGATCAAGGCCAGGCATCCCTCCGTTGGGGACGTGCGCTACATCGGCCTCTTCTCGGCGTTGGAAATCGTAAAAGATCGCAAGACGAAAGAGCTAATTGACCCGCTAACGGAGACACAGAAGGTGCTGCGCGCGGAAGGCTTGTTCACGTTCAACTTCCACAATGTCTTGTTTGTCGTGCCGCCTCTGTGCATCACCGAGGCGCAGTTGGATGAAGGCCTGGCGATCATCGAGAAGGCGCTGGCAGAGACGACGGATAGAATGGTTTCAGGTTGAAGGTTGCAAGTTGAAGGTTGAGAGGTTGTTCGATCAACAAACATTCAACCTTCAACCTTCAACTTTCGACATGCAACATGGAGGCAGAATGCAGAAAGTATTGAACTTTGTCAACGGCGAGTGGGTGGAATCAAAGGCTACCGAATTTGTTGACGTTATCAACCCCGCAACCGCGGAGCTGATGGGCCGAACGCCGCTCTCCTCGAAAGCCGAAGTGGATGCGGCCGCACGTGCAGCCAGCCAGGCCTTTCCGGAGTGGCGGCGTATCCCGCCGACCGAGCGCGTCCAGTACCTCTTCAAGCTCAAGAACCTGTTGGAAGAACATTTCGAAGAGCTTTCCCGCCTGATCACGATGGAATGCGGGAAGACGCTGGACGAGTCGCGGGGCGAGATGCGTCGAGCCATCGAGAACGTCGAGATCGCAAGCGGTATACTAATCCTGATGCAGGGCTACAACAACGAAGACATCGCCAGTGGCATTGACGAGATGATGATCCGCCAGCCGGTTGGTGTCTGTGCGGCGGTTTGTCCGTTCAACTTCCCAGGCATGATTCCCTTCTGGTTCATGCCCTACGCGCTGGCCTGCGGGAACACGTACATCGTCAAGCCTTCCGAGAAGGTGTCGCTGACGATGCAGTACATCTTCCGGTTGATCGAGCAAACAGGGATACCCAAAGGCGTGGTCAACCTGGTCAACGGGGCGAAAGAAGCGGTGGATGGCCTCCTCGATCACCCGGATGTCCGTGCGATCAGCTTTGTCGGCTCAACGCCGGTCGCTAAGTACATCTACAGCCGCGCCTCGGCAAATGGCAAGCGGGCGCAATGCCAGGGCGGGGCTAAAAATCCGATCATCGTCATGCCGGATGCTGACATGGAGATGACGACGAAAATCGCGGCGGATAGCGCCTTCGGCTGCGCCGGCCAGCGTTGCGCGGCCGCTTCGTTGGCGATCACGGTTGCGGAGGCGCGGGATGTGTTCACCGAATCGATCTGTGAGGCGGCTGCTGGACGGGTGACAGGCTACGGGTTGGATAAGGGCGTCCAGATGGGGCCGGTGATCACGCCGCAGAGTAAGAGTCACATCGAAGAGCTTATCGGCAAAGGAAAGGCCGAGGGCGCCAGCGTCCCCGTGGATGGCCGGTATCCGAAAATTCAAGGTTATGAACGGGGGAATTTCGTCCGCCCGACGATTTTGGTGGACGTGCCGCCCGAGGGCGAAGTTGCAAAGACTGAGATTTTTGGCCCGGTTTTTGGCCTGATCCATGTGAACAACCTGGATGAGGCGATTGCGCTGGTAAATAAGAGCCGTTATGGCAATATGGCTTGCATCTTCACCGGCAGCGGCGCTGCGGCGCGGAAATTCCGCTACGAGGTCGAGGCGGGCGACATCGGCATCAACATCGGCATTGCCGCGCCGATGGCGTTCTTCCCGTTCAGCGGCTGGAAGGAAAGTTTCTTCGGCGACCTGCACGGCCAGGGCATGGACGCGGTCGAGTTCTTCACGCAGAAGAAGGTCATCATCGAGCGCTGGCCACGCGAGTGGTCGCGCAAGTTCTAGTGATCAGTGGTCAGTTATCAGTTATCAGTGATCAGTAATCGGTCATCTGTGAAAGGAGGTTCGCGGCGTCATAGAGAGACATTCGATTTGATTGAAAATAAACAAATAAACTCAAATTGTTTTGACCAAACTTCAATGAAGGAGGAGTGTTATGCCTGAACAAATGGCTTTTGCTCGTAAGGCCAGCGGACTGGTACGCGGCCTTTCATTCGTTGATGCCTTCGGCGTCGGTTTCATGAACCAGGGCCTGACGCCCAGCATGTGGGTGATGATCAGTTTCGGCCTGGGTGTGTACACCGGCGGCAACCTGATCTGGGCCACGCTGCTCTCAGCGCTGCTGTGCGGCGTCGGCTTCTCGCTGGTCTGGGGTATCCTGGGCGGCTCGATGCCGCGCTCCGGCGGCGAGTACATCTACAACTCGCGCATCATCCATCCGATCGTCGGTATCGCTGAATCCTTTGGCAATGCCTTCGTGTGGATCATGTGGATCTACGTCCTCGCCCCATGGACGGTGGATCCCGGACTGGTGATGCTGTTCGAGTTCCTGAATATGCCGGCCGCGGCCGAGTTCTGCACCCAGCCGATTGCTTTGTTCCTGATTGCCAGCCTGGTGAACCTCATTGCCCTTTTGTTCGTCGTTTTTGGCATGAAGGTCTTTGCGAGAGTGCAAAAGGTCATCATGGTGCTGGGCATCGCAGGCTGTCTGGTCATCCTGCTGGTGTTCACCTTTACATCGCACGAGGCCTTCGTCCTGGCCTGGAACAACCTGTCGGCGCAGTTCGGATCCGTTGATTACGAGGGATTCCTGACGGCGGCGCGGGCGGCGATCGCGGATGCCGGCGGCGTCCTGCCCAAAACCTGGAACTGGTTCGACACCCTGGGCGTGATGGTGGCCGGTTCGTGGCTGTTCGCCTACTCATACTGCATCACGTTCATTGCGGGCGAGGTCAAGCGCCCCGATAAGACCATCATCCTGGCCAACCTGTCTGCCATCCTGATGCCGGCGGCCTTCATGGTTTGGCTGGCCGCTGCCCTGTATAACTCGGTCGGCTTCGAATTTCTCTCGGCCACGGCCTGGGTGGATAACATGGGCGAGGGACTGGCGGGATACACGCTGCCCTGGGCGCCGAACTTCGTTGGGCTGGCGGCGGTCATCAATCACAACCCATTTGTGGTCTTCATGATGGCCATGTCGTTCATCGTATTCAACCTGTGGTGGGTGGCGCTCTCCTACCTGGCCTTCCCGCGCATCCTGTTCGCCTGGGGCATGGATCGCATGGGACCCAAGTGGTTCGCCGACATTGACTACCGCTGGGCTTCACCGGTCAAAAACCACATCCTGTGCTTCATTTTGGGCGAGATCGGGATTGGGATCTACGCTTTCGTCATGGACCCGATGACGGGACTCTCCGTGACCGGCATGGAGATCGTCTCGGTGTTTGGCATCACCGCGATCGCCGCGCTCATCTTCCCCTTCTCGAAGAGAGCCAAGCACATCTGGGAAGCCTCGCCCTATAAGAACTGGAAGATATTGGGCATTCCGGTGGTGACCATTGGCGCGGTCTTCAACCTGATCTACCTGGGAATCCTTTTCTATTTCTTCTTCTTCATGAAGGAAATGGGAGAACAGGAGCTGGTCAAAGGCTCTTTGATCCTGTACGCGATCATCTGGGGTCTTGGCATCGCCTGGTACTTCTACTGGAAAGCGCGCAACAAGAAAGTTGGCGTGGATGTCAGCATGACCTTCGGCGAGCTGCCTCCAGATTAGTGATCAGTGATCAGTTATCAGTAATCAGTGATCAGTTTGCACTCACCCCCAGCCCCTCTCCCAACTTGCCCTGCGCGAAGTCGAAGGGTGGGAGAGGGGCAGGGTGAGGGTGAAATGGAGATTTCAATGGGCAAAGCCATCAAGATTTTCTTCGTAACCGACGTTCACGGCTCGAACACGTGTTATCGTAAGTTTTTGAATGCGCTCAAGGTCTATAACGTTGACGTGGGCATCTTGCTCGGCGATTTGACCGGCAAGGTCTTGGTGCCGCTGGTCGAGAAAGCCGGCGGCGGCTGGGAAACCACTTTGATGGGTACTCATACCGAGGTGGCTACGCAGGAAGAACTGGACAAACTCAAGAAGACCATCGAGATGATGGGTTATTACTGGGTTCACCAGACTCCCAATGAGTTCCATGAATTTCAAGCCGACCCCAAGAAAGTTGACACATTATTCAAGCAATTGATGCTGGCGCGCCTGAAAGAGTGGATCGCCCTGGCCGACGAACGCCTGGCCGGCACCAGTTACAAAGTGTACATGGCAGCCGGCAACGACGATCACTTCGAAGTGGATCAGGTAATAGAAGATTCAGCCGCGATCGTCAATTGCAACAATAAGAATGTGCCTGTCGGCGACCACGAGATGATCACTTTCTCCTGGGCGAACCCGACTCCCTGGAACACGCCGCGCGAGAAACCGGACGAGGAACTAGAGCCGATGCTCGAGGAACTGGTTGCCACGGTGAAAGATAAATCCAACGCCATCTTCAACTTTCACGCCCCGCCTTACGGTTACGCCCTCGACCTGGCGCCCAAACTGGACGAGAACCTGGTCCAGGCTGCTGACGAAAAAATCCACGTCGGCAGCCGCGCGGTAGCCAGGATGATCGAGAAGTATCAACCCCTGATCGGATTGCATGGTCACATCCACGAATCGCGCGGCGCACAGAAGGCCAAGCGTACGCTGCTCATCAACCCTGGCAGCGAGTATTCGGAAGGCATCCTCAAGGGCGCGGTGATCGTGCTGGAAAAAGGCAAGGTGAAGGATTACATCTTCACATCCGGTTAATCAAACCCTAAAGGCAATTTTGTTTATACTGAGAGCGGGCACAATATCTCGACAGGCTCGATAACCAATTGCGCTTTTGCCCAACTCGTTCCGTCGGACTAAAGTCCTGCCTCAGTCCCTGAAAGTCGGTTGAAACCGACTGAAAGCGCCAGTCCGAAGGGACTTCCATGTACTGCCTGCACCGCCGTTCGCTGCGCGAAGACGCAGTGCGCAGGCACAGGTGAGCAGGCGGCTTCGCGAAGCACCCTGTGGGTTCGCGAAGCACCCTTTAGGGTAGCCCCGCGAATCAGGCGACAGAAAACCGCAATTTATGGCCGTGCCAAGTATAGATAAGGCCGCAGAGACAGCTTCTCGCGAAGCACCCTGCGGGCATGCCTCCGGGCATGGGAGAAGATATGTATGGATAGAAAATTCAGACTACCCAAGGACATCCCGCTCGAGGAATATCCAAAGCCGGAAGCCTATCTCGAAGAAGCCCGCCGCCTGACCGACGAGGCCCAGAAGCAGGGCTTGATCCTGCGCGTGATGGGGCCGATTGCTATCCATTACTATTTCCCGGACTACGTGGACCTGTACCGCAGCATGGAGCGCCTGGGCGAGCGCGTCTTCACGGATATAGATTATGCCGGATATGGAAAGCAGCGCAACAAGCTTGTGCCCTTCTTCGAGGCCCAGGGTTACGAGCTGGAAAAGCGGGCTGCCATGCTCAGCGGCGGGGCGCGTCTCATCTTTTTCAGCGAGCGCATCCCGATGATTGACGTGTTCTTCGATAAGCTGGACTACAACCACCCCATTGATTACCGCGGGCGGCTGGAGAACCATCCCCATTGCGTCTCGCTGACCGACCTGCTGCTGCAAAAATTGCAAATCGTCCAGATCAACGACAAAGATTTGAAAGACGCCATGCTGCTCTTATTGGCCGCGCCGCTGGGCGAAAGCGATAAGGACAGTATCAACGTCAAGTATCTGGCCAAGTTGTTCGGCGACGATTGGGGCTTCTATTACACTTCCACGATCAACCTGGGGCGCATCAAGGAAGCCATGACTGGCGTAAAGGCGCTGTCCGATGACCAGCGCGCCATTATCGGCGAAAAGGTGGATTACCTCTGCCAGTACATCGAGTCCGCGCCCAAATCCGGCAAATGGAAAGGGCGCGCCAGGGTCGGCGCGAGCAAGCCCTGGTATAACGAGGTTTCGGATTGGTAGTTTGACCTAACCCCCCGTCCCCCCTTCCCTGTAGGAAAGGGGTGTGAGGGGGGATAGGTCCAAAGGAGCATCCTATGCCACAATCACTCACTGACGCCATCGCCTATTCGCAG
The DNA here is from genome assembly GCA_964618215.1 of uncultured Chloroflexus sp. GTDB lineage: Bacteria > Chloroflexota > Anaerolineae > Anaerolineales > Villigracilaceae > CG2-30-58-95. Next base: position 70,685 of record CAZTZE010000003.1, read on the forward strand.
CGCTGGCTTGGAATTATTCAGCAATCAGAAGTTTCTGAGGCAGAAGGCAAGCAAATCATCGAGGAATCGAAAAATAACTTTGCCGAACATTTCAACAAAGGTTGGTTGGAATATCGTAAGTCTGTAACCGAGGCCGGGGACTGGGCCGCCGCAGAGTGGACCGGTTCGGGCGCGATCTTCCGGGATGTGCTCGGCCGCGAGTACATTGACTGCCTGGGCGGCTACGGCATGATGAATCACGGTTGGAGCCATCCGGATGTGGTCGCGGCCGTGCGGGCGCAGCTTGGCCGCACACCCATGCCCAGCCAGGAGCTGATTGACCCGCTGCGCGGCGTGCTGGCGAAATTAATGGCGCAGATCACGCCGGGCGACATCAAATATAGTTTCTTTGCTGCCAGCGGGACCGAGGCGATCGAGGGTTCGATCAAGCTTGCCAAGATGTACACGCAAAAACCCGGCTTCATCGTCGCGACGAAAGCCTTTCACGGCAAGACAATGGGTTCCCTCAGCATGTTGGGCAAAGCCGACTACCGCGTCCCGGCGGGGGTACTCTACGGTGGGCCGGTGTATCACGTTCCCTTTGGAGATGCGGAGGCCGTGGAACGGCAATTGGAGATTTGCCAGAAGGTCGGGATTGGCATCGCTGCGGTGCTGCTCGAACCGATCCAGGGCGAGGCGGGCGCGATTGTCCCGCCGGATGATTTCTGGCCGCGCGTCCGTGCGGCGACCAAACATTACGGGGTGCTGCTCATCGCCGACGAAGTCCAGACCGGACTGGGGCGCACCGGCAAACTGTGGGGCGTGGATCACTGGAACGTGGTGCCGGATATTTTGGTGGTTGCGAAATCGCTGGGCGGGGGCGTGATGCCGGTCAGCGCCTTCTGCTCGACCGAGGAAATCTGGCAGTGCATGATGTACCCGAATCCGTTCATTCACACCACCACCACGGGCGGCGGCGCGCTGGCCTGTTCGGCGGCGATTGCGTCCATCAATGTTGTATTGCGGGACGATTATCCGAAGCAGGCGGCCGAGAAGGGCGCCTACTTTATCTCGAAACTGCAGGCGCTGGCGAAAAAGTATCCGCAAATCTATAAGGAGATTACCGGCAGGGGTTTGCTCATCGGCCAGCACTTCCACACGCCGGAGACCGGGTATCAAGTTGCAGCCGGATTGTTCAAGCGCGGCGTGCTGGTAGCCGGGACGCTCATCAGCGCCCAGACCGTCCGAATCGAGCCGCCCATTGTCATCACCTATGAGCAAATCGACGCGGTATTGAACCGGCTGGAGAATACGCTCAAGGAAGTGGCCGCGGCGGCGCAGGCCTGAGGTCCGGGGCGCAGCGCGTGACACGGAAAAGGCAGCGACAACCGGTGATTGATGACGAATAATCATGCACCTCAAGATCATGAAGGAGATCTACTTCTAGCAAGCACCGGCCATTGCCGGAATATTTTGCAAAAGGAGAAGCGGACATGAAAGTATTGCTCGTCGGTGTGGGCGGGGTTGGGGAGGCCATTGCGGCCATCGCCAAACCCCGCAAGTGGGTGGAACTGGTCGTCCTGGCGGACTACAATCTGGAGCGCGCCAAAGAAGTGCAGAAGAAACTCAAGGATCCGAAGCGCTTCCCGGCCGAGTGGATTGACGCCAGCAAGCAGGAACTCATCGAGAAGATGGCAAAGAAATACAAAGTTGACCTCGTCATGAATGCCTGCGATCCGCTCTACAACGAGCCGATCTTCGATGCGGCCTACAACGCCGGATGCAATTACATGGACATGGCGATGACCCTGTCCACGCCGCACCCGAAGAAGCCGTTCGAGAAGTGCGGCGTCAAACTGGGCGATTACCAGTTCGAGCGCGCCAAAGCCTGGGAGAAGAAGGGCCTGCTGTGTATCGTCGGCCTGGGCGTGGAACCCGGCATGGCCGACGTGTTCGCCAAATATGCCGAGAAACACCTCTTCGACGAAATCGAGGAAATCGGCATCCGCGATGGCGCCAACATCGAGATCAAGGGCTATGAATTTGCCCCGAACTTTTCCATCTGGACGACCATCGAAGAATGCCTGAACCCGCCGGTGATTTGGGAAAAGGGCAAAGGTTGGTTCACCACGCCGCCATTCTCCGAGCCGGAAGTTTTCGAGTTCCCGGATGGAATTGGCAAGGTCGAGGTGGTGAATGTGGAGCACGAGGAAGTCCTGCTCGTGCCGCGCTGGGTCAATTGCAAGCGCGTTACCTTCAAGTACGGCCTGGGCGACCAGTTCATCGGCGTGCTAAAAACCCTCCACATGCTCGGATTGGATAACAAGGAAAAGATCAAGGTTAAGGATGTTATGGTGGCCCCGCGAGATGTTGTCGCTGCCTGCCTCCCGGACCCTGCGCATTTGGGCGACCGGATGTTCGGTAAGACCTGCGCCGGCACCTGGGTCAAGGGCAAAAAAGACGGCAAGCCGCGCCAGGTCTATCTGTACCAGGTGGCCGATAACGTGGAGTGCATGAAGCGCCTGGGCTGTCAGTCTGTGGTGGCGCAGACGGCCTTCAATGCCGTTATCGGCTGGGATTTGCTGGAGCACGGCATCTGGAAAGGCACGGGTGTGCTCGGTCCAGAAGCCTTCGACCCGGACCCCTTCATGGAAAAGATGGCTGATTACGATTTCCCTTATGGCATAAGGGAGATGTGATTCACCATCCAGATGCGGCTTTGCTGCACTGGCATAATTCATAACAGGAAAGGAGCGAGAAATGGAATTCGAAGGATATGAATATGCAGGCCTGATCATCGGTGGGATCGTTGTCATCCTGATCATCCGCATGATCATTGGTTGGTGGGCGTCCAAGAAGGTCAAGAATACCGTGGATTATGTTCTCGCTGGCCGCCGCCTGCCTTTGTGGATGGCTGCCCCATCCATCATGGCCACCTGGTTTGCTGCCGAGACCCTGATGGGCGCCAGTTCCGAAGCCTACTCCTACGGCTTCCAGGGCGTGGTCTTCGACCCGTTCGGCGCGACCCTGTGTCTCGTCATCGCGGGCATCTTCGTCGTCCGCCTGGCGCGCCGTGCCCAGTACATCACCATCATGGATTTCTTCCAGCGTCGTTTTGGCACGACAATGTCGGTTGTTGGCACGGTGACTCAGATCATCACCTATTTTGGCTGGACTGCCGCCCAGATCGTCGCTGGCGGCGCTATCCTGCAGGCTCTCCTGGGCTGGCCGCTTTCGTGGGGCATGATCCTGGTCACGACGGTGGTGACGCTTTACACCATCATGGGCGGCCTGTGGGCGGATACGGCCCTTGACTTCATGCAGATGTTCCTGACCTCGATCGGCCTGGTCATCCTCACCGTTGGCATCATGATCAGCGTGGATGGCTTCCGTAACATGATCAATTTGGCCGGCGCGCAGTTCACAACGAATACCTTTGCTATCTGGCCGACTGCCAACGACGGCTATTACGGCTATTATGGAATGCACGGCTGGTTCTACTACATGGCCGCCTGGCTCGCGCTTGGCCTGGGCGCCATCCCGGCCCAGGATTATCTGCAGCGCACCTGCGCCTCTAAGAACGAGAGCACGGCCGTCAAAGCCACTTTCCTGGCTGGCGCACTTTACCTGGGCTTCGGTGTCCTCTCCCCCCTGATCGGCGTGGTCGCCTATGGCGCCCTTGGCCCGACATTGGAAGGCGCGCAGACCGAATTCGTGCTCATTTTAATGGCAATGAAGTATCTGCCTCCGGCTTTGGTGGCAGTCTTTATTGCAGCCCTGGCCTCCGCCCTGATGAGTACTTCCGACAGCTCGCTCCTTGCCGGCGCGACGATGTTCACCCAGAACATCGTCAAGGTATTCAAGCCCAACCTGTCCGATAAGTCTGAGCTAAAACTGACCCGCATTGCCCTGATCGTCAGTGGCATCTTGAGTTTGGCGATCGCATTGTATGCCTCGACGATCTATAAACTGGCCGTGCTGGCGAACACCTCGATCCTGGTTGGCATGGCCGCTCCCTATTTGATCGGCATGTACTGGAAGAAGGCCAACCATACCGGCGCACTGGCCTCCTTCTTCAGCGGCGTCGTATCGTGGCTCATCCTGACCTTTGTCTGGATGTACACTTACGTTCTGCCTGTCGTCTACGAGGGCGAGATGGTGGATGATGTCGTCTGGGATTCGATCTACATCGCCTCCACCCCGGCGTTTTTCATCTCGATCATCTTCCTGGTCGTGGTCTCACTCCTGACCCAGAAACTTGACCCGCCCAAGTTGCTGACCGACATCAATGGCAAACTTGTGGATACCAAGAATATCTTTGCCTGGAGTAAAGCGCCCAAAGGCGCTGAGGAATAAGCAAGAAAGGTTAACCCGTTGCGCAGCGCATGTCTGCCGGACAGCGCGCTGCGCAACGCGGTAAAATCTGACCGCCATGAAATTCACCGCCAGCGTTTTATCCCCCGATGAGCAAGAGCGGATCCATGCCCGCAGCCTGCGCGTGCTGGCCGAGGTGGGCGTTCGTTTTCACAGCGACAGAGCGCTGCAAATCCTGGAAGGGGGCGGCGCGGCCGTGGACCGTGACAGGAAGATTGCCCGCATCCCGGCCGAACTCATCGCCGAGGCGCTGCACGCCGCGCCGCGCGCCTTTATCTTGGGCGCGCGCAATCCGGCTTTCGATTACCCTCTGCCCTCGCCGGTATCGCGTTTCTGCTTGGACGGCACCGCGGCCTTCGCCACCGATTTCGAGAGCGGCGAACGGCGCTACGGCACCCGCCAGGATAACAAGGACGCCATGCGCCTCTTGCAGCAAATGGACCTGGCCGTGATGGCCTGGCCGCCGACCTGTATCTCGGAGGCGCCGGCCGCCTCGCGCCCGCTGCACGAGTTCTTTACGATGATGGAATTCTGCTCCAAGCACGGCCAGCACGAATTGCACACTGTGAAGCAGGTTCCCTATCTGGTCGAAGGCCTGAAGGCTGTTTTGGGCAGCGAAGACCAGATCCGCTCGCGCAGGAATTACTCGCTGATCTATTGCCCGGTCGCGCCGCTCTCTCATGACGGCGCGATGCTGGATGCCTACCTGGAACTCGGCCCGCTGGATATGCCGGTGACGATCATGCCCATGCCGGTCAGCGGGACGACCGGGCCTGCCAGCCTGTTCTCGACGATCTGCCTCGCCAACGCCGAATTGCTCTCCGCACTGGTGGTGTTTGAATTGGCTCATCCCGGCCGGCCGATGATCTACAGCAGCGCCACCGGTACGATGGATTTCCGGACGGGCGGCTATCTGGGTGGAACGCCGGAAATGGGCTTGCAGTCGGCGGCGCTAACCGCAATGGGGCGCTACTACGGCCTGCCCAGCACGGCGGCCGGTTGTACCTCCGACGCCCGCCAGCCGGGGCCGGAGGCCGTTCTGGAAAAATTGGTCACCACTCTCCCGCCGATGATGGCCGGCGCGGACATCGTCGTCGGCATCGGCGAGATCGAGGGAGATCAGAACCTGGTTCTCGAACAAATCGTCGTGGATAATGAAATCGCCCATCATTGCCAGCGGCTGGTCGAAGGCGTGGACTGCCGCGAGGTCAAGGATCTGTTTTCCGACGTGATTCAGGTTGGGCCGGGCGGGCATTTCCTGGCATCGAAGAATACGCGTCAGGCGCCGCGCGGCGGCGAGTTCTATATATCCGATTTATTGCCGCGTCACACCTACGAATCCTGGCTGGAACTCGGCAAGCCCTCGATGTACAACAACGCCCGCGAGAAAGTCCGCGAAATCCTGGCCGGGCCTGTCGTAGATCCCCTGCCGGAGGCTGCGCGCCAGAAGCTGCAAGAAATCCTGCGCAAGGCTGATGAAGAACTACAGTAATCATTGCAAAGATGGCTCCGCGCCGTCCCGCAGGGTATATAATTCTCACATCATTATTCGATGAGGAGGTTGATATGTCTTACGGTTACAACGGAAAAATCCTGCACGTTGATTTGACAAACGGAAAACTCGAGGTCGAGACTCCGCCCGAGGCGTTCTATCGCAAATATCTCGGCGGCAGCGCGATGGGACTGCATTACATCCTGCGCGAGATGCCCAAAGGCGCGGACGCTCTCGGCCCGGAAAATGTGCTAACGATCATGACCGGCGTGACCACCGGCGCGGCGATTTCTGGCCAGAGCCGCGTCAACGTCAACGCCAGGTCGCCGGTCAGCGGTGCAATCGGCGATTCGCAGGGCGGCGGCTTCTTCCCGGCTGAACTCAAGTTTTCCGGCTTCGACGGTATTGTCATCAAGGGCAAGTCACCCAAGCCGGTTTACCTGCTGCTCAAGGATGGCAAAGCTGAACTGCGTGACGCCACTCATCTGTTGGGCAAGCTCACCGGTGATGTAGAGGCTGCTCTAAAAGAAGAGCTTGGCGACCCGAAGATCGAAATCCTGCAGCACGGCCCGGCTGCCGAGAAAGGCGTGCTCTTCTCCTCCCTGGTCAGCATGTGCAACCGCAACAACGGGCGCACCGGCATGGGGCTGGTGATGGCCAGCAAGAATCTCAAGGCGGTTGTGGCGCGCGGCACGCAGAAGCCCGAACTGGCCGACGCCAAAGCACTGACCGCGCTCAACCGCGCCGGCCCGGTTTTGCTAAAGGCAAACGCAGATGTGGACGGGCTGGGCAAGTACGGCACAGCCAGCGTGGTCGTTCCGCAGCACTCCTTTGGTTCGCTGCCCACCCGCAACTATACCGAAGGCCAGTTCGAGCAGGCCGAAGCCCTGGGCGGAGAGACGCTGTACAACACCCTGCTGGTCGGCGCGGCGGAAGGCAAGCAAGACAGCCAGGGCCGCGATACCTGCTACGCCTGCATCGTGCGCTGCAAGCGCGTTGTCGAGATCAAAGAGGGCGCTTACAAGGTTGACCCACTCTACGGCGGGCCCGAATACGAGACGCTCGCCACAATGGGTTCGTATTGCGGCGTCAGCGACCTGGCGGCGGTCTGCAAGGCGAACGAGATTTGCAACCAATACGGCGTGGATACCATCTCCTGCGGCGCGACGATTGCCTTTGCCATGGAGTGCTACGAGAAGGGTATCATCACCAAAGAGCAGACCGGCGGCCTCGAACTGAAATTCGGCAGCGCCGAAGCCTTGCTGGAAACGCTCAACCAAATTGTCACTAACAGCGGCTCATTGGGCAAGGTGCTCTCCCAGGGTTCGGCGCGCGCCGCAAAACTCTGGGGCAAGGGCGCGGACGAATGCCTGGTCACGGTCAAGAACCACGAGGCCCCGGCGCACATGCCGCAGGCCAAGCGTTCACTGGCGCTCATCTATGCCGTCAACCCCTTTGGCGCAGACCACCAGTCCAGCGAGCATGACTGGATGTACGAGGAAGGCATCGCTTCCGATCTGTATATGCAGCACCTCGCCCCGATGGGTTTGACTGAAAAGCAGGCCCCGATGAGCCTGGGTGCGGAAAAAGTCCGCTTTGCCTACCTGACCGAGTGCTTCTACAGCATGTTGGACTCGCTCGAACTATGCCAGTTCGTCTGGGGGCCGGCTTGGTGCCTCTACGGCCCGGCGGAGACGGTGGAACTCATACGCTCCGTCACCGGTTGGGACTTCAGCGTGGATGAGCTCGTGACGGTCGGCGCGCGGCGTCTGAACCTGATGCGGACGTTCAACGCCCGCGAAGGCTTCACCCGCAAGGATGACCGGCTGCCCAAAAAATTCTTCAAGGTGCTGACCGGTACTGGGCCATCGGCCGGAATCGCGCTCGACATCGAAGAAGTCGAAGCCGCCCTCGATCAGTACTATGAGCTGGCTGGCTGGACGAACGACGGCATCCCAACTGCCGCGACGCTCAAAAAGCTCGATCTCGAGTGGGCGGCGAATTATTTGCCAGCATGATCCTTCAGCCTATGACATAGTAGCAAATTATGTGCTTGGCTAGTTTTCGCTCGCGCCGGATTGCCAAATCCGGCGCAGTAGGCCTGGATTTGGCAATCCAGGCCGAGCAGAGTCAAGATTTCGGCTTCTCTTTTCACTCAAGCACATAATTTGGAGACTATGTCCAGCCTATAAAACGTGATGCGTGAATCTGCGTCATCACGCATCACTCATCACTCATCACTTTCAGGTATTCCCCATGACTCAACTCTACGAAGACAACTTCCCCCACCTCTCCCCCGTCTGGACGCGCTACACGCCCATCGTCTCCGAGCGCGCCGAGGGCTGTTACGTCTACGACCAGGATGGCAGCGCCTACCTGGATTTCACCTGCGGCATCGGCGTGACCAACACCGGTCACTGCCATCCGAAGGTTGTCGCTGCCATCCGCGAGCAGGCCGGATTGTTCTTGCACGCCCAGATCAATATCGTCGTCCACAAGCCGATACTCGAACTGGTGCAGGAATTGCGCACCATCGTCCATCCCTCGATTGACGGCTTCTTCTTCAGCAACTCCGGTGCGGAGGCGTTGGAAGGCGCGGTCAAACTGGCGCGCGCTGCCACCGGCCGCCCGAACGTCATCGTCTTCCAGGGCAGCTTCCACGGGCGGACTTCCGCTACGATGGCGATGACCACCTCCAAGACCATCTACCGCGCCGGCTACCAGCCGCTTCCGGCGGGCTTCTTCGTCGCTCCCTATCCCTATGCCTATCGCTACGGCTGGGACGAGGAGTCCACCAGCCAGTGGTGCCTGAACGAACTGGAATTCCTGCTTGCCTCGCAGACCGCGCCCTCCGAGACTGCCGCCATCTTGATCGAGCCTGTGCTCGGCGAAGGCGGCTATGTGGTGCCGCCGGCCTCCTTCCTGAAAGGGCTGCGCGAAACCTGCGATAAGCATGGCATCCTGCTCATCTTCGACGAAGTCCAATCCGGCTTTGGGCGCACCGGCAAATGGTTCGCCCAGGAACACTTCGGCGTCGTTCCGGACATCATGACGGTTGCCAAGGGCATTGCTTCCGGCCTGCCGCTTTCGGGCGTGTTCAGCCGCCTCGACTTGATGAAAAAGTGGACGCCCGGCTCGCACGGCGGGACGTATGGCGGCAACGCGGTGGCCTGTGCGGCTGGCGTGGCCACCATCCGCGCCATGCGGGAGGAGGATATGATCGGTAACGCGGCCCGGCGCGGGATCCAGTTGATGACCGGCCTGCGCAAGCTCCAGGAGGAGTATCCCGCCATTGGCGACGTGCGCGGAATCGGCCTGATGATCGCCACCGAGTTCCGTACCCCAGAAAACAAGCCGGATAAAAATACCGCCAAGGCGATCATCCACGCCGCGCAGGAACGCAAGCTGTTGCTGCTCTCCTGCGGCACGTATGACAACAGCATCCGCTGGATCCCGCCGTTGGTTGTCACCGAGGAACAAATCAACGATGCGCTTGGAATCTTTGCCGAGGCGCTGAAGGATACCGTCAAATAGTCAAAGGTCGAAGGTCGAACGTCTAATGCTGTGCGACGTTTGGCCTTTGACCTGTGACCTGTGACCTTTGACATTCGACTGTCGAGGAAACCATGAAAACCTTAGACCGCTCCCGCTTCGAGCGCCTGCTCATTGCCGAAGAACAGAAATTCCTGCGAGAACATCCCAAATCCAAAGCGCTCTACGAGCGTGCCCGCGCCCATTGGCAGGGCGGCGTGCCGATGCTGTGGATGATGCGCTGGGCGGGGAAATTTCCCGTCTTCGTCAGCGAGGCCCGTGGAGCGCACTTCACGGACGTGGACGGCTCCGATTACGTTGATTTCTGCTTGGGCGATACCGGCGCGATGACCGGCCACGCCCCGCCCGCCTCGGTGAAAGCCATCGCCGAGCAGGCGCAGCGCGGCATCACCCTGATGCTGCCGGTCGAAGACGTGATCTGGCTCGGTGAGGAACTGGCGCGGCGTTTCGGCCTGCCGTACTGGCAGTTGGCGCTCACCGCCACCGATGCCAACCGCTTCGCCATCCGCATGGCGCGGCATATCACCGCCCGCCCCAAGATCCTGGTTTTCAACTATTGTTATCACGGCACGGTGGACGAGACGCTGATCATGCTCGATGAAGACGGCGTCCCCGGCGCGCGGCGCGGCAACCTGGGGCCGCCGCTCGATCCGGTCGAGACCACCAAGGTAATCGAGTTCAACGACATCCCCGCGCTCGAAACCGCCCTGGCCGCGCGCGATGTGGCCTGCGTGGTGGCCGAACCGGCTTTGACCAACATTGGCATCGTCCACCCGGAACCCGGTTTTCATGACGCCCTGCGCGAGATCACCCGCCGCAGCGGAACAATTCTCATCATTGACGAGACCCACACCATCTGCGCCGCTCCCGGCGGATACACCGCCGCGCACGGATTGCAGCCAGATATGCTCACCCTGGGCAAGTCGATCGCCAGCGGCGTCCCGGCCGCGGTCTATGGTTTCTCCGAAGAAATCAATGACCGCTTCATGGAAAAACTGAAGCTCGAAGATTCCGACTCGGGCGGCATCGGCGGCACACTGGCCGGCAACGCCCTCTCGGTCGCGGCGATGCGCGCCACGCTCGAGCATATCCTGACCCCCGCGGCCTACGAAAGAATGCTCCCGCTGGCCGAACGCTTCGAGGCTGGCGTGATGGCTGTCATCCGCGAATGGGAGCTGCCCTGGATCGTCAAACGCCTGGGCGGGCGCGTCGAGTACTGGTTCCGCCAAACCCCGCCGCGCAACGGCAGCGAAGCCGCCGCTGCACAGGATCACGAACTCGACCGATTCATGCACCTCTTTGCCCTCAACCGCCGCATCTTGATGACCCCCTTCCACAATATGGCGCTGATGTCGCCCGATACCACGCAGGAAGATGTGGATTACCATACGAAGGTCTTCCGCGATGCGGTAGAATCGTTGCTTAATGATTAAAATCTCTCAACGCGGATTGCGCGAATTTGGCGGCGAAAGTGTCACTCACGCGCGAATTGCCAACACGCGCCGTAAACCTGTGCAAGGATAAAAAATCCGCGCAATTCGTAAAATCAGCGAAATCCGCGTTAGAGTATTCCATAACATCTTCAACGCGGATGACGCGGATTTTGCGGATTTCGCCGAAAAAAATCCGCGCAATCCGCCCAATCAGCGAAATCCGCGTTGAATAACAAAGAGAGACCCCTATGCAAATCTGGCGAGTAAATGTCAAGAACCAAACCTTTGCAACCGAACCCATTCCTCCCTCCTGGGAGCGCCTCGGCGGGCGCGGACTTTCGGCGCGCATCCTGCTCGACGAGGTGGACGCCACCTGCGACCCTCTCGGCGTGGGCAACAAACTCATCTTCGCCCCCGGCCTGCTGGTAGGACACATGCTCTCGTCCTGCGACCGCATCTCGGTTGGCGGCAAGTCCCCGCTAACAGGTGGTATCAAGGAAGCCAACGCGGGCGGCACCACTGGCCTGCAGATGGCTTATCTGGGCATCCGAGCCTTGATTATCGAAGACATACCTGCCGAGCCTGGATTCTGGGTTTTGCGTCTCAGCAAACAAGGCGCGCGCTTCGAGCAGACCTTTAGGGTCTCCGAAGACCCTAAAGGTCTGATAGGCTTGGGTGTTTATGAAACCGCGCCGAAACTGATCGAAAAATATGGCCAGAAAGTCGCCATTGCGCTCATCGGTCCCGGAGGCGAGATGAAACTCTCCGCAGCCGGCATCCAGAATCTGGATAAGGATAAAGTCCCCGCACGCATCGCCGCGCGCGGCGGCCTGGGCGCGGTGATGGGCTCAAAAGGGTTGAAAGCCATCGTCTTCGACGCCGAGGGCTGCCAGAAACCGCCGCTTGCCGACGCAAATGCCTACCGCGCCGCGCAGAAGATTGTCAACAGGGCGCTGCTTGAACATCCCCAGACCGCCACCTTTCGCGATTACGGCACGGCGGCCATGGCGCAGATGAGCGATGGCTTCGGCGGGCTGCCGACGCGCAACTTTTCGTCCGGGCATTTCGAGAAGGTGGAGGAGATCAGCGGCGAACACCTGCGTGAATTGCTGCTGGCGCGCGGCGGCGCCAGCGACCCGACCCATGCCTGTATGCCCGGCTGTACCATCCAATGCTCGAATGTTTTCGGAGGCGAGGACGGCCAGAGCATCGTCTCCCCGCTCGAATACGAGAGCATCGGCCTGATGGGTTCCAACCTGGGCATTGACTCCCTGGATGCCATCGCCCGCCTGAACTGGCAGGTCAACGATCTCGGGCTGGACAGCATTGAGGTCGGCGCGGCGCTGGGCGTGGCCGCCGAAGCCGGTCAGATGGGATGGGGCGACGCGGCGCGGGCGATGGAACTGCTGGATGAAATCCGCCGCAACACACCGCTCGGACGCGTTCTTGCTAACGGCGCAGTCTCTACCGGGAAGCATTTCGGCATCCAGCGCGTCCCGGCGGTCAAGGGGCAGGCCATGTCGGCCTATGAACCGCGCGCGATCAAAGGCACCGGCGTCACCTACGCCACCTCGCCGCAGGGCGCAGATCATACTGCGGGGTTGACCATCCGCGCCAAGATCAATCACCTCGACCCCAAAGGCCAGGCCGACGTATCCCGCACGGCGCAGATCAACATGGCCGGGTATGATACCCTCGGCGCGTGCCTCTTCGCCGGTTTTGGCTTTGCCGTCGCCTCGGCGGAGACGATAGCCAGCCTGCTCAACGCCCATTATGGATGGAACGTGGGCGCGGATATTTTGCAGGCGCTCGGCAAAGAAACCCTGAAACTTGAGTGCGAGTTCAATCGCCGCGCCGGATTCACTGCCAACGATGACCGCCTGCCCGAGTGGATGACGCGTGAACCTTTACCCCCGCATAACACAGTGTTTGATGTGGCGGAAGAAGATTTGGACAAGATTTTCGAGTGGTAGGAGTGCGGTAAACGTCAAACGTCGAAGGTCGGACGTTAAACATGTTCGACTTTCGACGTTTTTGGGCTGAGCCACCGAAGGGATTCGAACCCTTGACCTGGCGTTTACGAAACGTCTGCTCTACCGACTGAGCTACGGTGGCGGTTGGATGCATTGGACGAAATTCGGCTCTTTGGGAATTAGCGTGGTAGCCCCCATATTTGGGGGTGATTTTGCGGAAAACCGCCGATTCTACCGCTACATGCGGCCTGTTTCACGGAGATTCCCAAAGAGCCGCAAGAATTCCAAGAAGGTGGCAAGGGTAATGTGGTAGAATTCTTTACGGAATTACGTACAAAAGGAGCTCGAGATGCCCGCCATTATTCCTGCTACTGAAGTCCGTGACCGGTTGAGCGCCATTCTCGACCAGTTGGAGAATGAAAGCGAACCCATTTTCATTACGCGCCATGGACGCGCCCGGGCAGTGCTACTCAGCGCTCAACTGTTCGAAGCCCTGTCGCGACCGCGTGCCGTATCTGAACCCCAGGAATGGTACCTGGTTTCCCAGGCTTCGCTGGCCCGGATTTGGGACCACCCCGACGAGGATGTGTATATGTGGGAAGATGGGGAGGCTGTATGATCGCCAGCAGTTGGCAACCCCAACGTGGGGAGGTAGTTCTCGTGCGCTTCCCATTCATCAACTCAGGTGGACAGGTACATGTGAAACCACGCCCAGCGGTTGTCATCTCTGGGCAAGCCATCCATACCCAGACCGCCGATGTCCTCATTGCGGCGATTTCATCGCGCCCGGCGTCCAGACCGCTGGGAACAGACTACGCGATTGCCGAAAACACGCCTGAGGCCCGAGCCGCGGGGTTGAAGATGGCCTCTTGGGTTAAAATATCCAATCTCGCCACCGTACCTAAAACGGCTGTTGCGCGGCGCATTGGCAGACTGACGCAAACTGGTTTGGATGAAGTGGAATCCCGCCTACGTCTGGCCCTCGATTTGTGAAATATCCACAGAGGTCGGGTTGCGATACCGATTGCCTAAAAATAGGAAAGAGCCACCGAAGGGATTCGAACCCTTGACCTGGCGTTTACGAAACGTCTGCTCTACCGACTGAGCTACGGTGGCGGTTGGACAAAATTCATTTTGTCCTGCATTGGACGAAATAGAATTTCGTCCTACAGCGGCGGAGATTATACCAGCACAATCCCTATTCAGGCAAGTTAGAATCAAAATAAACCGAAGTAACGACTATGCTCAACATCGCCATGCTTTCCTACCACACCTGTCCGCTGGCCACGCTCGGCGGCAAGGATACCGGCGGGATGAACGTCTACGTGCGCGACCTGACCCGCGAGTTGGGCCGCATGGGCCTCCACGTGGACGTCTTCACGCGCTCGCAGGACGAGCATGTGCCGCATGTGCTGCACGACCTCGGCTACGGCAACCGCGTCGTCCACGTGCCGGCCGGGCCGGAGGTGCCGCTACCCAAAAAGGAATTGGCCGATCACATCCCTCAGTTTGCGGAGGGCATTAAACAATTTGCTTCAGAAAAAGAACTTCACTACGACATTATCCACAGCCATTACTGGATGTCCGGCCTGGCCGCCGAGACTCTCTCTCAGACCTGGGGCGGCGTACCGATTGCGCACATGTTCCACACCCTGGGCGAGATGAAAAACCGCGTCGCCCGTTCCGCCGACGAGCGGGAGGGGGAGTACCGCCTCGAGGGTGAGCGCCGCGTCATCGCCCGCGCCGACCGGCTCATCGTCTCGACCGTGGCCGAACAGGCGCAACTCGAATGGTTGTACAAGGCGGATGTCCGCAAGATGACCATCATCCCGCCGGGCGTGGATAGCTGTCATTTCTATCCGATCCCGCCCGACGAAGCCAAGCAGTATATTGGCATATCTCCGGATAAATGCCTGCTGCTGTACGTCGGACGTATCGAGCCGCTCAAGGGTGTGGATACCCTGATCCGGGCTGTGGCTCTCCTTCAGCAGAAGGACATTTGCCCTTCCAAGTCCGTATACCTTGCGATCATCGGCGGCGACCCGGATGTCAGCCCGGATGCGATGAGCGCGGAAATGGCCCGCCTGCAAAGTTTGTGTGATGAGCTGTGTATGGGCAATCTGGTCGTCTTTCTCGGCAAGCGCAGCCAGGATACCCTGCCATATTACTATTCTGCGGCGGAAGTCGTGGTGATGCCCTCGCACTACGAATCCTTTGGCATGGTGGCGCTGGAGGCGATGGCCTGCGGCACGCCGGTCGTCGCCTCGCAGGTGGGTGGGCTGGCCTTTTTGGTTCAAGATGGCGTAACCGGATACACCGTCCCGGATGGCGACCATGCCGCGTTGTGTGACCGGCTGTCGGTGCTGCTGGGCTACCCGGAACGCCGCGCGGCGATGGGCCGCGCCGCGGCCGAATATGCCCGGAATTATGATTGGGAGAAGATCGCCAAGCAGATTGTGGGGGTGTATGAGGAGTTGGCGGGGGATTGAATTCGTTGCGACCGCGAAGTGCTGGCGGGGGCGGTGAAGCGTTGCCAGGAAAAGAAAAACCGGCCGTGAAAGGCGCTCTCTCACAGCCGGTTACTCTTCAGCGGGCAAATTTCAGTCAATTTCCTCTTTTCCCCTTGACACTGAGGTTAATCGATAGGCGGCCTTTGTCTCAGATTCAAACACCACGTTCTGAGATAGTGTACTTGTCGAACATTGAAAGTCGGGCAGGTTTCCATACAATGACGATGACAACTGCGGCAACCATAACTATTGCACTCATCAATGAGACAACATCTATTGATACGACGAGACCTAAGATATTCACAATGCTCCAAATTGTGTGCCAAGCGGCGACTATGAAGATGTTTCCACCCGTGCTGTTATACAAGAAAGTGAGCCAAATCGCTCCAGCGAACAAGCCGATAAAGAAACCGATGACTTGACCCACGCCGAATTCAAACCTGTAGAAAAACATTGGAATATGCCAAATGGCCCAGAATATTGACAGGATGAATGTAGCCGAGAGTGCACTATGGCTTTTTTGCAGTCTGGGCAAGGCAAATCCCCGCCATCCCGCTTCTTCCCCAATACCATAAGCTATGGCTGAAAGAAACGAGCCAAAAATCCACCCGAAGTTAGCATATTCCGCCGAGGCGAGTTTACTGAAATCTGGCCACGGGTTTCCCGCGACGCGCAAGATAATTGCCGAAACCACAAAAAGGAGTATTGGGCTGAATACTGCTACGAAAAGCCAAACAAATCCGACGCGCCAGTTGCCCATACGTCCAACGAATTCTGAAAGACCGAACCTCCCGTTAGCAATTCTGGTGACAATCAACGCCGCCAGTATCGGGCCGAAGGCTCCGAGAAAATGCCACTGTGGTGAGATTTGAATGGCAAGGAGACCTTGTGCATTAAGGATAAGAGGGGATACCAAGACCCATGTGATGGCGAAGGCTAGGATGAAGTAAGTTACAAGTGGGCGCTGTTTCATCCAGGAAGAGATATTAGATGCCATGATTCTTTTCTCCTTGTGGCGCAACGTTGAGCTGCCTAACGGCCCGCGCTTCAGCCGCCGCCGACTCTGGCAAGACGCGCCACGCTAACCAGAACGAAACACAGGCAAAACGCGCCACGCATACCCGCGCCGAAGGCGGTCGGCTGCAAGCGCTTGTTATGCGGCGCCTGGGTGTGGGCAAGCGCGCTCCAAGACAACTCCCCCATCCCTTGCAGTCGCCTTCGCTGGCACATCAACTCGCGCCAACGAACGCATAACGTCTCGCCGCACCACGCAGACCCGCCCACTATCTTCTATCAAATGAGGGCGGGCTTAAGTGAGCTCTATTCATAACGCCATTCACAAACGAGCGAACGTCGTGGTGCGGCGTGTTATGCGTTCGTGGGGGGCGGTCGAGAGTTGCACGATCGCACCTCGGTGAGGATGCTCCGGGCCAAGTAACAGCGTTCCGTCATGTCGTGTGGCCAGCCGTGTCGGCCCTCTGTCCCGGTGCTCTGCTGAACCACCAGCAAAGGAGGAACAGGATCGCCACGAACGGTACCAGGCCCCACAGAGTCGTCAGTGTCCTGAGGTTGATAATTCCAAGGGGAACTGCCGCCGCCAGCGTCATGAGACCACCCGCAAGTTCCCACTTCCAGGCAACCACAAGACCGATTATCTGTATGACAACCAAAACCAACTGAACATTGATGAGTGTGGAAAAGGGTTCTGACCGTGGAGAAAACACCTCTTCAGCCATGAAAAAAAACAAGAACAGCAGAACGAGCAGAGCGCCAAGCACGCGGGCGACCCAGCGAACTACCTTTACTGCCGAACGTGATCCAGATGATGAGTTTTTCATAGTTACCTCCGGTTGTGAATGAATTAATTAAGCAGCAAAACGCCGCCCATGACGCATAACTCGTGATTCTACGAGCATGGTGTGTTTAATGCCGGGTTTATACAAGCTCGGTGTGTTTAATACCGAGATGAATACAGTCCAGTGGCGAGCGTACTGCCTCCCAATATCCAACCTCAAGGTAGCTGCTTATATGCCTTTGCGCCATGATCTCAAATTCGGGATAGTTTACGGCAGGCCGGTTATTCCTTCATCTTCACATAAAACAGCGTAAACCCGCCGGTTTCCACGCCGCGCATCTCGAAATAGTGCTTATTGCTGGCAATCAGCCGCGAAAGTTGGCGATGACCGTAGGTGCGCGGGTCAAAGCCGGGATCGAGCTGGTAGAGGGCATTGCCCATCGAATCCATGCGCGCCCAGCCATCTTCCTGCACGGCCATTTCGAAAGCCTTGCGGAGTAAGGGCATAGGCTCCGGTTCGGCCTTTTTCTTCACCTGCGCCTTACTGGCGGTCGTTTTGACGACCTTTTCTTCGGTTACCAGATTCTCGGTGTAGATAAACACGTCGCAGGCGTTGACGAACGGCTTGGGCGTCTTCTTCTCGCCGATGCCCATCACGAACACGCCTGTTTCACGGATGCGGGTTGCCAGCCGCGTGTAATCGCTGTCGCTGGAGACGAGGCAGAATCCATCCACCGCGCCGTCATGAAGAATATCCATCGCGTCAATGATCATCGCCGAATCGGTGGCGTTTTTGCCGATCGTGTAACGGAATTGCTGCACCGGCTGGAAGGCATGATAATTCAAAATATCCTTCCAGGAATTCATCGAGTTGGTTGTCCAGTCGCCATAGATGCGGCGGACGGTCACCAGGCCGTATTTTCCAGCCTCGACAAGCATCTGCGGTAATAGGCTGGCCTGGGCGTTGTCGCCGTCAATCAGGATGGCGATCTTGCGTCGGGATAGGGAAGTGTATTGTTCTTCTGGCATACTTTGATTATACTGCTTCTTTACAGAATCTTTATACAAATTTCATTCTCTCTTTATCGCTCTCTTTTATACTTACGGCTGTAATAATGCCCCCACTGCCGAAGGCCTACTCGGCAAAAAGCAAAATTTTTAACGCGAAGACGCCAAGACGCCAAGAAAAACAAAATCTGTTTAAAAAAAATGACACCAAAGGGCGTCTTGATGGATTTTCTCGAAGTAGAACTTAAAATTCTTTGCGCAGCACCTACTCGGTACGCAGTACCTACTCGGTGCGGCTTTGCGCCTTTGCGTTAAAAAAATGAGTTTTTTCAGTTATGGCGGCCTGAATCATCAGAATATGATGGGCGGGCGCTCGAATACGCTTAGAAATATCTCGACGCCAATCTGTCCGGCGCGAAAGTCGCCGCTGAAGCCGAACCTTTCTACGGTTACTACACCATTGAAGTGCTGCGGGATGGCAAGATCGTCGGTATGCTCAGCGTCAACGGCTTCTCCGCTCAGGCCTTCTATCGCCACTGGCACGGTACTTTTATCGAGATGAGCGAACTATAGAGTTTGTGTTTGTAGTATGACACGCAGCGCAGTGGCGTCACTCCTTTCTTAAAGTCAACTTTCCTGTCATGCTGAGGGGCGCACTTACCCCCGACCGCGAAGCGTGCTGCGCAAGCATCTCCAAGATAGGCCGGGAGACCCTTCGGTCGCACACTAGCCCTGGCGTGCAAGTGCCAGGGAAGACAGCTCCCTCAGGGTGACACGTAATGGTGGGTTGTGCCAACCTGGAGGACTTCGCTGCGCTGCGTTCGCGGCTGCGAACATTGTTGATGAATTTCCGGTAAAATAGACTTATGCCAAACGCTAAAATCCTCCTCATTGACGACGAACCCAGCATCGTAAATCTCGTCTCGGCCTATTTGCGCCCGGAAGGTTACGAAGTCTACACCGCCGCCGACGGCCCGGCGGGTCTCAAAGCCGCGCGCGCCTATAAGCCGGATGTCATCGTTCTTGACATCATGCTGCCCGGCATGGACGGCATCCAATTGCTGACCAACCTGCGCCGCGAATCGAATGTCTATGTCATCATGCTCACCGCCCGCACCGAAGAGACCGATAAAATCGTTGGTCTATCGGTCGGGGCGGACGATTACGTCACCAAGCCGTTCAGCCCGCGCGAATTGGTCGCCCGGATCAAGGCCGCGCTGCGCCGTCTGCAAACGGGAGCCGGCCCAGGGTCCGAAAGTGAGGTGCTGGCTTTTCGTCGCTTGCGAATAGATGTCGGAGCGCGACAGGTTTCAGTGGACGAGCATCCGGTCGAGTTGACCGCCATCGAATTCGACCTGCTCAAGGCTTTGGCCGAAAATCGAGGTCGTGTCTTGACGCGTGAACAGTTGCTCGAAAAAGTCTGGGGATATGATTATTTTGGCGATACCCGCGTCGTGGACGTGCACCTGGGTCACGTCCGCCAGAAATTAGGAGACGAAAGCTTCATCGTTACCGTGCGCGGGGTGGGTTACCGCTTCGAGGATGAAAACCTATGATCGCTTACCTTCGCCGTCATCTGGGGATAAAGCTCTTTCTCTCGTATTTGATCGTTATCCTGGTCGGCGTGGTTATCCTGGCTGGTACCACGCAATTCGCCCTGCCGGGGGCATTCGAACGCCACATGATGCGTATTGGCACAGGCATTGGGCAGGGCATGGGGCCGGGTATGATGAATGCCCCGGGTTCCGGTCTGGGACAGGCTGAAGAGCTTTACCTCAATTTTCGGGCTTCGTTCAATGAGGCCCTGGCTTTGGCGGTTTTTGTGTCCGCCGCACTGGCGCTGGTAGTAAGTATGATCTTCAGTCGTGGGGTGATCGCTCCAGTTCAAGAGATGATGTCTGTCAGCCAACGCATCGCGGAGGGGCACTATAATGAGCGTGTGCAGGTTCGTGGAGAGGACGAGTTGAGCCAGCTTGCGAGGCGTTTCAATACAATGGCCGGACAACTCGAACAGATCGAGACGATGCGCCGCCAGCTTATCGGCGACGTTGCCCATGAACTACGCACGCCGCTCACGGCGATCAAAGGTTCGATGGAGGGGCTGATGGATGGGGTCTTGCCGGCAAGCGATGAAACCTTTGGACAAATACATCAGGAAGCTGACCGGCTTAGCCGTCTGGTGGATGACTTGCAGGAACTCAGCCGCGTCGAGGCGGCTACGTTCAAATTGGACCTCAGGCCGGTCGCGGTCGTGGATTTGGTGGATTCGGCCCTCGGGCGCTTGAGCCGCCAATACGAGGAGAAGGGCGTCACCTTGACCTCCGGCCTGCCGGCAGACCTTCCGCTGGTCCAGGTTGACGAGGATCGCGTTGGGCAGGTCTTGCTCAACCTGGTTGGCAACGCACTGCAATACACCCCTGCGGGCGGAAATGTTCAAATTTCCGCAACCCGTGACGGCGATGAAGTGAGAATTATGGTGACGGATACAGGCATCGGCCTGCCTGCCGAACATATCCCGCATATCTTTGACCGTTTTTATCGTGCGGATAAATCGCGCTCGCGCCGTGCGGGCGGCGGCAGCGGCATCGGCTTGACCATCGCCAGGCATCTGGTCGAGGCGCACGGTGGGCGGATCTGGGCCGAGAGCGAAGGAGAAGGGCAGGGCAGCAGGTTTATGTTTACTGTGAAGGCGGCGAAGTAATTTGCATCGAAATTAGTCCCCCAAAAGTATTGATTTTTATGCCATTATGTGGCAAAATATAGTTGCCCGTCGTTGGGTGCCCCCCTCACCCAGCGGCGGGTATTTATTGGCAGTGCCCCCGGCGAGACTCGGACTCGCAACCACTGGATTCGAAGTCCATTACTCTATCCATTGAGCTACGGGGGCAGACCGGACAAAATTATACCCTAAAAACGGTCTTCTCATACATTATGGGACATGTTATAATCTCGCTTCGCGCCGAGAGGCAGCAGAAATGAACGTAAGGATAAATGACGATGATTGACCTCAACAAGAACTTCAACACCACCAAGAATCCAAACATCCCTGACCTGTTTCCGGGAGATAGCGTTAGTGTTCACGTGCGCATTAAAGAAGGCGAGCGCGAGCGCATCCAGGAGTTTAAAGGGACGATAATCCGCCTGCGCAAAGGCGGCAACAACACCAACTTTACGGTCCGGCGCACGGCCAGCAATGGCATCGGCGTCGAGCGTACCTTCCTGCTTCACTCACCGCGCATTGACAAGGTTGTGGTCGAACGCCACACCCACGTCCGGCGGGCGCAACTGTACTTCCTGCGCGAGCGCACAGGCAAGAAGGCCCACCTGAAGCAGAAGTTCGAATAAGTCAGGAGAGGTTGTTGAATGGATAAGGGTGCAGACTAATACGCTGCGCCCTTTTGTCTTTTTTCAAGGCCTTGTCAGGCGTAAATGTCTTAATGGGACATTAGAATTTATCCGAAATAACTTTCTCTGCATCGAATTGCGCGAATTTGGCGAATTTTCTTCGGGAAATTCGCGAAAATTCGATGCAAAAAAGGAGGAAAAAATGGAACTCGCCGTCATCAAGATCGAAAAGCCGGAACCGGTCAATTTCATCCTCGGCCAAACGCATTTCATCAAGAGCGTGGAAGACATCCACGAGGCACTGGTCAGCGCCGTGCCGGGGATTAAATTTGGGCTGGCCTTCTGCGAGGCCTCCGGCGAGTGCCTGATCCGCTGGACGGGCACCGACCAGGCGATGATAGATCTCGCCAAGAGGAATGCCCAGGCGATTGGCGCCGGCCATGCGTTCATCCTGTTCCTGGCCGAAGGCTTCTATCCGATCAACGTGCTCAACGCGCTCAAGATGGTGCCGGAGATCTGCCACATCTTCTGCGCCACCGCCAACCCGACCGAGGTCATCCTCGCCGAAACCGGGCAGGGACGCGGCATCCTGGGTGTGGTGGACGGCTTTTCGCCTAAAGGCATCGAGGATGAGGCCGGCATCACCTGGCGAAAAGGATTCTTGCGCAAAATCGGATACAAACTGTAAGGCTGCACATCCGTCGAGCCATCCCATGCACAGGCTTTGGGCGCGCATCCTGATCTCTGTCAGCGCCGGCTTGCTGGCAGCCCTGGTGTGTTATTTCTTCCAGACACACTGGTTCGACCGTGACGCCGCGGATCTGACCTGGGCGCTGCTTGGCGCCAGGGAGTGGCTGGCCGGAAATAATCCATACAACCTTCCGAGCGATCCTTCTCTCTATCCGTACGATCAGGGTGCGCCGCTTTTCTACCCCTTCCCGGCAGTGCTGGCCATCCTGCCCCTGGCGCCCCTGCCGGATAGCCTCGCCGCCACACTCTGGATTGGCCTCACTGTCGGCTTGATGACTTATGCGCTGCTGGGCGAGGGCGCCTGGCGGTTGCCCATCCTGGCCAGCCTCCCGCTTTGGGCGGCGGTCGCTCAGGTGCAATGGTCTCCGCTCCTGATGGTTATATGGGCCTGGCCTGCGACGCTCCCGCTTTTGTTGCTCAAGCCGAATATCGGTCTCGCCCTGTCCACGAAAAAACTTTCCCCAAAGGGGATTATCGGCTGCCTGGTCGTTCTGGCCCTCAGCCTGATACTGCTGCCCACCTGGCCGGCGGATTGGCTTCAGTCGGCGCGAGCCAGCGCGCGGCATCTCATCCCTATCCTCTATGGGCCTGGGCCGTTGCTCTTGTTGGCCCTGATGCGCTGGCGTCAGCCCGAAGCGCGCCTGTTGTTGATTTTGGCCTGTATGCCGCAACGGATGGGATTCTACGATCAACTGCCCCTGCTGCTCGTCGCCCGTAATTTGCGCCAGCAACTGATCCTCGCCCTCGCCTCCTGGTTTTCAATGATCGCGTTGCTCCTGATTGGCCCCTCCTGGAACTGGCCCTCGATCTGGCATCCGCAAAGCGTGGATGGCAGCGCAGGTTGGGTGATCCTTTTTACTTATGGAACCGCGTTGTGGATTATACTGATGAAGGATAAATAATGACAGTTCCCGTTATCGGCGTCACTACTTATAATGGCAATTCCGAGCGCGGCCTTCCAGCGGTGCTGTTGCTGCGCGCTTACATTGACGCGTTGATCCTGGCTGGCGGCGCGCCGGCGCTGATCCCCTGCATAGCACCTAATCGGTCGGATTTGACCGAAGGTGGCAGACAGTCGCTCTACGCACGTTTGGACGGCATTCTCCTTACCGGTGGCGGGGATATTGGGATTGAACATTTCGACGGCGCACCACACCCGCGCGTCGGCGAGGTGGACGCGGCGCGCGACACGCTCGAGTTCTGGCTGCTGCGCGCCGCGACCCGCGACGGTCTCCCGTTTCTGGGCATTTGCCGCGGCTTTCAGGTGGTCAACGTGGCGCTCGGCGGCACGCTTTACACGCATATCGAAGACCAGAAGCCGGGTGCAATTAAACACGACTATTATCCCGATTATCCGCGCAACCGCATTGCCCATCAAGTCGAGGTCATTGACGACAGCCGGTTGGCGCAAATACTGGGCGAGCCAATTCTGGATGTCAACAGCCTGCACCATCAGGGTGCGAAGGACATCCCGCCGGCGCTCGAGCCGGTCGCTTATGCGCCGGATGGCCTGGTGGAAGCGCTGGAACTGCCCGGCCATCCCTTTGGCTTGGCGGTACAGTGGCATCCAGAGTGGTTGATGGATCAACCGAGCGCGCGCAGGTTGTTTGAGGCTTTTGTTGAGGCGTGTAGGGAAAGGAAAACGTGAAACGTAAAATCGCCCTTTACGTTTTACGCTTTACGCATTACGGCGTACACCCATGACCAATCCTCATTCACCCCTCGGCATCTTTGACTCTGGCGTCGGCGGCCTCTCCGTCCTGCGCGCCGTACGCCAGCAATTGCCGCATGAAGCGGTGTTATATCTGGCTGACCAGGGACACGTGCCATACGGCCCGCGTCCACTGGCGGAAGTGCGCGCTTTTTCGGAAGAGATCACCCGTTTTCTGCTCGCGCGGGGGGCGAAACTGATCGTCGTGGCTTGCAACACGGCCTCGGCGGCGGCTTTACAGCACTTGCGGCAGACTTTTCCCGATGTGCCTTTCGTTGGCATGGAACCGGCGGTCAAGCCGGCCGCCGAACATACGCAGACCGGCGTGGTCGGCGTGCTGGCCACCCCGGCCACGTTCCAGGGCGCGCTGTATGCCTCGGTGGTTGAACGCTTCGCCAACGGGGTGAGATTAATCCAGCATACTTGTCCGGGACTGGTGGCGCAGATCGAGGCCGGGCAACTGGACACACCCGAAACGCGCGCCATTCTGGAAGATGCGCTCCTGCCGATGCTCGAAAAGGGAATTGATACCGTTGTGCTGGGCTGCACGCATTACCCCTTTGTCATCCCGCTCATTCAGGAAATCGTCGGGCCGCACGTGCGCGTGATTGACCCGGCTCCGGCGGTGGCGCGGCAGGTTGGGCGTCTGCTGGAGACTGTCCATGATGAACCCGTTCCCTTTGAGGGAACGGGTTCATCCCGCCCCGGCGCGCTGCGATTCTATACCAGCGGTCCGATGGAGGGTTTGGCAGATATGCTGCCGCGTCTCTTGGGAGAAAGTTGCCCAGTACAGACAGTGGTTTGGCAATGTCTACCTTTACTCCTGCTTACCTGAAATTGCCTCCCGGCGAACTTGAAAGGCGCGCGGCGGAAGCGTTTGAACATCTTTCGTGCTGCGACCTGTGCGCCCGCGAGTGCAAGGTGGATCGCCGCGCCGGAAAGATGGGCGTCTGTCGCACTGGCCTGCGGGCGAAAGTCAGCAGTTACAACCCGCATTTGGGGGAGGAGGACCCGCTGCGCGGCTGGCGCGGTTCGGGGACGATCTTCTTCACCCGCTGCAACCTGCGCTGCCAGTACTGCCAGAATCACGATATCAGCCAGACCGACGCCGGGCGGGAGGTCGAGCCGCAAGAACTGGCCGCCATCCTGCTGGAATTGCAGGCTTATGGCTGCCATAATATCAATTTCGTCTCGCCCAGCCACGTGGCGGCGCAGATCCTGGCTGCGCTGGCGCTGGCAGCCCCATCGTCCCGCGGTCCTTGCGGGAGGGCTGGCCTGCGTCTGCCGCTGGTTTATAACACCGGCGGATATGATTCCATGGCCGCCCTGAAATTGCTCGACGGGGTGATTGATATTTACATGCCGGATATGAAATATGCCCATTCCGACCACTCCAGCCGCTATTCGGTGGCGCGCGATTACCCGCGTGTCAACCAGGCTGCGATGCGCGAGATGCATCGTCAGGTCGGCGATCTGCAGGTTGACGGGAACGGCCTGGCGCAGCGCGGCCTGTTGGTGCGACATCTGGTCTTGCCGAACAACCTGGCTGGCACACCGGAAATCCTGCGCTTCCTGGCCGAGGAAATTTCTCCGAACACTTATCTGAACCTGATGGATCAATACCGCCCGGCGTATAAAGCGCGTCTTTTCCCCGAACTCAACCGCCCGATCACTGCGAGGGAATACCAGGCCGCTGTCGAGATGGCGCATCAGGCCGGCCTGCGGCGGCTGGATGCGAGGCGGGCGAGGTGGTTCGTAGAAACCTCCGTCAACGAATGACCAACGAATAAACGAATACCTGTCTTTTTAGTCCAAAGTCCAACTTCTACTTCATTCGTTTATTCGTTTCCGACCTGCGTTTTCTATCCCGCCGTTTTCACCTTCCATTCCCCTTTGTCTTCGTAGTGAAGTTCAAAGCGCACTTGCGGCTGTCCCTGAACGGGGAATTCCACGCGCACCACGCCGAAATTGTTGCTGGTGACGACAAAATGGACTTTTTGTTTCCGCACCGCGCCGCTCAAGATGGGAATGTACATCTAGCGGCTCAGAGGATTGGTATCCTGCTCAAAGGGCGTGGAGCAAAATTCACAGATGTGCACCGGGTTGCGGCGCGGGCCGCATTCGGCGGAGATGGCATGCGCCGAATGCCGGTTACCAGCCAGGAGATAGACGCCCTGGATGTCATTCCCGCCGATGAAGCGCAGCAGGCGGTCGCGCGGGATGTCCGTCCACATGCTGTACAAGGCCGAGCAGGAAGTGACCAGGAACTTGAGCGGGAAATCATCCTTGACCGCCCGCAGCCAATCTTCCAACGCCTGCCATTGTCCTTCGCCCAGCATTGCCTTCCCGGATTTACCCTTGACGCGCATACTGCGCGTGTCCATCACGAAAAAAGCCGCCGCGCCATAAGTAAAAGTATACGCCAGCGAGCCGGGATCCTGCTCGCGTAGTTTGTACTGTCCGGCGTAGTTGAGCTCCGGCGGCAGGGTCATGGCTGGAGCGTGCATGCCCTGGTGTTCCCAGTAGGACTGCAGGGCGTCGCGCACGCGGTGATGGGGAAGGTACCACTCCTCCGGCGGACGCCCCTTCAGCCAGCGCACGGCCTGATCCCACCAGGGGATGGTCGCTCAGCGGCGGCGCGAGTCTGTCAACAGACGACTGAAGCATGCACTGAGCCTGCCGTCTAGCACCGGCGTCCACAGGATCGCTTCGCTGATGTCGCCGATGCTCGCGGCACGAACGGTGTCGAAGTGTCGTCACTACGATTCAACCCTGTGGTTTGATTGCCAGCAGCAACATCTTACGCGAGAGTGCGCGCAGTTCGGCTTCGTCCTTGTACTTCAAGCCGCCCAGGGCCATCACCGCTTTGGCGTAGCGCGGGGCGCGGCGCATCAGGGCGATCATTTTTTCTTCGGCGATCTCTGGCGGGAGAAATTCTGCCCTTGCCGGAAATTTACGCCGCCCGACCTGGGCGCGGAAATCGGGGTTGACCTGGATGTTGCGCACCCAATCGGCGCGCTGACCGTAGGCCGCCTCGACGAAGAACGTATCGGCCTCTTTGTCGTAATCCACTACGTCCACCATCACCTGGCGCGGTTTGCCGCTCTTGCGTCCGGTGGTTGTGATCAGCATCCACTGCGCGCCGCTGAATTTCTCGATCCACCACACCAGACCCAGGCGGTGCAGAATGAGAGGGAATTTGAAGAAGAATTTCAGGAAGCCGCGCGGGCGGCCCTGAAAGATTCCCTGTGCAGTTTCATTCGCAGGCATAGGTTATCCTTTCTCGGGCGTCTTTTCGGCCCGTTCTTTGATCCCCAGCATACACTTGCGCATCATCACGATATCGCCGACATCCAGCAGCAGGTTGAAGAGGATGGAGGGGGAAAACCAGTTGTAATGCAAACGGACGCGGGTGATCAGGCGCGTCTGCTTTTTGTTCAGCGGATAAAGACCCCAGAACCAGGTCATTTCGCCTGTTTTGTCCCACCAAAGCATCCACTGATTTGGCTCGAGAGCCTTCACCCAGAAGCCGTATATCCCGCCGGGGTCAATCGGGATGAGATCGCCGGGTTTCAGGTTTTGCAATTCAGGGATGATGCGCCTGGCGCTGGGCTTGCCGAGATTGTCAATCCAATCGTAACTGTACCATCCGGCGCGCTTGTGGCCGATCTGTACCAGCCAGGGCCAGATCGCTTCCGGACTGGCATTCACCGTCAGGGAGCGGGTGGCGTTGAAGGTGGGATGCTGGACGATCTCGCCACCTGGCATGGCGCGGGCGACCTCTTCATCGCTGGCACCCCAGCGCAACTGCCAGGGGCGGATGACGAACAGGTACAGCAGCAAGGCCAGCAGTGCGACGCCGAGGACGATCCAGCCTGTCATGCGGCCTCCATACCCGTTGCTTTCAGGACCTGCAGGGCGCGCAGCGTGATCCACTTGCTCGGCTTGCCCTTGGCCTCGATATCCGCCCACATCTTGCCGTTGAGGCTGTGCTTCAGCAGCCAGCGGCCATCCGGTTGGCGCTTGGATAGAATGAGATCAACCGCGTTTTTCAGGCGCGGGTCGCGGCCGTAACCGGCTTCGCACAATCCGAGGCAGAGTTCCAGCACGTCCGAAGTGTACGATAGGGGGAAGCCGAACTTGAACCACTCGCTGCTGACCCGCTCGTAAACGGGATAATCGGCCGTCGCCGGGTCGCGGCTGAAGAGTAAATCCACCCCGGCGGTTATGGCTCTTTTGACTTTTGGGGTCTGCAGGGCATGGGGAAGGTTAACCAGCGCGCGCAGCGCCTTGACCGCGCCCCAGGTGCAAGTCAGCTTGTCATTTACTCCGCACACATAACCCGGCCAGGTGTAACTCCCAGTATGAGGCAGGTCGCCAATAATCATCCCCACTGTCCAGTCCAGGGCGCGCCCAAAGCGTTCGTCATCGGCAACCCCAAGCTGAGTCAACGCCCAGAGCATGTTGCCGTTGAGACAGTAGACCAAGGGATCGAAGCCCCCATGTTTGGTTGGGGACTGACCCAGAAAGTACTCACAGCCTTTTCGCACCTGCTCGTTTTCCCCATCCGCGCCCAGTTCGGACAGGAAGAGAAGCTGCCATGAGGTGGCTTGATACTTGGGTGAATACCCCTTGCCTGGCTTGCTCCAGTAGCCCGCGGAGTTTTGTGCAGCCAGGATCTTCTGCACCGGCTCGCTGCCCATGATGGCGCGCCGCGCGGCTAGTACTTCGGGATCATCCTCCGAGCGGTCGAGCAGGTGACGCAAGCTGAAATAGCGCACTGAGGGATTATTGGGTTCGAGGAGCCAATCGAAAATGTTGTTCATCTCATCTTCTCCATGTGCCATGCTATAATCGGGTCAATGAAACTATCGGACATATTCCAGGCGATCCGGTCTAATCAAATTCGTGTGACTGCCCATGCTCGAAGAGAGGCAGAAACAGATCGTCTGACCTTGGAACGAATCTACACAACGGTTGTACGCAGAGAGATTATCGAGGATTATCCCAATGATACACCCTATCCATCCTGCCTGATCCTGGGATACACGCTTGCTGGTCAACCGGTTCACTCTGTCTGGGCCTATAACGCTGAAAATCAATATGCTGTGCTTATCACAGTTTATCGCCCGGACCCCAATTTGTGGATAGATTTCCGTAAAAGGAGAAGTTAACCATGTTACCCTTCCCGAAGTGTCCAGTCTGCGGCGGTGAAATGGCGAGCAAAGAGGTGGAGGAAATCGTGCGCGGCGGAGGGAACACCGCGATTATCAAGGTGCAGGCCGATGTGTGTTTACACTGCGGCGAAAGGTTGTACACACTCGAAACCATTGCCCGTTTTGAAAGCATCGCTGCCAGGCTTGAGAGAAAAGATACCGGTGGTTTCAAGGAGATCGGCGTTTCCTATTCCGTGCCTGTAACGGGTTGATCGTCTGAGCTGCTAAAATCTCTGTAACTGACCGCCCTCTTCGGACGGTCAGTTTTCGTTTGTCTCATAGGAACTCTTAACTTGAATCCTTGTACAAAAAACAAGAAATTCTCAAACACAAAGGTCACAAAGGGGAAAGAATAAAACTTTGTGCTCCTTTGTGCCCTTCGTGGTGAAAATCCCTTGTTTCGGTTCCGGCTTGGCTGGGTTAGGGGATACCCACAGAAAAGTGTGGGATTGGGATCCTGTCTTATGTTCTTGGCATCCCGCGTTCGTAAAGCGCGTCTTCCAACCGCATGTAGCCGCGGATGGCCTGACTGGCGATCAAGCGCAGCGGCTCGGGCGGCCAGGGGATCATCTTGCGGTTGACGAACCAGACATCCGTCAGGTCGGTCTTGCGCTCTAGCAGCAAGTCGGCGATGGTACGTCCGTTGAGGTGCGTCATCGAGACGCCGTGGCCGACGCAGCCCAGGCTGTAGACGGCGCGCGGGTCGCCGAGGAAGCCGATTGCCGGAGCCATGTCCATCGTCACTGAGACCGGGCCGCCCCAGCGGTGGGTGAAGCGGATGCCTTTCAGGTGGGGGAACAGGCGCACCACATCCCGCTCCAGGTCGGCGAAGGTGCGCGGATTCATATCCCGTTCCATGTTCCGCCCGTAGGTGATGCTCACGTCGCTGCCGCCCATGGCGATGCGATTGTCAGCCGTCAGGCGGAAGTAATGGACAAGATTGCGGGCGTCCTCGATGCCCTGGCGGCGTTTCCAGCCGATGGTCGCCAGTTGCTTATCCGTCAGCGGCTCAGTGACGACCATGTGCGTGAAGGCCGGGACTTGTTTCGATTTCAGTTGCGGGATCAGGTGCGAGTAGGCGTTGGTGGCGAAGACGACTTTTTCGGCTGTCACTTTCCCGCCGGGAGTTTGGAGCGTGAATTTCTCGCCGCGCCGAATTTCGCTGACGGGCGTCTCTTCGTAGATGTCCGCGCCGGCCTTTTGGGCAATGCGTTTGAGTTCGCGCGCTTGCTTGGCTGGGTTGAGCAGGCCGCAGCGCGGCTCCCACCAGCCGCCCAGGAAGAGCGGTGAATCCACCTCGGAGCGGATCTTCCCCGCTTCGATCCACTCGATGCCGCTGATGCCCATCGAGGTCATTATTTCCAGGTCGTGCTGGATGCGCTTGACATAGCCGGGCGTGGTGGCGGCGCGCAGGAAGCCAGGGAACTCGTAATCCGACTGGAGCTTGTGTTCCTTGACCAGCGCGTCGACGTAGTCCACAGCCTGCTCCATGTAACGGTGCGCCTCCACCGTGCGCCCCTGGCCAAAGAGGGCTTTGGTCACGGCAGGCTCCAGGCCGAAGAGCGTCATCGAGAAGCCGCCGTTGCGCCCGCTGGCGCCGAAGCCGACCACCTCCGCTTCCAGCACGGCGACTTTCATGGCGGGGTCATCCTTGCGCAGGTTGTAGGCCGTCGCCAGCCCGGTGTACCCGCCGCCGATGATGGCAACTTCAACGCTCAAGTCGCCTTTTACCGGCGGATTGGGCGTGTACTCGCCGTAGGTGGCGAGCCAGAAGGATTTGTCAGAGTAGTCTTTCATGATGTCTCCTTGCCCTCACCCCCTCACCCCTCACCCAATATTGGGGGAGGGGCAGGGGGTGAGGGAGTTTGATGGCGGATATGGAAATCCGCCCTACTTTGGATTCATTCCTCGCTGGTGATCTTGAAAATGGCCGCGTTTGGGCGCACCGGTTGGACGACCTTCATCGCCACTTCCTGGCCTGGCCCGGCCTCGCTCACCGCCTGGTGTTCGATTTGCAGCGAGGTGACCTCTTGCTTGAAATCTGTCGAACGGCCGAGGAAATGGATTGTGTCGCCTACTCGGATCGTATCTGTGAGGTCAAGCACGGCCACACTTATCCTATCGAAGAAGTGCGTCACTTTGCCAATGCGGATGCCAGACATAGGTTCCTCCTTTCGGCGGGATTGAATCCCGCCCTACAAGACTGAAACTCCCATTTTTTCCATATCTTTCATCAAGCGCGCCGGTTCGGCCAGATGACCCATCATCCACAGGCCGGGACGTTTGGCGGAACCTTCCAGGTATTGTAATAGTAACGCAACCACCGGAATGGCGGTCAACTCGTAGCCATCCGCGTGGGCGATGCTTGCCCGGACTTGGGCCTGCTTCCCGTTTTTTAGGCCGGAGGCCTGCACCTGGAGTTCCACCCGGTACGGCGGCCTGGGCAGGTTCATCATGCCCCACCAGAACAATTTCCCCAGTGGACGCATACCGCGCCTGGGGAAGAGTTTCAGGCCAATCATGACGAGCATGCCGATGACCCAATCCATCAGCCAATGGGTTTCGGAGATATAGAAGCCGGCTTCCTTCAAAGATGGATACATTTCAGGCAGCGGGCGCAGTTCCTCGAAGAACATCGAGTAGCACCGCTTCACGCCGATGTCGCCGCCGAAGTCAATTTTACGCATGTCGAATGAACCGGGTTTTGTCCATTGGCCGTTCTTGAAGACCTGCGCCTGATATTCCTTGAAGGCCTCCATCAACTCATCCACTGCCTCGGTATAGGGCAGTTTGTTGCCGCCCATGTTGAGATACCCGGCTGTGACGGCGCTCTCGATGACATCCAGCTGCGCCGCAGCGTAACGCACCAGCGCCGAGGGCAGGCCGGGATGGAATCCGGCCTCGGTGATGAAACAGCGTCCGGCCTTTTTGATATCTTCGGCCAGCGATTGGAGCAGGGCCAGTTTTTTCCCCCCGATTTGCACGTCCAGGTAATCCACGCCCGCGGCGAGCGCAGAGCGGATGACCGTCTCGTACGGCGCGGAGGTGAGGGGCGCGGCGACCAGCACCAGGTCCGCGCCCCGCAGCGCCGCTTTCAGGCTATCTGCATCCGCTGCGTTGGCGCGGATGGCGGTCACGCCCCTGCCTTTGAAGTCGGCGTTCAATTTGTCAGCCAGCGTCTGCACTTTTTCGAGCATCCGCCCGGCAAGGACGATTTCGGCTTTCGACTGTTCGAGCAGGTGGCGGGCGAGCGATCTACCGGTGTAGCCGCTGCCGCCGAGGATGAGGATTTTGGTCATTTTGCCTCCGCGTAGGGCGGATTTTCGCAAAGCACCCCTGTGGGGCTAATCCGCCGCTGCGATTGTTGGCGGGTAGGGATACTCGCCCTACCTGCTGGAATGTGGCGAATTGTGGCGAATTGTGGCGCAAATCTCCGATTTGCGCAGGCAAACCGAAGGTTTGCCCCACAATTTCATAGTTTTTGCGTAGTTATTTTCCTGAAATCAAAAACCTCCAGAACTTCCCAAAATCGCGCGGCTTGGGCCAAAAGGCCGGGACGCGTTGGCGATATTCCGCGTAGCCCGCGCCGAATCGCTCGATAAGTTCCTTCTCTTCCACCAGCCTCAGCCAGAGGGTCATACCGAGCGGCATGAACAGGCCGAAAGCCAGCGCGAACCAGTTGCCGTTGAGCAGAGCCATCCCCATCCCCAGGCGGATGACCGCCGCATAGGTTGGGTGGCGGAGAATCCCGAAAATGGCTGTATCCACCAGCCGGCCCTCCTTGGGATAGTAAACATAGAGCAGGGCGAGGTTGTCGAAGCCGAAGGCAAAGATGGCGCGCGCCCAGGTGACAAAACCGACGAAGCAGAAATACCAGCCGAGCGTCACCCCGCCGGGCGACCACCAGCCGAGCGGGATGGCCGGGCCGGGCATGTAGGCGATGTGAATGACGGCGGATAAGATCAACGCCAAACCCGGCACGCCGTGGATGGCGAAGGCGTTGCGGTAGGCCAGTTCACCCCACTTTTGCTTGAAGGCCGCGCGGCGCGTGATGAAACGCGCCAGCCAGAAAAATCCCACGCCGAGAACGCCGAACTGCGTGACCAGCGTCCCTCCCGGCCAGCGGCTGTCGAGGGCGACGAAGAAGAGCGTGACCAGCGCGAAACTACCCAGCACGTACAGGCCGATGAGCAGGCGTCCCAGCGGCGTGCGCATTTCGGGGACGTGGACTTGGATCTGTTCGAGGCCGGGTAAGGTTTTCATATTTGCTCCTTGGTTGGATAACTTTAGTATAGTGCGCTTACGGGGAATGTCAAGCGGGAAAAAATCGGTGTTTCCCCACAAGTCAGAACACAACATCCAACATGACTAGTAAGGCGTTCTCCAACGCCCGAAGTTGGCCGCCAGCGTAAGAGAACGCTGGCTAATCAAGGGTAATAAAGGGTTTTCTTTGTGTGCCTTCGTGCCCTTTGTGTTTAAAATACAAGGCTGTTCTATCTTGCGTTAAAGAACTGCGCTGTGGGCGCGTTCAACGCGGCGAAATTATCAAAGGTCAAATCACGAAAGGTAAACCCCATCTCACCTCGCAGCCGCTCGAACAGCGCCAGATAACTTTCAGCGATGGCCGCCTCCCATTTCAGGCCGAGGCGCCCGGCGGCGGCGCGGATGGTGACAGGCGATTCGCCCTCGATTTCGACGAAGTTCCCATAAGGCAGTTTGTCCAGCATGATCAAGGCGCTCAGACCTCCGAGGTCTTTAGAGACCTCGGAGGTCTCTATCATGTAAGTCGTGCGATATTTCTCGTACATGACGACAACCTGATAATCCAACGCCTCCAGAAAGTTCTGCGCGGCGCCAAAGTCGCTAACGCTGAATTCGATCTCCCGGCGCGACATCGCCCCCTCCATGATTGTACTCGGCCCTTTGTAATTCAGGCGGGCGTCGTCACCCTGGCGCAGGCGCAGCGCACGATGTTCACGCCGCAGGCTGCCATCCGGCCGGTCGAAGCGCAAATTGAGCTCATGTACGCGCGGCCGCAGCAGCCGCGCGCCCATTTCCCGCAACCGCGCTTCCACCTTCCCCAAATCTTTCACGTAAAACTTGACTTCGATTTCCTGATCGTTCACTGTTCACTCATAACTTATCACTCATCACTTATCACTCATCACTGAACACTGAGCAGTGTCTGCCTCTGCTCCACGCTCTCACCCTGCTTGACGCGGATGCGCTGCACCGTTCCGTCACGCGGCGACTTGAGCTCATTTTGCATTTTCATCGATTCCAGGATCACCAGCACCTCACCTTTTTCCACTCTATCCCCCTCGGCGACCGGAATTACGACCACCAGCCCGGGCATCGGGGATTTCAGGTGATATTCCGCGCTCTCGCTGACCGTGCTTCCGGCCGCGGCGCGCAAACGTTTCTCGCGCTCGTCTTCCACGCGCGCCGGATACAGGCGTCCCTGCATCAGCACCTGCCAGCCGTCTTCTTCGGGATAAACATAAGCCTCGTATGATTTGCTGTCCACCAGCAGGGAAAAGACCGGTTGTCCGCTGACCGATTCGAAATCCACTTCCAGCGTTCTATCGCCGAGGCGGATGTGATGCTCATCGAGAATTTCGATTGAATATTCATGGCCTTCTATCGTTGTAATGTATTTCATCATGCCTCACATTCAACTGAACACTGAACACTGAACACTGATCACTGATCACTCTCCCTACCGGTGCATCCTCTCCCAGCGCCCAACCCACTTCCAGTTGCTGGTATCCCGCTCGCCGCGCCGGACGACCTGGGCCGTGCGCGCCATGCTTCGATGCGCCACCAACGTAGCCATGATGGCCGCGATTTCCGGGTGGAGCGTCCTGCCTTCGGCGACGTCCTGCATCGAAAAACGTTCCTCGACGAAACGGGTGTCATATTGCCCGCCCATGAAGCGGTGCGAGTCCATCATGGCTTGATGGAAGGGAATGTTCGTCCGCACGCCGACGATGCGGTATTCTTCGAGGGCGCGCCTCATGCGCAGGATGGCCTGGGCGCGCGTCTCGCCCCAGACGACCAGCTTGGCTATCAATGGGTCGTAGTAAGGTGTAATCTCGAAGCCGGAATACACGCCCGTATCCACCCGGACGCCGGGGCCGGTGGGCAAAATGCTATGGGCGATTATTCCGGTCGAAGGCATGAAGCTGTTGTATGGGTCTTCGGCGTTGATGCGGCACTCGATCGCCGCGCCGTTGATTTTGATATCTTCCTGTTTATAGGATAACTGCCGCCCGCGCGCAATGCGGATCTGTTCCTTGACGATGTCCACGCCGGTGATGAGTTCCGTAATCGGGTGCTCGACCTGCAGCCGGGTATTCATTTCGAGAAAATAGAAATGCTTATCTTTATCCACCAAAAACTCGATCGTCCCCGCGTTGACATAACCAACCGCCTGCGCCGCCTTGACCGCCACGCAGCCCATCTTGCGACGAAGTTCATCATCCACGAAGGGGGAGGGGGCTTCCTCGATCAGTTTCTGGTGGCGGCGCTGGATGGAGCACTCGCGCTCGTTGAGATAAATCGTATTGCCCTGCTGGTCGGCCAGGATCTGGATTTCGATGTGCCGCGCCCCCTCGACCAGTTTTTCGAGATATACGTTGCCATCCCCGAAAGACGACTCGGCTTCGCGCCGCGCAGATTGTAACAGCGCAGGCATTTCTCCAATATTCTGCACCTCGCGCATCCCTTTGCCGCCGCCGCCGGCTGTGGCCTTGATTAGCAGCGGGAAGCCAATTTTCGGGGCGACCGCCAGCAGGTCTTCGTCCGAAAGACTGCCTTCGCCCTCCGTGCCAGGCACCACCGGCACACCCGCCGCGATGACGGTATTGCGCGCTGTCATTTTGTCGCCCATCGCCGCAATGGCGGATGGCTTCGGGCCGATGAAGAGGATGCCGGCATTCTGGCAGGCCTGGGCGAAGTCGGCGCGCTCAGCCAGGAATCCATAGCCGGGGTGGATGGCGTCCGCGCCGGTCTTTTGAGCGATGGCGATGATCTTGTCGCCAAGCAGGTAGGACTGGCGCGAAGGGGCAGGGCCGAGCAAATAAGCCTCGTCGGCGTAACGGACGTGCAGCGCCTGCCGGTCGGCCTCGGAATAGACAGCGATGGTTTCGATGCCCAGTTCACGGCAGGCGCGCAGGATGCGGACGGCGATTTCGCCTCGGTTGGCAATGAGGACTTTGTTCATTCACTCTCCAATACGTTATGAACAACTTATGGACACGGATTACACCCTGGCCTAGCCCGCCAGGGCAGGCGGAAAACACCGAGTAGGCCTTCGGCGGAAAAAGCACGGATTTTCCAGGTTCTTATCCGTGGGAATCCGTGAAATCCGTGCAATCCGTGTACAAATTCAGTGAGTTTTCAAAGATTTGGTAAAACGCTCGAATCATGCTCTTCGATAAATTTTTTGAAGAACGCAATCTGAAAATCCAATTGCTCGGAGAACAGTTTCCGTCCAGTCGCGGTGCAGAGCGGACTCTTGGCGCGGTAACTTTCCAGCCGCTCGATCCGCTTGCGTAGTTTTTCGGCCAGTTTATCGTAATCGCCGATATCCGGCAGGCACCAGTAGAGCACGCGGAAGGCGCCAAACCGGTCCACGTTATCGGCGTCGGTGACGACTCTGGCTTCCAGCGTCGAAGGATTCTCCACATCCACATGTTCGGCGACCGAGGTGCAGATGTTTTCAACCTGTTCGGGCGTGTAGCCGATTTCATTCAGCAGTGGGCGGGCGATCTCTGCGCCGGCGCGCCCGTGGTCATTATCATCCGGCATCACGTCGAACGAGGCGATATCATGAAGCAGGCAGGCGGCCACAACCAGTTCCACGTCCGCGCCCTCCGCTTCAGCGATGAGTTTGCCCCATTGGGAGACGCGCAGCGTGTGCCTCCAGCGGTAGTTCGAATCAACCATGTTATGATCCAATCCGGCGCGGTCCGGGTGTTTCAGGTAAGTTTCCTGCTGGCGGGAGCGGACAAAATCGGCGATCTTTTGCAGGCGGATGTTGATATCCATAAACTATACCTCGAATGTCATTGCGAGCCATTTCAATTTGTGCCGAAGGCCTACGCGGCAGTCACGAATGGAAAAAAGAAAGGCTCAATATGGATTTCAAGGAGCTCTGTCAATGAATACCCAACGAATAACAGAATGAGCATCCGCGCGCCGAGGAATTCGCTTATTCGTTGCCAATTCGTTGACAGTTTGCTTGACCTCCTTGAAACATATCAAGAGCTAAAAGAAAAACTTCGTGATCTTCGTGGCCTTCGTGGATAATCCTTTTTCGGTTCGGCTTGCCCGGGTTAGGTGAATCTCCGCATGATACGCATGATAAGGAACGTCAGCCAACGCGACGGCTCTTTCTTCTGCCCGAAATCCCACGCGCTCCAGGCCTTCCAAATGGATTCAGGTGTGTACCGTCCCTGCGCATTGGCTTTGGAGGCCAGCAGCTCAACCATTTCTTTCAAGCGCGGGTCGTCTTTCAGCCAGTCGAATTGGGTCAGCACCTCCAGCACATGCAGGATATCATACCAAATGAACGGGGCTTTGAGTTTGCGGAAATCGCTGCCCATGTAGAACATGTACGGGTGGCGTGCCTGGCTTTCAGCCCACAGCGAGAGGGCGGTTTCCGCTCCGGCGCGGACGGCGGGCGAGTCGCGCCACTCGGTCTGCGCCAGCGCCTTGAGCATGACCAGGTTGGCGTAGGGACAGGGATCTTCCTTGCGGCCCGGGCCGCGCCACTTGCCCAGTTCCGGCGAGACGGCGCACGGCCAGCCGTTCTCGCGCACCAACCCCATCAGATATTCGGCTGACTTGAGCACGCGCGGGTCGTTGCCGAGTCCCAGTTTGAGCAGGCCGTAGAGCGTGACCGGCGCGTCGCACAGCGCCCAGGCCCACATGTCCCGGCCACTGCCGCCGTAGGATTCCGAGATGTTCATTGGCATCTGGAACGGACCATCTGGCGATTGATGCTCGAAGATGCGCGCCGTGATTTTATCCACGCCGGGATCATCCGCACGCAGACCGAGGTCGGTGAGAAAGGTCAGTTTGTGCATCTGCAGCCCGGCCGACTTGTGACTGGCCAGCACTTCGCCAGGCCATTCGGCCAGCTCAGCGACGAGTCCCTGTACCAACGGATCAGCCAGCATCGCCTGCCGCGCGGTGCGGACCTCGGTTTCGCTTTCAGATTGGCCGAGCAGATCCAGCCTCGTCCGGTACTGCACCCAGGGTAGGCCTTCGAGCAACCAGGCAATTAATTCATCCATCGGTCCTCTTATTTACCGCTGAGCACGCAGAGATTGCTTGATTTTCTCCGCGTTCTTTGCGTTCTCTGCGGTAAATCAAAGTGGTATATTTCCATGTTTTTTGGCCGGATTGGAATCGCGCTTGTTACCCAACATCTCCAGCGCGTTGATCAATCTTGGCCGGGTTTCCTTCGGTTCGATGACATCGTCCAGATAGCCGCGCTCTGCAGCCACGTATGGATTGGCAAACTTCTCGCGGTATTCCGCCACCAGTTCCGCTTTCCGCTTCACTGGGTCTTTAGCCTTCTCCAGTTCCTTGCGGAAGATGATGCTCACCGCGCCGTCCGGTCCCATCACGGCCAGTTCTGCGTTCGGCCAGGCCACGTTGAAATCGCCGCGGATGTGTTTGGATGACATGACGTCATACGCGCCGCCGTAGGCTTTGCGGGTGATGACGGTCAGTTTCGGCACGGTCGCCTCGCAGTAAGCGTAGAGCAATTTCGCGCCTGAACGGATGATGCCGCCGTGTTCCTGTCCGGTGCCGGGCAGAAATCCAGGCACGTCCACGAAGGTCAGAATAGGCAGGTTGAACGAATCGCAGAAACGCACAAAACGTCCGGCCTTCTCCGACGAGTTGATATCCAGCACGCCGGCCAGGTGCGCGGGTTGGTTGGCGACGATGCCGATGCTGTGCCCGCCAAGGCGCGCAAAGCCGGTGAGGATGTTCTGGGCATACGCCTCGTGGATTTCAAAAAACGTCCCATCATCCACAATCATGCGGATGGCTTCTTTGATGTCATACGGCTTGCCGGGGTCGTCGGGGATGAGCGTATCCAGCGCCGCGTCCATGCGCAGCGGGTCGTCGCCGGTCTGGACGAAGGGCGGGTCTTCCATATTATTCTGCGGCAGGTAACTCATCAATTTGCGGATAAGGTAGAGTGTATCCGCCTCCGAATCGGCTGCCACGTGGCATACGCCCGAAGTCTCGGCGTGAACCGCCGCCCCGCCCAGGCCCTCGAAATCTATCTCCTCGTGTGTGACCGTCTTGACCACGTCTGGCCCGGTCACGAACATATACGACGAGCCGCGCACCATGAAGATGAAATCGGTCAGGGCCGGCGAATAGACTGCGCCGCCGGCGCAGGGCCCCATGATGGCCGAGATTTGCGGGACGACGCCGCTGGCGAGCGTATTTCTCAAAAATATGTCCGCGTACGCGCCGAGCGAGACCACGCCCTCCTGGATGCGCGCCCCGCCCGAATCGTTCAGCCCGATGACCGGCGCGCCGTTCTTGAGCGCCATGTCCATGATTTTGCAAATCTTCTCGGAGTGCACTTCGCCCAGCGAGCCGCCGAAGACAGTGAAATCCTGCGAGAAAACATATACCAGCCGCCCGTCAATTGTGCCCCAGCCGGTCACAACGCTGTCCGATAGGAAACGCTGTTCGTCCAGCCCAAAGTCGTGCGTACGGTGCTGGACGAAGGCATCCGTCTCACGGAACGAGCCTTTGTCGAGCAGCAGGTCAATCCGCTCGCGGGCGGTCAGCCGCCCCTTCTTGTGCTGCGCGGCGATGCGTTCCTCGCCGCCGCCCAGACGCGATTTCGTCTTGAGTTCTCGCAGGCGTTCGATTCTTTTATGGTTGCTCATGCGCCTCTCTTTGAGAAGAAAAATTTACTGCCACGCAGGGACAGGGTAATGATTGTGAAAGACAACAGTGCGACGGTGACAGCCAGCGCGAACGGCCAGTTGGCATGAGCGGTTTGCAAGACAAGTCTATCGAACCAAACCCACGACGCGTAGCCGGCCGCCGTTATATAAGCCATTTTCCTGGCCCAGGCCGCGCCCCGCCAAGTGCCCACGAAAAGCGTGATCCCAACCAGCGCCCACGTCGTGCCGCTGATGGCGATATAAAGCGGCTTTGCGCCATATTCTATTAACACCTGCCACGACGCAATCGCCGCGCCCAATCGAAGGCCATTCCAGACTGAAAGGGTTAACACAAGCAAAGCCAGGCTGGTTACAGCGATAGGGCGATTGACGATTGATGATTGACGATTGTCAGGCATTGCATCAAACCGCCAGCGTAATCTTTCCAAGTTGCTCGCCCTTTTCCAGCCGCTCCTGTGCCGCGCGGGCTTCGCTGAGCGGGAAGGTTTTGTCAACCACAGCTTTGAGCTTCCCAGCACATACTAATCCCATCACGGTTTCAAAATCTCTCAGGGTTCCCATGGTTGAGCCGATGATGGAAAGATGCTTGCCGAAAATGAAGCGGTTGTCTATCTCGAACTTCGCCCCGCCGGTGTTGCCGACTGTCAGCAGGCGTCCGCCTTTGCGCAGGGCGCGCAGGGAGAGGGGGAAGGTGACGCCGACGTTATCCACGGCCACATCCACGCCGCGCTTATCGGTCAGGCGATAAATTTCCTTCGACCAGTCTTCTGTTTGCGTGCGGTCAACGAGCGTATCCGCGCCGAGGGATTCAGCCAATGCAAGTTTTTCTTTCTCTGCGCCGACAACGATCACCTTTGCACCAAGATATTTAGCAATCTGGAGGCTGGCGGTATTAACCCCACCGGATGCGCCGACGATGAGAACGATTTCCCCGGCCTGCACCTTGCCGCGCGTGACCAGCGAGTGCCAGGCGGTGTGATAGACCAGCGCGGCGGCTGCGGCTTGGTGGTAGTCAAAATCATCTGGAATTTTGAACAACTGCCGCGCCGGAACTTTGACATATTCGGCGTAAGTGCCGCGCACCGTTTCGCCGAGCAAATGCCAGTCGCGACAGATGTTATCCTGACCATTCAAACAAAAGTCGCATTGGCCGCAGCCAAGATTGGAATTGATCACGACGCGGTCACCGACCTTCAACACCCCTCTCCCGCCTGCCCCCGCTCTTTGGGGGTCGGGAGAGGGGCCGGGGGTGAGGGCGACGATTTCCCCCGCCCCGTCCGCGCCGGGAATGTGGGGATACTCCAGTTTGATGCCGGGCCAGCCGTCCCGCACCCACAAATCCATGCGGTTGAGCGCCGCGGCGTGCAGTTTGACCAGGCTGTAACCAGGAGCAGGTTCAGGGTCCGGAAAGTCGCCGTATTGCAGCACTTCCGGGCCGCCGTGGGTGTGGAAAAGGATCGCTTTCATTTATTTTATCTATCTCAAACCCAGTTCCATCCGGCTGATGACCATTCGCTGGATCTCGCTCGTCCCCTCGTAAATTTCGGTGATCTTGGCATCCCGGAAATAGCGCTCGACCGGCAGTTCCTTGCTGTAGCCCATCCCGCCGTGGATCTGCACGGCAGCGTGCGCGCAGAACATGGCTGTTTCGGAGGCAAACAGTTTAGCCATTGAAGCCTCCAGCGTGAAACGATCGCCGCTGGTCTTCGAGCGTTCTTTAGCGATTGCGGCATTATAGGTCAGCAGGCGGCTGGCTTCGATGCGTGTTTTCATATCGGCCAGTTTGAAACTGATTCCCTGGAACTGGCCGATCTTTTGCCCAAAAGCCTCACGTTCGCGGGCATATCCCAGGCTGGCTTTATATGCGGCCTCGGCAATCCCCAACGCCTGCGCAGCGATGCCGATGCGCCCGGCATCCAGCACGGTCATGGCGATCTTGAACCCCTCGCCTTCTTCGCCGAGGCGGTTTTCAACCGGGCAGCGATAGTCCTCGAAAAGGATCTCGCTGGTGGCCGAGGCGCGGATGCCCAGTTTTGGCTCTTTCTTGCCGAGCGTGAAGCCGGGTTTGCCGGTTTCGATGATAAAGGCTGAGATACCCTTCGCCCCCTTTCCGGGATCGGTCATCATGAAGACCACGATGTAATCCGCGACCGGCGCGCTGGTGACCCAGGACTTACGTCCGTTCAAGAGGTAAAAATCCCCGTCCCGAACCGCGCGGCTGCGCATCGCCCCGGCATCCGAGCCGGACAGCGGTTCGGTTAGCGAGTAAGCGCCGATAGCCTTGCCGGAAGCCACCGGGCGTAAATATTTCTTTTTTTGTTCTTCCGTACCAAAGTGGAGAAAGCCATATGCGTATAGGGAATTATTGACCGACATGACCACGCCGTGCGCCGCGTCCACTTTGCAGATCTCCTCCAACGCCAGCACGTAAGAAAGGGTATCCAGACCAGCGCCGCCGTACTCTTCTGGCACTTCGATCCCCATGAAGCCCATTTCGCCCATCTTCTTGATCGTCTCGTGCGGGAATTCACCACTTTCGTCAAATTCGGCTGCGACGGGAGCGATCTTTTCCTGGGCAAAATCACGCGCGGTTTGGATAATCATCTCGTGCTCTTCACTAAAAGGGAATAAAAGGTTGCGCATACTCTCCTCCGTTATAGTATAACTCTGTAAAAACTATGCCAACCGCGAAGATTTTGTAGCGCGATATTCATATCGCCTTTGGTTGCGGAATGAATTCCGCGTTACGGATTGGTGGGATGCCGAGATTATAGCATACCCCCAATTTCTGAATGGTCGGGTGGCTAGATAACCCGTTACTTTTCTTTCCCGCGCAGTATGCCCCAGAGTAGACGCCTCAAGATATTTCCAAGCAATCCGCCGACGGCGGCAACCACGGCCAGGCCGCCGAAGAACGCGACACACATCACTTGTGTCAAGCTGTTTGCAGGAATGACCTGCTGGAGGCCGGATCCCTGGAGAGACAAGAAAACGCTGACCCACGCCACCAGGCATGAGAGAATGACCAGAAATGTGCTCATGCGGGCCAGCCGGCCCAGGCAGCTACGGCGCAAGCACGGATCGGGTTTTTCGACTTCATTGAGCGTGCCAAATTTTCGTAATCGGTTTAGATGTTTACGCATGTCTGGTTGACCCTGATCTGCCTTCGTGTTAAACTTCACTGTTGCGAACTTGTAAGCCAGAATTGTTTCTCCCATTATAATATGCCCCGTTTGGTTGCGAGTGTCCTGCCAGTCTTGTTTGCCTTGCTGACGTGGTCGCTGCATTTGGCACCTGTCTCGGTGCGAGCGACTACGTCAGAAATCTCGATTCGCTTGCCGCAGGCGGGAGAGGTATTGCAAGGGCAGGTAACGATCACCGGTGTTAGTGATATTGCCGCTTTTGTCAGCGCGGAAATTTCCTTTGCTTACGCCAGCGACCCGACTAATACCTGGTTCGTGATTTCAACGAGCAACCAGCCGGTGGTAGACGGAACTTTGGCTACCTGGGATACGACGACCATCACCGACGGGATCTATACCCTGCGCCTGCGCGTTTATCTCGCGGATGGGACATTCCTTGACGTAACCATCCCGGACCTGCGCCTGCGCAACTATACACCCATCGAAACCGCCACCCCGACCGTCACGCCGCTTGTCATGGTCCCGCTCCCGTCTGCCTCGCCGACAGCCACACAGAATCCGACTGCCACGCCCCTTCCAGCCAACCCCGCTGCGCTGTCGGCAGGCGATGTCTATGTTAACCTCGGATATGGGGCATTGGCGGCAACGCTTTTTTTCATTCTCTTTGGCTTGTACAGCTACTTTCGCCGCCGCTGATTCTTTTCAATTTACTTCACCTATGCTTGAAAACACCTTCCTTATAGTCGGCCTGGGCAACCCTGGCCGCGAGTACCGCGAGAACCGCCATAACATCGGTTTCATGCTCGTTGACCGGCTGGCGCTGAAACTGGAGACGCGCTTCACCCGTTTGCAATCCAAGTCGTTGGTGTCAAGCGCTATTTATCGCGGCAATAAAATCATCCTCGCCAAGCCGCAGACTTACATGAATCTCTCCGGTCAATCGGTGCAGGGATTGCTGCGCTTTTACAAACTACCGCTGACCAACCTGCTCATCGCTCACGACGACTTGGATCTGCCACCCGGCACGATTCGCATCCGCCCGGATGGCGGCTCGGCCGGGCAGAAAGGGATGGCGTCCATCCTCGAGCGCCTGGGCACGGACGAGTTCCCGCGCTTGCGGCTGGGCATAGGCCATCCGCCCGGGCAGATGCAAGCGCCGGATTACGTCTTGCAGGATTTCTCGTCTGCCGAGATGGCGCTCATCTCCGAGACGCTCAACCGCGCCGTGGATGCCGCGTTGACGTTTGTCACCGAGGGTCTGGATGCAGCGATGAATAAATACAACGGCTTGCCTGAGAAGTGATCAGCAATCAGTCATCAGTTATCCGTGACTGATCACTGATCACTGATCACTATTCACTGCTTTATATCCCCATGCAACTCCTTCTCGACACCATCCGCCGACTCC
This sequence comes from uncultured Chloroflexus sp., assembly GCA_964618215.1. GTDB lineage: Bacteria > Chloroflexota > Anaerolineae > Anaerolineales > Villigracilaceae > CG2-30-58-95. The sequence goes on from CAZTZE010000003.1 coordinate 115,323, forward strand.
CTGCCTACCAGTCGTTGCTGGCTACCCTGAAATCCGGCAAAACCCAGCCCGGTCTGGCCTTGCCGCGCGCCGCGCGCCTGCCGGTGCTGGCCGCCTTGCACGAGGACTTGGGCCAGCCGCTCGTTCTTGTCACCGACCGCGCCGACCATGCCCTCGCATTGCACGACGAACTGGCGTTCTGGCTGCCGGATATTTCACGCTACATTTTCTCCGAACCCAACCCACTCTTTTACGAAGATGCTGCCTGGGGCAGTTCCACACGGCGCGAGCGCCTGCAAACGCTGACTGCGCTCGCGGCCTACCACCTGCCGTTTGCGCAGAAACCGGGCCAACGAATGCCGCCGGTCATCGTCACCTCGGCGCGCGCCATAATGACGCGCAGCCTGCCGCGCCGCGATTTCCTCAAAGCCAGCAAACTGCTCAGGCTCGGGCAGAGCCTCCCGCCCGGTTCGCTGCTGGAGACATGGGTGGGCATCGGCTACCAGCCAGCGGATACCGTCCTCGAGCCCGGACAGTTCTCGCACCGCGGCGGCATCTTCGACATTTGGCCGCAATCGGAGCCGCGTCCTGTCCGCCTGGATTTCTTCGGCGACGAGATTGATACCATCCGGCGATTCGATCCGGGGTCGCAGCGCACGGTCGAAAAACTCGACTCGGTTTTGGTAACACCCGCTCGCGAATTTCTCCTGCCAACCAATTCGCAATTTGCCGAGTCCCAATTTACCGAATTTCACATCCCTCTCTTGCATCCATTCCCCTCCAGCCTGTTGGATTACCTCCCGCAGAAATCCCTGGTGCTGGTGGACGATTTGAGCATCCTGGAGAGCACGGTCTCCGAAATTGAAGAACAGGCCGTCAAACTGCGCGCCGAGTCCATCACCGAAGGGACGCTGGCTGTTGATTTCCCGGTCCCTTATTTGTCGTGGTCAGAGTTATTCGATAATCTTCAGACCCATCCCGGCCTGGAATTAGGACGGTCAACGGCGGAAGAACTCCCCTCTCCCTTTGGGAGAGGGGCCGGGGGTGAGGTCCTGGCCGCGCAATTTGGGCACATCGAACGCTTCGGCGGACGGTTGAAACCCTTCATCGAGTATCTCGATAAGATCATCGCGGCTGGCAATTCCGTCACCATCGTCTCGCGCCAATCCTCCCGCCTCGAAGAACTCTGGGCCGAGCGCCATCCGCAATCCGCAATCCCCAATCCGCAATTTATCGAAGCCTCCCTCTCCGAAGGCTGGGCGCTCACCATTCCCCAATCTACCAATTCCCAATCTACTAATCTACTATTTTACCTCTTTACCGACTCCGAGATATTCGGCTGGGAACGGCCTCAGCCACGCCAGCGTCCGCGGCCGGGAGCCGAGACCCCCGAAGCGGCCTACGCGGACCTGAATCCGGGTGACTGGATTGTTCACGTGGACTACGGCGTCGGGCGCTTTACCGGTCTCGTCCAACGCACGCTCGAAGGGCGGGCGCGCGAGTTCCTGTGCGTGGAATACAAGAATGGCGACCAGGTCTACGTCCCCATCCACCAGGCCGACCGGTTGACGCGCTATATCGGCCCGGATGGTTCCCCACCTTCGCCCGGTCATCTGGGTACCCAGGAGTGGCCGGAGACCAAGCGCAAGGTGCGCGCAGCGGTGCAGGAAGTGGCGCAGGAACTGCTCGACCTGTACGCCCGCCGTCAGGTCGCGGAAGGATTCGCTTTCAGTTCAGATACCGCCTGGCAGGGCGAACTGGAGTCCAGTTTTCCCTACGTCGAAACCGACGACCAGGTTAAGACGTTGGCCGACATCAAGCGCGACATGGAAACGCCGCGCCCGATGGACCGCCTGCTGTGTGGCGACGTCGGCTATGGCAAGACCGAGGTGGCGCTGCGGGCCGCGTTCAAGGCGGTGATGGACGGGCGGCAGGCGGCGGTGCTTGTCCCGACCACCGTCCTCGCCCAGCAGCATTATGACACATTCAAACAGCGGCTATCGGCCTTCCCGGTGACGGTCGAAATGCTCTCCCGCTTCCGCACGCCGCGCGAGCAGAGTCAGATTCTCTATGGTCTGGCGCAGGGCGCGGTGGATATTGTCATCGGCACCCACCGCCTCTTCTCTGCCGATGTGCAGTTCAAAGACCTCGGCCTGGTCATCATAGACGAGGAGCAGCGCTTCGGTGTGACCCACAAGGAGCGCCTGAAGAAACTGCGTACCGAAGTGGACGTGCTGACCCTGACCGCCACGCCCATCCCGCGCACGCTCTACATGGCCCTCACCGGCGTGCGCGATATTTCCAACTTGAACACGCCACCCGAGGAGCGCCTGCCGATTGTGACCCACGTCGGGCCGTACTCACCGAAACTCGTCCGCCAGGCCAGCCTGCGCGAACTGGAACGGCGCGGGCAGATCTTCTTTGTCCACAACCGGGTGCAGACGATTGACGCCATGCGCATGCACCTGGAGAAACTAGTCCCCGAGGCGCGCATCGCCATCGCTCACGGTCAAATGCCGGAGAACGAACTGGCCAGCGTCATGCGCCGGTTTACTGCTGGGGATGTAGACATCTTGCTTTCGACTTCCATCATTGAATCCGGCCTGGATATTCCCAACGCCAACACCCTCATCGTGGACCGTGGCGACGCCTTCGGCTTGGCGCAGTTATACCAGTTGCGCGGCCGCGTCGGGCGCGGGGCGGCGCGGGCTTATGCCTATTTCTTCCGCCACAACAAACTGCGTCCCACCCCCGAAGGCCAGGAACGGCTGGAGGTTATCGCCGAGAATACGCAGTTGGGCGCGGGCTATTCGATTGCCATGCGTGATCTGGAAATGCGCGGGGCAGGGGATCTGCTGGGCACGCGCCAATCGGGACACATCGCCGCGGTGGGGTTTCACCTTTACACACGCTTGCTTGCGACGGCGGTTCGCTCGATCCGGCAAGCAAGCGGAGAGTCGAACGTTGAACAGCCTGACCTGAACGGAGCGAAGGATCGAACGTTGGACGTTGGACTTTCGACGCTCGAACCGATGGGCCTGCCTGTCAATGTAGACCTGCCTATAGCCACTGGTATCCCGTCGGATTACGTTCCTGACCAGAACCTGCGTCTGCGTCTCTACCGCCGCCTGGCCGACCTGACCGACGAGTCCGCGCTGGAGGCGCTCGCCGCTGAATTCACCGACCGCTTCGGCCCCTTGCCGGAGATGGCCACCAACCTGTTCTACCAGATGCGGATCAAGATGCGCGCCGAGAAAGCCGGACTGGTCTCGGTCGGCATGGAGAGCGGACAGATCCTCCTGCGCTACCCGGCTCCGCCGGAGGGCGTCGAGGTGAAGCGCTTGCCGGATTTAGGTCCTGGCATTAGAGGGGGGAAAAATGCCTATTGGTGCATGTTCGGCAAGGATGTGGATTGGCACGAGAGGTTGTTGGAAACGCTGGAGAGATTGACTAAAAAGAAACCGGCTGGCGGAGCATGGCCTTTTGGTTTCGGAGTGTTATTTTAGCCCCTGGACACTACAACTCATCCGTAGCGGCACCCCTCCACCGCGTCCGCCAAGTCGCTGAGAAAATCAAACAGAAAGCGCAAGTACTTGCCATCAGAAATGCGCCCAGGCTGGTTAAAGAGGAGTTCTGCCTCTTGAACAAAGATGTTGCCTCCCATTTTCAATCGGGGGAGTTTCTGGCGGACGTTGGAAGAGGCGAGCACTTTTGGGGCCAGCCAATCCGGTTCGCTTGTGATGTTGAAATGGCGGTCAATTTCCGCATCGCCGGTGACTCGGGCGGCTTCGCCGATGGTGATGACCCGATTGAGTTTCATCTTGATACCCTGCGAGGCGTTGATCTTTAGCCGGATGTCCGTGCTAGTATTGGTCCGATTGCTCCCGCGCTCGCTCCGGCGCCGGTATGCGTCGCGCTCTTCTGACACATTTTCGATCAGGGCGAGCGACCGTTTGCGATAAATGCCACTCAATTGCTGATCTCGATAGGTCGCCGTCCGGTGTTTGGAGAACTGCAAGCCTGTCTCAGCGGCGATCTGCTTCCAGGCCCTGCCTCGGCCCAGCCTCTGCAGGATATTGAAGGTGAGTAAGAGCACAAGGAAAACGATCAGCGTGAGGAATAAAGGATTGGTAATGTACTCCAATAGCTTATCCATATATAACTCCTTGTTGTGTTTATTTTCTTGCCGCGTTAGTGGCATCCTCCTACCTTTACTAGGCTGTACACCTGGGAGCGCATATAACCTCCTTTGTTATCCTGAATGACGAATTGGGTTTGCAGCCATCCTTCCCATCCTGCGCCGCTCGACGCGATGCGGGCGCGCAACCAGGTTATGAACAGCCCTACGGTAACCGGATCGAAGTTTATCTGATAAGTATCTGCTCCCACAGGTATCATTGCAATCGAGGCCCAATCTGAGTGATCAGAAAATGCCTGATCAGCTATGCGGAAGAACAACACCACAACTTTGATGCCCTTTGTGTTCGAGGCTTTTATTTCAGCCGTAATTGAGGTTGTTCGGCAGTCATACGGCAGGTTGATTTGTTGCGGGGTGAAGACCGGCTGACTCAAAAAGGCAGTCTGTGAGGTGGCAGTGGGGGTTAACGTGACCGTGGCGGTTGGGGTGGGGGTAACCGTAAGGGTTGGGGTAAGCGTGGCGGTTGGAGTGAAGGTTGGAGTTGCTTCTTCGACCATCACCACAGACCGGGCTGGTTCGCTCCAGTCACCCGAAGCATTCTGTGCCCGGCATTCCAGAACGGTACGACCTGAGATTGTGGGAAGCCAACTGAAACTGGCAGTCAACAGCATCAGGTTATTTTCAGAGGCAGGGTATGCTTTTGCTACGGAGCTGTTAACGCTGAATTCCACCGCGGTAATCCCCCCGGGGTCTGCGCCGTGGCAGACGACCGGATAGGCCACATTCAGCGGCAGCCGGGCCCCATTCAGCGGCGCATCTACCCAGGCCTGTAGGTTCCCCTGCGGAGCAGGCTGGGGATTGGCATTGGATACCGTTGGGAGGTTACACCCAGAAAGCAGTACCGCCATGATCACAAGGGCATTTACGATTTTCAGCCTGATATTCATGTCTCTCCTTAATAACCGCCCAGCAATCCCGATGGATTTAATACAGGCGTAGTGAATGGATCAGGGCCATCGTAGGCCTCTGTCATATAGGGGGAATTGGACCACAAACGTGCGCTGATCTCAGCCTGGGCGTCAAGATACAGCAGGTCGAAATCACCTTCCGGATTGTACACTTTGAATTCCTCTGGCATTTCGGGCACCCAGTAAGGCTGGGGAAGCAGTTTGATGGTGAATTCTCTTGATTCGCCGGGTGCAAGCAGCGGAATGATCTTATAGCCGCTGAATAGATCGCCTTCACACGGCGCATCTCCGAGAACAACCGGTTGTTGATTGCATTGACCGGGCCCCCAGCCAGTTGTGACCCAGTCGACACAGTAATAGTACGTCATGTTTCTACAGGTCTCGTTCACCGCATGGACATTGACATACAGGACGAAGTTCAACTTACTGAGTTCTTGCTCGGTAAAGCTCGTGCCGCCCGCCTTACGAGTGACCCTTATCGTGGCTTCAGCCATCTGCCAATTCTGGGTTATCGCTGGTCTAACGGTGATGGCCGTCGGATCTGTTGGCATCATCAGCGCGTAGTAGCCGTTACCATGAGCAATAGCGTCATCCTGGTAAGAGGCAACTGTTTGTTTGACAAACTCATCCTTCAGTGTATGTATGGCATCGACTAAGAGTTTCTTGCAGTCAAGAACTTCCTTCGGACAGGCATCCCCATCCAACCCCGCATATTTCAGGGCCTGCTCAGCGAGCGCCTCAATCCCTTCGTCCGTCAATTGATTCAGATCCGGAATGTCGGCCGGAAGGCCATATTGGTACTTGAGCACCCATTCCTGCCCTTTCATCAAACCATCGAATACCTTGTCTCTGCAATCTGGCAGCGGGCATAGCTTCCAGCCGCCGATCAGATCATACTGGGCAAGCATACTGTCGATGGACAACTTCTTCGCAGCCTGGTAGATCTTATTTAGGTCCTGCAACGCTTCATTCACCCAATCCCATAGATCCTCATACCAGGCTTTTTCTTCAGGCACGTAATGCGCCGGGCAGTAAGGCGTATGGTTATTGAGATAACCCTCAAATTCAGGAAGGCGGTCTTTGAACCAGGACCCATATGCGGTCCAAACCCACGAATTGGGGTTAACCGCAATGACATCCACGCAGCCCCAATGAGCAGAAGGTGGAATGGGCGCGGCCGAGCTTAATATTTCAATATCATAGATTGAAGAGGTTTTGGGGGGAATCGTGATTGCATTTGTCCCGGTGGGTTTGTATTCGATCGTGACCACGTTGGAGGGGGATTGAATCAGTTTACCGCCGGACAACGGGATGATCCTTGCGTAGTAAGTTAGCGGGATGTTGAGGAAACCATCTACTAAGTTGGCGTCCGGATACTGGAGAAAGATCAAGCCGGACTCATTAGGATTGTTCTTCTCGTATTGACTGGTCAGCCATGGATTGTAAGGATAGGGGGACTCGCTCTGATTGACCAGAATCCCGGCAAAGTCCGCGGTTCGATCTGCTGGAGTGGCGAAGAAATCCCCGAGATCCTTGAAGTTCAGGTTGAAAGTGCCCCAAACGGTATTCTCAGAGCTTACTGCTCCCGACAGGACTTTCGAATATGCCAGGCCGGGCGGATCTTCTTGAGCCCCTGCAGAGAAAGGCTGAAGCGAGAGCTGAAAAAGAACCGAGGAATAGCTCTCGGCCAGGGGTGAGACAATCTCCCATCTGAAGCCTCTTAGTTGGTTCTCTTGGTCAGAGCCAACCACGGCGCTTTCGGAGTATTGGATGCCCTCACTGCCGCCGCAGATCGTTCCGATCGGGCAAATCCTCAGCCGCGGTTTGATTTCAATACGTGCCTGGGCTTGGCCAAGGAAAGATAGTCCGCCGGAATCCCACCCCCAGGCCTCCACAGCAACCCCGGATGGGATTGTCTGACCGCCGCCTGAACTCGTAAGCCCTCTTAGATCAAAGGTCCCGTCTTTCAGGCTCAGGAATTCGCCATTGGATGCCGGGTAGCGCTCGTAACCATTCCCATCGATCGAAGTATAGAAATAGATTCCATTCGAACTGGGCGGCAGGGACAGAACACTGCCGGAGACGGGCAGGGTGGAAGGATCTGCGCAGCCAGGATTCGTCAGAGCAACTGCAACCGGATCTCCAAGGCTTTCTCCCTGGTCATTGTAGACGGAGGCAATATATTGGACAGCCCCGGCGGCAGTCTCATCCTGGTAAACCAACGGGCTCACCTGGCTGCCATCGAAACTTGCGATAGGGATGAACAGGCCGCCGTTAGCATCCAGGCGGTAGAGGATAAAGCCGCTGGCGTCCTTTGCGAGATCTTGCAGCGTGAGGCTTACCAAGCACTGGTCAACTAGAGCCTGGATCGAAGGCGGCCTGGGCAAGCTTGACCCGAATTGGAGTTGCGCTCCCTCAGAGGCGGGCTCCGCTTGTGGAGGTGCGGGCGGCGGGTCGAATGGGATGATCACCGTTTTCCCGGCCGGAAGCGGATCGCCGGCTCCCCCCGACCAGCCAGGATTCCTGGTTTGGATCTTGTTTGGATCCGCCTGGAATGCAGCAGCAATCGAATCCAGGGTATCTCCCTCTTTTGCCACATAAATAGTTTCCATGCCAACCGGGGGAGAGCTCTTGACATGAACAACATTGGAAAGGGTCACGCGCCCGGTTTGGTCCACTGCGCCGGCGTAGAGGGTATGCCACCCTTCCCCTTTCAGGAGCGTGGATGGAAAATCAAACCGGGCTGAGACCGCCGGCACATCTGGTAGGACGGCGCCAATCTCAACCCCATCCAACCAAAAACGGATTCCCTGCAGCGGTTGTTCGCTGGCCAGTTCCACCAGTACGGGTACCGATCCGTTCAATGGGAAGATACCGCCCTCGGCAGGGTTTGTGATCGTAACCAGGATCAGGTTGGGGGGCGGAAGAGCAATTCCAGGTGATTCTTGCGAGGATGGTTCTTTCCTTACCGCCAAGAAGATAACGAATAGGGCGAGAACCACGACCCCAAACACAAGGACTATTCCCGAAAATATGCCAACAAGAAGTTTTTTCCGTTTCGGTGGCATCTCTCATCCTTTCTCTTTGACTTGCAATCATAACGTTATATCTTCTCCGGCCCGCGAAGAACGCGCCCGGGTGTCAGTGGGAATTCGTCGAACCAGACGCCAGTCGCGTCGTGGACCGTGCAATGATGGCCGGCTCGAATGGCAGGAAAGGCGGCGAACGGTTTGCGTTACCGGCGGGGCGGATTAGCAAAGCTACTTGATATTATGGCACGAAATTCGGAAAATCGCGCCAGTTTTTCGCGGGCGGTGGCAAGGATGATGATGAACATGATTTTTTGCCCTGGCTTTAACCCAAACTGTTTCCGCACTTCACGCGGGATGACCACCTGATATTTGGAGGAAATCGTCGTTGCGTACATACTCACATCTCCCTTTCGATAAGAAATCGTAAGACAATTTGATTATACCGCCTCTCGATTGGGAAATGCAACCAACGCTTCCCCGTTTTCGCGCTATGAGAAAGCCATCCATTTGTTGATCGAAAGGTTACCATCCGCTCCGGCCTGCCCGAGACCTGGTGTTTACGCACGGCCCTGCTTTTCCTTCAGTTGGCCTACCAGGTCTACCGCCTTCTGGATAACAGGCTCATGCTCGAATGGCGCCGCCGTTTTTCCCTTCCCCGCCTGCCATCGCCTCGCGCCCTGTAGGTCACGTTTCAAACGTGACCATAGGTATCAACGTAAAGGGGTTTTTCTGATAAAGTTTTGGTTCCAACCAA
>CAZTZE010000004.1:0-33463 GCA_964618215.1 uncultured Chloroflexus sp.
GCAGGTCGAGAAGCCGTTGGCGGCTGAGTATCTCTGCGCGCCGGCGAGGCCGGATTATCGCCGGCAGAGTTATGGTAGCTCTTTGAGCTACCATTATAGAAGGCTGCGAAGAAGGCAAGAGTGATTAGCGCGGCTCCTTTACCCTGCGCTCTCCGCCGTCTTCTGCTGTTTCTCGCACCTTGCCACGGTCTTGATCAATTCCAGTCCGATCTGCCGAGTTTCAGGTGATAATCGGGCGAGGATGATTTTGTAGTCTTCCAGTTCTGGAAGCTCCGGGTCTGGAGGCAAGATTCCCGCAATGCGAAGAACTGTTATTGGCGACACATCCAAAGCTTTCGCAATGGCGACGTAAGTTCGTGGATCGGGTCTCATGACCATCCGCCTGGCAATCTTGTTGATCGCAGATTTTCCCACCCCGGCTTTATCGGCCAGATCCTTCTGGGTCATCTTCCGCTTGTGCAGTTGCTCAGTTAACCAATCCGCAAATGACATATCTTCAGTCATGGGGAGGATTATCCCCTACCTATGGTTGCATAGGGGATACCAGCGGTATTACAACGCGGATTTAGGCATTGCAGATTAGTTATTCGAGAACATCGAAGGCCGATTGGGCTCGCCTGCTAAGTGAGTACAGGGGCATAAAACCTCTGTCGTGGGTTCGAATCCCACTCTCCCCGCCTACCCCATGTGCCGCTGAACCCGCTCTCGCGAGCGGGTTTTGTGGTTATAACGAGGGTTCGTGTGCCTGAAACCCTACGGCCCGGCCATCAGGACAGGTTGGGGGATTTGCGGCTGCCGCGCCGTTTCAGGGGTTTGTGCAAGTATTCAGCCAAAGCGAACGCGATAATTGTAAAAGGCTACACCCTCCGGCAGGGAATGCTTCGAGCGAATGTGGCATCTGGCTTACAGATGGGGGTATTCAGTTGTAGCCGGATGGCCGGCGGGGTAAAGACGGCATTGTTGTCCTGGAGTGTCAAGATGTAATTTTAATAGACATGAAATCAATTGACAGTAACCACCAATATCTGCTATATTAAAAGAAAAGGCGGATTGTTTTTTTCGCAAGGTTGAGGTGCTCATGCTCGATAACCCACCAGAGATTATGACAATTGTTGAGACTGCGCAATACTTGCGTATCCCCCTATCTTCTCTGTATAAATTGGCCCAGGAAGGAAGAATTCCCTGCCAAAAAGTAGGACGACATTGGCGGTTTCGGCGGGAAGCGATTGACCGTTGGTTAGAACAGATAAAAGCTCCCAATAACACCTCAAATAATGACGATGCTAAATTCAATACCGAAGGGGGGATTTCATCATGAACGTCTTCTCACTTCGTAACCAGCTTGTCAGCGACTACTCAGGTTACATCTCCAGCTTTATCCAAATCCGTGACCGGCAAATTAAAGAATATGTAGATCAACAACTCGCTAGTGGATTACTCTGGCCAGACGCGTTGATTCAACTTAATCCAGCCTTTCAACCCGGCCTCCGAATCGATGAGTTGGTGGATGAGGGCATTTTACATAAAGCGTGTAAAGTGATTTTCCGCCGCAATAAGAGCGAAGAAAATCCATCAGGGGAGTATCTTCAGCTTCATAAACATCAAGAAGATGCAATTCGTATTGCCCAAACGGGGAAAAACTATATTCTGACTACTGGTACCGGTTCAGGTAAGTCATTAGCTTACATCATCCCGATTGTGGATCATGTCTTACACCATGGCAGCGGTAAAGGCACTCAAGCTATCATCGTTTACCCGATGAATGCTCTGGCAAACAGCCAGATGGGAGAATTACGTAAGTTTTTAAGCCTTGGCTTTCCGGACGGTAAGGGGCCAGTAACCTTCGAGCGGTACACCGGTCAGGAGGATGATGAAGAGAAGAAGCGGATTATGTCTCATCCGCCGGACATTTTGCTGACAAACTACGTCATGTTGGAGTTGATCCTCACTCGCCCGGAGGAACGCAAGACGCTGGTGAATGCAGCGCAAGGGCTACGTTTCCTGGTACTGGACGAGTTACATACCTACCGCGGCCGCCAGGGTGCGGATGTCGCCATGCTGGTGCGGCGTGTTAGAAATGCACTCAATGCCACAAATCTGCAGTGCATCGGGACCTCAGCCACCTTAGCAGGGGCAGGGAGTTTGGAAGAACAGCGCAAAGATGTCGCAGAAGTAGCGTCTATTCTATTTGGAGACAAAGTTCAACCAGAGCATGTCGTCGGCGAGACTCTGCGACGTTCAACAGATGAATTCTCTCTTACCGATCCTGGCTATATCTCTGCCCTGAAGCAGCGTATCGAGAGCCAGGCAATACCATCCACCTATCCAGATTTTGTGCACGACCCTTTGGCAAGTTGGATCGAGAGTGATTTGGGTATCAGCGTCGCTGAAATTGATGGACGGCTGGTACGCGCAAAACCAAAAAGCATTCAAGGACCAGACGGTGCAGCCAATCTACTGAGCAAATTGACCGGCTTATCCGAAGAAAATTGTGCGCAAGCTTTGAAAGCCGCATTGATAGCCGGATTTAACATCCCCAACCCAGACACAGGCATGCCGGCATTCGCTTTCCGGCTGCACCAATTCATCAGTCGCGGTGACACGGTATACGCTTCGCTCGAAGAGGAGACGGACCGTTATATCACCGTCAACGGTCAACAGTTTGTCCCTGGCGACCGCCAACGCGTCTTGTTGCCGCTGGCCTTTTGCCGTGAATGCGGACAGGAGTATTACGTCGTCCGCCAGGTTAGAGACCGAGAATCAGGATTAACCACATTCTTGTCGCGTGAGATTGGAGAGCGCGGCGGCGAGGAAGACGGTGATGCCGGATATTTGTACTTCAACAGTTCTGCCCCCTGGCCGACCGATTACAACGGGATGTTGGAGAAACTGCCAGAGGACTGGATTGAAGAACACAATGGCGAATTGCGAGTGCGTTCGAGTCAGCGCAAATACCTTCCTGAAACCTTCCAGGTAAATCCGTTGGGGGAGGTGACCGACCATGGCCTGGCAGCCCAGTTTGTATCTGCCCCATTCCGATTTTGTCTCCATTGCGGTGTGACTTATGGCTCACGACAGTCATCCGATTTCTCGAAGCTGACCGAGCTCAGTTCCGGCGGACGCAGCACGGATACGACCATCCTGAGCCTGTCGCTCATCCGTAACCTGCGCAGGGATCTCGATTTGCTGCCCAAAGCCCGCAAGATGCTCGGTTTTACAGATAACCGACAGGATGCATCCTTGCAGGCCGGGCACTTCAATGATTTTGTCGAGATTACCTTGTTGCGCTCGGCGCTATACCGGGCGGTGCATGAGGCTGGACAGGCAGGCATTGCTCACGAGGTTTTGCCTCAGTGCGCATTCCAGGCATTGGGATTGGATTTTGCTCTTTATGCGATTGTCCCTGAAGTCAGGTTTGCCCAGAAGGCTGAAACAGAACGTGCATTGCGTGAGGTACTTGGTTACCGTATTTACCGTGATCTCAAACGCGGTTGGCGGATCACATCTCCAAACCTGGAACAATGCGGCCTGCTTGAAATCCAATATACATCATTAGGCGAAGTCTGTGCAGCAGAAGACCTGTGGCAAAATGCGCATCCCGCTCTCGTTTCTGCTACACCCAAAATTCGCCAACAAATATGCCGCGTATTATTGGACTACATGCGGCGTGAGCTGGCGATCAAGGTGGACTACCTGAATCCTACGCATCAGGAAAGTTTGCGCCAGTTGAGCAGTCAGCGTCTTCGAGCACCCTGGGCAATGGACGAGAACGAGCGATTAGAACATGCCTCGATTTTGTTCCCGCGCTCCAGGCAGAGAGAGGAAGAATATGGCGGCAATGTGTTTCTCTCCGCCCGTGGCGGATACGGCCAATACCTGCGCCGTATAACACATATCAGCACCCAGGAGACAGCAGATGTCATCCAACAAATATTAGATGCACTCCGGATAGGTGGATTGGTCGAGATCGTCCACGAGGCGAAGAACCCGGATGAAGTGCATGGTTACCAGATACCCGCTTCTGCGATGGTATGGAAAGTGGGAGATGGGAAGAAAGCATTCCATGACCCAATCCGTGTGCCGCGCTTGCCTGCCGAAGGGGGCCGCACCAACCCGTTCTTCGTAGACTTCTATCGAACCGTGGCAACCGACATGCACGGTCTGGAAGCCCACGAGCACACTGCTCAAGTGCCCAGCGATGTGCGAGAGGAAAGAGAAAAGCTATTCCGAGGCGGCGAATTGCCGATATTGTACTGTTCCCCGACCATGGAATTGGGCGTTGACATCTCGGAGCTGAATGCTGTCAACATGCGCAATGTGCCGCCCACGCCAGCCAATTACGCCCAACGCAGCGGTCGCGCCGGGCGAAGTGGACAACCCGCTTTGGTCTTCACTTACTGTACGATGGGCAGCCCGCACGACCAATATTATTTCAAGCGCCCGGGACTGATGGTTTCTGGGGCAGTAACTCCGCCGCGCCTGGATTTGGGAAATGAAGATTTGGTGCGCGCTCATATCCAAGCAGTCTGGCTGGCAGAGACAGGTTTAAGTTTAGGAAGATCGCTCAAGGATTTGCTTGACTTGTCGGGCAATGAGCTGAGTCTGAAAGTTCTCGATTTCGTCCAGGCAGCATTGGACTCCGATGGCGCTCGCAGAAACGCGCATCAGCGGTCTAAGATTATCTTGAGCACCATCGAAGACGAACTTGCAAAGACCGATTGGTACAATTTGACCTGGCTGGAGGGGGTACTCAATCAAATGCCTCTCCAGTTCGATCTAGCCTGCCGGCGCTGGCGTACGCTGTACCGGGCTGCCAAGGGGCAACAGAAGGCTCAACAGAAGATTATTGATGATGCCTCTCGTTCCCCGGAGGATCGCCATCAGGCCAAACGATTGCGTCAGGAAGCGGAAAGCCAGATCGAACTCCTGACTGATTCCGAAAACCTGGTCCAATCCGATTTCTATTCGTATCGCTACTTTGCCAGCGAGGGCTTCCTGCCTGGTTACAGCTTCCCACGCCTGCCGCTTTCGGCATATATCCCTGGCAGACGGATTAGAGGTGACAAAGACGAGTTCCTGTCCCGTCCCCGTTTCCTGGCAATTTCTGAATTCGGCCCGCGCTCCATTATCTACCATGAAGGCTCACGGTATATCATCAACAAGGTCAACCTGCCAATCTCGGAGAGTGGTGAAGACCTGGCTACGAGCCGCGCAAAGCAATGTCCGGTATGTGGTTACTTCCATCCGATTACCACAGGCGATGGACAGGATCGCTGTGAAAGTTGCAATGCCCTGCTTGATCCGCCGCTGACCGGTTTATTCCGCCTGCAAAACGTTTCCACCCGCCGGCGTGACCGCATCAATTCGGACGAAGAAGAGCGCATGCGGCAAGGTTACGAGCTACGCACCGCTGTTCGTTATCACGAGACTCAGAGTGGTGAACTATCCGCCCGTTCCGCCCGACTGATGGTTGGGGATACTTCTGCTGCATATTTGACTTATGCCAGCGCAGCCACTCTCTGGCGCATCAACCTGGGCTGGCGGCGGAGAATCAATCCTGCCCAATTGGGGTTCGTGCTGGATATCGAACGTGGTTACTGGGCCAAGCAGTCAGAAGAGCAAGACGAACCGGATGACCCGATGTCCGCCCGCAATATGCGCGTCATCCCTTTTGTCGAAGACACGAAGAACTGCTTGATCTTTGAACCGGAGCAGGCTTTAGATGACCACCAGATGGCATCGCTTGAGGCAGCCCTGAAAGCCGCCATCCAGGTTCGCTATCAACTGGAAGACAATGAACTGGCTGCCGAACCGCTCCCCGCTGCGGACGAGCGCCGTCTCATCTTGTTCTACGAGTCGGCCGAAGGCGGCGCGGGCGTCTTGCGCCGGTTACTGGATGATCCCCAGGCTTTTGCGGAAGTGGCTGCAGAAGCATTGCATCTGTGCCACTTCGACCCGCTGACAGGCGAAGACCTACGCCATGCCCCGGATGCCAAAGAAGACTGCGAAGCGGCGTGCTATGGCTGCCTGATGAGTTATTACAACCAGATGGATCATCGCCTTTTAGACCGTCAATCCATCAAAGAAATCCTGATGCAAATGACGGCCTCCACCGCGCAGGTATCCCCACAAGTAATATCGCGTTCCGAGCATCTGCAGCGACTGCGCAATCTTTGCCAATCGGATATGGAAAGAGACTGGCTGGATTACCTGGAGCAGCATCATTACAACCTGCCATCCCACGCTCAAAAACTCGTCGAATCGTGTCGTACCCGTCCAGATTTCTTGTACGAGAAGGATTGTGTTGCCATCTACGTGGACGGATATCATCATCTGTTCGAAGAGCGGCAAAATCGCGATACCGCACAAACCGAGTGCATGGAGGATCTGGGCTATACAGTCATCCGTTTCGGCCTGCTGAATGATTGGGACAAGGTTGTTTCCACATACCCACATGTTTTTGGGAGCAATCAATGACATTCACGGTTGGCTCACTGGTGAAGGCCCGCGGCCGGGAATGGGTGGTGCTCCCCGATTCGGACGATGAGCTGCTTATGCTCCGCCCGTTGGGTGGGACGGATGACGAAATAGCCGGCATCTACCTGCCCCTGGAGAAGGTGGAACCGGCCACTTTTGCCCTCCCAGACCCGACCCAGGTGGGCGATTACCGCTCTGCCCGCTTGCTGCGCGATGCCGTCCGCCTGGGATTTCGATCCAGCGCCGGCCCGTTCCGCTCGTTCGCCCGGCTGGCTTTCGGTCCGCGTCCTTATCAGCTTCTACCTTTGATGATGGCTCTCAAGTTGGATCCGGTCAGGATGCTCATTTCAGATGATGTGGGCATCGGCAAAACGATCGAAGCCGGGCTGGTGGTGCGCGAACTGATCGATCGCGGGGAAGCAGACCGGCTGGCTGTCCTATGCCCTCCACAGCTCGCGGAACAATGGCAGTCTGAATTACGTGACAAATTCCACATCGAAGCTGAACTTGTCTTACCCAGCACCGCCTCGCGCTTGGAACGCGGAGCCGGCCTGGGGCAATCGTTATTCGATATTCACCCCTGTGTGATCGTCTCTATGGATTTCATTAAATCAGACCGCCGGCGCGACGAGTTCTTCCGAACCTGCCCCCGGCTGGTGATCGTGGACGAAGCTCATACCTGCGCTTTTGGGCAGGAACATCGCGGCCGTCATCAACGCTATCAACTCATCAAAGGGTTAGCCGCTGATCCTGAGCGGCATCTCATTCTGGTAACGGCCACTCCCCATAGCGGGAACGAAGGCGCCTTTCGTTCCTTGCTTGCTTTCCTGGATGATGATTTTACAAATTTGCCTGAAGATCTGACCGGCGAAGAAAACGTGCATCATCGCAAGCGCCTTGCGACCCATTTCATCCAGCGCCGGCGCGCTGATATCCGTCACTACATGGATGCTGATACTCCCTTCCCGGAACGCGAGGAAGGCGAAAGCACCTACAAACTCTCGCCGGAATATAAGAAGTTTTTTGAGCGTGTGTTGGAATATGCCCGCGAGACTGTTCAGGATAAAGGCGAAGGGAAATTCAGGCAAAGAGTCCGCTGGTGGTCGGCATTGGCCTTGTTGCGTTCTCTTGCTTCCAGTCCGGCAGCGGCTGCGGCAACTCTCCGGAATCGAGCCGCGACCATCGAAGCCGAAACGCCCGAAGAAGCCGACGAAATCGGCCGGCGTACCATTCTCGACCTGGTTGGCGATGAAACCGATGAGGGCATGGATGTTGCCCCCGGCAGCGACCTGGGCGGAGAAGAAGACGAAGCGCAGCGTAATCGAAGACGATTGCTGGATATGGCCAGGGAAGCTGATTTGTTGGTTGGGGAGAAAGATGTAAAACTCAAGAAGGCAACCGAGATGGTGGCAGGCCTGCTCGATGATAGCTTCCGCCCGATTGTCTTCTGTCGTTTCATCCCAACCGCAGAGTATGTGGCCGAAGAATTGCGCAAGCGCCTGCCCAAAGATGTGGAAGTCGCATCCGTGACGGGGCTTTTGCCGCCGGATGAACGCGAAAGCCGCGTCCTCCAGCTCTCTCAATCTCCAAAACATGTCCTGGTCTGCACGGATTGCTTGAGCGAAGGGATCAACCTGCAGGAGCATTTTGATGCAGTTTTGCATTATGATCTCTCCTGGAATCCGACCCGCCACGAGCAGCGCGAGGGACGGGTGGATCGCTATGGGCAGCAAAAGAAGATTGTGCGGGTATTGACCTACTACGGAGTAGACAACCAGATTGATGGCGTCGTGCTGGATGTTCTGCTCCGCAAACATAAAACCATCCGGAGTTCGCTGGGCATCTCGGTTCCAGTGCCGGTGGATACCGAACAGGTGATCGAAGCCATCTTCGAAGGCCTGTTACTGCGTTCCAAGCCGAGCGCCATGGACAATTATTTACCAGGCTTCGAAGAGTACATGAGACCGCAAAAAGAAGACCTGTACGGCAAGTGGGATGCGGTTTCGGAACGCGAGAAACGTTCGCGCACGCTGTTTGCCCAGGAGACGATCAAAGTCGAGGAAGTAGCGCAGGAACTGAACGCTGCCCAGGCCGCAGTCGGCTCGGGTGTGGAGGTGGCCGCCTTCACCCAGGAGGCTTTGCGCGGCCTGGGAGCGACGGTCACTGGAAAGGACACCCTCAAGGTTGACCTGCGGGAGACGCCGCGTGCCCTGCGGGATATTTTGGGTAGCGTCCTATCAGGAGAAACTTTCGAGGCGCGTTTCGAGCCGCCCTTCAAGGAAGGTCAGATGCAGTTGGTCCGTACCCATCCTCTGGTTGAAAGCCTGTCCAACTATATTTTGGAAACGGCCCTCGACCCGCTTTCGGTAGACCCGCACATCAAAGCGCCAGCGCGCCGTTGTGGTGCTATCCGCACCGCCCAGGTGGAACGCCGGATGACGCTGTTGCTGATCCGCTTCCGCTACCACATCATCACCACGCGTGGCGGGGAGGAAAAGCCCCTGCTGGCCGAAGATTGCCAGGTGCTGGCCTTTGCCGGGTCACCGCAGAACGCCGAATGGCTGGAGGGGGAGGCTGCCGAGCGGTTATTGCGCCTCATTCCGGATATGAATATCAATTCCGATCAGGCTAGCGACTTCGTTCGTAAAGTCGAAGAGGGTTTTGAATCTCTCCGCCCACACTTGGACGAAGTTGCTCGTCTGCGCGGCGAAGAATTGTTGGAAGCCCATCAGCGCGTGCGACGTGCTTCGAAGGTTCGAAATGTTCAGTACCGCGTGGAGCCGCAGTTGCCGCCGGATGTGTTGGGAATCTATGTGTATTTGCCGAAGATAGGATAAACTTTGATGCAAAAGTCAAATGACCCTACACAGCATAGAACGCCAGGAAAACGGTATCTGGATTTTTTTGTGGACGAAGCCGGGGATGACACCCTCTTTGATAAAAAGGGACGCGTGATTGTTGGGCAGGAAGGTTGTTCCAACTATTTTATTTTGGGTACAACGTTTGTGCCACATCCTGACCAATTGAAGCGCGATTTGGAGGCCTTACGCGCCCAATTGTTGGCAGACCCGTATTTCAAGGGCGTTCCTTCCATGCAAGAGAACGCCAGAAAAACGGCGCGTTCCTTTCATGCCAAAGATGATCTGGCCGAAGTGCGCCGGGATGTATATCGGCTGTTGAATTCGTTTGATCTGTCGTTTGCTTGCGCTGCGATTGATAAACGCAAATTGGCGGAGTACGTTCGCGATGTTCTGAACCCGCAGGGGATTCGTTATACCCCGAACCAGTTGTATGATTACATGGCGGGTTATCTTTTCAATGGTTTGATCGAAGCGGATATGGATTGCCGCGTTTATGTTTCAAAGCGCGGCAGAAGTGACCGCTCGAAAGCAGTCTCGTTGGCGGTTCATCGTTTACTGAGTAAAGAAGTGCGCAGTTCTGCTAAAATTGGCATTTTTACCTGCAACGCCTGGGAACATGGCGGCTTGCAGGCGACCGATTATTTTCTATGGGCAGTACAACGTTTTTATGAAAGGAGCGACGAGCAGGGCGAGGGGCGTTATATGGACTTTGTCAGGAAGTCTATCTTCTCGCAAACAATGCTACGAGATGATATGCCCCCCGTTTGGGCGTTCGATAAACGCTGTTTGGATAATTGGTCTGACGAGGCCGATTAAGCAACAAAGCCACTCGAAAGAGTGGCTAGTCGGACACAGGATATAGGATGCTTCTAGGAAGCGCCACACGGCATGGGGCCGAATTTCGTCCTGGCGCTTTTAGTATAGCACAATTTGTCGAATTGTCAAATTGAGTTTTCGAGCATGCAAACTCGCACCTATAACCCCTTCACCACCATCCACACCGAGGGAGCGCTGCTCCCGGCGGACCTGTTGCAGCGCGTCCTCGCGGTTGACCCGGGGCTGGAGGGGCTTTCCCCCGCCGACTATCACCTGCCGGCCGGGGAGAAACTCAACGAGGCGATCAATCGTTCGTGGAATCGCTTGCAGGGTTCGTGGGCAACCTTCCGCACTTCTCGCGAACGCCTGGTCGAAGGCGATGCCGGGACAACGTTGACACGCGAGCGCTGGTTGCTTCCCCTCTTCCAGGAGCTGAGTTACGGGCGTTTGCAAACGGCGAAGGCGGTCGAACTGGATGGAAAGAGTTACCCCATCTCGCACCGCTGGGGGGAGACGCCGATCCATCTGGTTGGCTGCGGGATCGAGTTGGACCGGCGTACGGCCGGCGCGGCCGGGGCGTCGCGTTCCAGCCCGCACAGCCTGCTGCAGGAACTGCTTAACCGGTCGCCGGAGTTGCTGTGGGGGCTGGCGTCGAACGGACTGCGCCTGCGTGTGCTGCGCGATAACGCCAGACTGACACGCCAGGCTTTTTTAGAGTTTGACCTGGAGTCCATGTTCGAGGGCGAGGTCTATTCGGACTTCGCCGTGCTGTGGCTGGTCTGCCATCAATCGAGAGTAGAGAGTAGAGAGCAGAGAGTAGAGAACTGCTGGCTGGAAGCCTGGTCGAAAGCCGCGCAGGAGCAGGGCACACGCGCCCTCGATTCGCTC
The DNA here is from genome assembly GCA_964618215.1 of uncultured Chloroflexus sp. Taxonomy (GTDB): domain Bacteria; phylum Chloroflexota; class Anaerolineae; order Anaerolineales; family Villigracilaceae; genus CG2-30-58-95. Next base: position 11,043 of record CAZTZE010000004.1, read on the forward strand.
CGGCAAGGGGTGGAAGGGGCGATTTCCGCCCTCGGCAGCGGATTTTTGCGAGTCCCGGCGAACCAGAAGTTGCGCTCCGACCTGCGCTCGGGGGCGCTTGGCACCCATGCGTATTACCGCCAGTTGCTGCGACTGGTCTACCGGCTGATCTTTCTGTTCGTGGCAGAAGACCGCGACCTGCTGTTCGACCCGGCGTCCAGCCCGCAGGCGCGCCAGCGTTACCTGCGTCATTATTCGCTGGCGAGGCTGCGGCGGCTGGCGGAACGCTCACGCGGCGGGCGCCATGCGGATTTGTATGCGGCGCTGCGGCTGGTGACGGATATCCTGGGGGGTAGGAAAGACTCCGGGGTTGGCAAAACAGGCCTCGGGTTGCCCGTGCTCGGCGGGTTCCTGTTTTCGCGGCAGGCGCTCCGGGATCTGGAATCCGCTGAACTGGATAATGAGTCCCTTTTATCCGCCATCCGCCATTTGATTTTTATGGAGGAGGGGCGCACGCGCCGCGTGGTGGATTATAAGAATCTCGGCGCGCGGGAGTTGGGGAGCGTGTACGAATCCCTACTGGAACTGCACCCGATCATCAACGCCAGCGCGGGGACGTTCGAACTGACTTCGGTTTCGGGCAGTGAGCGCAAGACCACAGGCAGTTTCTTTACACCCGAAGAGTTGATCACCGTCCTGCTGGATTCGGCGCTCAACCCTGTGATCGAGCAGGCGTTGGCGCGCGCGGGCAGTGCGGTTGAAAAGCAAATCGCCGCCCTGCTCGATTTAAAAATTTGCGACCCGGCGTGCGGTTCGGGGCATTTTCTGCTTGCCGCGGCGCGCAGGTTGGCGCGTCGCCTGGCGCAACTGCGCACGGGTGAAGGCGAGCCGGCCCCCGAAGCGATGCGCGCCGCATTGCGCGAGGTGATTGCGAACTGTATCTATGGTGTGGATATCAACCCGATGTCGGTGGAACTGTGCAAGGTGAGCCTGTGGATGGAAGCGCTGGAGCCGGGCAAGCCGCTCTCGTTTTTGGATGCGCACATCCAGTGCGGCGACAGCCTGGTGGGGGTTGCGCCTGTCCTGAGCGGAGCCGAAGGGCCAGGGCTGGATATTTCCGAAATCCCCGACGAAGCCTTCAACCCCGCCTTTGGCGACGATAAAGCCACCGCTTCTGCCCTCAAGAAGCGCAACAAGCGCGAACGGACGGGTCAACTGGGCATGCGCTTCGAAGTGACCCACCTGCTGACGAACATGGATGACCTGGCGCGCTGGCTGGCGGAGCGCGCCGCACAGGTGGATGCCATGCCCGAAGATGACTCAGCGCAGGTGCAGGCCAAAGCGAAAGCATTTGACGACTACCACGCCACGCGCGAATACCTGAAAAACCGCCTCGAACTTGACCTGTGGACGGCCGCGTTTTTCTGGAATATTCCCAAGGCTGATGCAGAGTCCATGCTCGCGCCGACCCAGCAGGAACTCATCCAACTGCGCAGCGGCGGCGAGTTGGACGCGCGTCTGGTGGAAAAAGTGCGCGAACTGGCAGAACGCCTGAACTTCTTCCACTGGAAACTGGCATTCCCGAATGTATTCTCTGGCGATGCTTCCCCCTACGGGGACGATGCGACAGGCTCAGCACCTGGCTTTGACTGTGTGTTGGGCAACCCGCCGTGGGAAAAAATAAAATTACAGGAGGAAGAATTTTTTGCTGCCCGCGATTCTGAGATTGTTGCTGCGCCAAATAAAGCCGCTCGCCAAAATTTAATTGATGCACTGGTTCAATCTAACCCTATGCTGTCTACTGCCTTCAAAGATGCAAAACATGCGGCAGATGCAACTTCTAAGTTCGTACGTGTAAGTGGGCGTTATCCATTAACTGCAATTGGCGATGTAAATACTTATGCTCTTTTTGCTGAGCATTTTCGTTCTCTTTTATCAAAAAGTGGTCGGGCAGGTGTTATTGTCCCAACAGGTATTGCAACTGACGATTCAACAAAACAGTTTTTCGGAGATTTAATTGAGAATCGGTCGTTAGCGAGTTTATTTGGTTTCGAGAATGAAGCCTTTATTTTCCATGCAGTACATCACGCTTTTAAGTTTTGTGCACTGACAATGACAGGTTCATTAGTGAAAGTTGAAAACCCAGATTTTATATTCTTTGCTCGTTACTTTGAAGATATGAGGCAACCTGAGCGTCGTTTTCAACTTTCTCGTACCAGCATTGCTCGAATAAATCCAAACACAAAAACAATGCCCATTTTTCGAACAAGAGCAGATGCATTATTAAATCGCAGAATTTACGAACGAGTTCCAGTTTTTGAAAACGAACAAACAGAAGAAAACTCTTGGCGAATACGTTTCTTGGCTATGTTTCATATGTCCAATGATAGTAATATCTTTGTTACTCAAGCACAAATTGGATACAAACCTCTTTATGAAGCCAAATTGATTTATCACTATGACAGTCGATATTCAACATATGAAAATGCCACCCAAGCAAATCTGAATGCTGGCATATTGCCTCAGCCTGTACCTGAACAGAAGCAAAACCCTGATTTTTCCGTGTTGACAAGATATTGGGTTGAAGAGGCTGAAATTAAAAATAGAATACCAAAAGAATGGAAATACAACTGGCTATTTCTTTATCGCCGTATTACAAGCGTGGTAGTTGAGCGTACTGTTATAGTTTCAGTGGCACCATTGTATGGTGCTGCTGACCCTGCAATGGTTTTACTACCTATACAATCTAACCCAAGTTTGATGTCTTGTTTATTGGCAAATTTAAATTCCTTGCCTCTTGATTACTTTGCTCGTCAAAAAATAGGCGGAACCGATTTGCGTAATCACTATTTCAAGCAACTCCCTGTCATGCCACCGAGCGCGTACACCCCCGCCGATATTGACTTCATCGCCCCGCGCGTGCTCGAGTTGGTCTACACCGCCTACGATTTGCGTCCGTTTGCGGAAGACATGGGCTACCACGGCGAACCCTTCCGCTGGGACGAAGTCCGCCGCGCCCAACTCCGTGCCGAGTTGGATGCCTATTACGCCCGTCTCTACGGTCTCACCCGCGATGAACTGCGCTACATCCTTGACCCGAAGGAAGTCCATGGCGAGGATTTCCCCGGCGAAACGTTCCGCGTGCTGAAAGACAAAGAGATTCGGCACTATGGCGAATACAGGACGCGACGTCTCGTTTTGGAGGCGTGGGATAGGATGGAAAGTGGAATCGAAAGGATTGAGGAGATAGTACAACCACTTCAGACAGTAACCGAATTGCCAATAGAAATTGACGTCCGGAAACCGCTTCCTGACATCACTTGGATTCCTGTAAACCCTGATATTAGTGGAGTAGCGAAAAAGCAATTAACGCCAAACTATCGACAGGCAGTGGCAGTTGCATGGCTGTTGGAAAACTTTGGAAACGGTCAATCAATACCGTCGTTCAAGGCTCAAAAGTACAGCTATTTCTTACAGCGGGCTGATTTGGCCGATACGGACATCAACTTCCGTGAGTTTGCCAGAGGGCCATATTCTCCTCAAGTAACATATCATGCCGGAGCATATGCCAAGAGAAAATCATATTGGGATGTGCGAGGAAGAAATATTGTACACGGGCGCAACATCAACGAGGCTATTGGTGCTGCCAAAAGGGTTCTCACTAATATCGAACAGGCGCAACGACTACTTGAGCAATTAGCAGGACTAACCGATGATGATCTTGGCGGCCTTGCAACAGTAGATTTCGCGGGTCGTGCGGTATTTGAGAGAGGTCAAGCAATCACGCCTGAAAGCATTCGTGCGTATTTCCGGTCTGACTGGCCAGAGAAGGTGGGCGATCCCTGGTACACAGATGAGAATATAAATCGAACAATTGAATTACTTAGCGAGTTGAGGTTTTTCAAAAAATCCGACACGGCTTTGATGAGTCTAGGAAAGGAACCCGAGTTCGCACCGGCCAGTGTATCTCAGCCGATGCTGTCCGATTTTGGGCTGTATAAGTGTGTCCAGTGCGGGAAGTTGGTGATGGGGTTTGAGAAGGAGAGGCATGTGGAGGAGGTGCATCGAGGAGTCCAGGTGGAGTTTAAACGGATCAAATAGAGGTTCCAAAATGGCTTATTCACTTGAAAAAGATGGTGATTTGTACGAAATTAGATATTGGGAATTATTGAAAAAAGATTTCCCGAATTACGAGATATTTTGGAGTCGGTATATCGTTCCGTTAACCAGCAGAACCGAAGGAAAAGGAATCGGGCTAAAAGGAGGCACTCATCCATTGTTGGAAAGTGTCGCGATGACGCATTATACTGTTTTTTATCACTTGGGCGTCGCTGCCGATTTGCAAACGCAGTTAAGTCAAGAATTTTCTGAGGACGTTCTTTTTCATCTCAGTTCGGCAACTGAAATGGTAGAGCGCTTAATTTTTGTATTAGCGAAATTGAATGCCTTGTTGCAGGGGGGCGAATTAGCGAGCAAGCTCACAGAAGCAAATATTTCTACGATGGCGCAGGAATATTTATCATCGGAAACATATTCAAGGGGGTTTAAGCTCTTTTTACATAGAGGGCAATCAGTAAATTTACGGTTACACAATCCTGAAGATATAACGGCACCATTCATGCAGCATATTTCAGAACAAGCTGAAAAGGATTTCGACAGTTGGCAAAAAACTGCAAATCAAATCCGCCACTATCGCAACATCCTTGCACATAATCCCAAATTAGGGATGTTGTTGAAAACACGAGAGCACATTTTCGTCCCCAAAGAATCTGAACTTTACAAATATGAGCTCTGGTCATCTGTTGCTAATCGTTCGGATAACAATGACTTTGTTTTACTTCCCGAATTGCTCTCAAATTTTCAAAGAACCCTGATTGAGAAAACCAATGGTTTGTGGATGTACTTGATGGCCTATATGGACAAAATCGCAAAAACAGAAGGTTATATCCGGTTGGCAAGTAGCAGTATCACGGTTGTATTTGCAGATGATTCCAAACCCCCTGATGAAATTTGCCCGCCTCCATCTGGAACACACTCATATGACCTGACCATTAGTTCTCTTGATTGACAAAAAATGTTAAAATCTATGACCCGATAAGGATTGAAAAATGACACCGAATGAATATGTTGCCCAGATTATCAATAAGTATGCTGTAACATCTCAGGCGGAGGTTTACTACGGGACGCTCGAACCATATTTACGCAATTGGGCAGGAATCTACCTATCTAGAACTTTTATATCTGGCTCCTATGCCAAGGGGACAGCAGTAAAAGGCAGCACGGATATTGATATATTTATCTCGCTCAAGGCCACATATCCAAACCTAGGTGGTATGCATGAAAGCCTATATCAGTTTGCACTTGAACAAGGGTGGTTTCCGCGCAGGCAAAATGTATCGCTTGGTATTCAATACCTTGGCGCAAAAATCGATCTTGTACCCGGTAGAATTCAGGAAGGATATCAAAACTGGCACAGCCTTTATAAGTCAAAGTCGGCAAGCTGGACACAGACCAATGTGGATTTGCAAATCAAAACTGTTAGAGAATCTGGACGCACAAATGAAATCCGCGCTTTGAAAATCTGGCGGAACTTGCACAAACTAGAGTTTCCATCGTTTTGCTTGGAACTCCTGGTTATTGATGCGCTGAAATACAATCCAACCACAGAATTGGCGAATAACGTTTGGAAAACTTTGGGACACTTGTCTGGAAATATCGTCACTGCAAGAGTTGTTGACCCAGGAAATACAGCGAATGTCATATCAGATGACTTAAGTCCATCAGAAAAAGCGGCAATATCAAATGCCGCGTCAAATTCTCTTAGAGCGGCAAATTGGAATCAAGTAATTTGGTGATGAATTCGAAAAAGGAGTCAAATCTATGCAGCCGATAGTTGATTTTTTTGATCATCCATTTTTTATTGTTCTAGGAGGCATATCAACATTAGTGACTTTGATTGCCATTGCGTTTGCAGTGTACTTGTTTATCAAGGGTATTTTCCCTGTATGGCTTAGGCTCGGGATGGGTTTATCAAGAAGAAAGATAGCCGTGTTTGCAGAGAAAGAGTTTGACGGCTTGAAGAGTATGCTTGTGGACTCGGGAGTATTTCATAAGGCAAACGTTATAAAGATTAACAAGGGTGCCATCAAAAAAGCAGAAGAAATAACGTTGTTTTTAGTGCATTGGAAATGTTTCGAGGCCGAAATCGATGATATTCTGAGAATGAAAAAAGACTCTACGGCTCTCATTGTCTACGCCCCCCAAAGTGAAGGTTTTATTGACCAGGCCTCACTGGGAAAAATAAACCAGGAAAGAAACTCCATTGTCGTAAACCTCAGGGGCAGATTGCTAAATGATGTTCTGCTCAGCATGATTACTACAGGTTACAAGGGAAAATGATGTTGGCATAGAAAGATGAGCGATTGTATGGCAACCTACAAACAAATCCAAGATTGGGTTAAACAACAGTATGGGTTCCTCCTTAAAACCTGCTGGATTGCCCACGTGAAGCACATGTCCGGCCTGCCGATGCGCAAGGCACCCAATCGCCAAGGCGCGGAGCTGGTCGAGCCGTGTCCGCCTGAGAAGGTGGAGCCGGTCCGGTCCGCGCTCAGGCATTTTGGGATGATTGCCTGAATATAAACTTCTCAATCCTCAACAAGCAAAAGGGATGAAATAACCTTATGTATTTGGCCGAACTTCATGGAAAATTATTGCGAGAACAAGAAAATCAAGAGGATATCCTGACATCCAATGTGTTCTCGTTTTTCAAGTACGCGGACCGGCGGGGGTTCCTGTTTCCCTTCCTCCTTTTGTTGGACTTGCCTGTTTCTGCCGAGGATGCCCAGAATGCGGAATTCATTTTCTGGCCGAGCCTTGACGACCACACCGAACCCGACCTGGTGCTGATCGTTGGCCCTTATTATTTGCTCATCGAGGCAAAATACCATTCGGGGTTCGGTCAGGAAACGAAACAAAGAGAACACCAAATCATCCGGGAGATCAAGGGCGGAAAGAACGAGGCGGATGCGCAAGGGAAGATTTTCAAGATTGTAGCATTGACCGCCCATTATTTAGAAAAACCGGAAATCCTGAGGGAGATCCCGGAAGAGTATCGGGCAGATGTTATCTGGATGAACTGGCAAACAATTACCGCAATGGTTTATCAGTGCCTTGGGAACGAGAACTTACCGATGGAGACACGGTTGTTTGCAACCGACCTCTACGACTTGCTGGTCAGGAAAAATCTTAGAAGCTATGAGGGGATCAAACTCCTTCCTCTTTTCCCGAATTTGCTCGAATCAAACAGGAAGTGGATATTCTTAGAAGCGCAGTCGGCTCGGTACCGCGACGACTTCATCGGTTTTATAGACACGTTGTCCGTTTTTGCATTGGTAATCCCAACCAAAATCTTCATGCAATCCCGGCGAGGATTTGTTGGAGCACTGGATAAGGTGTACCTGACCATATCACCCACTGAAACCATATTCTTCCGGAGGAATACCCATGGATAAACAAGAAATTGTTAAGCAAACCAAGTTGGTGTTTGATTTCCTACAAAAACTATACCTGGAAGTTTCATACTTTATTAAGGAAGTCGAAGGACTGCTCGAAAAGGAGGATGAAGAGTTTACCATCGGCCGCCCGGGCGGTTATGGGATAACCACCAACCGGTCAGCAGGTCTCGAAACCGTGAATGTTGAGTTATGGCCGTTGCGAAAGATGGCTGTCTTTTTTGTTCCCAAGGAGTCCACGCAGGTAAAGGGCGGCCAGACGATCACGTCGATTGGCCCAAAAACGAAAGTGATCTATCTAAGGATCGTCCTCGACGGAAAGAACATATCGCAACCGCTCGTGTATGCTGGCGTGTTATTTGACTTCAAGAAAAAGGGCAAAACCTTTCCCGAGAAGATGGAGCATTTTATGGGGCATATTGAATACCATGAAAACCGGGTCTTTAGTAACCCCAAGTCAATCGCCTTTGAGGATGGGTATTTATCATTCAAAGGAGAACTCTTCACTTGCCATTTATATGACCTGAACTCGAGCGAAGAGATTTATAAAAAGATTGTGGTGCCTGCTTTGAAATTATTCCGGAAGCTCTCGGTGGAGTCACAATGACCCAGCAACATTCATGTTACGTTTGAAGATATCATCAATTTCGCGATTTCTGCATGCTGTGGTCTCCGGGTGTGAGTGTATCCCTGATGCGCAAGGCACCCAATCGCCAGGGCGCGGAGCGCGTTGAGCCTTGTCCGCCGGGGAAGGTGGAGCCGATTATCATACGTCCTTCTAACGATGAATATGAATGTTCCCTTTTCCAATTTGTCCTCTTGCGGGACAATCCATATTCGGGCAAAATACATCTTGTGGGTTCATTGGCTTCTCTCGAGGAAAAAGAAGTCCCAAGAGTTTGCCAGTGAATCCCGTTCCTTACAAGTTTTTTCGCATCCCCACGCTTAGGTGGGGTGCTACCTCAGCAGATGGCTAAGCCCAAAACAAGCATTCTGCTCGATTATTGCTTGTTAATGAACGGCTTCTTGCAGTGAAGATGTCATGTCTGCTGGACACCGCAAAGCATGAAAATGGGCTATTTTCAAGACAGTCATTTGTGCACAGCTCAAAAAGGATGCTAATCATGCCTGATCAACCTTCTCAAAAACTAGGAAAATTAAGCCTCGCCATTCTGGAGAATTTTGTCAAAAGTAATTTGGGCGAAGACTTCGTAAAGGGTCTTCGGAAAGACTACGAGCACGCCATTACCATTACGCTGGCCCTGAAAAAAACCGAGAAAAGGTTCTTGAGCGAATTCCCGGACAAGGATCTTTCCAAAGCTATGTTTGTTGATCTATCCCAGCATGACCGCCCTGCGCTGACAGATGCAGTAGGGCAATTTTATGATCACCCAACTGACTCCAACTTTCAAGAAGTGCTTTGCAATATCCTTTTGGGGGAATTCAAATCTTTATCGCGTGAGCGAGTAGAGAAAGCTGTAAAGTTTTACATCGCTGACCTGACCGAAGAATTAGCGATGATTGATCCTGAATTCAGGGATAAGATGGGTTTTCTAATTGATTTCCGCAAAGCCAGACAACCGCAAGAGATAAAACCCAAAAAAGCATCTACAAAAAAGAAACCGACTCAAGGCGCCTTTCAGATCCCTCCCTTGCCTCCTCAGGGAGTATTCGGCCGAGAAGATGATCTAAAACAAATCTCTGACATGCTGGCGCTTAAAGAATTGGATGCTGAAAGCATTCCACCTATCGCCTTAAGGGGTATGGGGGGGATTGGGAAAACCACGTTGGCGATTGCTTTTGCGCATGAGCCTGAAATCAAATCTTCCTTGCGAGATGGGGTTCTTTGGACAAGTCTTGGGCCCAAGCCGACTGTGCGATTGCTACTGGACGCCTGGGGGCGTGCCCTGGGTGTCGATCTTTTGCCAGAGCATGATGAAAGCGCCTGTCAGAGTCGCTTGCGCCAGATATTATATGACCGGCATATGCTGATCGTGGTTGATGATGTCTGGGATCTGATCCAGGGCAGTTACTTCCAGATAGGGGGGCCCTATTGCCGGACGATTTTCACTACCCGCGAAGTGCCAATTGCCAATAATCTGGCAACCAGCGAACGCACATTACGTGTCGAGGTACTCAGGCCCGAAGCAGCCCTGGGGCTTCTTTATAAGCTCGCTCCAAAAATTTCCGCAGTCGATAAGATTATCGCCGTGCGTTTATGTGAGAGGCTTGAGTTCTTGCCCCTGGGTATTACCCTAGCTGGACGCATGCTTGCAAACGAAGCTGATGTGCCGCAGCGCATGCAGCGCCTGGTGGGAGAACTGGTGGACCGGCGTGAGTCACGCTTGCAGCTAATACAAACAGAGGGACGACAGGGGTTAGATGAAGAAAACCCTGTGTCATTGCAAGCAATACTGGGGATGAGCGTAGAACGCTTGAGTCAACCGGACCAGGAACGTTTTGCCATGCTTTCGGTTTTTGGCGGAGAGCCTTTGACATGGGAAACCACTGCCGTTTCCGCAGTCTGGCAATGTCCAATTGAAGAGACTGAGGCGACTATCTCCCGCTTTATTCAAAGGGGATTAGTGGAACTGCATGGTAAGCGCTATTGGATGCACGCGCTGCTGGCTGATTATGCAGCCGAATTGATGGAGATAATGGATCTTTAGAAAAACGGGATGAAGCTATCTGAGAGACATGTTCGGTGTTATTTGAGATTGGCGGATCGCGCCCCCTGTGATTGGTACATGGTCGAGCCAGACCTGGACCAGGCGCGCGTGGAATTGGCTTGTGTGCAGTCTGGAACAGTCATTACTTATTGCGCAACATTTAGGCAACAAGTTCATCGAAAAGCTGGTGAACCAATTTCTCGCTATTTTGAGTCTGGTGGGGAAAAACAATGAGCAAAACAACACTTCGTTATCTTGCTTTCTGGCTCGACTACGCCAGCAAAAACAAGGGAAATTGGCAGGCAATCCAGAACGAGTTCGATCAAATCAATCGGGGCTGGAATATTCTTTCTTCCGATGTTGATCATGGACTAACCCGGGCCGAACGTGACGAAAAATTGATCGGGTTTGTTGGAGCATTACAGGGCTATCTCGAAATTCGTGGAATATGGGACAAAGGCTACATTCCCTGGCTGGAACAGGCTTTAGCAGCTGCGCGCCGCCAGGGGGAACCGGTAAATGAGTTTTCATTGCTTAATAATCTGGGGGCGGGTTATACAGATCTTGGTTTGATTGAGCAGGCAGAGAAGTATCTGGAACAGGCACTGGAAATTGCAAAAAAGCTGGGGGATATCGACAGCCAGATCAGTGTCATCAACAATTTAGGAGTACTGTATTATCAAACTGGTCGCCGTCAAGATGCTCTGCAAAAACTTGAACAGGCCTATTCGATCTGCAACCAGCCGGAAATCATCCCAAAAGCGGCACACATCTTGAACAATTTGGGGACAGCGTTTCAAAGCATGGGAAACCCAGACCGCGCCTTAGAATGTTTTACCCAAGCACTGCAGGTCCACCAGAACAACCGTGACGAATCGGGTGCTTCAACCAGCCTGCATAATCTCGGGACACTCTCTGCGGAAACGGGAGATTGGCAAAACGCCATCGCGAACTTGCAGCAATCGCTCAATTTTCGGGAACGGCTTGGGGATCGCGCACGCGAGGCTGTCACGCATGCCAACCTGGGAAGGGTCTACGCCCGACTTGGGAATTTTGGCGATGCCATTGAACTCATGGAGCAAGCGCTCTCGATTCAGCAAGAGGTTCGTGACTTGCCAGCTGCGGCAGATACGCTCGACTCACTGGGAAATATATACCGTCAATTGGGACAATGGGATACGAGTGTTCGCTATCTAAATGAATCCATCAGCCTGCATCAAAAGGTAGGGAACCTGGCCGGAGAGGCAGAAGCGCTCAATAACCTGGGTTTGGTGTACCGAGCGAGGGACCTAATTGACGAAGCGCTGAAATGCTACGAGAAAGCGTTGATGCTTGAACGAACCGTTGGAAACCAGAGCGGAGAGGCTTCCACATTGAACAATATCGGGGTCATTCATCGTATGAAAAAAGAATATGACCAAGCACTGGAAGTCTATGGGAAAGTATTGGAGATACGCCGCGCGGTGCGGGATAAGAGCGGGGAAGCTGCCACGTTGAATAATATCGGCAGGGTATACCGTTTGACCGGTGATATTGATCTTGCGATGTACTATTATCAACAGGCGTATGGTTTGCTACAGAAAACCGGGGAGAAGGTTAATCTGTCATCCATTCTCTCGAACATTGCTATGCTCCATATCGAATCTGAGCGTTGGCTTGATGCGGAAAAAGCACTTGAAGTCTGTGTTGAAATTGACAGAAGCCTTGGCCTGCCTACATTGGCTGAGGATGTTCAGGCACTGGATTGGGTAAGGCGGCGCATGCAGGGAGAAAAATGAGCTCTGCAACCAACAGGTACCTGAAATACTGGCTGGAATTTGCAAAAAAACAGCAATCAAGCCCGGAAAAGATCGAAGCAGAATTCGAACAAATCAATCGGGTATGGCAAATATTTTCCAATGAAGAAATAGCTGCTTTGTCCGACCAGGAAAGGGAAGCGGCTGTTCTAAATTTGATGTTTGCTATGGACGGCTTTCTGGAACATCGCGGCCTCCTACAGGAAAATATCGTCTGGATTACCCGTGCCTTGCAGGCCGCGCAAAAACTTAATAAACCGGTGTTCATCGGGCGTCTGGGCCAGGATTTGGGATGGTGCTATCGCGAACTCGGTGATTTGGATAAAGCCTTGGAATATTTGCAGCTGGCTTTACCTGTGCGACAAAAATTTGGCCCAAAGGAAGGCGAGGCCAATACGCTCAACATGATCGGCGTTGTTTACGATGGCAAAGAAGAATACATCCGCGCCGTTGAATATTTTGAAAAAGCCATCAGCCTGTGGCTTGAAACCGGGAATATTGAGCGGGAGGCAATTACCCGCAACAACATGGCAGCCGTATATGCAAACATGGGTGATTGGACGCGTGCTGAAGAGCAGTACACGGCCTCATTGAAATTGGCTCAGGGTACCGGGGATGAAGATGCAAATGCAGGGGCGTTTAATAATCTTGGTGAAGCAGCCATGTTTCGGGGAGATTTGGAAAATGCGCAGGCATTTTTTATAAAAGCACTGGAAATTTTCGAACGCATAGGAGATCAAATCCATGTACCCACAGCGCTTAACAACCTTGCTCTTGTCAAAAAACAGCAAGGACTAGTCGACGAGGCCATCGAACTCATGGAAAAAGCGCTTTCCATGCAACGAAGGCTGCATCTCGATACGGATGTAGCCACAACGCTGAATAACCTGGGCACAACTTATGAAGGTATGGGGCTTTATCCAAAAGCGTTAGAATATTTTTCGCAGGCATTGGAAACTCACCGGGCTTACCAGCGTGAGCGTGATGTGGCAGTGACCCTGATCAATATGGCGGGAGTGTACCAGCATGAGAATGACTGGCAAAAGGCGTTGGATTTGTACGCCTCTGCCCAGCTGATTTTGGAAAAAATTGGCGCTCAAGCACCATTGGCTACCTTGTTTAACAATGTCGCTACGATTTATTATGAGACAGACCAGACAGATAAGGTGAAAACCTACCTGGACAAAGCCCTTGAAATTCACCAGGGCCTGGGAAATCAGGAAGGTCAGGCGCAGTCTTATAATAATATGGCCGTACTGATCTATAAAAACGACCCCAATCAAGCCAGGGAATATCTCAAGAAAGCACTAACTATCAGTGAACGAATCCAGAATCGCGATGGACGGGCCACTTATCTGCATAATCTTGGCGCTGTGGCCAGTGAAATGGGTGAGCTTGAACAGGCCGTTGGATACTATACATCCGCGCTATTGATCCGGCGGGAAATCCAGGACCACGCCGGGCAGACGGATTCTCTTTATAACCTTGGCATCATCTGGAGCGAATTGGGGGATTTTGAACAGGCAGTTCTGCTATTCGAAGAGGCAGTAGGGTTGGATCGTCAATATCATTATTCAACATTGGCGCGCGACATGGGTGCATTGGAAGATTGTCGCAAACGGCTTTGACCTTGTTTGTGAATGCGGCCATGCAAATGCTGCCTGGAAAAAAACTCAAATAGGTCTCTAATAACCCGCTCAAAACCCGGCGGTTTTCGCAGAAATAGAAAATGCTGTTTAGCCCCCTGCAGCAGAATCCTCATTTGATTCTCGAAGCTCGGCCTCTAATCCCCTCAGTATTTCCAAATCATCATTCAAGCACTCATCTTTCAGGAGCCGATCCAGCTCTATCACACGTTTTAGCTCAGCGATGGATTGTGGGAAATCGCCCATTTCTTTGTATAAGGATGCAGCTTCATAGCGGGTATCCCGTTCGCCCAAATCATCTTTTGTTTCCACAAACAACCTGGCTGCATCCAGGTATCGTTCCCTGGCTTGTTCCAAACGGTCAAGGCGATCCAAAACGCGGGCGATACGAGCCAGAATAGTTGCGCTGCCATGAACGTCGCCTATTTGATCTCGAATCGCGAGGGATTTTTCGTAATATTCCAGCGCCTGGTTCCAATTACTTAAATTATGATATGCCACCGCAATATTATTCATGACAGTTGCAAGCGTATAAGAGTCGCCAATTTGCTCCAAAACAGGGATAGCTTGCCGGTAACACTCAAGGGCTTCAGTTTGCCGGTTCTGGCTGTCATGCAAGGTACCGATATTTATCAAAGTGGCCACCATCCCATTGCGGTCATCAATCTCTCTGGCGAGGGCTAATGCACGTTCCCAGAAAGAGAGAGCTTCTTCGGGATGTTCCATCTCTTGATGAACCTGACCAATATTGATCAGCGTTGAAGTCAGGTCAAAACGATCACCAATTTGCTCAGTAAGTTCGAGCGTGCGCTGGTATAGATCCAACGCGCGCTGGAGTTGTCGGGTTGCATGGTAGATGGATGCAAGATTATGCAATGTGGTTGCTGTTCCGGGGATATCGCTTATTTCTTCACGGATCTGCAGGGCGCGCTCATAGTATTTCAGCGCCTCTGCTGGTTTTCCTTGTCGATCATAGACCAACCCAATGTTGTTCAAGCTTGTGCCTATGCCAGGGTAGTCCTGGATCTCCTCCCGTATGGCAAGGCAACGTTGGTGATAGGTCAAGGCATCTTCCAATTTGCCAAGTCTGTAATAGGCATAGCCCAGATTATTGAGGGCAGATACCAACATCGGCCGGCTTCCAATCTGTTCATGCAGCGGAACGGCCTTTTGGAGAAATTCCAGCCCTTTCTCCATATTCCCGGTGCGAATATGGAGAAAGCCAATATTGTTCAAAATTTGAGCCACGCCTGCCAATTCACCGGATTGCTCTACTATCGTCAGGGATTGCTGATAGCAGGCCAGCGCTTTCGGGCCTTCGCCCCTAGATTCGTAGATCCCCGCCATGTTACTTAGCGACAATGCTACCCCATGAGTGCTTCCTGCTTTTCGATAAACCGACAAAGCGCGTTCGTAGTAACCGAAGGCCTGGTCAAGCCGTCCCTGTTTGAGATATACCTTGCCCATATTATTGATAATATTGGCAAGGTTTTGTACATGGCCCGTTTCTTCAGCTTCACTTAGAGCGCGCTGGAAATAGTCAAGTGCTTGCTCCCATTTTCCCCGATCGCTGTAATAGCTGCCAAGATTGATCAAAGTAATGGTGACGCCTGAACGATCACCAATTTCTTCACGAATAGGCAAAGCACGCTGGAAATACTCTAACGCAAGGTCAGGCTGCCCCAAAAGCAAATAAGCCCGGCCAAGATTACTGAGTGCATTCGCCAGCCCTGGCTGGTCCTGCAACCCGGTATAAATTTCCACAGCTCGCTGGTAGAACTCGACCGACTTGTCCCAGTTTGCCAGGTCGCTATAGACCGTGGCTAGGTTATTTAGTGTGGAAGCGACTCCACTTTTATTGCCAACTTTTTCATGGATTTTTAATGCCTTTTCGAATTCGGTTAAAGCCTCTTCATTTCTGGCCTGCTTCTGATACAAAAGACCGACATGGTTGAATGTGGTTGCCCTGCTGATATCATCTCGGGTTTCTTCTTGTATCAATAAGGCATGTTGAAACAGCTCTTGAGCTTTTTCGAGTTCGTTTAAGTGGGCATGAATATTCCCAAGAACGCTGGTTAAACTTCCTTCTTCTCGACGCATCTTTTGAGTGATTGCATATTGAAGCGCCTTTTGAACCAGACCAAGGTAATCCTGCCAAAGGTCTCGTTGGATCATATACCGCCCCAACGCAGTTCCGAAATACAAAGTTAGTTGAGATGGAGGTGTCGATTCCCAGGCACGCTTACTTTGTTCATAAATCGAACGGATTTGTTTCCAATCATCTTTCAGTTCATATACCATAGAAAGATAATGGAAATTGTGACGGTCATTGGCCTTTCGGGTTTGAAATTTTAACGCGGATTCGAAATCGGCTAACAAAGCCCGGTATTCCTCAATTTCAGGAATCTGGTTTTCCTGAGAAACAATCACGATACGGCGTAATTCGGCAACGGCTTTGTCAAAGCGTCCTAAGGCTCCATAGGCAAGCGCCAGCTTGTGGCGGACCTGGTTGATCCGCAGCATGTCACGACTTTTCTTTAGTAAATCCAAAGCCAGGCAATAGCTTTCTATTGCGTGAGCCCGATTTCCTATTTCATCGTAGGCCTCAGCACGGTCAATTAGATAAGCAATCTGATTTTCCGTATCATGAGTATCTTCTGCCATCGTTTACGATCTGCTCTTGGAATATAGAATAGTGGACCCCTACATTTGGACAGTTTTTTGTGATTCTTAGGAGGAAACGTCCAATCTAGGAACAGGCGTCAGCGAAGTTATTATACTCGGATAAATCCACCTCCTCATCCATGATGGTCCTCATCAGCCGCTCGGCATAACTATTTTCTTAGGGCTTACCCTGCGCGGCCCGGTTAACGGCCTGTTCACGCCCATGTACGAGGACACCGAAGTGAATACGACCCATATTGCCCAAGATGTGGTGGTCAATTGACTCTCATAGCGGAGAACGGTTTAAAACAGGGCGAACTTGTACTATGTACATCATCAAAAGATGCCTGGATTTATTCATGTCCCAGAATGTCGGAGAACATTTTAGGAACGATTAACGTGTACCCACCCTTATCTCCGCATACCCTGTGACTGATTACACTCCCTGAAACGGCAATATCCCCGGTATCAGCGGAGACAAATCCGCAGATACGGCTACATACACCACCCGCAGGAGCGGATCAATGTAGATACTCGTAACCGCCACGCCGATCTATATAAAGAGCATCACCACCTTGCCTCTCCCCACTTCGGCATCGGCAGGTGGCCAAAATCTTTCCAATCAGTCAGAACGACAGATACGGATTGTGGCAGGTCGTGAAAGACCTGGGCAACCGTCTCGCGCACCCAAGGGGGCGCGAGAACAGCGAACACAAGGCAAAGTGAGAACTGATTTGCGTAAACTGTTGCACGGGAGAGCCGCTGCGTCATTTTGAGCTGCAGGTCAGCGCGCGAGGCTTTCCCGCTTTCCACTTCCAGCCAGAAAAGCGTTTCCCGATCCTCCAGCCGGCCCCAGGCAAGGGCATCCGGGAATAGGCGGCCAGGGATGGAAACTTCGCTCCATGCGCTCCAAATTTCCGCGTGAGGCCAGGCGCGCCGCAACCAGGCAGGCCAGAGCCGGGCGTCCCGCCTATGCCTGCCCTGTGAGCGGGCGCGTTCTTTAAACGGGAACTTCACAGATGACGGGACCCCCCAACTTCGCAGCGACAGCGACAGGCCGGGACGGGATGTTTTCCAGAATGGGTACTCGCCGTCACGTTCGCTATACACCAATCGTTGTTTTCTGAGTGCGATCAATGCCTGCCGTGCATACGGAATGCTCATGCCAGCGAGAGAAGCGATCTCCGATGTAAATGCCGTTTCCAGGCGAGCCAGCGTCCGCAGGCAGGCAAGTTCGCGTTCCGAGAGTTCGTTTGCGTACAGATCATCCGCCGTTGGCGGAGGCGGAGAGGGGGAGATAAAAGTTCGAGGCCGAAAGGAAAAATCGGTTATTTGCGGCTGCCTGTCGGCGGTCGTCACAGCGACAGGAATCGGAAGTCCGCGCAGGGAGTTGCGCATTTCGGCAGAAAACCACGTCCCAGGCGCGTAGACCTTCACCCAGGCGCACGACCCTCTGCGCCAGAACGCCAGCGGAGAGGCCAGCTGCCAGATGAGCGCGGCGTAGTCAAACGGAGGCAGGCCGTCATTGCTGCTCACGGGAAACACGAATAGATCCGCCCACCTGTCGCCCATCAGCGAGCTTTTCCAGGTTGGATAGATCATTTCTTTGACGTGATAAGCCACATCTACCTCGCTAAGTGAGTCACCTGAGTCACCGCACTGATTTTGTGCCTTGTTTTAACCCGTATCGCCCCCTTTACCACTCCGCCAACTCAGGTATCCAGCCTGGGATTGAGCACCCACCGCGCCAATTCCTGGATTTTTTCCGGTGGTAAAGGCTCCGTCTTCAGTCCAAAAGTCAGGAGATTGCCCTGTATTCCTTCCCACCACGCCAGCGCATCCTCTGTGCCGGGATAGACGAATTCGATCACTGTCCGGCGGATGAATGGCAGCGGGGCTTCGCGGATATGCAGGAGTAACGCGTCATGGAGTAATTTCTGTCCTTCTCCCTTGCCGTCCGTCGGCCAGGTTTCGGCCTGCTTCTGAAAAGCGTCACGCGGAGCAGGATCGGGCCAGAAGATTTGCAGGATACGCAGCGACCAGCCCGGAACGATGGACGAGAGCAACGTTTGATATGCGTCCTTCGGGCGCACGTCGGGACGATCTGCGTCGGCGGTCACTTCGGCAAAGAGCCGCAGTGAATTATCCGCTCCGACCAGCGCCCAGTATGCGCCGATCTTCCTGAAGCCGCGCGCCAGTACGAAGGCTTGTGATTGACCAACCCTTCGTTCCTCAGGGCGTGTCTGCTCTTGCTGCATGATCATTGCCTCAGGAACAGCGCTTCGGGCAGCCCCAGGTCTTTTGCCTGGAAACTGGCCCGCATGGGACGGTTGCCGGTGGGGAGCAACGCGCCGAGTAGGTGCTGCGCATTAGTCGAAGTGTCGAAGCGAAACAGGGGCGAAAAGGCCGGGCGCCCGGCGGAACGTTCCACCACTGTCGAGACCTCGGCGATTTCACGCACGACCTGGCCGTACAACGGGCTGCGCTCGATGTACACAACCGCCGTGACCGCCTCGGCGAAGCTCTGTGCGATCTGGAATTCGCTCATTTTCTGTACGTCGGGATGCGCCTGGACGATTTGCAAAAAGCGTGCCCAGACGTGTTCGGCGCTGGTGGCATGGATGGTGAAGGCCGAATAACCATGTCCTGTGGCTGCCGCGCGGATCAGTTCCCAGGCTTCCGCGCCGCGCGCCTCTCCGACCACCACCCCATGCGGGCGGGAGCGAAGCGCAGCGCGGATCAAATCGTACATCTGCACAGGCGGCGGCCCGCCGCGAATCTCAGGGCGCGTCACAGTGTAGATAATATTGCCGGTGTTGTTCTTTGGGTCGCCATTCCAGCCGTGCAGCACGATCTCGTTGCTATCCTCGATGACAAACAGGCGGATCGCGCCCTTCGGGAAGAAGTCCAGCATTTCCTGCAAAATACGCTGCGCGATATACGTTTTGCCCGAACCGGTCGTGCCGGCGACGACCAAAGCCCCGCCGCGCACCATCACGGACAAGAGATAATTTGCGGCTTCCGGTGTGAGAACTCCGTTGCCGCGCGGGTATTCTTTGGGTGAAAACGCGGGGCGCGTGATCGGTGGCAGGCGGTTCTGGCACAGTGCGGCCAGGCTGCCGCCTTCCAAGTCGTCTCTTGAGCGGTAGTTGCTGATGCGGAGAGTGATCGTGTCGCCGTAGGGAGATGCCGGGGCCATGATGTAATTGATGCGCACGCCTTTACGCCGTATCTGTCCGTCTGCGGTCGGGACCATCACCTGGAGCATGGCATCGGCAATCGGGTAGTCCGGGGAAGGAGGGCGCTGGCCGGCGCGGTCTATCATCACCCGCAGGGCGTCGCCAACCGCATCCGGCGCTTCGCCGATATGCTGCCAACCTCCGGTGGTGGTGTAGATATAGATGTGCCGCAGGTTAATGGCAACGTCTTCCACGTCCGGGCGGGCGATCAGTTCGAGCAGTGATCCCAAGCCCGAAAGTTCACCGATCAGGCGCAGGAGATACGCTTCCGGCAAGGAGACGCCGGCGGCCATTGCGCGAGTTTTTATCTCGTTGAACGCCTGGTGCGCCAGGGCTTCGGTGTCCGTCGGAGAAAGCGACCGTTTTCCTGCTTCGGTCGCTTTGGCGGCCTGGGCGTGCTTGAGCAGAGTGTCCCACCACTGTTTGAGGGTTTCTTCGCCGTGTTCTTCCACGGATGGACGCATGGTTTTACCGGTGATGTCAAAGGGGCTGCCTGCGACCATGCTACCTCCCACCGAACAATCCGCGCTTCTTGCCGCCGCGTGATGGCAGCAGGCCGGCCCGCGTCGCGCCTTCCTGGATGGCGGGGACAAAGTGGGCGGCGAACCCGATCAATGACTCGGCAAATGGGGCCAATTCCTCCAACTTCTCTTTTCTGTACCGCCAGATCAGGATGTCTTCGCGGTGATCGCTGTTGACAGCCTGCGCTGCCAGGCGGGGGTCCACCATCGGCAGCACCCCGTTGGGGATGAGGGCGAGATCCATTTTATCTTCGCGCAGGGCTTCTTGCAGCAGGCGGTGAGCGGATTTGAATCCGTCCCCGACGACCTGGTTGTAGCACAGTTTGACGCGGCTGCCGATGTATTCGTATGCTGCTTCACGCCCGACCTTGCCGGAAAGCGACTGGATCATGCGGGCGATCCAGCGTCGGGTTTCGGCTAAGTCGGGGATTTCCGGTTTGATGACGATGGCGATGCCTTCAGCCATCGAAAGCGCGGCGCGGTGGACAACATGCGCCGGATTGATGCCCACATCCATGACGACCACGCCGCCGGAGGCTACGCCAGCTTCGAACAATCCGCCCAATATCTGGGTGATCCGTTCCTCGTTTTGCAGGACTTCATCGCCCAGGTCGTCCGTGACCATGCCAGGGAGGACTTTCAGGGTTGGCAGGCCGTCCACCGTGGAAAAAGAATCCAGGTAGGCTGCGCCTGCGGCCACTGCACTCATGGCGTCTTTCGGTTTCGCCATTTCGCGCCGCAAAAGGCCGATCATGGTCGTGTTGACCCGCTCCAGGCGCAAGTGATATTGCAGCGCGCCGGCGTTGGCATCCGCATCCACAAGATAGGTGGTGATGCCGCTCAGGGCAAGAGCCACGGCCAGGTTGACGGCGATGGTGGTCTTGCCTGTCCCGCCTTTGGGCGAGGTCACGACAATCTTGCGGATTGCCATGCCGGACTGAATGCGGGCAGCCATGTCGCTGCCCAGGATGACCCGGCGGTATTGTTCGTCTGCGGCAACGTTACCGGCGTCCGCACGGCGGAGTTCTTCCAGCAGGCGGTTCGTCTCGACATCCGACGGGGGATAGGCGAAGGCTGGCACGCCCACACCGTTTGCCCAGGCCGCCAGGCCGTCCTCGATGCCGG
Source organism: uncultured Chloroflexus sp. (assembly GCA_964618215.1). GTDB lineage: Bacteria > Chloroflexota > Anaerolineae > Anaerolineales > Villigracilaceae > CG2-30-58-95. The sequence continues at coordinate 32,196 of CAZTZE010000004.1, forward strand.
CGACAACGTAAATCAGTTTGCCTCGCTCGGCGGTCTTTTTCAGGCTTTCGGGTAAGACAGATGCTTCCGGCGCGACGACGAGGACGCATTTGAAATCAAATAGCTCGAGGTGCTGCGGCGCGAAGGCGGCTATTTGCGCCACCACGCTGTGACCCTGATCGGAGATAAGCAGGTTGAGACGGGAGGTAACCGTTCCTGCACCGAGTAAAAGTATTTGCATGGTTTTCTCCGCTCGTTAGGGTACGATCAATCGTGGTTGCCAACTGCGCAACCATTGTTCGCGGTCGCGCTTGAACCAGTCTTCGAGATCCCAATACGAGAAACCGGTAGTGGGCTGGTCGCTGCCCCGGGCGAGCAGGGAGACGTATATCTCGCCTTGCTGCAAGGCCAGTGAGAGCATTTCGCGGCTTTCGCTGGGCACCAACAACACTAAAATCTGGCGAGTGTTGAAGTCCATGTATGCGCCGCTATCTGCCTCGCTGCCGGGCAGTGCGCTCTGCGGCAATCCCTGGACGGCGATGACGCGTACGCCCTGCGGGAACAGGTCTTTTGCCAGCGGGGGAAAACTGCGGGACAGGGCATCGGCAATGGCTTTGTCAGCGGCAGCCTGCTCCGGGGAGGGGGTAGGCGAAGGCGGGGCGGGCGGGGCTGCTGGGCCTGCCCCGAGCGCAGCCAAGGGTTCAGGCGTCTCTGTTTTTTGTTCCTGCGGACGCGTGTCGAGTACTACGGTAATGCCGATCAGATCGCCCGGCAGAAAGGTTGAGATGTCCGGGGCGATGACCTTTTGCAAATCCAGCGGCAGCGGGAAAAGAGCGCCGTCCTGTGCATAGCGGGCAAGTACCGCAGACAAGCGGGTATTTTCCCCGGCAGGGGACAGGATAGCATTGCGCATGATTGGCTGCCCCTGGGCAATGGGCAGGGCGACGATTCCGCCGGTCACGTCGGCAATCTGTTCTGCCGGAATGTACATCAGAGCGGTGTTTTCGTCTTCGTACACGCTCTTTTCGGTGATGTCGGCCTGCGCGATGATGTCGCCGATATTCAAATCGCGGCTGGCGGTCAGAATGACAATCGTGGCCGGGCGCTGTAAATTGCCGAGAGCGATCATGCCAAAAAAGGCGCAGGCGAAGATCGCGACGGAAATAACCAGGACGAGAAAATTGATGCCGGAACCGGCAAGACGTTTGAACATGGTTTTACCTCCAGAGATTAGTTGTCGGGGTGTCCCGCGCTTTCCTGCACCGAACGCAGGACGGTGCGGCCTGCCT
>CAZTZE010000004.1:33563-123098 GCA_964618215.1 uncultured Chloroflexus sp.
TGTTGGGAGCAGACAAGGCTTCCAGTTGAGCAAGGGATGATTGGAGCAGACTCCAAAGTGTTGCAGAAACGAAGTCCGACCGAATGTGCGGCGATTCAATCGCCTTGCGAAAGGCAACCTGAACGTTGAGAACGTCCTCCATCGGCGGGGACTGCGCCAGGGCGCGGGCGGCGATTTCGGGCATGGACTGGAAGCGAGAACGGATCACGGCGGCTAGAGTTTCGGCGTCTGCATTGCTCGCTTCGCTTGCGCCAGGTGTCTCAGGTGTCACAGGTGTCACAGTTGCCTCGGCGGTGTCCGCACAGCGTCTACTCGGTCAGCGAGTAGTTCTTCAGCAGAGAGATGCGGGTTGTCTTTGAGCAAGCGAATGGCGCGGGGAATTTGTGTCAGGCCAGCTAAGACAGCATTTTCCAGTGCCTGGCGCGCCTGAGCAGGAAACGAGGCAAATGTCTCTATGTTCCGCAGGGCGATTTTTCCGCGCAGGGCTGGCGGCAATTGCTCGATAAGTTTCAGACGAAATTTGCGGCGCTGGGTGTAGGGTATGGGCATCGTGGTGTGTTCTCCTTCAGAGGTGAATGTTACCAAAGCCTGCGGGGGGGTGTCCCGCAGGTGTCTCACAAGAAAGCCGTCATGGGCTATAAATAGCTTTGTTTTAACCCGTATCGCCCCTATTACCATTCCGTGAACTCGCTACTGGGTGGCAGAAATCCGCCGCTGCCTGTCTTTTCCGCGGGAGGCAAGAGCAGCGAATTTTGCTTGTAAGTCTTGACAAGAGACGAGATGGCTGTATAATAAGCTCAATCTTTTGTAATTGATAATTTAGTTTTTCCCTTGCCAAGCCCAACTCGCGTCGGGTTTTTCGAGTTGTTAATTCAGGCATAACATTGAGTGATCGATGTTGTGCCTGTTTTGCTTTATTCACCGGTTATTTTGGACAAGATCGAAAGATCTGCCAATACAACCGGATACAATCAACTCACCTGGAGGTGAAAAATGTCTACCAACACTTTTGACACGTGGGATCTCTTTGGCTGCTACTTTCCTGAGTGTCCCAACTGCGGCAGCGTGAATGTAAGCTACCGCCGCTGCAAATGCTGCGGCTTCCCCAAGCCGATCGGTCTGCGTTTGCATTTGCGAATAGTCCTCCGCCGTGCCAAGAAGTTCTTTGGCCGGTAGGACTTCCGTACCGAGTAGGCGCTGCGCATCAAAAACTGGCGTTGTTCTGGGAAACCAGGGCAGCGCCCGTTTGCTTTTATTCACTCTAAAACCGAGAGTACCTGCACCGGCCAATGGGTCAATGATGCAGGTGCGCATGTTGCCGGAGCAGAACCAGCGAGTATCCCCGTTTGGGGGCGGCGTGGAACACCGATGGTATAATGGTCGCTGACTGCGCGACCATAATTACGTGAGGAGGCTGACATGGATACACTTGTCGAACCACAGGTAGCGACCGACCTGACCAAAATGGCGCGGTTTCTGAACTCCCTGCCGCCACTGGTTGCGGCGGTGGTAAGAGATGTCGTCGACAACAATGTTACTACTGCCACCATTGACCTGGCTCGACAGGCCACATCAGACCAGTTTGAGAAATACGATGTGATCCGGTGTGTGGCTGCTGGAAACCCCAATTGCCCACCAACAGAAGAAGCCCTATGGTTGGTCGAGGAGATGATCAAATGACCGTCATCTCGTACCCCAACCACAACCGGCCAGGCGCCTCACTCGTCTGGCCGGTTTTATTTTTCCTGGTCGCTATGGCTTTGGGTTGGAAGATGTTACCCACCCACAAGGAACAACAATTGGCGGGTAGCAGCGTTGGCGTTGTAGCCATAAAGTCAATCCCTACTGTCGTCCCGGACCAGCATGCTGACGACGAACATCCCGTTGATGCAGCGCTCATTCGCAAGTGCCTGGGCGATAAGAAAGGAGCTGACGTAATCTGGCGGCACGCCAACCACGAGAAATTCTATTTGTTATGCCATCTCCCCGATGGCCGGTGGGGGTTCCAAGCCATCTACCGTGACGCCAAAGGCATTTGGCGCGAAATCACTGCTTTTGTCAAGGGTGATGGATCGCGGCAGATCATGGAGAAGTACCTGAGCCAGTTCTCTGCCAAATTCAACGGCCCATATCCTTGGGCTCCATAGGCGACAATTTATTCGCTTTCGAACGGGCGTTGTTCTGGGAAACCAGAGCAGCGCCCGTTTTGTTTTCCAAGCCGGTTCGAGTCCGGCGCTGGCCCCTGTATCCCCTCCCGCTTCTAACGGGCTGAAAGGGTAACTGGGACACATGCGGGTTCGAGTCCCGCCGGGGGTATTCGGCTTCCTTGAGCAAGAGGCTGACTTTCTCCTCCTTAGGGGAGGGACGTCGCGATGTCCCTCCCCGCACGGGCCTGTAGCTCAACTGGGAGAGCGCCGCGCCTGCAACGTGGTTGTTGTGGGTTCAAGTCCCACCGGGTCCACTATGAAACGGGCGTTGTTCTGGGCAGCCAGGGCAGCGCCCGTTTTGTTTTTGGCCAGGCCGCCGGCCTTCTTCAAAGGCGGCTCGCTTTGCCGGTAGGCGTCAGACCGGTAATCCTATTCACCCGCCGGCAAGTTCCCCTTTTCCCGCAAGGGCAGGCACGGAACATCGGCGGGGCGTTTTTTCGACCCCCATTGCTCGCTCTAGGATACGGGCGTGCTGTATCCACAATGTCTAGAAAGGAGGTAGGCGTGAATACAAAGTTCCTGTCAGCCCTCGAGGACCTCGTAGGCGGACATAAAAGTTCGTACATGGTGTCTGCCATGTACGATGTTATTGCCCCCCTCACTGCAACAGGAACCCTCGAGGGCGACGAGGACATTGGTCTATGGAGGTGGCTTTATGGGCGTTCCTATAAAGCCGATGAAACTGCCGCGTCTATTGCGGCAGAATACGACGCCCAAGCTCCCCTCGACCCGCAAGGGTAGGAACGGAACACCGGCGGGGCGTTTTTTTTGAAAGGAGAATAACTATGTTCAAAGGGACTTGGTTCTATGAATTGCAAATAGGCCCGCTAGTATTTCAGTGGAAGCACACGGAAGGGGCGAAGATGCGCCGATACCACATCGGCCCGTTCCAGGTCTGGCGAGACTCTGCCTGGAAGTTACGCTAAGACCGTCAGTTTTATCAACCCGTCGGCAAGTTCCCCTGACCCGTAAGGGCAGGCACGGAACACCGGCGGGAATTTTATTTGAAGGAGAAAAACAATGTCAGACATCTACAATCATCACCCCGATAAGGGAGGGGGCAGGCGGGCAGAAACCATCTTCACCGAGGACGGCGCGCCGGTCGTCCTAAAAACATTCAACGAGCAACTTCGTGCTGCTCAAATTATGGATCCGTTGCTCAAGGCAGGTTTCTCCCGCGCTTTTGCTGAGGCAGAAGCCGCGCGGGCGTTCCTCGAACTCCGCCGGGCAAAGAAGTGGTTTGGTTGGTAAGAGTCCATAAGGCCGGCAGGATATGTTTTCCTGCCGGCCTTTTCAACAACTAAATCGCTCCGAATGCCCGCAGGCTTCGGGCGATTGCATCCCCCGTTACGGCGACCTGTACCTGCGTCACCGGCGCTTCGGGGGTCGGGCGGAATTCTTGGATGGCAGCGCGAACGACCTCTTTGCCATCGCCGCACTTCCAGTCGTTCCAGCGGACGCCCTCGCAGTGATAGACAGCGCGGGCAGGCCGTTTGTCCAACGTGTCATCAGCGCGGTCGCCTGTCATCCCGTTTTCGTCGCCTGGGATGGCCTGGAAACTGGCGAAGAAGACATGATAGTTGTCCATGCCCAGCGGTGTAGCCGCCCTGTTGATCATCTCGTCCACAGAGATAAAAACACTCTCTAGGCTATCGCCGTTGTCGTTCGAGCCGTACCACCAAATCTCTATGTTTTCCGGCTCCATCGCCGCCGCCATAATGCTTACCAGTCCGGCGAGGGAGGGCGAAACGGCATGGACGAGCCGCCACATCCGGCGGTTGCGCCCGGCGCCATGCCAGGCTAGCCAGACGGCAATCTGTTCCCTCGACAACCTTTTTATAAATCTCATCATTTTCATCATCTCCTTTTTCACCTGTGCCTGCTGCAGGTGCAGGCAAATAAATCACCCGGCTTGCGCCGGGCGTGGTTAACGAAAACGGGCGTCCGCAATACGCGGAACGCCCTTACTGACCCTGATTATATCCATCTATCTCACCCTGTCAAGGAGGCTGCCATGAAACTCGATAAAGCTCTCAGTCGCGACCGCAAGTATCAGAAGCGGGCAAAATCGTTCATATCCACCCCAACCCCAACGAAAGGAGAAATTACCATGTCCCACAAAACAAAAGCAGCGGTGGCAACCGCTGCTCAGTCCTGCGCTTTCTGCTGCGCTCATTACTATGGGGATAATAGCACGAATATTCTAATAATGCAAGAGGGAGGCGCAAAGTAGTGACAAAAGACACCCCACCAATACCCCCTTTGTCAGTTAGTTACAATAGACGGGACGCCTCTTACCCATACGGGGTTCGGCGGATGTGTGATCATGTCATGTCCCGTCTTCGTATTTAATCCAAACACTCTAAGGAGGCTGACATGGAACGCACTTTAGGTTTTCTGCTGCTTTTGTTCGCCCTGGCTGGCAGCCAGCCGGCGGAACTGCTACGGCAACTGGCCGAGGTGATCAACACCTTGTCGCGGCTGCTCGGAGGTTAGCTATGGAATCTCAATCCGAAATACTTGCCCAGGCAATGGAACTGATGCCTGGCAAGTTCGTGCGGGAAGACTCCCGCGGCTGGGCTACTTTCTGGTGTCCATTCCATCCTGATGAACAGCACCAGGGTAGAAGCAAGAAGCCGAACTTCGGCGTCAACCTGGAGAACGGCCAGTGGAAATGCCTGCGCTGCTGGAAAGCGGGCGGCTCGATCAACTCTTTGCGCCGGCAGTTGGGTATCGTGGACTGGCGGCCATCTCAGACGCCCGTACTGCCCCGCCGTGCTGCCCGTCCGCCGTCGCAGGTCTCGGCGCTGGACGAGGCCATCTCGGTGACCAGGGCCGGCTTTATAAGATCGCCAGCGGCGGAGTACGCCCACAAGGTACGGCATCTTTCACCGTATGTCTCCCTTGTCTATGGCCTCGGCTACGGCCTGCCCAGGCCGTCCGTCAGTCGGGAAACCTGGCAGGCGGCACGTGTGTCGAAGATGCTCCTTCGGGATGGAGAGTGGTTGTGGGCCGGCGGCGTGGTCTATGCCGACCCGCCGACCCAGCCGAGCGTGATCAACGTCCGCTACATTCCGGACGAGATGCTGCCGCATGGGGATCGGTCTTTCACGCCCCCGGATAATCATCACACCTGGGGCAACCGTATCCAGCCCCTGGGCGCATGGCGGATCACGGCGGCCACGAAAACCGTGCTGGTGGTCGAGGGCATGTTCGATATGCTCATGGCCGCCCAGGAGATCCGCCAGCGCGGTATCGAGCGAGAAGCGGTCGCTGTCTACACCAACGGCGCATCCCCGGCCCGCAAACTTTTGGACTGGTTCGGGAAGCACGACTATGAGTACGTGGTCATTCCCGACCCGGACAAGGCGGGTGATGAATGGACAGATGGCGTCATCGAGGCGATCCGCCAGGGTACGGGCAAGTTCCAGGTCGCCCGCCCGCCGGACGGCCATGACCCGGACGAGGCGTTTCTGAGCGGGTGGTGGCCTTTTTAGCGACCCTATTCTGATAACGGAGGAAAGATGATCACTGTTTACACGTTCCCGTTTGTGTGCGTCCGATTCGTTTCAAGATCGGGCAAAACTTGTTGGTGCGGCGTGACGGCTGCGAGCCTGAAACGCATCACCGCGTTACATCAGTTTAGTTGGGAGCGCGGTCCCGATGGTCGCATAGTTGCGACGTACTCACTTGGAGGAGGAAGCCATGTGTAAGATTACTCTTCGGTTCGTCAGAGGACTGAGCGAGAAGTTCAAGTTGGCGCTGGACTGGCTCAAAAAGGCCAGCCCGTATATCGTCGGGGTTTGCTTGCTTATCAGCGTCTTCTTGCTGCTGGTAGGGGCATCCCGCATGGTAGTCCAGGCAGCAACCCGCAGCGGGTATTCGGTTGTCGGGTGGGTCGCTGTGATCGTGTTCTGGCTCATCCTTATTGTCGCCGGGATGAGGCAGGGCAGCGCTTCATCCTCCGGTAGTGATGAAAAAGGTATGAGCGATGAGCAAAACCGCAACTCCACCTAGACGGCGCCCGCGAGGTTTTCTCATTCATCCGGGGAGTGGCAGCAATAATGCCGCTCCCCGGTTTTGCTTTCCAGCCAATTGGGATTGAAATATAAAAAAACAGTCACTTACTCACATCAACGCCCTGCCGCCCTCTTGTGGCAGTCTCGCTTAGTCGTTCCCGGCCTGGGTTGCGGGACAGGCCAAGGACACCACCCAATCCAATAAACTAAAATCAGAAAAACAAAGGAGAAAATATCATGTCATTCCACACCACCATCGTAGTAGGCAATCTGGGCAAAGATCCCGAAATGCGCTATACATCATCGGGCCAGGCCGTGACCAGTTTTTCCGTCGCCGTCAACGACGACTACACAAGCAGCAATGGCGAGAAGGTCAAGCGTACCATCTGGTATCGCATTTCGGCCTGGGGCAAACAAGCCGAATCCTGCAACCAGTACGTCAAGAAAGGCAGCAAGGTTCTCGTGGAAGGCCGCTTGACGGCTGATCCCGCCACCGGCGGACCGCGCATCTGGACGGGGCAGGATGGCAGCGCTCGCGCATCCTTCGAGATAAGCGCCCAGACCGTGCGCTTCCTGTCCTCACGCGGCGATGGCGCAGCGGCGGAGGTGCAGGCCGACGCCGCTCCCGACGACGCCGGCGGCGATCCCAACATCCCGTTCTAACCGAATACTCGCATCCTAAAAAAACGCCCTGGTTGACCGCCAGGGCGGTTTTTTCTAATCCCCAAAACAGGAGAAAATACCATGAGTGAACGAAAATGGCTCAAACAGTGGTCTGTGCCATCTGAGTCCGGGGCGAGGCCGTACAAAGTTTCGCTCGACTTGGATGGCGAAACGTATGCTTGCCACTGCTGGCCGTTCCTGCGGGAACGGACAACTTGCAAACATATCAAGAAAGTGCTCGCAGGTGAAGTTCCTGAAATCGGCGAAGACCTGCCGCCTGAGCCAGTCATTGAATTCTGGAACGTTCGCGAGGTAATTCCGGTCACGGGCAGAGGTGGTCGCATAGTGAGGGTCAAGACGCCGTTTGTTTCGTTCGACGACACTCACTTTACGCTGACTGTCGTGTACGATCTGCTCAAAGCCGGTGTGCGCATGACAACACTGCGCAATCGCTATCGGCTGCCGAAAGACCTGACACGCGTTGACATCGAAGCGTACATCCAGCAGAACGGGCGAAAGATATACGGCCCGTGGGAAGAAGAACGCGGGCAGCATGTCGGCTATGAATTCGTCCGATAAACGGCGACGATCCCAATATCCCGTTCTAGGCCGGGAAAGAAACTCTATAACTCCCGCCCTGAAACCACTTCGGGGCGGGAGTTGCTTTTTCTGGAGGTTTGAATGAGCAAAATCTATGTCGTGAAAATAACCCGCCTGGTCGTCTGCGAAGATGAGCGTCAGGCCAGGGAATTCGCTGCTAAAGAAGGCAACCCAGAAGATGTGGATGAGGTCGTCGAAGTCCGCGACCTCAGCGACATCCCTGAAGCGTGGAAAACGGCGAATCCCTATGGAGAAGGCGAGGCCGAAAGGTGGACATCAGAACAGTGGTGGAGCCTGCTTCTCAGACAATTCGAGATAAGAGAATCGGTGCAGGAGAAGCGCTGATTCGGAGCCGAGGGAGCGTTCGCATCCTCGGTTTGTTGTCCAAACGGCCAAAGACGTCAGCAGAGACGCCTTTGGCCGTTTTTATTCTTACGCAAGGAGGAACCCATGTTCGGAAAACTTGTGTTTGCCGGTTTCGCCGGCCTGTTTCTCGCCGCCGCGCTCACCGTCCTGCCGGTCGTTGCAGCGGCGCTTGCCATGCTGACGAAGGTCATCCCAGCCCTGGGAGGTTAGCCATGATAGATAACATCTCACCAGCCGAGGCGCATCGCCTCGTTCGTACTCGTCGTTGCTCCGATTGTTGGGATATCTTGCAGGAGCATTACGATGCAACGACACGCACCAGCGCCGTTTCCTGCGCCACGCCCGGCTGCTCTTGCCGAGGGCATGTTTCTGTCGAATTTGTCGAGAATGCCCTCGCAGAGAGCCGCCTAAAACGCAGAGAGGTCGAGCGCACCCTGGGGGAAAGCGGCGCTGTGCCGTGGATACCGAAACCAGTTCGTCGTTCCGAGCAGGCCATCCTGGCCGAACTTGGATACTAACCATTATGGTAGCTGGAACAGCTACCGTTACTAAGGAGACCGCCGTGACTACTACGCGTCAATTAGCTGCTTTTCCAACCGTGGCCATCCTCCGCAAAGGTGGCCCAAAGGTCAAGAGGGATGGCCGAGAAGTGATGGGGCCAGATCTCAACGACCGTTTCCGTGTTGACTGGCTCCCAGGTGTGGATCCGTCCACCAAAGAGTTGTTCATGAGTATCTACCAGACGGAACAGCCCCACAGCCTGCGCGCCATGATCGCCTTCCCGAGTGTCTGGCAATCGTGGAGCACTACCAACGAAGCCTACTGGGGCACGTCGCGCTTCGCCCAGGCTGACAACGAGCGTTACCTGCTCCTCTACAACCCCTTCACTTGGGAGCCGATCATTGTGCGTGGAGAGCCGTTCAAGCCGTTCATTCCAGGGGAAGTTTTGACCTTCCAGAATAAGCAGGGCGAGCCTCAGGCTTTCAAGCTGCGGCCAACGACCCGCTTCGACCTGTTCCTGCCGGAATTGGTGGGCTGTTTTGTAACCTTCCAGATCAAAACGAGGTCGTCTGGGGATTTGATCAGCCTGCGCCGCAACCTGGCAGCCATCCAGTGCGCAGCCGATGCTCTTGGCCAGCGCACAGGTGCAGCGGGTATCCCGCTCATTGTTTCCCGCCGCGAGGATACGGTTCAGTGGCACAAAGCACCCGGCCAGACCGTGCCGGTCAAGAAATGGCTCATTGATGTCCGCCCTGACCCAGCATCAAAGTGGGCGCAGACATTTGCTGAACGCCTGAGTGCCCTGGCTTTGGAGATGCCTTTCGCAGTCGAGGAAGACCTGGGCGAAGATGTGGATGAGGATGGCGGTGGTGGCGAGGAAGAAGCCGTTGCCGTGCGTGCGCAGCACCTACTCGGCAGCACCTACTCGGTAGATGTTCCGGCGACCGCCCCGGCTATGTGGCAGCCTGCTCCCATCTCAACCCCTCCGCAGCCTGCTCCAATCCCAACCCCTCCGCAGCCTGCTCCCGCCCACGCACCGACCCAGGCGGCTGCCGACCCGCTCTTGCCCAAGACATCGAAGGACTGGACGACCTTCTGGTCGGTCAGCGTCCCCGGCCTGAATATCCCGCGTGAGAAAGCGCAAGCCGCACTTAAGGCTGCCAACAACGATGCTTTGGCGGCTTACCACGCGCTGAAAGCAGGATAGCCGTTCTACCTGGAACGTCTCTATTGCACCCGCCCCTGGGTTTCCTCCGGGGGCGGTATCTTTTCTGAAAGGAGAATAATAGTGACACAACAATTTTCAATTCCACCGGACATCGTGGATGTATCCTCGATGCTCCGGGGGCTTGTGCCTGATCTCACAGACTACATGGCCTGTGATGTCCACGAATGGTTCGATGAACTGCGCGAGGACATCAAGGGTTGGAAAGCAGGCGGGAAGCAGCCTGATTGGGTTTCTTATCGCTCGCGGATGAATGAAATCTGCTGCGATGACGGTATGCCTGGATTGTTTGTGGAGGTCTGATATGGCACTAAAGCTAAAGCGCATGGAGCGCGTTGAGCGCCGAGATATTGAGTCTGTTCTGACCGCGATGCGTGAGGTCATTCTTGGTCCTGGGCAGTACTTTTGTGAAACCGGAGCGGCCTACGAAATCTGGGACGAAACAAGGCTTTCACCTGGGTACATGATCAAGCGCATCCCCAGGGCGAGGGTGTTTTGGGTCTTTTTGAAGGATTGACCACCAATTACCACCCGCCCCTGGAATACCTCCGGGGGCGGCATCTTTTCTGAGAGGAGAATAATTACATGGACGACATCTTGTCTACCGAGCGCGCCTGCGGAAGGCGCATTGAAGGCGCGGTCTATGCCGAAACCCGCCTCGGCGATCACGGGACTCCGCTGGAGTTCTACATCGTTGACCCGCCGCGCCCCGTTGACTTGGCCGCCCTGGGCCTGACCGCAGTGGGCGTCAAGTTGATCGAGATCGACGGCATCTGGCACGTTTTCGATGTGGTCGGGCAGGAATACTACCCGTATCCTGCCGATTGCGTTGAGGAAACACGCCTAAAGGGGGCATCGCGCAGGCTGCCGGCCAACCTGGACTTTGCGAAACTAGGTACAGAAAGCCGTCTGCTTCTGGTCCACCGGAAGGCGATTATCGCGAACTACGACCAGTACCCGCAGCCGCCTGTGGTGCTGTGCCCAAAAGGGCTGGAGGAACACCAGGCCGCGCCGTTGCCTACGATGTGCGCCGGGCTGTGGTGGCACGACTTGGATAGAAACGGCGTTCGGCATCTGCCGGGCGGAGTCGACTATTGCGGCTTTCAGCGTCCGCAGGGCGTTACGCCGGTCTATCAACACGGCGTCTTTCTCTCTTTGCCGATCACCAACTTGGCGGTGATCAAAGGCGGAGAGGACACCGAAGATAACTACCAGGCAGCCAGCAAGAGCGGGCTGATGGTCAGTATTGAGGAGGAATAAAATGTCTGAGATCAAGAGTATTCCGGTCAGTGATCTGATCATACCGCCCGGTACGAAAGTCCGGGCGGGACTGCTTAAGTCGGTGAAGGCGCGCGGGATCCTGACGCCGATTATCGTCTCTCCGCACAGCGGCGGCGGCTATATCGTGCGCGAAGGCCGCCGCCGGGTCAAGGCGGCAATCGAAGCCGGGCTGGAAACCGTGCCGGCGGTCGTGCTGGAAGACGGCGGCCCGGAGATCACCATCCTCACCCATGCCACCCGCAGCGAGAACCCGGTGGCTGAATTGGAAGCCATCCGGGAGCTACAGCGCAGCGGGATGAGCGAGAAAGAGATCGCTGCGGCAGGCTTCGCTCCCGTGTCCCGCATCCGCCGCCTGGCGCGGCTGAACCACCTTGTGCCAGAGATGGCGGAGAAAGCAGAGTCCGGGGAAATCTCGGCGAATCTGGCATTCGAGATCGCCAATCTTCCGCCGCAGGTGCAGCGCGGCTTGCTGGACGAGGAAAAGATCACCGCCGAAACGGTGCGCCAGGCGAAATATGCCCGCCGCCAGGCAGCCATCCCTGACTTGGCTGACCTGGTGGGGGAGGCACAGCGACAACGAATGGCCACCTTCGAGAACGTGATTGGCCAGTTGTCTGCCGACACGCTGAAGGCGGTCTTGGCCGACTTGCCCGACGAAGCCCGCTTTGCTACCTGGCGGGCTAAATTCAAGCGCGCTCTCGGCGAACTTGAGTTTGCTCAATCCATCAAGGTTCATCAGGCCCTGGAAGTGTCCTGAGCCTGGACTATCTTTCTTAAGAAAGGAGCGTATCACGATGATCCAAACCAATGTGCGGCCCCCGGTCGCGGATACCGTGACCGTGATCCAATCCGGCCTTTCGCAGAACATCATCAAATCGCTGCGCCAGGATGCCGTCGTAACCATTTCTGGTTACTTCTACGCTGTGGACTTCGGCCCTGTCGTGCGCCCGCAGCACCATCGCGTAGGCAAGGATAAACGCTGCACCTGTTCTCTGGGCGAGGAATGCCCGGCAGTCCTCGCTGTTGCGGACTATCTGAAAGCCGGTGGCGAACGCGCACCCGAACCGCGTGCCGGATATTACCCGGTCGCGCCGCAATCTTGCCCCATCTGCGGCGCGGAGACGTACTATTACCCCGAATGGAACAGCAAGCGCCGGGGCGTGGGCTGGGCCTGCGTGAAAGGCAGTGGAACGCACTACTGGCTTGCTCACGTGGCCGTTCTCAGTAAGGCGTTTGCAGACAACCCATGGGTTTACCCGCCGGTGTACGCCGCGGACGGTATGGTGCTCTACCCCGGGCTGAAGCGGGAGGACGTCACACCCGCGACGGCCAAACCCAACTGGCCGGAAGGGTATAACCCAAATCTGTAACAGAAATTCATCTCCCCAACGCAGGGGACAGAACTCGACCCCTGCAAGGGGCGGAGTCTGTCCCCTGCTCATTCTACCGACCGAGTAGGTGCTGCGCAAGGCCTAATCGGCAGAACGGAGGACAGACATGCAAACACAAACACTTTTCACCCCCCAAACTCCATACAAGCTCCCCAAACTAAAAACGTTACCGCTGCGAGACCAACCCGCCTATCGGGTCACGTCCAATGCGGCTGCCTGCAGCCTGGCCGAACTCCTGGCTGCCGTCATCGGCGGCCAGCAGCAGATCGAGACGGCGGAAGCCCTGCTCGCCCATTTCGGCGGGGACCTGCGCCGCCTGTACCACGCTCATGTCGCCGAACTCGGTTCGGTGCGCGGCGTCGGGCAACAGACTGCGGTGCGCATCAAGGCAGCCCTCTCCATGGGCCTGCGCATGATCGAACCGGATGGCGAGCGTATCCCGATCAATTCACCGGCGGATGCCGCGGCGCTCGTCCAGCACGAGATGAGCCTGCTTCAGCAGGAATATCTCAAGGTCATACTCTTGGACACACGCAATCGGATGCTGGATATCGTCGAGGTGTACCACGGCAACGTGAACGCAACGCAGGTACGTGTGGGCGAGTTATTCAAGCCCGCCATCCAGCGCATGGCTCCGGCGATCATCGTCTGCCATAACCACCCCTCGGGCGACCCGACGCCCAGCCCCGATGATGTGGCTGTAACGCGTGCCATCGTCCAGGCTGGCAAGCTCCTGGATATTGACGTGATGGATCACCTGATCGTCGGTGGTGGCGCCCGCTGGGTCTCGCTCAAAGAACGAGGGCTTGGTTTCAATTAGTGTCGTGTCCAGACTAACTCTGGAATGGAACGGAATCCAGTGTAACTAAAGAATACGGAGTATCCCATATCTGGCAATTCATTGGGTAAAGAACGGATGATGTCAATATCTGGTGCAAGATTTGCGTGATGAGCTGATTTCGAAAATCCCGCATTCCAGAGTTACATCGGACGAAAACTCCTCATTCCAGAGTTACGCTGGACAGGCATTCGAAAAATAGGGAATTCCATGCCCAATTTTCGAGATTTTGCCTGTTTTGGAGCCATTTTGGGCCATTCCATTCCAGAGATACGTTGGATACGACATTAGATATTTCCATGGTCGTATAGTCAAAGTGTAGGAGGAAGCGATGTTCCAAATCATCAAACTACAACAAATCTTCGACCCACGTAGGCAGGTCTCGGAAGGCCATCCTGCCTACTGGCTGGCGCAACTACGCAAGGCACTCTGGCGGCAGTTGTTAGCCCACCTGCCCCAGCCGGTGCGAATCCCACATGCCGCCAAGAAACAAACCCTGGCGCAGGCTGCGCTCGACCGCTTCGAGTTCGCGGTCTGCCCCTCGCTCAACGCAGCCCAGCGAGCCTGGCTGGATTTGCAGGTCAACCATACGCCGGGGGCGATCATTCAGTTCCGTCATTCTGAGACGGACTGGACGCGTGGCATCCCGGAATTCGTTCGCCCCGACAATGGCGAGCCGCTCGGCTTTGTGAACATCGCCGGGCGTCTGGTCTGCAAGCTGAAACAATAATATTCCATCCACCCCCGCATACTTCTGTGCGGGGGACTTTCTTTTCACGAGGAGCTAATAAATGGACACCGATACCACCATTGCCACCATCACTAAATCTTTCACTTGGCAGGTTGCCAATCCTGAAACTCCCACGCCCGAAAACTGGCAGTGTTTTATGCGCAGCACCTACTCGGTAGCCCTGACAACCGATACCCGCTGCCCGGATTGCGAGGGCGCGGGGCGGGTAGGAGGCCGTCGCTGCCACACTTGCGGCGGCCAGGGCGAGATCGGAGGCTGAGATGCAACTGCGACTCTTTGACGACAGTATCTCGACACCTGCTGCGCACAGCGCCCTCTCGGTGCAGGTGGCGCCGCCAGAGGATGTAAGCCCGTTTGGTCCTGTTATTCACTCTTACTCCCGCGCCCAGGCCATCGAAGACGGCGTGTTGGTGGATGTGAGCGAGACGGCCAAAGAGGTCGGCTTCCGCTGGCCGGTGGTGATCACCGCAACCCTGC
Organism: uncultured Chloroflexus sp.; assembly: GCA_964618215.1. GTDB lineage: Bacteria > Chloroflexota > Anaerolineae > Anaerolineales > Villigracilaceae > CG2-30-58-95. The sequence goes on from CAZTZE010000004.1 coordinate 47,883, forward strand.
ACGACCGGCTGACACCATCACAGCACGACGTAAGCATCGGACAGGCCTACGATGGCCGCCTGTGGGACGTACTCTGGGTCGCGGTCTTCACGATCAAGCTGGCTGACCCGGGGACGGATACCGTCACCTTTACGGTCGTCCTCCAGGAAGTGGAGGCCAAAACCGGCCAGCCGGTAAATGTTGATATCCGCCTGTGGGCTGTTTGCGGCCCTGGCGACGAGGGCGAGCCGGTGGTCACCGTCGGCTTTCCCGAAGACTTTTGACGTCTTTCATAGAAACGGAGGAACTATGCAACAGAACATCAAGAACACCATCACGATGCGCGAAGGGGGCGGGGGGATTGGCAGCCGGCCATGCCCGGACTGAGGCAACCATCCATCTTATCCTACCTATACCGAAAGGAAAATTCAATGGAACCCTTTTACGTTTATTCCTTCTGTTGCGGGAAGGCATTTGGAATCTCGCTCTATAAACCGTTCGACGCGATTGTAAACGCGCTGGGCTATACCAAAGCCTCGCGATTCCGTGACCGCGTCGTATTCCGCCCCGGTGCCACGTTTGACGCCCAACGAATCTACGCCAAAAATGGGGAGCGCATCGGCATGCTGGAAAAAATCCGCATTTAGTACAGAAAGGACATTTCAATGCCTAACATTTGCTTTAGCTATATGTACCGGGATGGGGGCAATTACAAGAATCACGGCGAAGCGGTGTTCACCAACCGCACCTCGTTGACGCTGGACGAGATCGAGCGACGGATAAAGGCCGCATTGCAAGACGGTGAGTATTTCATCGCCTGGCAAGTCAAAATCGAGGAGTTGTTTTTCGAGACGCCGAGCGGCGACGACCATCCCTGGCATGAATTTAAGGGGGTGGAGGTCACGACGACCCATCCCGCCTACGACCCGGCGAACTGGGTAATTCACCGCCATAGGCGGGACATAACAGAGTTCCTCGCTGATCTGGAACAGGCCAGCGAGGCCGGCTGGGACACGGCAGACGTGCGCGCGGATCTAGCGGCGTTGTTTGCTTCCCAAAGGGAGTGGATCGGGGAAATCTTCGCCGCTCTAACTTCTAACCAGGGCTAAACAAGGAGATAACCATGCACACCTACATGCTTGAAGAAATGTCCGACTCAATCGCGGAACATTGTGGCACGAACCGGGACGATATTCTGCGTGTCCTTTCGGAATACTGGAAGGACAAAATCGCCCACGTCTGGCAGGTGGACGACGTGATCGATGTCGCAGTTCGCACTGGGAAACCCATCACCGCGCAGGCCGCGAACGATGTCCTGCAAAATATTTACGACCACATTGATTGCGAGTACGGCATCACCTGGACAACCATCGATGTCGCCCTGGAAGATTGCGACTTCGACCTGCGACGCCTCTCGCCCGTTGACTTGCCAAAAGTGTATGGCGTCTTCAATGTTCGCCGCGAGGACGAAAGCGGCGGCGTTGGATTTGATTCGGAAGATAGCAATTGTGGCAATCTTCCAGGCGCTATTGCGTTGGCCGAGAAACTGGCGCGAGAAAATCCAGGCAAGGACATCTGCATTGAGAGCGTTTTCGCAGACAGGAGCGATACTAACCCCATGGCGCGTGTCGTTTGCCTGGACGGCGAGATTGTCGTGGAGTAACTCACCTATCTAAAGAAAGGAAAGGAACACATGAACGTACAGATTCACATTGACGGAAGGCAGGTGTTAGGCGTGTTGTACCGCACCGACAGCGATCTGCTCATCTACTTGCCGGGAGTTTTAGTTGGCGTGAAATCCCCCCCTCCAGGCGACATCTACCCGTTTGGCGAACTGTTTGCAGCAATAAATGGGAAGGCCGCCCGTAGCTATGTCCACATCTACGGACAGGATGGCGAAGAATTGGCAGGGGTTGTGCGCCTAAAGCGCGGCCCGGATGGTGACGTGTACGCAAAAATCTGCAGCCTCGCCGAACTTCCCCAGGCGGACATCCCGCCCGGATTTGTACTCTGTCCCAAGTGCAAGGGTAGCGGCACTGAGTCCATCCCTGTCCCTGAATTTATACAGGAAGAAGGCTGGGGAAAGCAGGCCAAAGTCCGCTGCGACCTGTGCTGGGGAACCGGCGTTCTACCCAAGCCGCAGGCCTTTGGCGGCGAGGGCGATCCGCAGTTCGCCCTGGGCTACTGGGACTGCGTATGTCAACAGGACTACATCCATCCCGACAACCACGATGTCTGCCTGTTCTGCGGAGCTACACAGGATGCGCAGCCGGCCAGCCGCGCCGATGAAGTGCGCCGGCATCTCGCTGCACTGGGCGTGGAGGTCGAAAAGGGCGAAGTTAAGCGCATTGAGCGAAGCCCAACACCCGCTGAAGCGGACGGGCTTGTATGCTCCGGCTGCGATCAAGTCTTTGAGTGTGTCGAGCAACAACCCGGCGGTGATGAGTGCCAAGGCCGCCGCTTATCTTGACGATAGCCCGAACAACGACCACAGTCCCGGCCTTGGAGATCCGTTTCCAGGGCCGGGACTGCCTTTTTGCAAACCATAACACAAGGAGATGAATCATGAAAATCCAAGTCAAACAAACTGACCTGAGCGGCGGACTGAACCTAGTTTCCGCTGCGGTACGCAACAGAGTCTTGCCAGTGCTGGCGAATGTGCTGCTTGCCGTGGAAGATGACCGGCTTCGGCTCTACGCTACCGATCTTGAGATGAGCGTTGCCTGCTCTATTGAGCCAGCGCACATCGAAAAAGCGGGGTCAATCTCTGTGCCAGCGCGCACATTCGCCGATCTGGTCGCAACGCTGCCCGGCGGCGAGAGCGTTAGCCTGGAATTGGACAGTGAGACGCAAACCCTGCTGGTGAGCTGCGGGGACAGCCGCACGAAGATCAAGGGGATAGATGCGAACGAGTTTCCTCCATTCCCGGAGGCCGTGGGGTCGCCGTCTGTTAGGGTTACGGCTGCGGCGCTCAAAAAAGCGATCCGGCAGACGGCCTTTGCGGCGTCAAAGGATGAGAGTCGTCCTATTCTTGCGGGCGTTTTGCTGGAAGCCTCCGGCGACAACAATCTGACCCTGACGGCTGCGGACGGCTACAGGCTGTCTCGCCGGCAGGTGGAGGCCAATGTCGTGCTGCCTGGCAAGGCGGTTGTTCCCGTCAGGGCGTTGAATATCCTGGCGAAGTCTGTCTCAGACGATGCGGAGATCAGCATCTGGATTGCTGCCAACCAGGTGATCTTCGCCGCCAGCGGCATCCGGGTAGCAGCCCAGGTAATTGACGGAAACTACCCGGATGTGACCACGATCCTTGATATGCCAACGCCAACAACGGTCTCGGCTCCCAGGGATGCGCTGGTCGCCGCCTGCCGGCAGGCGCTGGTTGTCGCTCGCGAGGGCAGCTACGCGCTGCGGCTGCGGATCGAGCCTGGTAATGGCAATGGCGACTCTGGAAAGCTCCATCTGGAGGCAGAAGCCGCGGGGATTGGTCGCAGCGAAAGCCATGTGGAAGGGGAGGTTACCGGCGAGTCTGTTCGGCTGGGCGTCAACGCGGCTTTCCTGTTGGACGCCATTTCCTGTACTGAGGCGGCGAAGGCATCAATCGGCTTTGGTGGCGCCAATACGCCGGTAAAGGTGACGGGTGACGGGCTTGTTCAAGCAATAATGCCGCTAAGTGTCCCCAATGACCCCGATAGTCCAGCAAAGGCGTGACAGCCACTGTTGTATTACGCAGGCTGTGTGAGCGAGTGATCGCTTGCGCAGCCTGTTTACTTTCTACCTAAGGAGAATACCATGTCTAAAAAATTCACTATCACTCTGCGCGGCGAAGCAGAGTTAAAAGAATTCCTCGCCAACCCCATCTGGAAAGATGGGGATGACGGCTGGAAGACCGACTCGGATTTCATCCGTGCAGTGATCGACGAAATTGTACAGAATGGTGACTATCCGTACAACAGTACTGTGCAGCGCGAAGTAGAGCGGCGACTCAGCGTTCCACGACAGGACGACAGCGGCACGCCCCTTAGCCGCCTTATCTACACCACGCAAACATTTCGGCACGATGAGCGATTGAAAGCCCAGGGGTTTCAACCCATGACGCAAGAGGTAGTTGACGAAGCCTTCCGCATCGGGGCAATGATCGAGTTGCGCGGTGACTTCACCCGCCAGATTTTCAATGTTCGCAAGATCGGCGGTAAATGCTACGCCATGAAGCCGAAGGCGCGCAACAAGGTACTTGGCGTTGCTCCATATCACACGGTCAGAATCGTTGAGAAAGGTGTCTCATGACGGAACAGCAGATAGAAAATATGAAATCTGGCCTTGAATTGGCCGCGTCCGAAATCGGACTGCCGCGCTGTTGGTGGCACAGATTTCGATGTACTCCAGCGCAACGGCTGTTTGTGGGGGAATTTGACACAGCAATCAGCCTGCACGATGACGGGCAGTACACCTTCGATGTCTGGAGACCAAACACGCACAACGGCGAAGAAATCAAGAGGATAAAGGTCGCCGCGATCCGCAGGAAATATAAAGTGGACGCAGGCGGCCTTTATTCCATTTGCCAACTTTTGACCCCGGAAAGATGAAAGGATGACTCCATGATAACTAAAGCGATCCCCGTAAACATAGCGGAATCCCTCCGCGCTGAAGTCCTACAAGACGAAGATACCGCTATCTTGGCTTGGAGCGGACAAGGCGAATATATGATGATTCGCTCGGCCCTGGCAAGAAAATCGCCGAACATCAAATATCTAAACAACAAGCCGATTGTCCGCCTAGGCGAGATGACAGACACGGCCGGAACAAACGCCACCGTCTACGAGATAGGAGAACAACCCCATGTTCACAGTCACAATTGATAAATTTGGCGTTACAAAATGCCAGATCGCGCCATATTGCCTGCACGCCCCTGTGAAAAGAGCAACCCCATGACCACAACCAGCATTTACTACCGCGACTTCATCACGCACAAACTCCACTACACGCGCCGCCAATTCATCAAGTGGGAACGCGGCGGCATCCTGAACGGGTGGGGCGCAGTCCTGGCAAGCAGGGGTGGGGTAATGTTTATCCCCATCTATCTGCTAACCAAAGAGGCACTCGCCCTTCTCCCCCCAATTCCAGACGAAGACGAAACCCCCGATAAGGAGGCGGGACTCTAGCGCCGCTGCCATCACCTAAGCAAAGGCATATTAGCCACTGTTGTATTACGCAGGTTGCGCAAGAGATCTCTTGCGCAACCTGTTTACTCTCTACCCAAAAGGAGAATAACCATGACAGACAATACATCTTTCGTAGCCCTGGTACGCTGGATGCGCTTGGCGCAAAAAACGTACTACCTCAGCAATCAGGCCAACATGGGTGTAGTGAATCCAGCCGAAAAAGCCGTTGACGCTGCCCTAAAGAGCCTGCCCGACAACCGCCCCGGCATCCACGTCGGATGCTGGTACGGTGATGAGGGCGACCAGGCAGCGCATCCGGCTGCCTATATCGGCCTGCCGCCCACCGAGGACGGCGAAGCGGTCGAGGCCGTCTTGGATGTCTTCCAGGATACCCTGGACAAGATCGATCCCGGCGATGACGCCCTTCACGAGTTCATCCTGAAGTGGGAGCGGTACGCGCTCGACTGCTACCTGCCCTTCGACGTGTCCGAGGACTTCGAGTCCGTGGACAATCGCTGGCAACTGGTCGAGGAGGCGTGATGCTGCTGCAAGATTGAGTTGCAATCTCACTCACCAACAAACAGTAGAGGCTGTGAGTCTACAGCTCTACTGTTTGTTTTCGCACTTGTGGATTACGGGCCTTCCGCCCGTTTCCACATTTCTTTTCTAACGGAGGATATGCACCATGACTACAACAAACATTTCGAGCTTGCTGGACGCTCTGCGTGAGCATGTAGACGCCGTAGGGCAGATCTACTCCATCTCCGTCGAAGACGTGGCGGCCTACCTGGAAGAATGCCCCGACCTGGCCGCTAAACTAGAAGGGCTGGTCCCGGAGGCGCTTGCCTGGGCTATCGACGACGCCATCGGCGAGATCGGCATCATCGAGATGGTGGAGGATGCCATTCGGGACACGATCTTAGCCGCCGCAACCCCGCCTGAACCTGGCAGGGGCGACCCGATGGACGGCGACCACGCGTCCGCTCTCGCCTCAGCCGGTCATGGCATGGATGAGGATTACGGCTGTTTCGACGCCGAAGGAGATTGCTAAGATGGTCGCCCCCGCCCTGACGCTTACGCGTCCTACCTTTGCCCTGCCTGCCGTCCCTCGGACGGACTGGCCGCACATCTGGCGCGACATCCTCGAAGATAAACACATGCTGCGCCGCCTGCTGCGGAAACGCGAGTACCTGGGCAGCGGCTCTTACGGCGTTGTGTACGAAATTGCCGGCGCAGCCGTGAAAATCGGCTGCGTCGAAGAATATGAGGCCGAGCGCCAGGAATGGGTCCACGAGCGTTTCCGTCGTGCGCTGCCGGTCTGGGCCTTCAAAAATGCGGTTGATCTCCCCTGGCGCGTCACCCGCGAAGCCTGTCCGGCTCACGGGTACGTCGATATGGGCGAAGATGGGAACTGTCACTGCGGCGAAGCGATGGCCATCCTGGTGATGCCGCTGGCCGTCCCTGCGCGTGAAGCGTGGAAGGATAAGCGCGTCCAGGCCACACTGAAGGACATATCGGGCGCTTTGTGGCTCAAATTCCAGTTTACCTGGGATGCCTCCCCGCGCAACCTGCTGCGCTGGAACAGCAGGATCGTCATGGCCGACTTTGGCGACGAGAACGTGGATTACTGGTAGGTGTGTGATGGACGTTCCCACTCTGGATGAAAGGAGGTGTTTTCGGTGTCTGCTGCAGTCAAATCCAACCGTCAAATTTGGGGGACTGACTTCCCAATAGGCGGCGAATGGGATGCCGGTTGCAACCAGCAAGGCCGCTGGACAGTCCGCCTGGAGGCGTGTCGGTTGTATCCAGGAGGCAAGTTGTTCTCGGTCGTATATCATGTTTTTGCAGATCGCAGCGAAGTCGTACTTGGTCAATTTCCTGCGACCGAGCAGGGCGAGATTGACGCCAAGACCTTTGCCTTGGCTGCCCTCGACGCGAGAAAAATGTCCTAGCATCCCACTAGAGGGAAGCCGCCCGCCTCCCACTTTCCTTTTCACGTTCAGTTCACGTTCAGTTCACGTCTGGTTCACGTCTGGTTCACGTTCAATTCACGTTTGCCGCTTCTCGCCTGCCCTGCACCGCACGGTGGGCGAGAAGCGAAAAACTGTCTCTCTAATTCTTACACGGAGGAAAATATGTACGACAAACTTTTTGTAGTACTTGCTACCAGCAATGACGAGTACGGCGATGACGCGACTCACTGCGTCATCGAACTGCGCCCAGGGGTGATCGTTCGCTTGGCCTTTGCCAGCCTGGTCGCCCGCTTCGCCAGGATGCTGCTTGGGCGGTGGCATTTCTACCACCTTGAAGTAGCCTTTCCAGAAACGGAATGGCTGAACTTCTTCGGGGTGGACGCTGACTTCCCGGAGGACTGGGAAGCCGGCGCGGTCGTCACAAACAGCATCTTCGACGACTTTCCCGGCCTTACTGTAGCAACCGGCCTGGTCGGTCGTACAGCCCAGATCGCCGGCAACGGCGGCCTGTGGTTTAGCTGCCACCACAAGCACGGCGGCGAGGAATACGCCTCTCACGAGGTAGAACTGGCTGACCTGCTCAAGGCCATTCGGCGTGAGGATGTAGCCGCCGAATTGAGCAAGCGATTTGCACTGTGGTCTAAGGCTGTAAAGGAAGTGATCCAAGCCGGCCTGCCACAGAAGATCAAGGCGCTGCGCGCTGCGGTCAGTTCCGTAAAGGAGTCCCAATGACACCCGAACAAAAAAGGCTGTGAAAGCACTGGCGCAGGCAATTGATCTGTTCTTGGCAGGAGGCATCAATCGCGCCAACGATCTCGCGCCACTTCTGCGCAAATGTGAAGAGCTTGACGTAGACGCCGAAGAACTTCGCGAATACATCAAAGCGTCACTCTGAGACTCCCCATGCCTTTAGGCGTTGGGGTGTCTCAGTTTCATCACAAATTCTTACAAGGAGATAACGATATGACTGAAACGATCTTCGCCCTGACGGAGGAGCGTTTGCGCTCCCTCTGCGAACAAGCCGCTAAAGACTCAATGTTGAGCGTAGACGAGAACGATGTAAAGGAATTTGTCTCGTACTGCGCGGCAAACCTTCTGCTAAGTCTTGATCAGACACTCCACGACGAGGTGGAATATCTTTTCGATCAGTTTTGGTTCGAGATGCGCGACAACTGACAAGTTAATACTACATCCCTCTCAACAGGCTGCGTAGGTGAACATCACTTACGTAGCCTGTTTATTTTTCCAAAAGGAGAACAGCATGGACTTCTATTTTGACACACTATCCCTCGACCTCGGCGGCCCAACTGCCAAGTACGAGGGAAATCTAGCCGCCATTCGCCTGCTGAAAGAGATCGAGCTTGCGGGCCGCGCTGCCACGCCTGAGGAACAGGCCATCCTCGCCCGCTACGTGGGCTGGGGCGACAGCGCCCTGCTTCGCATCGAGTACAACACCCGCTGGGACGACCCGAACAACCTGCGGAATATCCTGGCAGAGGAGGAATGGGATTCCGCAAAGGGGAGTACGTTGAACGCCCACTACACCGCCCTGCCGGTGGTGCGGGCGATGTGGAACGGCCTGCTCAAACTCGGTTTCGGGAATCTCCCGAAAGTGCGAGTTCTCGACCCGTCTGCTGGCGTCGGTCATTTCAAGAGCGTTATGCCGGCGGCACTTCGTGATCAGACCGATGGCATGAATGCCACAAGTTGGGTCGAGATCGAACTGGATAGCATTACAGCCCGCATCCTGAAGCTCCTGCACCCTGACAGCAAGGTTCACGCCCTGGGCTTCGAGGAGGTCAACCTGCCCGGCGGGTGGTTCGACCTGGCGATCTCGAATGCCCCCTTTGGGGACTACGCAATCGTGGACAGGAACATCAAGGATGCGCGCCTGCGTGCCTGCATCCACGATTACTTCTTCGTCCGCACAGCCTCCCTGCTGCGGCCAGGCGGCATTCTCGCCTACATCACCTCCCGCTTCACCCTGGATAAGAAGGATGCCTATGTCCGCCGCTACCTGGCGCAGCAGATGGATCTCCTGGCAGCCGTCCGGCTGCCCAATACAGCTTTCAAACAGAACGCCGGTACGGAGGTCGTCACGGACATCCTGATCATGCAGAAGCGCCAGGCTGTAACGGACATTATGCCGTCCCTTCGTTCCCTTCGTTCCTCAGGGCAGGCCTCAGGGCAGGCATGGGTGGAAGTGGCCCCAATCACACTCGAAGGTCGCTACGGAAGCGACGAACAGGTGAACATCAACAAAATCTTTGTCGAGCATCCTGACTGGACCCTCGGCACGCCTTCTCTGGCCGGCACGATGTACGCCGGCGACCAGTACACCGTAGAGGGAGACGGGCGGGATGTGGCTCAGGCCATCGAAGAACTGCTGCTTGAAATCCTGCCGGAGAATGTCGTTGTCTGCGGCGAGCAGCCAGATGTTGAGCCTAATCCAGAGGCCGCTCCGACCGTTTTTTACTGCGGTGCGGTTTCGCCGGACACTTGTACCTGCGCAAGTGCAGGCAAACAAGCGCGTGTGGATGCGCTGAAGGTAATCTACGAGACGGCCAAGACGCTGCTGTATAAAGAAACGCATGGCGCTCCCCTGATGGGAATCGCCCTGCTGCGAGAGCGGCTGAATCAAGCCTATGACCGCTTTACCGAACGATACGGCCCGATCAGTGGCGCGACAAATGTCTCGTTGTTGAAAGACATCCCGGCTCTGCCGTTCCTCAAGGCTCTTGAAGACCGCTATGACCCGCTGACCAATTCGGCGGGCAAGGCGGCGATTTTCTTCCGCTCGACAGTCCGGCAGGCAAACATGACTGTCGAGGTCAAATCCGTCCAGGATGCCTTGCTCTTATGCCTGGATCGGATCGGGAGCGTTGACCTGGAGTACATCGCCAGGCTCGCCGGTCAGTCTCTGGAGGATGCTGCCGGTCAGTTGCGCGGCCAAATCTACAAGTCTCCAGATGGCCGCTGGCAGACGGCAGATGAATACCTGTCGGGAAACATCCTGGCAAAACTACGCGAGGCCGAAGCCGCCGCTGAATTGGACCCGGCGTTCACCGAAAACGTCCAGGCGCTGCAAGAGGCCATGCCGCAGCCGCTCAAACCGGGCGAGATCAGGGCATCCCTGGGCGCTGGTTGGATCGGGACGGATGTTGTGGGATCGTTCTTGCAATATCTCCTGCCCGGCGGCGGTTATACCGTCTCCTACGTGCCTGACCTGGCGCGCTGGGCGTTGGACAAGAAGTACAAGTGGGGCGTGCCGTCTGGCCTGCTCTGCCAACGCTGGGGGACGAGCCGGCGCGATGCCTTCCAACTGGTGGACGATGCGCTCAACGCGCACACGCCGGTGGTGTATGACGAGATAAGAGACGGAGGCGAGACGCGCCGCGCGATCAACCGCATGGAGACGGTCGCGGCACAAGCGAAACTGTTCGAGATCAAGGCCAAGTTTGAGGAGTGGGTCTGGCAGGATGAGGAGCGGGCTGCGCATCTGGCCCAAATCTACAACGAGCGCTTCAACTGCGTCAGCCCACGCCGGTTCGATGGCAGCCATCTCACGCTGCCCGGTCTCAACGCGGATATAACGCTCCGCCAGTGTCAAATGGATGCCGTCTGGCGCATCCTGCAAAGCCCGGCGACACTGCTGGCCCACGAAGTGGGCATGGGCAAGACCCTAGCCTGTCTCGCTGCCGTGATGGAAGCAAAGCGGCTGGGACTGTCACGCAAGGCGATGGTAGTTGTCCCCAACCACCTGACCGCTCAGTGGCGCGATCAGGCGTTATGGGCGTATCCAAACGCCAATATCCTCTGCGCCGGATCAGACGATCTCTCTAAAGCCCGGCGCGGCGAGTTCCTCAGCCGCATCGCCACCGGTGACTGGGACCTGGTGATCGTCCCAATGTCGTCCTTCAAGCTGCTGCCAGTCGGCAGTGAAATCCTCAAGGAGTTTTTCCAGCGGGAAATTGACCGCCTGGAAAACCACCTTTGGGAACTCAAGAAAGAAAGGGGTAAATCGGAAGTCCGGGCGATCAAGGAAATCGAAAAGGCGCTAAAACGCTACCGCGCCCGCCTGGACGAACAAAACAATATGTCCAAGGACAGCGAGGAGACAATAACGTTCGATGGCCTCGGCCTGGACTTACTGGTTGTGGACGAGCACCACAATTACAAAAACCTGTATTTCCACACCCAAATGACCCGTATTGCCGGGCTGCCCAATGCGGACAGCCAGCGGGCGTTCGATATGTTCGTGAAGATCCGCTGGCTGCTGGAAAACGGCGGGAGAGTGGTCGGGGCGACCGGTACGCCGGTGACAAACACGCTGGCGGAAGTGTACACGATGCAGCGGTTCTTCCAGATGGAAAGATTGGAAGAACTGGAAATCGCCCACTTCGACGCCTGGGCCAAGATGTTCGCCCTGGCCGAGCCGGGGCTGGAAATGACGCCGGACGGGGCGGGCTTCCGCATGAACACCCGCTTCAGGAAGTTCGTCAACCTGCCCGAACTGCTGAAACTGTGGCAGGAGTTTGCCGACACCCAGATGATTGACGATGCCAGCGGAATCGAGCGGCCTGACCTGTATGGTAAAAAACCGGTCAAGGTCGTTTTACCGGGCAGCCAGGAATTGCGGGATTATGTTCTCAGCCTGGCGGCACGGGCGGAGCGGGTGCGCAGCGGGTCGGTCGCGCCGGAGGAGGACAATATGCTCAAAGTCACTGGCGATGGGCGCAAAGCTGCGCTCGACTTGAGTCTGGTGATCCCCGGCCCTGCGGACGCTCCCATGCCCAAAGTGGATACCCTGGCAGACATCGTTGCCCGCATCCATCGCGCCAGCGAACCCACCCGCGGCGCGCAAATCATTTTCTGCGACCTGGCGACCCCGAAAGCGAGATAGTTAAAACAACGAACCGCCGGGATGAGGGGGGCATCCCAGTCGGCTCGTTGAATTCAGTTTACAACGAACCGCCGGGTAAGTCAAGTGATTCTTCGACGAATGTTTCGCGGCAGCGGCCAGGAACTTTCTCAAGGCCGGGCATGCGGTTTCGCGTGCCCGGCTTTCGTTATTGTGGCAGCCACAGGCTGCCATAAATGGCATGAATGCCATTTGGAGGTCAACATGGTAGTTCAAGACATAAGCACGGATGTTCAATGGATCGAGGTGGTCGAGACGTTGGAAGAACTCAATCTCACCACCAACATCTACGCCGAGATCAAAAGGCGTCTGGTGGAGCGGGGAGTCAAACCAGAGGAGATCGCGTTTATCCACGACGCCCGCACACCCGAACAGCGGGCGGCAATGTTCGAGGCGGTCAACGAAGGACGCATCCGCGTCCTCATCGGCTCGACCGAGAAGATGGGCACCGGCATGAATGCCCAGGAGCGGCTGATCGCTTTGCACCACCTTGACGCCCCATGGCGTCCAACAGACATAGAACAGCGGCGCGGGCGGATGCTCCGCCAGGGCAACAAGCACCCCGAGGTGTTCGAGTTTGCGGAAGTCACCTCTGGGTCGTTCGACGGGTACGTCTGGCAGACGCTCGAAAACAAAGCCCAGTTCATTGCCCAGTTCATGCGCGGCACGGTCGCCGGGCGTGAAACGGAGGATATTTCTGAGACGGTTCTGACGTTCTCGGAGATCAAGGCGCTGGCGTCGGGCAACCCCAGGGTCGTTGAAAAGGTGGTCATGGACAGCGAGATTGCCAGGTTGGGCTATCTCCGTTCCGCGTGGCTGGATAACCGCCTGGCCATGCAGCGCCGCGCCAAGTTGCTATCTGCCGAGAAAGAGCGGCTGGAAGTGAGCATCGCAATATACACAGCCGCCTTGCAGACCCGTTCTGCACACGGAAGCATTTTTGTCATCCGCTTGCCTGCACAAGCAGGCTTGCAAAACAATGATTACGCTGAACGGGAGGCGGCCGGCCGGCAGGTGAGGCGGCTGGTCAGCCAGGCGACCTACAGTATTCTGAAAAACAAATCTGGCAAGGAGGTGATCGGGAGCTACAAGGGATTCGACCTGGTAGTCACGGTCTCGTATAACGCCTTCAAGGGTGAACCGGTCCCCAGCCTGCTCGTAGACATCGGTGAGGGCGCGTTGCCCGTGCATGTCGGCGAGAGCGACCTGGGGATCATCCAGAGCATCGAGGCCCAGGTTCGTTCCCTCGATGACAAACTGGCCGGCGTGGAGAAGGCGGTGCGCCAGGCGGAGAACAACCTGACATCTATTCAGGTTGAGTTGGATCGGTCCTGGGAGTACGGGGATAAGTACCTGGAGTTGAAGCGCCAAGTGGAAATCCTGAACGCCGAACTGCAGGAATCGGAGGTTGAAACGCCGGAAATATCCTTTGAGCGTCGAGCGGAGACAGAACAAAGCGACGACATCGACGCCGTAATCCGCCGCATCGAAGCCCTGCACGCCGATCCTGCTGTACTGGCGCGTTTTGAGCTTGATCTTTCGGATACCCCGCTCGAAATCTCGCCGGAGGCGCTTGCCGGCCTGGCGGACGAGATCGCCAAAAAGCAATTGCACCTGGCCTTTGGGCAGGCGGTCTTGCAGTCCCAACAGGCATCATGGGAGGAGTGGATCGAGCGGCACGGCGGTGTAGTGGCCGTAAAACCGCGACGGGCGGTTGTAAAGACGCCGAAAAGCCAGTTGTCCATGTTTTAACGAAAAAGGAGAAAAATATGATCGAAATCGGAGATCCAATCGAACTCCGCTGCGGACGCGGCACAAAGAAAGACCCGCATCGTTGGTGGCCGGCGTATGCCGGTCGGTGTACGCCGGCCAAGTTGTACTATCGCACGACGCCGGACGGTCCCGACTGTGGCCCATTACGCCTGAACGCCGAGGGCGTAATTTGGCGTCGCCGGGCGTCGGAGATCGCGGAAGACGCGCACCTCGAAGAACTGTACGAGATGTGCGTTTCTGAATGCGATTGGGACGCCTGATTTGTAGGAGGCGGTTAGCGTCCTTCGGCGGCTGTTCCAACACCGTTCGTGCCGCGAACAACGGCGGCACGCCGGTGCGAGACGGCAGGGAGGGCTAATGCCCTCCCTGAATATTTAACTTGCGCCTGCCGCCCGCCTACCCACAAGGGAGTCCGGGGTGCAGGTGAACGAAACGGAGGTTTTTATGTCTAACAATATCCTGGCCGCCGATCTCTTTTGCGGCGCTGGCGGCACGTCAACCGGCCTGTTGTTGGCGGTCGAACGGTTGGGTCTGAGCGTGGAACTCCTGGCGATCAATCACTCGGAGATCGCCATTGCCACCCATAGCGCCAACCACCCCCACGCCGTGCATTTGTGTGAGAACCTGGACGGGGTGGACCCGCGCAAGGTTGTCCCCGGCGGACGGCTCGACCTGCTGGTGGCATCGCCTGAATGCACTCACCACAGCAAGGCTCGCGGCGGGAAGCCACGCAGCGATCAGTCCCGCGCTTCGGCCTGGCATGTGCTCAGGTGGGCGGAAGCGCTCTACGTAGAGAGCATACTGATCGAGAATGTAGAGGAGTTCAAAACCTGGTGTCCGCTGGACGAGAACGGGCAGCCGATTGAGCGGCTCAAAGGCAAGACCTACCTGGCCTTCCTGGTTGCCCTGCGCTCGCTGGGTTACCACGTCTCCGAGCGGGTGCTGTGCTGCGCTGACTACGGCGACCCGACTACCCGCCGCCGGCTGTTCATCCTGGCGCGCAAGGGGAAGCGGGTGCGCTGGCCCGTTCCCGCCTACTCGAAAGACGGCGGTGAGACAATGTTCGGAAAAGCCCGGCAGTGGCGCGCGGCGCGGGAGATCATTGACTGGTCTATCCCAGGCCAGTCTATCTTTGAGCGCAAGAAGCCGCTCTCGCCGAACACCATCCGGCGCATCGAGGCGGGCCTGCGCAAGTTCTGCGGGCTGCCGTTCGTCATCGGCCAACAGAGCGGCGCTGCTCCCCGGTCAATAGATCATCCCGTGCCGACCATCGCGGCAGCCGGGGCGATCTCGCTCGTCAAGCCGTTCGTAGTCGCCGTCAACTATGGATCTCACAATGACCACACATGCACACATAGCCTGGAAAAGCCGTTCCCAACGGTGACCGGCGCGGATGTTTGGGGGCTGGCCGAGCCATTCATAGTCGAGTACCACGGCACTGGCGGCGCTTGCTCAGTGGATGCTCCTCTAAGCACCCAGACCACAAAAGACCGCTTCGGGTTGGCGCAGCCGCAGGTGATCGAT
Organism: uncultured Chloroflexus sp.; assembly: GCA_964618215.1. Taxonomy (GTDB): domain Bacteria; phylum Chloroflexota; class Anaerolineae; order Anaerolineales; family Villigracilaceae; genus CG2-30-58-95. Next base: position 63,212 of record CAZTZE010000004.1, read on the forward strand.
GCGGGCGGTCAGAAATACCTGCTCGACATCCGCTTTCGGATGTTGCAGCCGCACGAGTTGGCCGCCGCGATGTCTTTCCCGAAGGACTACCGCTTCGCGGGCAACCGAGAAGAAAAAGTGAAGCAAATCGGCAACGCCGTACCGGTCTTGACTGCCGCGGCGTTGTGCGAGGCGCTGTTAAGATAATCACCAAAAAGGATAAAAACAAACATGACTACGACTCGGCCTTCCATGCTAACGTCCTCGGTGATTTCCTTCCCGGAACGCGGCCCGGACGAACGCAGCAATTATGGTAGGTGACTGCCCTGCCATTACCGAGGAAACACGTCCGGGAAGGTCGTGGAGGCCTTCCTGAGGATGTGTCACCGCGACCCGCAGGGATTGTTCGTGGACCCGTGCGAAGGCGGCGGAACGTCCCGCGACCTGGCTGCCCGCCTCGGCATCCGTTACACGGGCTTCGACTTGAACAACGGCTTTGACCTCACTGCGCACGATCTGATGCAGGCGCTCAACGGCGAGCGTCCTATCACAGCCTTTGTCCATTTGCCGTATTGGTCCATGGTGATCTATAGCCAGAATCCCCGCGATCTTTGTAACGCACCCACTTTGGAAGCGTTCCTGGAACGCGGCTAGGCGGCGGCGATGAACGTGTACGACGCCCTGCGACCAGGCGGCTTCTACGCCTTCCTGATGGGCAATCTGCGGCGCAAAGGTGAATACTACCCGTTGGCTGCCATGTTCGAGATATTCCTGCCCGGAAAACTACGGGAGGAGATTGTCAAAGTCCAACACAACACCTGGTCTGGGCGGCAGCAGTACGCCGGCGCGGGCATCTCTTTCGTGCCCATCGAACACGAGAAGCTGCTGATCTACGAGAAGGCAGCCGCGAAGTTTATGCTCGATGTCGCCATCGAGAAAAGCCTGCTTCTCGTCGCCATCAAAGATGGCACATGGCGTAATCTCATCCGGCGCACGCTGGTGCGCGCTGGTGACCCGCTCACGCTTCAGCAAATCTATGAGCGGGTTGAAGATTCCGAACGCGCCAGGAACAACCCGCATTGGCGTGAGAAAGTTCGCCAAGTCGTGCGGGCGCACCCGGGCGAGTTCGAATGCCTGGAGCGCGGGATGTATGCGCTGGCGGCGCGAGAATAACCCCATACGCCCCGCTGTAAAAAAAGCCCCGGTGAAAGCCCGGGCTTTTTTTGTTTAACGATGTAAGATTTCACAGTTTTTGAGACTGGCAGGGGAGAAACGGGCCTAATTTCAAAGTTTATGAGACTGGTGTTTCACATATTTTGAGACTGGTTCGAAACTATTTCAGATATTTTGAGACTGGTTTTGACCCCACCGGGAGCGTATTTCACAGTTTTTGAGACTGGATTAACGAAGAACAACGGCTGACTTGGAGTGTTTGCCCAGTCAGCCGTTGCACTTGTCTTAACCAGTCTCAAAATCTACGAAATATTCCGCCGCGTTGAGCCAGTCTCAAAAACTTTGTAATACCAGTCTCAAATTCTGTGAAATACAGTCTCACGCTCTGTGAAATGAGTCTCAACAACTGTGAAATGTAAGGTCTCATATATATTGAGACTGGAAGGGGCAAAAAGCCGGTTTGTCTCAGATATATTGAGACTGAGTCTCACATATATTGAGAAAAACCGAAGATTTGATTATATATATTGAGACAAACCCAAAAGTGCCACAATTCGTGCATCATGAATATATGGTGACTGCTCAGGCATTGAAACTGTACTATTGTAAAAGCATAACTAGCTCGACAATGTTAGATTAGGTTTGGCCGCTCTGGCTGCGTTGAGCTTTCAGGCGACAACGAGTAGAACGGGAGCGTTTGACCAGATGTTTGACGACCAAACGAGTGGCTTGTTCTTGCGACAATTGGGGCAAAGGCATCACGGCCTGCAACAACTCGCGCACATTGGCGACAGACAGCGTGGGCAAAACTTCGAGTTCCATTTGTTGAGTCAATTGCGGGTTCCGGGGATACGCATTGGCCCAATCGTACTTGGTTTGAGCGATGAACCAGGTTGCCAGGATGGTCAATGCCAGGTGATGTTCCCAGGCGCGGACTTTTGGGCCTGAAATTCGTCCCAACCGGTTCCGGATTTGGCGTCCTGGTTGGAGCGTTCGACGAAATGGCGGACGCACTTCAGCCAGGCCAGGCGTTCGTGAGAGGTATCGGCGGGGGCGTTGCTCAAGGCATAGGTATACCGTTTGCCGTACTCATGCCGGATAACCAGCCATTCTTCAGCCAGTTCGCCATCCCGGATCGTCCACACCCGGCGCATGGCAAACGGGTCATCCAATACGCCTCGTTCAGTGGAGCGAACCTGAAAACGCCGAAAGTGTGTGTCGGAGAGCGAGACGATTTGCCGGACTTCGACCGGTTTCTCGTCACTCAAGACTTGCGAGCGAGTGAATGGGCGTCCGGGCTTTTCCGGGTCAGGCGGGGGCACCCCGAAATCGGGTTTGGTCAGGTAAACCTGAGTATCTTCCGGTATTTCAGCCATGTAGAGAATGCCCGCCTGATCCATCTGGCGACGCAACCAACCGCTTCACCCATACAGGTCGTCGCAAGCAACCGCTTCAAAAGGCACTTTCGCCCGTTGGATCATCCGCCAACCCAACTCGATCTTGGTCGCAAACTCGCGTTCCGCGGGCACGCCCACCCGCCGACGTTCATCAGCCATCTCAGGCGTGAACCAGTGTTTCTGCAGATACAACTCACCATCCACCCAGGTCCACACCGGCGCTTTGTAGTAAGCCAAAAACACCCCCACCTGGCTCATCTCGACTTTCCCCAAGCGCCCGTTGTGCTGCCGCCCTGCTCCGACGCTCTTCTCACCGGCTTTTTCTTCCGCAATTTCGTCCAACAGCAACACCCCGCCCTGCTCCAATCCCGGCGTACTCGCAATCTCTTGCTGCACTTGCTGGATTGGCGGCTGCGCTGCCCACGGCGAATCGGACATGAACTGCTGCAGGTTCTGCCCATCCCCTTCAGGGTCGATGACACGCCGGTCAATATTGGCAAAGTTGCGTCCTGCTTTCATCAACAAAAGCCCTCGCAGATACGTCCACGCATGCCCAGCGCCGTCGCGGGTCTTGGTCTTGAAGTTGCCACGAAACCGTTCCCAGAAACTCTGCAAACGGTTTCCCAAATCGGCAATCGCTTCCGCCGGACGTCCCCAACGGTTGGGATCACAAATATCTCTCGTCGTTTCGTCATTCATCGGTATCATCATCCTTTCACAAAGATTGGGATGGATGATAACCAATGCCACAAAGTTTAGAACCATTGAGCTAATCTAACATTGTCGAGCTACTCACTCTCTGTCCGGTTTGTTCAGTTGGGAGCCAGTTGACTTGGCAAATGGGATTCCTTTCTGGATTTCGCCCCCTGTGTTCGGTTCAGTGCATTTTGCCGAGGCTTCCCACTTCTGTCCATGCTGCTTGAATGACGGTGCTTACCATCGCCTAGCTTGGAGAGCGGTACCGATGGGGGTCTGTCTTGTTCATGATTGCTTATTGGCTGATGCTTGTCCGCATTGCAATTCTCCAATCTCAATTCGAGATATTGTTCTGCTGCGTTGCCCGCGCTGCCGGTTTGATTTACGCCAAGCAACCACTCCACAAAACAAAGTATGGGAACACACAGCTCAGGAAACGCTGTGGATTTGGTTGACCGGCGAATCTACACTTGACTACAACAATATGGGGTGGCCCAATCACTCATCGCCAGTATTGTGTAACCTGGCTGAAGGGTTGGCAAAGGCAATGTTGGTTTTCCTAGAACGTTTTCCGCCCCATTTATTTGCCCCACCCGCTCCTCTGAGAGTCCAAAATAGCCGTATTGCATTAAACCATCTCCGCCCAGCGGAGATTTGCTGGGCCTACATTTCAGCTTTGAAATGGATGGTTGATTGGCCGGAAGGTTTCCGTGAATTTCTCCACCACTGTGCTCCGCAGCCTGGCTCCACTCTGGAAGGGAAGTTAGGCTTTTTCTATTCACCTTGGATATGCAAGCGATGGAACAATGAAACATTCAGGTTTATTCGAGACGCATTTGACACTTTTCGCTCAGACCGCATTTGGTTCATTCAAGGAAAACCCAAACGAGATGCGCCGATTGAACACGCCTTGGCTTATGCTAATCTGAAAGAAGCTGCCCAAATTCTGCAAATACCCAAAAGTGTGGTGCATCGTATGGGACAGATAGGTCTGATCCAAGAAGTGGCACATTCCTTCGATGCTTTCTTCTTGCGCAGGGATTTGCGAGCAGTGAAAAGCTGCTGGAGTGAGTCGCTTTCTGTGGAAGAAGCTGCAGAATGGCTGGGTGTGGCCTCGGAAATTGTGCTGAACTTGTCCAAAGAGAAAGCCTTGAAAGTTGAACGCAACCCTGAGCAAACTGAAAGAGTGGGCGTTTTCTTTAACCGGAATGCGGTAGCCCGGCTACTGGAACGGGTGAATTTTCGAACAATAAATTAATTAGTGCGCCAAACCGATGGGACGCGCCCTTGATGAAAATTGGCCCAAGCGAGTATCCTCGATGTCTAGAAACTGCCGAGAGGCGAACATCGGGAGACCCACATGAGCCAACTGATACTGATGATAGCCAAGATTGACGATCTTGACAACCCTGAAACGCTCACCGAAGTATGGCGACACACCATGCCGGTGGTAGACCTGAAAGACGTTACGCCGAAGCATTACTTGAACGGACTGGAAAGCACCGTGACTGAAGTCGGATGGGAAGCGATGCGCAACCTGATGGTGGAACAATGGCGACTGACAGACGAATTGCTGGTGAGGCAATTTCGCCAGGAGCAGGCTGGTGCAACGCTTGGTGACGGGTACGACTCGTTGAAAGTAGCCAGCCGTTTGGGCGTGGTGCGTCTGCCGCGGCAGGTATGTTACCTGCCTGGAGCAGATCAACACACCCTGCCGGGCAATGCTGGCTTGCTGGAACATGAAGGGCAAGTGACCACACGCGGTTTGCAGGAATGGGTGTGTTTGTTGCCCCAAAGCCTGCCGTTTGGCACTGCGGAACGGCTGTTGGGCTGGATGGCGCATGACGCAGAAGTCATGTCGGAAACGCAGTCGCGCCGCTGGGTGAATCGGCATGGACAAATCATCTGCCAAGCGGAACAGGCAGAAGTGAAAGCCCTGGAGGAACGGAAGAACCTGGATGGGCTGCAAGCGCAGTTGTGTGAAGCCAAACCGCCGCGTCGTCCGGCGGCATGGGCGGTTGAGTTGAATCAGACGGTCGAAACGGCTTTGGCGCAACCGGAACCCAAGCCGCCAGAAGGGATCACCGCCAGCGACTGGGAGCGAGTGGTTCAAGCCCGGCAAGCCGATACAACTGCACAGGCGGAAGCATTGCGCCGTTTGGGGCCGCAAGTCCAACCGGGAGAAGTGGTCGCCAGCGTGGACGAAGTCCTTGTGCGTCGCCCCGAAAAACGGCGCTTCCTGGAACTGGGGACAGCCTACGTGCGTACTGCTGAAGGCTACCGCTACCTGAGCGGAAGCATCGAGATGGTTTTGCGTCAGTTGTTCCTCTTGCTGATGTTGTGTGGCGGCAGTGCCAAGACCAAAGTTGTTTTGCTCGGCGATGGGGCACGCTGGATCATGCGCTTCTTCCAGAAGCGTCTGGCAACCTGGCCGATGGTGGCTCTGTTCTTGGATTGGTATCACTGCCGCAAGAAATGCTACGACCTGACCAGCCTGATCTGCCGCGGACGAAAAGCCAAAGCCGAGTTGTTGGGATTGCTGCTCAAACACCTCTGGCGCGGACAAGTGCAGGACGTTTTGGACATTCTGGAAGAATACCGCCCACAGGCCAAGAACATCGAAAAACTCGACGAGTTGATCAAATACTTGTCCAATCGCCGCGAGTTCATTCCCAATTACCGAGAACGTCGGGCGCAGCGCCAATACATCGGCAGCGCCCACGTCGAAAAAGGCAATGACTTGATTGTCGCCCGACGACAGAAACATCAAGGCATGCACTGGAGCGAACAAACCAGCGATTCTTTGGCTGCCTTGCGGACGCTGATGCTCAACGACGGTTGGGATTTGTATTGGCAGAAACATCAAGTCTTGCCTTTGGCTATCCAGGCGTCATCGTGACTATCCCATCACTTTGGCGCGCTAACGTAAAGTTTGGCACTGGTGTACATAAAGTGTGGCACTGTCCGCAACACAAAGTCTGGCACTGGACGGCCTTAAAAAATGCGGCTTTCTGGAAACCCATGAAAATCCGTGATGAAAAATCTGCCACTGGCTTACAATGGCATGATATAAAGTGGAGCACTGCCCTACCTTACGAGATAGGGAGTGTTTTATTTGGAGGAAAGTGTATAATATTCGATATGATGTGATGCCCGAAATAACCGAAGCGTTTTCGGCAAACTTTTCACAATTTGTAGTAGTTATAGACCGTAAAATTCGAATGAGCCATGAATAAACAAAATATCAGCATCGATAAATTGGCAGATGGCGCTGACATTAAGTTCACTGTAGATGCAGCCGTGCTAAGTGAACTTGGGGAAAGGCTTGTCGGAAAGCCGTATATCGCTTTGGGCGAGTTGGTTAAAAATAGTTATGACGCTGATGCAACCAATGTGACCATCCGTTTTGGGAATGATCGTATCGAGATAATCGATAATGGTCAGGGGATGGACTTTAAAGAGTTCGAATCTTTCTGGATGCGCGTTGGCTCACAGCACAAACAGCAGCAACGATATTCTCGAAATTTCCAACGACCGATGACTGGCTCCAAGGGGATTGGACGTCTCGCTGTACAATTCTTGGCCAAAGAAATCGGTATGCGAACTGTTTCGGACGAGAATCCGAACTCAGAAATACAAGTCTATGTCAACTGGGCAAAGGCGCAGAAGGCTGGTGAACTTACAGAAGCTATCGCAAAGTACAAAACTGCAGAACCGAGCATCGAATACCCAAAAGGCAGTAAACACGGTACAGCCATCATCCTTGGTGGTCTCAATCAACCTTGGGATGCAAGAGCCATAACGAGTCTTGCCCAAGATATCTGGCCACTACAGCCTCCCTTCAGGTCAGCAAGGGGAGGAATACCCCAGGAAGAAGCATTCGAGGTCAACTTGGATGCTCCCGATGCGGATGCCGTGGAACATTTCAAGAACCAAATGGAAGCCGTCTTGGATATCTGGGACGCTAAACTTAACGGTAGGCTTATTCCTGCGTCAAACGGGAGGGACTGTAAAGTAGATCTTACCCTCGAATTTAAGGGCGGCAAGAAGATATTCTACAAATACGATGTAAACGACTGTAATTTGAATTCAGTGGAATTCGAGATTCGAGTCTTTACTCTGAAAGGGAAACAACCATCCGGCATCATTGTCGACGAAGCGCGTGAGTACTTCAAGAATTTTGGTGGTATCCATGTATATGACGCCGGTTTCCATATGCCATTCTACGGAACAGTCGAAAGTGACTGGTTGCGAATCCAGTATGACCAAGCATCGCGGATCTCTAAATCTATATTGTTACCGGAAGAGATACAAGTACCGCGCGGCTTGCAATTCCTGCCAACTATTTCACGTATCTTTGGGGTAGTGCATGTAGACACCGCCAAGGAAAAAGAGATAGCCAAGAAGGAAGGCATAGAAAAAACGGGCGAATATCTTCAAATCCAAGTGACCCGTGATCGTTTGGTCGACAACAGCGCTTATAAGAGGCTTACAAGGGTGGTGCGCACTGCGATGGATTATTATGCGACCCAGGAGGCAGCGAGACAATATAGCGAGAAAGAAACTCAGAGATCAACTGAACCCGTAGAAAAGAAATTCGAGCGGGTGGAAGACATCCTAGACCGGTACAAGGAAGATATACCGAGACCTGTTTACAAGACTCTTTCAACAGAAGTAAAAAATGCTGTCACGGCAAGTCAAGCAGATCAAGAACGTATCACCCGGCAGGTAGGATTATTAGGAGCCCTGGCTACTACTGGAATGTCGGCTCTAGCCTATGAGCATGAAACGAAAAAACATCATTTCAAGTTATATGAATTAGCGAAGGATATCAGTGGGATCAAAGTCGATGATCCCGCCATCCAAAAGCAACTTGATAGTATCGTTCAGCGGCTAAATGCGATCATCGATCAATCTCGAGCATTGAGAGCCGTTTTCAGTGCAATGTTAGATGAAGAGAATCGAACGATGGTTGGTCGCTTCAAAGCAAGGAGTCTGATTCGGGACGTGAGTGATCAACTTGGAATCTTGTTGCATGGGGTACGCCCAACGACTTATAGAGTAGATGATGAATTACTTCTTCCGCAAGCAGGATACGCCGATTGGAGTGCAATTTTCCAGAATGTGTTTTTGAATGCAGTGAACGCTATGCTCGATATGGATGAAAAAACAATCGATATCAGTTCACAGGCTGATGGTGATCGGAGGATGATTTTGATCCAGGATACAGGTGTAGGAGTTGACCTACCAACATCAGAAGAATTGTTCAAGCCTTTCGTCAGAAAACTAAAGTTATCTCCAGAGCGGAAAGGACTTGGAGTAGGCGGAACTGGATTGGGTTTGACAATCGTCAGAATGATTGCCGATAGCATCGGATGCAATGTATCGTTTACGAAGCCGGAAGATGGTTTCAAAACAGCTTTCCAGATTCGATGGAAGGAGAAGCTATGACAAAAAGAGATATCCTGATTTGCGATGACTCTGAAGAAACTGGAAGAGCATTCAAAAACGGATTGGAACGCATCGATACGGTCAAGGAATACTTCGGAGAACCAATCCTGGCGGGTAAGACGGAATTGGAACAAGCTATCAAAGCGCTGGAAAGGCGCCTAAAACAAGCCAGCAATGAAGAGATAGACGATTATCCCCTCGATGATGCGGCGAAAATTATAGATGATGCAGCAATACTGGTAATCGATTATGCATTGTTCGATTTGGATGCTTCTGTGACAGGCGAGCGTGTTGCCTACCTGGCGAGATGCTACTCAAGATGTGGAATCATCATCGCGCTGAATCAATTCCCGCCTTATGTCGAAGAATATTTCGATTTGACTTTACGAGGTCATCTCGAATCCTATGCGGATTTGAATATCCCAAGTAACTCTCTGAAAAATCCTGGATTATGGTCCGAACCATGGAATGGTTTTCGTCCATGGGGTTGGCCACTATTACCTCAAGCGGTTAATAAACTCGAGGACCGTGTTACCGAATTGCAAGAACACTTAGGGGAGAAAATCCTCGAATTCCTGGGATTCGAAGGCGTCAAAGCATTGACTTTAACCCGGTCGACGGTAGGATTTCTCTCACGAGAAAAGCCTGAAGAGACTATTTTCCGGGAATTCGTCGACAGTGCAGGATCAGGAAACGGATTGCGAGGCAGGAACGAACGACCGATCAACGATGAAGCAATAGCCAGAATCGCAGCAGCGAGAATAGGTTGCTGGTTAGAATATGATGTGCTACCAGGTCAAAACATCCTCGTTGACGCACCTCACTTGATCTCCCGTTTTCCAAGCTTATTGGGCGACAAATCTCAAGATATCGACGCATGGAGTCGAACCGCATCGTTTTCCGAGCCAAATGTAATCGGCCTAGATCCAATAATAGAACCGTATCGATTCAAAAGGAGCGATTGGTTGTCTCGATCAACATGGTTCTGGAATGATCTGAGCGATTCTGAGGAAATTGCCGAAGTTCGGGATCCGTGGTCTGCCAAAACTCTAGATTATGTATTCGGCGAAGACATATCGAAATTCATTCCCAATGACGATGCGCGGAGTTTTGTGGCTGATTTAGAATCCCCCTTCGTTAGAAGGTATGTAAAGTATTTAGAGCCTAGAATTTCATATACACCATTGGTAAGATTCTCGTTATGAGCAAAGGGGATGATCGATGAATCGGCCAGTGAATATCGAACAAAATACGCTAAATAATATTCTCGTTTGGGTTGCACAGCTCGGAGATAATATTCAAAACACTTCTGAAAAAGTCCAAAAGATTCAAGAGCAGACAGGAGTTTTTCGGAAAATAACCGACCGGGAATTGGAGGCTATGCTCACTACTGGTGCTCCCAGAACAGTAAGCATGTTGGAAAACAACGCGTTCATTTACCTTCCTCCTGCTAAGAAAGGCGATTGCTTTGTTCCGATATTGTGTGTCGAATATGACTATGCAATTGAGATGCCAAAGTTAAGTCTCAAAATCGCGCTCTTCCACATTTCTGAAAACGATGATAAAAGACCTTTGCAAGCAATCGGGTATAGATTCGAAACATCACATGAACAAGAGCGACATCATTATTGTCACATTCAACACATCAACGGGTTTGGCCACAGTGATAGATATAAATTGCCGGGCACTGAATGGGTTCCAATGGAGTATCCTGCTTTTCCTATAGATGCTCAAAATCCTATTGAATTGTTAGTGTGTTTGTTAGTCAGCCTATATGATCTCGACATAATAAACGATCTCAAGGGCGAGTTTAAAACCCTCATCGAAGCTCATATCAAGAAGATGAGGCTTTTTAAGTTCGTAACCAAGATATAATATTCTTATGCGGCGATACCCAGTAGTTGACGTGTTTTGTGGTGTGGGAGGCTTGACCCACGGTTTTGTACTGGAGGGATTCGATGTGGTTGCGGGAATCGACAGCGATCTTTCCTGTAGATATGCATACGAGAAGAACAACGGCGCTCAGTTTATCGAAGCCGATGTAGCTGAGTTATCAGGCGAAATTGTGTCGAAGTTATATCCTGAAGGTTCTGTCAAGATTCTAATTGGATGCGCCCCCTGCCAACCATTTTCTAACTATACTAACAAACTCAAGGAGAAAAATCAGAAACAATGGCCACTGTTAGACACATTCGGCCGCCTTGTCGGAGAAGTGCAACCCGAAATCGTCTCCATGGAAAACGTAGCCAGCCTTGGGAGCAAAGATGTTTTCAACGATTTCGTAGAATTACTCGAAAGGAATGAATATCATGTAACTTGGGGGAATGTTTATTGCCCTGACTACGGTGTTCCTCAGATGCGTTGGCGATTGGTTCTCTTGGCATCGAAGTTAGGTGAGATCAAGCTCATCGAACCTACACATAGCCCTGAAGAATACGTGACAGTCGAAGAGACGATAGGTCACTTACCTCCCATTGCTGCTGGTGAAATTCATAAAGATGATCCTCTTCACAGAGCAGGCAATATGTCAGCCATGAACTTGAGCAGAATCAAAAGCTCCGTTCCTGGAGGAACATGGCAAGATTGGAATGAGAGTTTATTAGCACCTTGCCATCGAAAGAGTAGTGGAAAATCTTATTACAATGTTTATGGCAGAATGGAATGGGATAAGATGTCACCAACTATTACTACACAGTTTACTGGTTTTGGGAATGGGCGCTTTGGACATCCAGAACAAGATAGAGGTCTCTCCTTGCGAGAAGGCGCTTTACTTCAAACCTTCCCAGAGAATTACGAATTCTTTGAGCCTGGAACGGATTACCATCTCACTCATGTAGCCAAATACATTGGTAATGCAGTGCCAGTAGAATTAGCAAGAGTTATTGCAAGAAGCATGCGGACTCATCTAGAAGCGTATGACGGGTAAACGAGAAGAAGAAATCAGAAAAATTGGTGTTCCTCCTCCGTCATCTGAGGCTGCCCTGAGAAGGATGCAAGCAGCCAAGCCCAAAGATACAGCCCCTGAGAAGGCACTCCGTTCAGCAATCTATCGTAGGGGTCTACGCTACCGTGTAGATGCGAAGCCATTGAATGAATTGAACCGGCGTGCAGATATCATCTTTCGGCCTACTAATGTAGCGGTCTTTGTTGATGGATGTTTTTGGCATGGCTGCCCAATCCACGGCACTCAAGCTAAAGCGAATGCGGAATTTTGGCGCGTCAAAATCAAGCAAAATCGAGAGCGTGATGCAGACACTAATCAGCAATTGGAAGAGGCTGGCTGGAAGGTTATTCGAATTTGGGAACATGAAGACCCCGAAGAAGCTTCCGAGAAAATATTCAATATCGTAATGAAGCGCCAAATGTACAAGAATGAAACCCACATAGAGATTCCATAAAATCAAGGGGAAAATTGTCCGCCCCTACTCTCTCAAAACCGACATCACAGGATTCGTCAACCTCTACCGCAAGCACAGAACGCTTGCATTCGTACCTGACAGGCAAGGATCGTTCGCTTGTTTTTTTCGTGGGCGCTGGCGCGTCAGTGGCTGGTAACACAGGTATGCCGAGCACACCTGCCCTGCTCCAGCGCCTTTTGCTGGATGCCATCACTTTCTCAGGAGCATTCGATGATAAGCAAGCTGAACTCGCGCCCATCATCAAAGACGCCGGTTCCCGCGTGGGGTTCGAGATTACGCTAAATGACTTCTGGCAAATTTGCCGTCAAGCGACCACGCTTTTATTCGAGGCATTTGCAGAAGTCGAGGGTGATTGCTCGACGAACCGTGTTCACGCTTTCCTAGCCTACTGGCTTTTGACCGGCGGAACCGTTCTAACCACCAACTACGATCGTTTGATAGAAAGAGAATTGCTGAAAACAAGTCGGTCTAGTAAAAGCCGATACCATGAAGAAGGCTTTGAGCACTGGCAGGATGATTTGAATACAGGCGGTTGCTTGTTCAAAATTCACGGCTCGCTGGACGATCCAGAAAGCTGTCTGGGAGCGCTTGAACATGTTGGAACAAAATTGACCGGGCATCGCGCTGAACTTCTCAAAGAAATCGTTCGCACCCGGCCGCTCTGTTTCGTTGGCTGGCGTGGAGTCGATCCCGACATTCCTCCATTGTTAGAGGAGTCTCGTCGGGAAAGAGACCCTTCCCTGTCTATATTCTGGTTGCATTACGAATGTTATCCGGCTGGTTCCGTTATGCTGACAACCGCTATCGAGGGCTGTTCTCCCCTCATCAGACCATATGCAAGTGCAGCACCCATTCTCACGGATGCAGATCGCGCCTTCGGGGAGATTCTTGACTGGGTTGGCATCAAATCCATGCCAAACCCGGAACGGAACGCCCTCTCTCTGGATTTCGCCGATGCCGTCAGCCACTGTTCACACTCGGGCGTCACCCGCATGGCAGGAATTGCTCTTCGTCGCGTTGGTCAGCTCAACGGGGCAGCCGATGTTCTGGATGCAGCTATCCGACTGGCCGAAACGCCCGAAGAAGAAGCTGCGGCAATACAAGAAATGTCTTTATTGAAACAACAAAAAGGCGGTCGGAAGACGGATCAAGCCAGAACGTTATTGCAGAAAGCACGAAAGGCTTTGGGCAACAAGCCTGATCTGCACCTTCAGAGCAATATCGATTTTGGCTTGCTTTCGATGACGATTGTCAACTTGAATACCAGGCCCTGGCTGCTATTGAGGCTCCCAGGCCTTTTCCGGCGATACAAGCTTGATATTGAGACTTTACAGAGAGAAACGAGTGACAAAGAATCTGTTGCGCTTCACGAGTCGTTGTTCCACCTTTACCTTGGAAGAATTCGATTCAAAACCCTGGGATGGTTAGCTGTCATCATCCCATCTTTAGCTGATTGGATATTATCTCCTTTCAATGCCGCGTACTCGACTATCGGCGACGCAAAAGACATCCACCTTCACGAGCACATAGATGTTCTTGCGTATCGGGCGATTGCATTTGCCCATCTTCACCAATACGAGGGCGCCTGGAATGAAGTTCCTGAAATTGACAGACTGATTACTATCCTGAACGATCATGCCAGGACACTGCACTGGAACAATCAAAGGCGCGAGATCGAAAAGTTAATTAGTGCGCCAAACCGATGGGACGCGCCCTTGATGAAAATTGGCCCAAGCGAGTATCCTCGATGTCTAGAAACTGCCGAGAGGCGAACATCGGGAGACCCACATGAGCCAACTGATACTGATGATAGCCAAGATTGACGATCTTGACAACCCTGAAACGCTCACCGAAGTATGGCGACACACCATGCCGGTGGTAGACCTGAAAGACGTTACGCCGAAGCATTACTTGAACGGACTGGAAAGCACCGTGACTGAAGTCGGATGGGAAGCGATGCGCAACCTGATGGTGGAACAATGGCGACTGACAGACGAATTGCTGGTGAGGCAATTTCGCCAGGAGCAGGCTGGTGCAACGCTTGGTGACGGGTACGACTCGTTGAAAGTAGCCAGCCGTTTGGGCGTGGTGCGTCTGCCGCGGCAGGTATGTTACCTGCCTGGAGCAGATCAACACACCCTGCCGGGCAATGCTGGCTTGCTGGAACATGAAGGGCAAGTGACCACACGCGGTTTGCAGGAATGGGTGTGTTTGTTGCCCCAAAGCCTGCCGTTTGGCACTGCGGAACGGCTGTTGGGCTGGATGGCGCATGACGCAGAAGTCATGTCGGAAACGCAGTCGCGCCGCTGGGTGAATCGGCATGGACAAATCATCTGCCAAGCGGAACAGGCAGAAGTGAAAGCCCTGGAGGAACGGAAGAACCTGGATGGGCTGCAAGCGCAGTTGTGTGAAGCCAAACCGCCGCGTCGTCCGGCGGCATGGGCGGTTGAGTTGAATCAGACGGTCGAAACGGCTTTGGCGCAACCGGAACCCAAGCCGCCAGAAGGGATCACCGCCAGCGACTGGGAGCGAGTGGTTCAAGCCCGGCAAGCCGATACAACTGCACAGGCGGAAGCATTGCGCCGTTTGGGGCCGCAAGTCCAACCGGGAGAAGTGGTCGCCAGCGTGGACGAAGTCCTTGTGCGTCGCCCCGAAAAACGGCGCTTCCTGGAACTGGGGACAGCCTACGTGCGTACTGCTGAAGGCTACCGCTACCTGAGCGGAAGCATCGAGATGGTTTTGCGTCAGTTGTTCCTCTTGCTGATGTTGTGTGGCGGCAGTGCCAAGACCAAAGTTGTTTTGCTCGGCGATGGGGCACGCTGGATCATGCGCTTCTTCCAGAAGCGTCTGGCAACCTGGCCGATGGTGGCTCTGTTCTTGGATTGGTATCACTGCCGCAAGAAATGCTACGACCTGACCAGCCTGATCTGCCGCGGACGAAAAGCCAAAGCCGAGTTGTTGGGATTGCTGCTCAAACACCTCTGGCGCGGACAAGTGCAGGACGTTTTGGACATTCTGGAAGAATACCGCCCACAGGCCAAGAACATCGAAAAACTCGACGAGTTGATCAAATACTTGTCCAATCGCCGCGAGTTCATTCCCAATTACCGAGAACGTCGGGCGCAGCGCCAATACATCGGCAGCGCCCACGTCGAAAAAGGCAATGACTTGATTGTCGCCCGACGACAGAAACATCAAGGCATGCACTGGAGCGAACAAACCAGCGATTCTTTGGCTGCCTTGCGGACGCTGATGCTCAACGACGGTTGGGATTTGTATTGGCAGAAACATCAAGTCTTGCCTTTGGCTATCCAGGCGTCATCGTGACTATCCCATCACTTTGGCGCGCTAACGTAAAGTTTTGATTTCCTGGAAGGAATGATTCCATTTGCTGAAGCTGCCCAACAGCTGGCCTGCGTACATCTGAGTGAAGCCCGCCTGCTGAAACGTGTCTTGTCCCGCAGCCTACGCGCTTGGCGCACTGCCTCACAGCAAGACGATTGGGGGATCGGGGAAATTTCGTTTACTCAAAAAGATATTGACGATGTTTTAAATGAAATTGCCCTTTCCAGAAGCTGGTTATCCGCCGATGATGTATCTGATAATATGGGAGTGGATCCGGATGTTTTCCTGAACTGGGTTGAGCGAGGCCTCATTAAACCGGTTATCGTTTACAACAAAAAACCCTATCTCAAAGCATGCGAAATTGAGAAATTCTCTGCCAAATATATCTTCGATCACGAAGCCAGAAAATTACTTGATATTAGTTGGCAGCGGTTGTTGGGCTACATTCGGCGAGGCAAACTCAAGCCCGTTGCAGGTCCCAATCTGGACGAATCCACAAGTTATCTCTTGCTTCGGAAAAAGGTTGAACGGTTAGCCCGACACCAAAAGAAGCGCAAGTCTTCGGTTTTTCTCAATATATGTGAGACTCAGTCTCAATATATTTGAGACAGTCTCAATATATGTGAGACTCTACAGCTTTTTTGTTTAACGGGTTGACAGGGCGTCTTTTTGTATTGCGTACTATACGCAATACAACAAACATTGCGTGGTATAACAGGGGCAGATTCGCAATAAAACCACCCCTTTTCAGGCTGTTATCCCTCGTAATTTACGCAATACAATGCAAGTCACGCCGCATAGGAGTCCGCTAATGTTTGATGATTTCAGCGAATATCTGCAATCCCAAGGCCGTGCGCCAGCCACCATCAAGGGATACCTCGCCGACCTTGCAGCCTTCTCCCGCTGGTTCGAGCAGTCCAATGGCATAAATGCCACAGGTGGCGAGACCCTCGAGCCGCAGGCGGTCAGCGAAGCATTCGTTGTCGCTGTCACCCCAAGCGACATCCGGGAATACAAGCAATTCCTGCTGGCCAACAAGAAGGCCAGCCCTGCAACCGTCAACCGCCACCTGGCCGCCATCCGCGCCTGGATCGCCTGGGCACGCGCAAACGGCCTGATGGACTACAATCCCGCTAACGGCATCAAAGATGTGGAACAGCAAAAACTGGCCCCGCAGTGGCTGGACAAACGCCAGCAGGCCGCCCTGCTCAAAGAACTGGAACGCGATCTCGCCGCTGCCCGCACCGAGGCCGCAAAACGGCAAGCCGTCCGTGACCAGGCGATGGTCATCCTTTTTCTGAACACGGGGCTGCGTGTGAGCGAATTGTGCGGTCTGGAACTGGACGACATAACCCTTTCCGAGCGCAAAGGTGAAATCCGCGTGATGGGAAAGGGTGAGAAAGCCCGCACCGTCCCGCTGAACAATACTGCCCGATCCGTCCTGGGTGAATGGCTCAATCTACGACCTGAAAGCCGCCAGAGCGAAGCATTCGTTGTCCAGGTGTTTGTCGGCAAAAAGGGCGAGCCAATCACGCCCTCCGGCGTTCACCGCCGCTTGAGCGAACTTGGACGGCGCGCCGGCGTGGATCTCTCCGCCCACATACTGCGCCACACTTTCGCTAAGAACCTGGTAGACGCAGGCGTGACGCTGGAAAAGGTGGCCTCTCTGCTCGGCCACAGCAGCCTGGATACCACCCGCGTCTATACAACGCCGGGAAAATCCGACTTGGAAAAGGCCGTCAGAGCGCTGGAGGACTAATAATGGAAGCACAGCAGACTTGTGCTAAGTTCAGTCGAAGCATCTGTGGCTTTTGTTCGGACTGCGGGGCAGGCTGGCGCTTTTCTGCGCAGCACCTACTCGGCGGGATGGAAACCAGCCTGGCTGGAAATGCCCAATGACCCGCACCAGCTCTACAGCGAGTACAAATTTGCCGGACTGGCCGGTCGTCTGATCGCTTACAAAGTAGTGGATGCGAGCGACTGCCCGGCCAACGGCTTTTTATCCAACGGTGCAGCCAACGAGTGCGGCCTGCTGCGCGCCCTCCCGGCCGTCTTCGAGTGGCAGAACCGCTTTAATACCGCCATCCTGGCGACATCCCAGGAGACCGGTATACCTCCCATCCTGCTCAAGAACCTCTTTGCCTGGGAAAGCCAGTTCTGGCCGAAGACGGTCTTCGTCCACACTTACGAATACGGCCTGGGCCACATCACTGAAATGGGCGCCGATTCAGCCTTGCGCTGGAATGCACCCTTTTACGACGATATATGCGCCGGCAGTTTCTCCGTGGAAACCTGTAAAAAGCCCTATGCCGGACAGCCCGCGAATATCCAGGCCGCCCTGATGGGTGTGGTCATCCAACAGGTGAACGCAGGCTGCGCCAATTGCCCCTACGGGCTGGACCTGACCCTGGCGGAACGCAGCATTCCTGTGTTTGCCCAAACCGTTCTCGCCAACGCCGGCCTGGTCAAGCAGTACGTCAGCGGACTCACCGGACGCCCGGCAGCCGACTCGGTGGAATACGAAGACTTGTGGAAGTTCACCCTGGCCAGCTATAACGCCGGGCCGGGTTGTTTCACGATAGCCTTCGCGCGCACGTTCAGCGCTCACTTGCCACTGGATTGGAAAAACCTCTCCACCCAGCTTGATCCCGGTTGCCAGGGTGCAATCAATTATGTGAACTTTATCAGCCAGAGCGAATATTATGGGAGGCCGTAGGCTACCATTTCCACCCTGAGAGAGTGTTTCTTAAGTCGTTTTCAGCCTACTTTTTCTGTGCTGTCCCATCTCGAATCTGCCGATTTAGCTCGTTTTTCGCCTAGCTTTTGGAAAAAACCCTTTGCCAATCCTTCGCAAAAGTACTTAAGAAACCGTCTCTGAGAGCCTGTCCAGACCTCCCGCTGGTCAATGACAACGAACTTATCCTACATCAAGCCTTCGCGACGGTCGCCGAGAGGGGGATGCCGGCGGCGATCACCTCCTGCATCTCATCGCTATCCATATTATCGCTCTCCATGACCATGCGCACGTTCACGCCGCGACGATAGACGTCCAGGAGGGCGTCGCGGATGCTCCACAGGTTGAGGCGGTAGACAGTCTCGTCCAGTGAGAGGCGCGCCTGGTCTATAGCGGCCGCTAGGGCTCGTCCGGGCTGCCAGCGTAATCCTCGGCCATTGGGTCAGCCGGGTTCGTAAAGTAGATCTAGAACCAGCCGGCGGTGACAACGGATGGAGTGACAACGAATTCTGTGACCGTGAATGGGGTGACAACAACTTCTGTGGCGAGCGGCTGCGGGCTGCAACCGATCAAGGAGAGGGTGAGTAGCAGGAGAAAAACGATCAGACATTTTTCGTCGAGCATTTTCACCTGCGGGAAGGCTGTGGGTTGTGCGGGCATTGCATTTTCTTCGCGATTTTGCTATACTGATTTTAGTTTATTATTCTATTCTAATCGAATACAGTCTAGAGCCTAAATTGAATTTTGGATGTTAGGCCTCCTGTAGACCCCCGCACTTTGGGGATAGACCGTCCATAAGCCGTTGAACTAAGCGCTTCGCGCAGGGGGTGCTTCGCGACGCCGCTGAGGGCACGCCCCGCGCGCCCGCCACCCTAGCCGAGGCTTGGTCGAGGCGGCGTCATGCCGCCATTGACCGCTTCGGGCTCATGAGAGCCCAAAACCTCAAGCCGCCATCGGCTGTTCTGGCAACATGAGTCGCCGGAGACGGCTGTTTCGGTGCCCGGAGGCGCCGAAGCCCGTCCCCGCGTGACCACTGACTATCCCCTCCCCCTGACCCCCGCCATCCCCCAATCCTCAATCCTTGTTGCTCCTTTCCCCAAACTCACTAACCGTGCATATTGCAGACTCTTTCGTTATTTGAACTTGCCTTAAAAGTATATTTGTTGTATAGTTGAATAAATCTTATTTGTCTCTCAAAATAATATTTTTGAGGTTTCACTATTACATCATAATAAAGCAATTCATAAAACATCAAAAGTATTCACTTATCAATCGGGAGGAACAAAAATGGATATCCTAGATTGCCGGAAAAAAAAACGCTCTCTACGATGGATTCTTCCTATGTTTCTTGCCGGTATTGTTCTGGCATGTAATATCTTTAATCCTAGCACACCTACAAATATATCTCCTGGCACTTCCGGACCCGAAGGACCTGTCCCGCCTAATAGTACATCTGAATCGGGAAGACCTACCCCATTGCAGCAAACTCCAAGTATTGAATTTCTTCCCCATTCTCTTCAAAATAGCGCGCCTGATAATGGGTGGATCGATTATTCTATATATTTAGCTTTGAAAAATAATAATTCGAGTTCAGTTCAAATTCTCTCTTTCCTTTCTTCTTCTTCACTAGAAAAAGGTTTACCTACAATGGTAATAAACTCTGAGAATTCATATGTAGAAACTAAAGAGGGCGAGACTTACACAGCTTCGGTAAATTATCAAGGCTGGATAATTCCACCAGAATTAATTGTATTTGGATTTCCGAAATCGAGTCAAGTTCAGTACCGTGTTCCTGAACTATTATCCCCAACCCGCCTGATCATATCACCAGGAATAGCATTCATAGCGCCACAGGAACTTGAAAAATATGTGAGCGATAACCTCCCTTTGATGTTTACGGAAACATCAATCGATATTACCCCAAATGGCATTCTTCAGAGTGAAGCAATTCTGGCTATACCTAATGAAGTTCCTGCAGCTTTTCAACAAGAACCACAAGATATTCAAGTCGGGGAAAAAGTAATTGCAAGTGTCCCGGGAGAAGTCACGGCAGAGTTCTTAGTAGAGCAATATTTCAGAGATGATCTAATTTTGACGCTATCAATACCATTAACAAATCAGGATATCACTCAAGATCGCGAGTTTGATTTGGAGGCTATTGTGGTTGATGAATTTGGGTATTTATACCAAGGGAATATATGTTCCACTGACGTATACAATACCCTTGGTCCAGGGCAATCGGGAACGCTGAAATTGTGTTTTACGCTTCCTTCATATTCTGCACGGCCCCCACGAAGTTTTTACCTGTCCTATTATTGGGATCAAACTGAAGTTGATTACCACGTTAATGTAACTGGTATAGCGAATTGTGCTCTTCGTACGGTCGAGGAGATCAACAATATTTTGGGTTCCTATCACGAGCTTCCTACTCAGGAATTATTAATCCCGGGTGAGACAATTGTCCCACAACCTGAAGATAGTTTTTATTACTTTTACGGGATGATATGGATTGCTCCTGTACCAGTTGACAAATATATTGTAGTAAATGTGATCGACGACAGTATAAGACGTTTGGCTATCCTCAATCCAGATGGTTCTCGTGCTCCATATGACATCATTGAAGAAAGAACTGCGAATATTTATGGATTTTATTCATACTGCAATGGACCTTATTACTTTCTTGATCATAGTGGATTTATCAATCACAAATTGGTTACCGAAATCAGGTAGATAAATTGGTGAATAATAACATTTGTTGTGAATTGGACTTTGGCCATTTTCGAAAATCCACGATTTTGGCCGCAAATGAGCATTGTTCACGCCGATTTAGCGGATATTTGACCAGTTTCTGTAATTTCAACGGAAAAGAAGATCAGGTGTTATCCTCACGGTTACGACACCAAAAAGGAGAATCAAAATGACCTACCGAGAGGATTTTACCCTACCCGCTGAACTTCTGAAACGGGTCAGGAAGTAAACCTTTCTTGTTGTAACTATGAGTAGGTGAGGATAGGAAAATGCCGGATCAGTATGAGGAATTCGAGAATCTCATTCAAGCGGGGAAATTGAAGGCAGCCGAGCAAGGATTATTCGCGTGGATTCGAGATCATCCAAATGATTCCCGCGCTTGGATGCTGTACGGAAAATCAGTTACAAGCCCACCTCAAAAGCGAGACTGCTTCCGACGGGCCCTGGCGTTGGATCCATCCAATTCAGAAGCGGAGATGCTCTTAAGACAATGGGATCCTGCCGTTTTGCCGTCCTCTCAAGGAACTAGTCAATCGGCCGTAATTAAGAACGGTCCCCCACTTTCGATCCCATCTCCTCAGAAATCCACGTCTCAAACATATTCTCCTACGCCGAAATTCCGAACATTCCCCGATGGAACCAAAACGAGACTCACATTTGTAATTTATAGCTTCTTTCATTTTCTGTTTACTATTATGCTCGGAGCCATCCTGGTGTTCATTCTATCTTCCCTTGTACCAGGCCTGCTGCATAGTGCTAGTTCC
The DNA here is from genome assembly GCA_964618215.1 of uncultured Chloroflexus sp. Lineage (GTDB taxonomy): Bacteria > Chloroflexota > Anaerolineae > Anaerolineales > Villigracilaceae > CG2-30-58-95. The sequence goes on from CAZTZE010000004.1 coordinate 84,918, forward strand.
AACGAAACTCTACAAAGGGGTTGGATTTCTGACTCAACATCATCCGGTGACGATGAGCAATTACTAAGCCTCGCAAATATATTTCTTAACCCTGCCAGTTTGAATTACAAAAGCATTAGTGAATATAAAAACCTGAGGCTTTTAGGCAACAATATCATTGAAGCCTCTTCCACATCAAAACCAATCCAATTTACGGGGGCAAGATTTGTTGGCCAACTTGTGGGAGGCAGTATTCTCCAAAATGGGAATGATGGACAACCGCTTGTAATAAAGCTAGAAGTGGATTTTGATGGAAACCAAATATCGATTGTATATTATGGGCCAGTAGGCAATTTCCGGTATGGGGATACCCTCCTAATCGAAGGTGTTTTTATTACAGATGCAAACGGAGTAATAGCCCAGCAGGTTCAGCGGCTTGCATCGAGCGTCTCACCACTGCCTGACCAGGATTCTTTGATAATGTTGCGATTGGCAGGAGCCGTGTTATTGTGGACCCTGTTTTGCATCAGCGTTTTCCTCTGGAGACTGAATCTAAGACGATGGAACTATACTAAAAAGTTGCTGCTTTCACCGGTTGCGATTCTTTTTTGTCTTCTGCCCCTTACAATAATTTTGGCAGGATGCTCGATGGACCTATCCACAACTTTGAGACCGGATGGCACAGGAATAACAACAATTCTGGTTCAGGAGAGCAGGGAAAACATGGATTTCCTGCGTTCCGCACCAAGCATATCCGGATATTTATCAGCATTGATTAGGGATGTTAAAGGGTCAGGTGCAATGTTTGAGCAATACATTCAAGGCGACCAGGAATTTATTCTGATACAACGCAATATTAACATCTCAAATGGAGAAACAGGAAAAATATATCCAATAGAAGGAAGTTGGATAACAGTTCAGCATTACTCTGAAGGGAATGAAGAAGTACTTCGCTTCCTAGGTGTAGTGGATACACGCGTGCTCTACATCGATTCCCCTGGTATCAACTCCGATGTAGCAAATGCATTGCGGGATCAGTTAAATCAAATCTCGATGACATATCAACTCAATGTGCCGGGTCAAATAGTCTATCATAATGGCGAGGAGATTACTAATCAACATGTTTCCTGGCAACTGCGGATGAACGAATCCAATTTTCTGGTTGCAGAAGCGCGTTTTCCGGCAGACAACAAGAATGACTCAGTTTCATATAATTTGTATATCTGGATTGCAATAGGTGTAGTATTCCTCATCGCGACACTTTTCCTTTTCGCAAGCTTCCATCTGCATTTGTCATCAAATATGACTGGGAAAATAGCATGAATCTGCTACAACGGAAGAATCTTTATAAACTGATCTTGATTGGAGTCGTTCTATTTCTGGTGCAGTTATCCTGCGGAGTTATGCCCGCCACCGACCCAAGTATACCTGTCTCACTCAACAACATGGTATTCCTATTTCATCCGCTTCTCAGCGGGTTGGGTGTAATTCCCACTAACACTAATCAACCGCCTCTAATCACACAAATCCAGCCGTCCTCAGTATCAGGATTGGGAGTAAATGGGTCATCGCCAACAAAGATTCTCCTCTACCGTATGAAACTACAAGGTTGTGGCAACGAGCCGGTTCGAGGCGAACTTCTCGCTGAAACCACCGTTAATACCGACGGAATTTGGACCATAACAGATAATCTGAATCCCAAAGATGTGGTTGGAGCGACCCAGGTTTCTGAAGGCAAGGAGAGCGGAATGAGCAACTTGGGGGTAAATATCGACCAGAGTCAATTAATAATATTGGATGATAAAGATCAAATCCAGCAAACTGGCCATGAAACATTCCAACCCCTATCGCTCGCCGGTACTAGTATTTCAGGGGCATGTGTGGTGCTTCAGAACCATGATCCCCAATATGGCAGGATAGGAAGTGCATCAGCGGACGCAAGTGGGGGCTGGAAAATCTCCGTTCAGTTACAAGATGGAGAAAACAAGCTTAAGTTGTTTGTAGATGGTTTAGAAGCAAACGGTGTAGAGTTCTCGATACTTGGATTTACTCCAGTTATGCAGTGGCCTTATACAGAAAAGAAGGAAAATGGTGATTATGTTGCCCCTCTAAATGCCTGGTTTGGAAACAATGATTACCATTTGAAAGACCTTCATATGTTTCATGATGGAATAGATATTGGCGGTAAGGCAGGCACACTTGTTCATGCTGTTGCTGATGGTTCTGTTTTTTATATTCAAATCGGTAAGAAAATTGGTGATTGTGGAAATGTTGTCTTCATTGACCATGGCGCATGGTTTTCTGTTTATTGTCATCTTGATTCGATCACGATAAATGGGGTAACTACGCCATCAGCCAGTAAATATTATGACCAACCCATAAGTGTTGCTGCTGGGGACATCATCGGAAAAACAGGTTGTACGGGTTTATCTACATGTCAGAATCATCTTCATCTATCCGCTTTGAAATGGGATAAAGGCAATCGACAGGAATCTTTAGGATCTACCCGTACTCTTGTATGGCCATGGGAATTCGGTGAGGTAATGAATATCAACCCTCCTGGTAATATGACCCTGGGAAACGGTGAGAATTCATCCGACCGCATCCAAAATTGCGTTTCAGATTTCAATTACTGGTCTGTGGATTGGAGCAAGATATCCATAGGCGAATTTGGATATCCTAGTGGAACAAAATTTACGGTTATGGGAAATAATGTGAAATGCGCAATAAAAGGTCATTAAGCTTCACGAGTTTAATCCTGCAGGGCTTAATCCCGATGCTGATTCTGGCATTTTTGCTGTTCATTGCATTTCTGGGATTGGCTTGGTTCACAGATAGCTTGAAACTTCCTGGGTTCCTGGTTCACCCATCTACCAACGCTTCTGCCACCGGGCTGATCATTAACGTGATTCCTGAAGATGCGTCCATAAAAGTTAATCAACAACCCTACAATCCAAGAAGTATCCTTGTCCCTGGCGATTATTTTATTGAGGTTAGTGCAGAAGGGTATCGTAAAACAGAAGAGAATGTCTCTTTACATCCAAATGAAAGCATGCACCTCACTATTCGTTTGATGCCGATTTTATCGGTTCAAGCTATTGCTGAAGATGCATCTGGTCTTGGGTGGGACCAGCATGGAAACCTGTTCTTCTTGGATCGATTTCAAGGAAAGGTCTTTGAATTGGTAAATGATTCGTTATCATCTGGAGTCGATGTGCCGGCGGAGATTTATCAGGTTCTTTATCTACCAGACGGAGCACAGGCAATTATTCTGGCTGGGCAGGGTGTGGATAATGCCAGCAAATCATACTTGGTCAACTTACAGACGGGCGAGTTGGCCGACTTACCAGTTACCGGATTTGTCAGCATGGAACAGGATGGAAAAACAATCTGGGGGATCAATGACAATTTGGAGAATAGAGCCACGAAACCGGTTTGGTCCTTAAAACTGGACGGATCTCCACAACCTCTGTCATTGGATAATCCGCATTTGATTTCCAGTATTTTTCAAATACTCGTAGATCCCACTGGGAAGTGGTTGGCAGCTGAAGGTGGCAAAGGAATCATAATCTGGGAAATTGCAAGTGGTAGGATGGTCGCAACCTTTGAAAATGGTTCTACACCGGTCTGGATTCAGAATCCCCGTCCTGGGCTGGCATTTCTGGATTCAAACCATTCTTTGAATTTTGCATTGGCGGAGCTGAATTGGAATCCATTTGTTCTCCTTGTCAATGTGCAATATCCTATTGCTGCATTGCCAGGTGGCTCTGAAATAGTCTTTAGCCGTTACAATCCTTTTGCGGGGGGAACATCGTTTTGGGCGGTAGATACAGTAACAATGGGCGTGCGCCTGATATCTGAAGCCAGGATTGAATCTGGCAGAGCGGAGCAATTTACGATTTCTCTTAACGGAAAGAAAATTGCATTTGTAAATGATAAGAAGGTTTTATACCTGGTTTCCCTCGAGCCATGAAATCCAGAATTGCTTGACATCAACAATTCACAAAGGAGAGAGAAATGAACGCAATTAAGAATTTCTTTCAAGTGGATATTCCGGCTGCGTTCTCAGCCGGTAAATTAAGAATTGGTCTGATTCAATTAAATTCTCAGCTAACCCAGCTTGAGGAACAAAAGAAACCAATTCTGAATGAGTTGGGAAATAAGGCTTAGGAGGGTAGGGTCAAGGATTCAAGTTATCAAGTTACTTATGGCAAACTGGAAGAATATGATGCCTCAATCGGGCAATTCCAGCGAGAAATGGATGATATTCAAAATTCACTTCTCCAGGAAACCGACCACCTTAATAAGATCACGAACGAATTTCATAGCCGATCAAAAGAAATCCAGGAGCAACGCCAGCCTGTTGTACAAAATCTTGGCGAATTGCAGGCTATTCAAAAAGGGATAGAAAAACGACTGAGCCAATTACAGGCAGAGATCTCACAGGGTGCAGCAAATGCCCGGAACATGGAGATTCAAGTTGGTCAATTACAATCGTCTACACAACCCGATAAAGACGCGAAGATTGCTTCTCTTCAAAGTACTATCGCTACAGTAAAATCTCAAGTTGATGATGCCAATGTACAAATCACTTCAGTTAGAGAAGAGTTGGAATCTAATCAGGCCGCCCAAAAGCCCATTACAGATCAAATTGAAGGCTATGACCAATTGACCAAAATGCTGCAGGAACAATTTAGATCGGAAGCAGCCCCAATCCAGGAGAAGATTAAGATACTACAGCAGAGTTTGTCGAAGTTGAAAGAAAGCAAAATCATCCTAAATCAAAAAATGCTCGGGCTGATGCCGGACTTGGGCAGAGAAGTATATAAGCATCGTCCTTTAGCAGATTCATTAACTTCGATCTATGAAAAAACAGATGCAAAGGATAGAGAGATTAAGGAGGTTAATGACCAGATAAATCTTACCAATGCACGTTTGGCATCCGTCGGTTCAAGATCTGTAAGAAAGGTTATCATAGTTGGTGGAGCACTCGTTCTATTGATGGTTTGTTTTATAGTCGGGGTGGCAACGGTGCCCGCTATTATCAATGTATTTAAGCCAGACCCAAAGAATAGCATTCATCTTGTTCAAAGTTGGAGCCTCGAAAACTGTGCACCGACTGGCTCTCAAGGAAACTACCTTGATGTAACCGTTTGGGAGAATCGAAAAAACGATTCATCTGCAATAGTAAGTCTGGCGAGCAAGCTTCTCGGATCAAATAAGGTTGTGCTAAATACCGCTTCCGATAAATTTAACATTGGGCCTGGTGGATCATTTGTTAGTTTTGCAATGTTAGATCCTCGAGGATCACGTGTTCAAGATATCGAACGTTCCATAATTGCAGTTACCTTCCATACTATCGAACCTGGCCGTTTGCCAAAAATTGATGTTCAATCTTTTTTTGAGAAAGACCAGTATTTTAACAATATCACTCTGGGCCTGGAAATCACCAATAAAAGCGATTTTGGAGTGTCATCCAGTAGTGGGCCTTCTTATGCGCTGGTCGTAAACGCCCAGAATAAAATAATAGACATTTTGACAGGGCAGCTTGCTGATCAGTCCATTGCTGTGGATTCAATGTCAACTGTGTCATTCCAAACCATTGGTTATTATTTTTTAAATCAAACCTGCCTGCAAAGCGATTACTCTCAGGAATCCCTTACCTTCTGGTATTTTGTTCCATTGCAAATTTCCACTAGCTCATCGGATCAGATTTCAGTTAATGGGAAAGTACGCTATACACCATAGAAAAATAAAGCAATTCCCTATGCCAAACAAATCTGATGCCCAAAATAAGCAGAAAAAGGAAAACAATATGAAGAGAAAAGAAGGAGTAAGAAAAGTCTTTATATTCAGTCTTTGTCCAATATTGTTATTTACAATATTGGCCTGTCAATCAATTTCAAATGTTGCAAGCACGCAGATCGCTAAAGTTTCACCAGCAATCATATTCACCGATGCCTTCGCCGGTCCGGTTCCTGAAGGCGCGCAAGCGCGCTTGGGTAAAGGATATATTGCAAAATTGGCTTATTCACCCGATGGAAAAGAACTGGCCGTCGGAAGTTCATTGGGAATCTATCTCTATTATACAGATACTCTCAAATTGCTGACATTCCTGGATCCAGGGACAATGGTGACCGATATAGCCTTCTCACCAGATGGGCGTATCCTAGCCAGCAGCTTATTAGGCGATACAATCATCCTATGGGATGTCTCCAGAGGGACAAGGCAGCAAACCATCTCTGATTGTTATTGCGATAGCGTTGCCTTCTCACCAGACGGGCACACCCTCGCCAGTAACTCATTCGATGGGAGGATCAACCTGTGGGATGCCACCAATGGGAGCAAACTGCAAACTTTTTTTGGCCTTACTCTTGAAGTGGGTAGTGTTATTAACTCTGACGGTAGCGTAACTAACCCAGACGGTAGTATTACTGGTCACAATGTAATTACGAATATTACCGGTGGGGTTGCTAGTATTGCCTTCTCGCCAGATGGGAAAACCATTGCGAGCACCTCCAATGCGAACAGCCCCCATGAGGAAATCATCCTGTGGGATATCACCAGCGGAACGAGGTTGCGAACCCTTAATGTTGATTATAGCAGAATATATAGTGTTGCCTTCTCGCCTGATGGGCTTACCCTCGCCAGCAGCTATGAAGGCGTGACACTAATATGGGATATTGCCAACGGGACTATCCTGCAAAAACTTACCAGTTATGGTTATGATGACCCGGCATATAATGTTACCTTCTCGCCAGACGGACGCAGCCTCATCAGCGGCTCAGATGGTAGGGGGATCATTCTTTGGGACCCTGAAAACGGGACAATACTACAAAAACTTGCTGGTCATACTAACAGCGTGACCAGTGTCGCCTTCTCGCCCGATGGTCAAAATGTCGCCAGCAGTTCCCGGGATGGTAGGATTATCATCTATACCCTTACGAATGAAACAAAGCTGCGGACGCTATCTGATTATACAGATGGAGCGACCAGCATTGCCTTCTCGCCAGATGGGCGCACTCTTGCCAGCGGTTCAATGGATGGCACGATCATCCTATCTGATGCAGCCAGTGGGACCATGCAGAATACTCTTACCGGTCATACAAATGGCGTAACAAGTGTTGCCTTTTCGCCAAACGGGAACACCCTCGCCAGCGGATCAATGGATGGAACTATCATTTTATGGGATATTCCCAGTGCAACACAAAGTAAAACCCTCTCTGGTAGCAATGCCTCGGTGATGAGTGTTGACTTCTCACCGGACGGACACACCATTGCTAGTGGTTTATCAGATGGCACGATTATCTTATGGGACATTGCCAGTGGAGTACAAATGCAAACTCTCTCTGGTCATACCAACTATGTAATGAGTGTTGCCTTTTCGCCAGATGGACGCACTCTCGCAAGCGGTTCAGCGGATGGTACGTCCATATTATGGGACTTTTCTAAAGGGACCATCCTGAAAACCCTCAATAATAATGTGGCAATAACCAGGATCGCCTTCTCGCCAGATGGGCACACACTTGCAAGCGGTTCAGATGATGGCACAATCATCCTTTGGGATGTTGTCCTCTGGAGCAAGTTGCAGACCCTCACCGGTCATAATGATGCTTTGTCTGGTGTTGTCTTCTCGCCAGATGGACGCACTCTCGTCAGTGGCTCAGCAGATGGTACGATCATCCTGTGGGATAATGCCAGAGGGGAAATGCTACGAACTCCCGCAGGTCATACCAATGGAATAAGCAGTATTGATTTCTCGCCAGATGGGAATACCCTTGCCTTTAGTGTAGAGGATGGCATGGTCGTCCTTTGGGATGTTACCAGTGGGATACAAGTACAAACTATCGAGGGTTTTACGAATGAAGTAGAGAGTATTGCCTTCTCGCCAGACGGACAAATTCTTGCTAGTAGTTCATACTATGGCTCAATCATCCTGTGGGAAACCTCGAGTTGGGCTATAAAGCAAACTCTCACAAGTAACTCTACTAATTGTGTTGCCTTCTCACCAGACGGGCACATACTCGCAAGTGGATCAGATCGTACTGGAATTAGTTTGTGGGATATTACTAGTGGCATCAGAATGCAAACTACTGATATTGAATGGGGAGTGATTAGCGTTGTCTTTTCGCCAGATGGGCATACCCTCGCGAGCGTTTCAAGCGATGGTACTATCCGTCTATGGGAATTAGCTAACGGGATAATGTTGCAAACACCAACGGACCATTTTGAAGGATATTCTATCGCCTTTTCGCCGGCCGGGAGAACCATTGCCATCGGCTCGAAACAAGGTACTATTATTCTGTGGGATACTGCTAGCAAAGAAGTCATACAAAACATTCCTGCAAATAATCCTGGCACGAAATTGGATGTTGCTTTCTCATCAGATGGGCATAACATCGCCTATCAATCATTAAATGGGATCATCATAATGGACATCGACAGTAGGACAAAGCTTAAAACAATCACATATTTTGATAATTTCACATTGTCCCCGAACTGGCAAGTTTTTGTCGGTCGCTCGCCAGATGATGATAGGATCTTAATCCTAAATGACGCCGCCAACGGGAATCAGTTAAAAATCCTCTCTGGTCATACTGGTTATGATTATAGTTTTGCTTTTTCACCAGAAGGGCATACCCTCGCTAGCGGCTCAGATGATGGGACGATAATTATCTGGAAATTAGATAATAATTAAACGGAATGATATTCTGTGATATTGGAACTTAATACCATAATGGAAAATGTCGTATGCTAAAGGTTTGTACACCACCTAGAAGCATTTGCGTGGATCAATAAAGAACGCACACATTGCCATACCGACAGGTCGGAATAGCTTGAATTATTTAGTGTAGATTATGTAGATATCCTATCTGCTTCATACACTTCTCTCTGGTCGAGTCGTTACCTGTTATTGTCGCTAATTTTACGATATGAGTCGTACCAGCTCGAAGAGGGATTTTTATCCCTTTGTTTTCATCTGCATCAACCGTGATATCACCGTGGCACCTTTTGAACCGAATAAGTTTATACCCAGGCCCAGATGAGCCACAGACGAACAACTTATCTTGGGATTTACCTAGTCCATCTCTCTCTGACGATGGACGTTAGATAGCGTTTACGTCTAGTGCCAGCAATCTAGTTAGCGGAGATACAAATGAAGCGGCTGATATTTTCATTCACATTCGCTACCTTCTGGTACTTCGTTCCATTGCATATTACCACCAGCTCATCGGATCAAATTTCAGTTAACGGGAAAGTACGTTATACACCGTAGAACTGTATAGCAATTCCCTATGCCAACCAAATCGAATGCCAACCACAAGGAAGAAATAAAAAACTACGTGGCTATTACGGGTTTATTTGCTACTCTTCTTGTATATAAGTTCGTTGTCTACACATGAGGAATAAGGAGATTCTGCGATGAACCTTAATACTAAGTATCATATTCTAGTGGTTCTTCTTATCTTTCTTGTAACTAGCCTTGCTTGTTCTATTTCGTCAAGTGGTACGCCATCTACTCCTGGCTCTGATCAGATACCACTATCAATGAATAGTACCATTGAGGCATCTAATTTTCCAACAAATCAGGTTTCAACAATGGCCACACCTCCGTTTAATAGCCTAATACCATATAGAGATATTGTAATAACATCCGAGAATGCTAATCGGATAGTGGAGCTAGGGTATATTAATTATCGGCCTCCCGCTATGTGGCTACCAAATAAAAATATACTTGTAACATCCCAATCTGGCTCTTCAGTTGATTTCCTGGAAATCGAGCCTGTACCATTTAAATTACATCGCAGTATCAATGTATCACCTTGGGGGTTGAGTTTTTCAAATGATGGGGAGTTCTTTACCTCTATCTCTTCTGATGAAAAAGATCTGGGAATATATAGTGTTTTAAATGGCTCTTTGGTCAACCAAATTATGGGATCGGATTTTTATAGGACTGCCTTCTCTCCAAATAATGATTTCTTAGCAACAGCAAGCGATACCACAATAAAATTGTGGAATTTACCAGATTTAACCCTAATTAGAACATTTGAGGGTCATACTAGTTTCGTTGATAGTCTTGCTTTTTCACCGGATGGAGAATTATTGGTTTCCGGTGGACGGAATGATAAAGTTCGTTTGTGGCGCGTTAAAGACGGCACTCAGCTTAGTTGGGGTGGTGTCTCAGATTACCAGCCTTATATTTGGACTAATACTATTACTTTTTCTCCGGATGGTGCTTATATAGCCGCTGGCGGTTTAGAAGATGTGCCAGGGATGAAAGGAGGAATCCGAGTTTGGCGTATATCGGATCGTACGGAGATCTATTCCTTAGAATTTGATCGATGGGTAAGTGGCGTGGCCTTTTCCCCCAACAGTGAAATTCTAGCAGTTAATGCCTCTAGTTTGTACTTGCTGAGAGCCTCGGACGGAGTGGTAATAACTTCACTGCAACCTACTCCGCTTGATGATTCTATGCAAGGAAATTGTTGTACAAGTTTAGCCTTCTCGCCAGATGGCCATCTGCTTGCCTCAAGTTCAGCGATGATGAACTATGTTTATATTTGGGGATTGCCAAAATAATTAATAAAAATTAGATTAAATTTTTGGACAGTGCTGCGCGATAAGGATCCGGAAAAGTGAGGAGATGAACAAATGAAGTCAGTAACATCTTTTAACTCAATTTGCCCTGTGCCCCAAAAGAACCTCGTAATGTTAATATTCCTTGGTTTATTAATATTTGTGCAGATAAGTTGTAATCTTTTGGCGCCAAAAATGCCCGGTCTCACTCCAAATAGCTTTATATCCTCTGAAAATGCGAACAAATTAATTCAGGTAGATCGTTATGGAGTAGGTGAAATTAATGATATTAGTGTGTCAAGAGATGGCAAGAATATCGCAATGGGTTGTTCAACCGGAATATTGATCCTTGATTCTGAATATTTAACCGATATCAGGTTTCTTGGTACTGATGTTATCGTTGATAGTGTGGTATTTTCGCCAGACGGTACTTTACTGGCGTCCAAGATGGATGATGGCTCAATAAAATTATGGAGGGTTGAGGACGGTTCATATCTTTATAGTGTTCAAGGAACTGAATTTTGGTCGGATACAAATATTATGTTTTCACCCGACGGTAGGTATATTGCAAGCTCAGGTGTTACAGAAGATCAGGAATATGGCATCTATTTTTGGAACGTTTTTGATGGTTCAATTGCAAAAATATTTCCAGTTGAATATCAAAATTTAACAAGTATCGACTTTTCTCCTGATGGAGCACTCATTGCATCTGGTGGCGATAATGGCAATGTGACAGTTTGGAATGTGAATAGCGGGTTGATAATACAAAAATTCCCTGTATATTGGTTTAACGTAGAATCAAGATTGTTTTACATTAGATTCATGCCGGATGGAAAACGAATAGTAGCGGGGAATGGTGAGTATCCAAGATATACTGTTTGGGATGTATCTTCTGGAACGCAAATCGAGAATATACCCGAGCATACATTTACTAATGTTTTTTTTCCTCCAGATGTACCACTTATGTATTTTATCGATACCAACGGAATAAATATTTGGAATACACAGACAGGCGAATTTCTAGATACATCAGGATGGAATTTTGACTCGGCAACGAATATAGCCCTTTATCCTGATGGAACCAGACTTGTTTTGGTTAAAAGCGTAATTGGATCGCAAAATATAGAAGTGGAAATTATACAGACAAGCGATGGAGATGTATTAAAATCTCGAGAATTTGATTATTATATAGTTGATCATCTAGCTTTTCTGTCGGATGGAACGTTGATAAGTGTCGGTTTGGATAAATTGAACTGTTCATTGATAATTGGACGGTTTTTGAACGAGAGCGCTACATTACAGAACATAACGAATGAGAATAATGGCGAATGCGCAAATAATGTTGTTGTGTCTAGCAATGGAATTACAGCAGCATCGACAACAGAAAACGGAACAGTCACTATAAAAACTCTTAGTGATAATAATAATCCTATAACGATTAACAACGAGAATCGTTCAATTCTTAGTCTCGCACTTTCGCCTGATGGAAAAATATTGGCTACAGGGGAATATGATAATAATACCAGTACATATATAGTTAACATCAGGTATACAACAGATGGGACAGTTAAGAAATCTCTTGAAGGTTTTACAAATATGATTGTTGGTTTGGCTTTTTCTCCCGACGGATCGGTTCTTGCGACAGTTACTGCTGATGGTTTTGTTAAATTATGGAATACTGCAAATTCATCTTTGCTATCAACAGCAAATCTTGGTTCTGAGGGTATTTCTCTCTTATCTGATTGGGCATTAATCTCATATCCATCTGATGAATACTTGGCCTTCTCTGAAGAAAAAAAGGTTCTCTTATGGGATATTAGAGAGAATAGATTTCAATATACCCTTGATCCAGAAACATACTATTCAAGCGCTCTTTTTGTGGGCTTCTCGCCCGACAACAAACTAATCGCAGTGGGAGATAGAGATGGCACAATAACAATTTGGAGCGTAGATGAAGGTGCAAAATTAATTGTGCTCAAAGGACACACTGCCGGAATTAACAGCGTTATTTTCTCACCTGATGGTTCAGAACTTACCTCAGGATCAGATGATGGAACAATTTTAGTTTGGGGTATTCAGCCATAACGCCAGAATACAAGGAATACCGTTATAAATGACAAGCCCTTGAACTCAATGTTGAATGGGCAATCGTAGGAACAGTTTTATAATGTTTTTACTTCTAAGTGATTGTTCGAAAGCGATTTTATGGGATTACTGCCTTTGGCTTACTTCTTGGTATCTGTTCTCCCTTCCCACTGTGGGGGACTGCGAAGTGTATCTCGTGCAGCACCACCTTGAGTGGCGAAGGGTAAGGGCTGGGGATGAGTTTGTTTCTATAAACTCTTTCGATTGATTAATTAGAATGGTGTTCACTTTGGATGATTTAATCTGGAAAAATTCCATTTTCATTCAAGACTATATTGTACGAAAAATATTATAAGGAGATCCTGCGATGGACACCAACTCTAAACATATTAGAGCAGCTATCATTGTTTTACTGGTAACCGGTTTGGCTTGTTCTTTTTCATCAAGCAGTACGCCATCAATAAATACTACTATCGAACCAACTTCTTCACTTATACCTGGGGTATCTACACCCTCTATGCCTTTGGGGAAGATCGTTTTCTCTGCAACATCTCTTTCTACATCTAATACCCCAAGTTCCTCAAGTTCCTCTAGAGTCTATAGTATGAATCCTGACGGTTCTGAGCTGATACAGCTAACTTTAGATGATGAAGTGGTCTTTTCGTTCGCGGTTTCTCCAATTAATAATGACATTGCAATCCTGAGTTATTCGCCATCTGGATTTCAAGGGATAACGATTCTTGACACAACCGGAGGAAGAGTCAATATATCGGATGAAGGGACGACTGAATTTGTTTGGTCCTCTAATGGTGATCAACTGGCATTTGTATGTGGTACAAATAATATGAGGGATATATGTAGAATTAATTCAGATGGAACAGAATCTGTCAATTTAACTAACTCCCCAGACTGGGATGACTCTGATCCCCAATGGTCACCTGACGGTAATAGAATTGCTTATGTCTCACAATATATCCCACCGAATTCAGTAGTTTACAAGGATAGTTATGGGACTCAACTTCTTATGATGGATTCTGACGGCGCGAATGCTCAACTTTTTATTAACTTACCTCAAACAGTTTACTATGGGAATATTAACATGAAGGTTAATTCCCATTCTCCAGATTGGGCTCCTGACGGACAACATATTGTTTTTATTTCAAATTTAAGAGGTGAGAATCAAATATATGTAATTGACGCGCTTAATCCCAATACAAATCCATACATCAATCTTACAGAACAAAGCAATTATCGTATGGATTATTTGAGTCAGCCATTCTGGTCGCCAGATGGTAAATATATATTATTTAGTGCATATGCAATAAATCCTGGCAGAGATAGTATCTATGTAGTTAGTGCAGATGGAAGTACATTGACAAAAGTCACAGAAGATTCAAATATAACTCCTCCTCCCCCTCAATGGTCTCCTGATGGACAATGGATAGGATTCCTTGCGTATACAACTAGCGGCCTTAGAGGACTCTTTATTATTAGACCTAACGGAAATGACCTGAGGTTAATTAAGGTTTTTCCTGATAAGGATATTCAACAATTCTCTTGGAAATAGATTAGTCATTAGACATGTGATGTAATTCCTATATGTATGCCTGAGGAATTAACGACTTAGATACACATAAGATATCAGGAATGCATAAAACGGAGCAAGCCGCACAGTGAAAACGGAGTAAGTCGCACACCTTAAACGGGGCATGTCGTACACTTTTATAGGGGGAGGAGAGCGCTGGAAATCAAACCAGATGGGATATCCTGTCTGCTCAAACCCACAACGAGGAGGCAGACAGTGCCCCAGGAGCGATTATCCGTGCGCAAGATCCTCGAAGTACTACGATTACATCACGAAGCAGGCTTATCCGACCGGACAGTTGCCTGGGCATGAAAAATTTCCAATAGCACTGTGGGGGAGTACTTGGTGCAGGCAGCGCAGTACCTGCCCCTTGGGATCGCTGACCGCATCGCGACGGTGAATATTTCCACTGTGCTGCTTTTTCCGCACGGCACGGACACCGCCGCCATACCCCCCTCTGAAATCCAGTACCATAGGCATTATGCGCGTCACAGCGATTGGTAACCCACAGCCCTATCAATTCTTCGGGACATTCGCCGGTCTCTCTTTCTGGCCAGGCGGCCTGTCCCTGCTGGCCGCCGCGCCCGGCATCGGCAAGACCTCCTGGTTGCTGCGGATGGTCTTCGAGGCCGCTCGGCAGGGCTTTCCGGCTGCTCTGGGCTGCTACGAACACACCTCCGAAGAACTCAAGTACCGCCTGCACTTGCAGGGCGAGGCTGCCACAGCCGGAGCGCGCGCCCCCGCACTTCGAGGGCACGCGCCCGCATCTCCTGAACAGGTGGAAGCTCTGCTAGCCCAGGGCGGCCAGGCCGTGCTGCTCGCCCTGTCCGACCAGGACGACACCGTACGAGCCATCGAGGAAATCCTGATCCAGGACTATAACTTCCCTGTGCGCGGCCCGGCGCTCCTGGCGATGGATTACCTGCCGCATCCTTCCGCTCTCGAGATTGCCGGGACGGAACGCGGCCTGAAATTGCGCCTATACGCTGCGCCGGGTTGCTCCCAGGGTGCGGCGCAGTCCTGGGCCACCATGACCAACCAGCAAACACGCTGGCAGCGGGTGGAATGCCCTCAGCAGAGCGGCGCGCTTGCACCTGCGCAAGTGCAGGCATGGCGCGTCCTGAAAACCCACGCTCGCGTTCCGTCCCTGGCGGTGTCGCCTGGCGATGCGTTCCTGGCCGTTGGCGGGCAGTTGCTGGGGCAAGCGCAAAGTGGACATGAAGCTGCCCTGCGCATCTGGGTGCTGGGCAGGGATGACCGTCTGCACCGTTCGTGCCGCGAACACCGGCGGCACGCCGGTGCGAGACGGCAGGAACGCTTGCGCGCCCTGGCCTCTTACGCCTAAAGTGGTCGCGTTCTCGGCGACCATGGCACGGAAGGCGGCGTGGCAATGAATTCGTTGTCACCCAATCCGTGGGGACTGCGCCTGGCGTTGCTGCGCTTCGTTCTGGTGTCCGGGATAAAGTGGTCGCGTTCTCGGCGACCATTGATCGCCGGCGTGAGCGGTGGCAGCATCAGTGCGGGGTGGATGCTGCCTGTGACGGGGGCAATTGGGGTTCTTGACGGAGGCCTGATCACCTTCGCGGCGGCTGCCGGCATGTTGGACTGGATGCAGTGGCGTTCCATCCCCAAAGAGGTCGTGGAGCGGCGCGTCAATGATACGCTGCTCAAAATCAGCTTTAGCGCGCGAACAGGTAACCCGCAATCGCTTTCGCTTCTATCCGCTCCTGGGAAGTGGGAAACGGTGGATGCCGTGACAACGAATTCCGTGACAACGAATTCCGACTGGCCGGCGGTGCGCGCCTTTGCCATGCCGCTTCCGGCCGTGGAAGTGGCCGCGCTGGTCACGCCGCCGGAGGCCGGCGAGGGCAGCGGCGTGATTGACCGCGACTCCCGCCAGGATATCCCCGCCCCGCCGCCATCCCGGCCGCTGACCGAGGCGGCTTTCAAAGTGGTCGCGTTCTCGGCGACCAAAATCGGGAAAAGCTCAGCTACCGGCGAAGCCATCGGCGTTGACCCGGACGGTCATGGCCTGGTGACAGGAGGCAGCCGCACGGGGAAGACATCTTTTGCCTACGCCCTGTTGGAACGCCTTATCGAGCGGGGAGAGGACGCGCCCGGCATTTTCCTGGTTGATCCGCACGTTTCGCTGGCAGACGCCTTCCTGCCGAGTAGGTGCTGCGCAGAGGCAGTGAACGACCTGCCAGAGCCACAGCGCAGCGAAGGCATCCGTCGCCTGCGCATCATCACCCCCGACCAGCCCGAAGTTGTCCCGCTGAACCTGCTGGCTGTGCCGGACTTTTCCTGGGCCGGCAACGCCATCGTTCAGATTGGCCGCCGCATTTGGGAGGACTACTGGGGGCCGCGTATGCAGGCTGCGCTCCTGGGTCTTTCACGCCTGGAACAAAAATCATCCCGATGAACGCATGGGACTGCTGCACGTCGTCTTTGCCGCCTTCAACGTCGAGTGGCGGCACAGCACAATGGCTTATTTATCGCCGGTTGACCGCATGGGCACGCTCTCGCTGGACGCCCTGCTGGGCCAAATGAATCAATCCTACGGCAACGCCAACCAGGGCTGGGTGACGGAAGTGGTCTCGCCGATCCTCTCGAAGGCGATGGCCCTGGAACTCTCCCCCTGGCTGTTTGCCGCCATGCACCAGGATCGCTTTGTTGACCTGGACAGGTGGGTGAGGGAAAAAGCCTGGATCGTCCTGCGCCTTCCTGCCGGTGAAATGGGGCGCGAGGGCGCCAAACTAACCGCCGGCATCTTCTACAACGTTTTCGACGCCGCCTATCGCCGCGCCACCATGTACCAGCCGATCCCGTTCTATTTTGTCATAGACGAGGCGCAGGAGATCGGAACGGGAATGCGCCTGGAAGCGCTGCTCTCCGAGGGTGCGAAGTTCGGGGCGCGCATGTTCGTCCTGGCACAGTCGCTCTCGATGATGCGCCGCGTGGAAGGTTTCGAGCCGGTGGTGCAGTCGCTGCTGGCCAACACTTCCACGCAGGCTTTTTTCTCGCCCGACCCGGAAGACGCTGACCTGATCCGCGCCGCGCTTTCCGCGACGGTGCGCTACGGGGAGACCACGCTGGATTTGCCCACCCTGAACTGCTGGCTGCGGGCGCGCATCGGCGGACGCTGGCAGCCGCCGACGCTGGCGAAAATCGAACCGCTGCCGGGCGCAGACGCGCAACGCACGCAGGCATTTATCCGTGAAGTGATCGCCGCCCACCCGCAGGACTACGCCTCGCCGGACGGTTGGCAGGAGCAGGCAGTGCGGGCGCTCACCGGTCTCGTGCCGCCGAAATTTCGGGGCTTGCTATCTGAACTGCTTGCGCCGAGCAATGTGGTTGCGCACTTGGCAACCAAGGATGGTTTTGACGCTCCTCTGGGCGGCGGGGAGACGCCTGCGCCTGCTGCGGAAACAATGGATAAGGGTAGCTCAGAGAGCTACCATAAACGGCGACTGGGCTTTTGAAAAAACGGACACCCGTGCCTGCCTGCCCCAACCGCGCGTCCAGGCGTAATGCCACGCTGACACTCTGCTGAATAGGCGCCAATACCGTCTCTACGGCGCGTTGGAATAAGGTGCGGTAACGGGGCAGGTCTACCGTGCGAGGGTCAGGTTGATCCGGCACATCCCAGGCGCGGACCCCAGGCGGGCCGCGCGTGTACAGGAAGCGGACGCGCTGCCCGGGCCGGACGATTTTCCCGGCTGCCTGCAGCTGGCGGACCGCTCGCGCGGCAGGCGAAGGCGACGAATACTCACCCAATTCCCGGCTCAACTTTTGCGACACCAATAATTTCTCGACAGGTACACGGCCTGTGCGTAACGCTTCCAATTGCCTGTAAACAAATGCCTGCGCTTTTGGCAGAACATCTTTCAAATGGTCAGCGTCGGGGCCCTGGGCGAGGATCTCAAGAATGCCCATCTGGGTTTCAACGATGGAAGGCGCAGTATCCCTGCGGCGGGCTTCGATGCCCCGCACCTTGATCGAACCATCCTGAAAGACACCGAAGTAGCGGTTGGCCACCGGCACCCGGTCGTTCAAGCGGGAAGACAGGAAGACCACCCAGCGGTAGACGCCGTCCAGAGAAATCGGCAGGCCGGTCCGTTCTGTGATATCGGTCAGCAAGGCTTCAAAATCAGCCGGGGTCTTGCAACCATCCTTGTGCACCCACAGCCCATCCACGTACATGTGGAGGATTTCATAACTGAGATCTTCAGCGGCTTCCTTCGCGCGCAGCAAGGCTTCGCGTCCGTAGGCGGTCACGGCTTCATGAGCTTCGATGCGCCCGAATCTAGCATTTTTATAGCCCAGGTAACCAAAGCAGGTGACGAGCAGCCACTTCTCTGCGCTGGCCATGGCCTGATAGACCGGCCGGCGGCAGTCGAACTTATTGAGAGTTAGGAGAACCGACTTGAGCGCCAGGCGTTTGTTCAAGAGCGGGGCCAGCGTCAGGGGGACGATGCCCGGGTCGCCAGGGGCAGGCTCTAAATCCATTCCTGCCCGAGGCACTTCGGGGGAAATGTTGAAGCGCACCATGATGCCCGGATACATTGAAACAAAGTCAATCCCGGCTACGTCCCGGTGGAGCCCAATGGTTGGCTGGTAGACCATGCCACCCATGTCCGCCCGCAGGAGGTCCATGGCGGTTTTAGGTGTCTCCGCTTGATGCTTGTGCCAGGGGATGAGAATGCCTTTCTGGAGAGCGGTGACGAACTGCATGGACGAAACCCCCGTGCCCGGAGATAACCTGGCAGCATCCTGCACCGGCTGACGAGTGACGCGCGCCATCTCCAAGACACCTTCCAAACCATAATCGTTCCAGAGCATGGCATTGTGACGATCAAGGTGCCAGCGGCCGCGCAACTGAACCTGCCGGCCGCGATAGACGATCTGGCCGTACGAAAAGTAGGTGTGCTCTTTCCGTTCCAACACCGCCTGGCTTTCGTCCCGGTTCAAAGGCAACGTGCTCCCGCTCTCTTTACAAATTTCCATCAGGGTTGGCATCAGCCAGGTGTCGCCCCAGGAGGTCAGGATCAGGTCGGGGTCATAGCGCCTGAGAACAGAGCGGAGACCGACCAGAAGCAGAGTCGGTTTCTCAAAGGGCAGGGAAAAGCGGACGCGTTCATAGGCGATGGTGACCGCCTGTGGTTGCCCGTGCGCCGGGTCGCAGTCCGGTTCGAGCGACAGGACGCGCAGAGGAGCCGGTTCGGGTTCGAGTTCCCAGGGTGTGTCGAGCGGGGTGATGTTCACCACCGTTTCGCCCCGTACCTCCAGCCGGCAGCGCGCCAGCGGAAAGACGCCAAAGGCCGCCGCATAGCGCAGCGGGATAGAGATGTCGGCGTCGTAGTAAGTCAGGTCGGGGAAGGCAGCGACCACGCGGCGGAACAAACCGTCCAGCTTGGCGGGCTGCATACTTCAACGGCCAGTACGGTAACCATCCTCTGGAACACATCCCGGCGCTCCTTGCGCGACAGGTGGACAGGCACATCTTGCGCTTCGAGCCACTTCCAGTGTTCTCGCAGGCGCGAGGATGGCCCAGCAGCGTAGACCGTCGCGGCGAATTCCTGAACGAAACGATAGCGCTGCCCATCCTCACCGATCAGCCAGACGGTCAGGTTCGTCTCGTTCGGGTACACGTCGAACAGCCAACCGGTGATCGTCTCGGTCATTTATGCCTGGAGAGAAATTCGTCCATTTGCTGACGCAACCGCATCACTTCCTTGTGCTCTTCCAGGAGCATCGAGAGCAGGAAGACTTCAAATGGCAGGGCATGGGAGGCGTACTCCGCAGCGGCCAAGTGCTGGCGGGCGCTGGTGAACAAGTCATCCAGAGCAAGCTGGTCCGAACGGCGCAGGGCGCGCCGGAAGCGGGAAAAGGACTCCTGCTCTTGCAAGAATACCTGTGCAGCGGAGGGAAGGGTGCGGCCCATAGTTCCAGTAATCATTAAGCAGTGAACGTTCAGAACAAGGAGGGCTGTGTTAGCAGCTGTGGCAGGATAGCAGGCTGCCAGATTTCGCTGGCCGCCGAGGCGAGCAGCGCGAGCATGTCAACGGCCAACCGGCTCGGCACAGCCGGCGGGTGGACGCTCACCACCCCACCCGAGGTCTGCGCCAGCCGGTCCAGGTGGGCAATACAGGCCCGCAGCAGCCGCTTACGTTCCCCGGACTGAACCGACTCGTCGTAGAAGGTGCTGAACAAGTCCAAAACAACAAAGGGAAATTGGATTGCCGGCGTGTCCTCCAGAAGCGAGAGCACCTGGTAGCAGGTGAAGGCACGCGAAACCGTGATGCGGTTCAGAACATCTGGTCGCCCGCGTGCGGCGCGTGCCACCGTGTAAGCGTTGAAGCGGTTGCCGCCATCGAGGACACGCAGAGATCCGCGCTCCCCCAGGCGGGCGATGGCGGTGAGCATCATGGAGTTCATGTTGCGCGGGCCGATGAGGAGAACCCAACTACCTGCTTTGGGTTCGATAGAAGTATTCATGTGCGTAGGGTAGCATCCCTTGTAAACAAAAAACACCCCCTGTGGGGGGTGAGTCGAACCGGCCTTATGGAGGTGCTACTGGTGGGGGGCGATGAGATATTAATCCCTAATATTCGGCTTTTGGACCCCAATCGCTGAAATCCCAGTTGCCCAGAAGCATGCGTAACTCATCCTTACTGTGTAAATGGAATTTTACTAGGACTTGTCGGACATACCCTTTTACGGTGTCCGGAGAGACATGCAGCTTGGCTGCGATTTGCCGGTTGGTGTAACCCAGGCAAGTAAAGCCAGTAACATCTTGCTCGCGTGGCGACAAGGAAAGCCAACGTTGCCAGAGTTCATCGTGTGCACGACGTTGGGCCAGAACTGCTGCGAGCAGGTCTGCATGAATTTCCTCTGCGGGACGTTGTTCCCGATCGGCGAGATCCATAAGTGCCGTATGAAGGGTTTCGTCCAACTCAAAATAGCGTGGGCCTGAATCACGCTTAAGTCTCAAGAGGTAGAGCAAACGATTCCATTTCGACATATCACGAAGATTATATAGAACATTTGTTCGTTAGTCAAGATGGGTTAGTTTGATTAGCGCACCTATCCGATACAACACATTAATTTATGAGGGTATTTGAATTGCCACATTTGACCATAGCTACAAGGGGATTAAGTATGCGTATTCCGGTGAAATCGTCCAAAGTATTTGCTGCAGCTAGTTGAGGATTAGTGATAACTTTCCCTTATTCTTCCTCGCCCGCCAAATCGCTCCCCTTACGAAATGCAGCTAGGCTAGCTTGAGCAATCCCTTTCATCAATCGTTCGTCGTTGTTTATAAGAGAGCGTAATTCTTCGTGGGACAAGATAGGTTTAAGTACGATTTTCATAGTGTGGCCGCTAGATTTTTCTTGTCCACCAGTTACTGAACCTTCTAGGATTTGAGGAATTGAGATTTTTACTCCTGCACCAGCTTCATAATTTAAATCCACCTTGACCTCTAACTCTACTTGGTCAACAAAGAATATTGGATAAACACTTTTATTCTCTATCGGAGTGCCTTGGTATGGAGAAAACAGGTCAGCCTTTACCTTCTCAATTAGATCTTGCAAAGTGATTTCGTGCGCCATAACATCCTCCTGAGAAATTAGAGTGAAAACAATTGTCCATATGTTGTGTCGGAACTACGTAAATAAACCACCGGCATAAACCAACATGCTGGCCTATACCGATATATTGCCAGACGAGCGTCATTTACAGCTTCTGGCAAACGTTTCCAATGAGCTAACGAGGCGTACATTCTTTCTACGAAACTCACCATTGCGTCTGCAGAGGGAGACCCTTGCATAGCTACTACTGCTGGAATGCCGATTTGTATCAACCCAGGTGCAATTCCATTGAACACGCTTGTACCCTGAATAATGCCAGAATCACATGAAGTTAAAACAACAAGCTTTGTCTGACTATTTGCTAATACAGCCTTAAACTCATCCACATTGACAGGATCCCGCTGTCGATCTTCGGCCTCAAAAACTAAATAACCATCGGGTTGAACATCGTGCATGCTGGCTTTGCACATCTTGCATGAATCAATGTTGGGATAATGTGCCTGTCCGCACACAGGGCATACCCTTGCATAGGATCCATGTCCGTCAAAATGAATAATGTGAAAAGCATCGATAGACAAACGCTCTTCTAAAGCTGACCATGTTGGGGGCCAGAGTTCTTCCCAAGCCAAGAGCCCTTCACTTTTTAATTCTTGCAATCCCTTTAATAAAGCCTCCTTTTCAGCATTATGGGGAAGTTGACGATCATTGAAAGGTCGGGGGCGAATGAACAACAATTTCAAAGGAAGTTCTACTTTCAAGGGAGAGGGTGCATCCGCAAAGTTAATACAGCGCGTAATTTCTAATCCAAACTTGACCGGTAAAAGGTGTATGTTATTGTCATGAATCAACTCCCATGGAAATTGGGCTAGCATTACATCTTTAGGGTCGAACCATAATTGGCACATAGCTGGAGGATTGCTCTGCGCTATCTTGAGATCAATAAGTATCTCATCAGAGAAAAGTGCCTGATATAGCTTTTGTCCAACCATTTTATAGAAATCTCTATGCATTCGTTTATTATGTAATAATCCAAGTTCATCTAACGCTTGGGTATGTTCTTTTCTAAATCTCTTCGGAATGTAAGAACCGACATCTAATGCCTTTAGGATAGCTTTAAGTTGATAGATTGAAAATGGAAGTTCCACATCAATTGATGGATTGCCTCCCCGAGGTGTTTCCAATGCCATGATATGCATTTTATCAGAGTCATACAAGAGAAGTTGGAGCTTTAGAGTTCGGTTTAACTTGGGGATTCGACTCTCAAAATTGTGTTTTTGTTGAGAGTAATTTTTTTCGATGTAACTTGATAGTAAGCTTGCTAACTGATCCAATAAACTATGTCTGCGGCAATAGTCTAGTAATAAGGTTATCTTCTCGTCTTTACGCATTCCTCGCCCAAAGCGATTTTGAACTTTAGGAAAGTAGTCTAGACAAAAAGCGTCTAACTCTGCATCATCGAGTGATTCGTTTATTAACGAACGAAGCTGCGATGTAGTTGGCATTAGAGGATTATCCATAATCAGTAGGACCTCGGTAGACTGGATAGGGCTTTCTCATTTTCCAGGTGTGTGTCATGCTGAAAGCTTGTGAATAAATTATGAACTGCAACCTCAAATGGTAAGAACACGAGTGCGATCAAAGTCCATTCAGCGAGATCAGCCTCTTATCCGTTCATCTGGATGGTGGTTTTCAGACTTTAGCTTGGCTTTAAGCCGCTTGTTGCTGCATATTCGCCCGCAAGGTCAATGCTTGCATCAGGTTATGCGCCAAAGCATACCAAAGCAGAACTGCTCTCGCTTTCTTGATCCCACGCACCAGCATCTGGTACAAACCGCGCTGGCGCGCCCGGGCATTCGCCCATTCTACGGTTGCCGCCCGCTGCTTGTACTTTTCCTTGGCTTCTTTCATCGCCATGCGTTCCTTCCAGGCTCTCACCCCGGGACCGTCACTCGGCAAGATCTCTTCCGGCTTCCTGGTGCTCTTGTCATTGTAAGAGACTGGGATCGGGCTGTAGACTTGGATTCCTTTCGCCTCCAAATGCTCTGTCCCCGCATTGCTGCGAAAGCCGCCATCCACATAATGCTCTTCCATGACCTGCTCATAGCGCTCTTCGATTTGCTCGATCATCGGCTCCAGCAGCCTTTGATCGGCTTCGTTACTGACCTCCACCCCCACGATGATGCGGCTCTGCATGGCAACCGTCAACTGCCCGTTGAAAGCCGGTCGAAACCCGCCATCCGCCATTTTCATCACCCGCGCTTCGGGGTTGGTGGTCGATGCCCGCGCAGGCCGGTTCTTGCGCCGCGACTCCCGGTTTTTGACTTTCTTAGCGGCCACCTTTTCGACTTCCTGCAAGGCTTTCTGCACCCGCTCCAGCCTTTCCTGGGCATGCCGTTGCTGTGCCGCTTTCTGCCTGGGCGTGCGTTCGTCGCTCTCGGGAGACTCACCCGCCGCTTTCTGCTGCTCGACCGCAACCTGTGCCTTGCGCAGGCATTCTGCCAAAGTCGGCTGGCGGCGAAAGGAGCTGGCCCCGGCACTGGCGCGGATGCGCATCCCATCCTGAGCGGTTCTTTCCAGGCTCACGATCCCTTCGTGCATCAAGGCCGCCACACTCTTGGTCAAGAGCTCATCCAGTTCCTGCTCAAAGTTCACTCGAAAATCTGCCAGCGTGTGGTAGTTGACCGTAACCCCACCCAACAGCCATTGAAAGGCCAGGTGTTCCTGACACAGACGGGCCAGTTCCCGAGCGCTCACCACCCCTTCCAGAGTGGCATACAGCCACACGGCAATCAGCAATCGGGGATCGATCGCAGGACGACCGGCTTCCCCTTCCACGGCTTGGATCCGTTGATAAAAGCGGCTGAGGTCATACTCCTGAACGACGGCCCATACCAGCCGAGCGCGATGGTCTTCGGGCAGCAAGTCGTCCAGGGCGGCCAGCCGCATCACCACTTGTTGGCGGTTGGCCTTTTCCAGGCGCGGGATACCGGGAGCGGGAAGAGCGTTGCCGGGCTCTTCTGCCGGGGGCATGGGGAACAGGGTCTCGTTCATCATTCAGGTCCTCCTCAGAGATGGTGCCAGCCAGTTGGCATACATTGTGGTAACCATATCATGTTCTCTTCATTTTGAGGAGGGTTTTTGACTATTTTTTCACAGGCTCTGAGGGGCGTTTTTTGCCCCGAAGCATCTCAAAAACAATCTAGGAGACCCTTCGGTCGCATAAAGCGCTACCTCAGGGTGACAGGTTGTAAGGTGTTTTTACTACTTTGAGAAAGCCTAGATAGACTGGGACAAAACACTTATATATAATTGTAATTAGTTGTATAATAACATAGTCGGCTTATTAGAAAAGGAGGAAAAATGGACAAGTTATTAAATGGCATAGGGCTTGGAACGTTTCCGTTTGCTAGCCCATTTACCCCTGTTGACCAATTGACTTCAAGTAAAATCCTTAATACTTTCCTTGATAATGGAGGACAGTACATAGATACTGCCCCGACCTATTCGTTTGGGGAAGTTGAGTCTTTCTTGGGTAAAGCCTTAAAGAGCATAACTCGAAGTAAATTCTTTATTTGCACAAGCTGTGGATATATCCTGAATGACACTCGGCAATTCGAGGTGAGTGGAAAGTATGAGCATGTCATTAAAGATTGTGAAGGAAGCTTAAAGCGATTAGGCTTGGATTACATCGACTTATACATCTTACATATCCCTGATCCCAAGACGCCATTTGCTGAAACAATTGGCGCCATGGAGGAACTGAAGAAACAGGGAAAAGCGAGAAAATTGGGCGTTTCAAATGTTACACTGGACCAATTGAAAGAATATAAGAAACATGGATCCATTGAGTATGTACAGAATCGGTTTAGCTTGTTGAACCAGAATCTAAGCGCCGAGTTTATTAAGTATTGCGAAGAAAATAATGTTGGACTAACAGCATACCAGGTAATAGAGAGGGGACTGTTGACGAATAAGGCTGCAACAATAGTGCTACGCGAAGGCGATCTTCGCAACAAAAAACCGGAATTTGCGCCTAATATCCGTGAGAGGATTGGACGATGGGTGGCTCAGTATTTGCTGCCTATCGCTAACGAATTAAAGGTGTCAGTTTCAACACTAGCCATATGGTGGGCGCTACGACAACCTGCCGTTGCTTTGTGCCAAGTAGGAGCCACAAGCGAAAAGCAAGTCCTAGACACCATCAAGGTTCTTAACTTCGTGCCCCCTTCGGATACTCTAGATCGCATAAATAAGAGCTATGGAATCTTAGAAGAGGAGATTAAGAGAGAATATTCTCAAAGTATCCGAGAGTTTATGGGACTTGCACAGTACAATTTGTACTCGGGAAGTGCATCTGGGAAGGTGCCACCCTCCAAAAAATAACCGGTTAGAGCCTATTTATAAGAGTTAAAGAAAAACTAAGAGGCGGCTCGATGTCTAAAGATTGCCGCCTTTTTGATGGTTCTCTATATTAATTACAGTTGTAATGTTAATTATTGATTAAGACAATGCCCATAGAAGACAAAACCTCAATAACCCTTGCCATTATTGCAGGTATTAGGGCGCAGTTTATAAAACTCGCAGCCATTCAAAGGGCTATTAAAGACTGGAATAATTCATCTACGCATCCCTTTAATGCAATATCGATTAACTCGGGTCAACATTACGACGATGATCTCGCTGGTATGTTCATTAGGGAGCTGAATATTGGATTTGATTATGATTTAACAAACAAATACCAAGATAAAAGGCCGATTTGTTTATTGGGTCAGATGATTCCCAACCTTTATGATGTGTTGTCCCAAATTAAGCGGCCGATAGATTGGGTTATTGTCTTCGGTGATGCGAATACTACTATGGCTGGAGCTATAGCAGCATCCAAGTTAGGGTTACCTGTTATTCATGTAGAGGCTGGCCTTCGAACGGGTGACAGAAAATCCCCTGAAGAAATAAATCGCATTGTCGCTGATCATTTGGCAATTATTCACTTCGTATCATCGAAGCATGATATATCTAATCTTCTGTCAGAGGGGCTTTCGAGTAATGTTGTATGGACAGGAGATTTAATAGGTGATTTCGTTGAAAATTTGGCTAGCGAACTGCATCCAAACCCCTTTGGCTATTCTGCGGGAGAATATGTATTAGCATCCATTCACCGGGAAGAAAATTTAAGTTCGGATAGTATTTTGAAAAATTTGATGATTTTCCTTAGCGGTTATTCTAAACGGGTCGTTTTTATTGCTCATCCAAGGACCAGGAGTAGATTTAAAGAATTAGGTTTTTACAATCTCAAGAACATAGATTACATTGACACTTTATCCTATAAAGAAACTTTAGCCACTATTATGGATTGCGCTTTTCTTGTGACTGATTCAGGAGCGTTTCAACGAGAGTCTTATTATTTGGGAAAGCGATGTTTAATACGTCAGGACCATCCATTTTGGCCGAGTCTCGTTGAAGCAGGTGTTCATAAAGTCGTTAGCGGGGATAGAGCAAATATCTTACAAGGGTTTAGATGGATTGAAAACGCATTGCAGTCTGAGCAGTATCCGAAAATTGACGATTTAGGAAATGGAAATGCGGGAAGAAGAATTTTAGAAACTATTGTTCGGTTATCAAAAAGATCCTATATATAACTGTTATTATTTGGAAGACAAGTTTGAAAGGATTCTACGATGGTCAGCAAGTACAATGTTTCCAATATACGCAATCTAATAATGAACGCTTTTGACTCAGTAGAGTTCATGGCATTTTGTCATGATGAATTTCCTGAACTATTTGAAAAGATAGAGTCTGTAGGTCGGTATGAAGAACAAATAACCATTGTTATAGACCATCTCATGAGGAAACAAAAAATAAGCCTATTCCTAAATGCGCTAGAAAGAAAGGAACCAGAGGCGTTTGCTCGATTTAAAGTAGGTATATATAAGATAACTGAGCTTGCAAATATTGACAGTGAGCAAGAAGCCGGTAAAGTCGAAAAGAGAGAAGATTTGCTCGACGCGGTCGGTGCAAAAAGATTCTTCGGCCGACAACAGGAAATGAATCTAATAGAGGAGTGGGCAAATACTAATGAGTATCGTTTAATTGTGATTCTCGGTATAGGTGGTATAGGCAAATCAAGTTTAACTTATAAAGCATTGGAGAAACTACGGGTTCAATGGGATTATATACTGTGGCGGGACTTAAGAAATATGCTGTCTCTCGAGAGAATGTTGGATGATTGTATAAAATTTATTTCCGATCAAACTGTTATTGATTTACCGCAGAACACAGATGACAAGATTAGGCTCCTGCTAGAGTACATGAGGAAGCGGAAATTCTTGTTAATTCTTGATAATATTGAGGTAATCTTACAGAGGGGAGAAAATATTGGCCTCTATCATGAAGGGTTTGAGGATTACGGAAAATTTATTGAACGGGTGGGAAAGAGTTCTCATTCGAGTTGTGTAATAATAACTAGTCGAGAAGAACCCAAAGAAATATCGGTCCTGGAGGACCAGGGATTTCCGGTTAGATGCCTTCACTTATCCGGATTAGATGTCATTTCAGCAAAGCAATTACTTAAAACAAAAAAAATTATGGCTACTGATGAAGAGTTAGAGAGATTGATGGCCAATTATGGCAATAATCCAATGGCGCTAAATATTGTAGCTGCATATATAGAGGATTGGTTTGGCGGAAGCGTCAGTGAATTCTTAAAATCTGATGTATCCATTTTTGGTGGAATAGAAGAGCTCATCGGTCAACAATTTAAACGACTTCCGGATATTGGTCAGAAGATAATGTATTGGTTGGCAATACAGCGGGAGATAGTTTCCCTATCCCGATTAGAGAAAGAAATCATGTACTGGTTTGTAGTTTGGCATGAGGCCACAACGTTGAGAAACGCTCGGCAAGATTTGCTTCGCCCCATATCTCAGAAAGAATTGATAGAAACATTAGAATCTTTACATCAACGTTCATTGATTGAAAAGCTCAATTCTCATTTTACGTTGCAGTCTGTTGTATTGGAATATCTAACCCATCAATTCGTTGAGGATATATTTAGAGAAATTCTCAATGAAACTCCAGCATTGCTGAGAAGTCACGCGTTGATGCAGGCTCAGGCAAAAGACCATGTAATGCAAGCACAGGTGCAAGCTATCGTGCGACCATTATTAAAAAAGTTGCTGGAATTATATGATCGACAAGAATTAGAGGACAAGTTCAAGAGGATGATATCCTCGATTCGTAGGAAGGACCTTGTTAAGGGATATGCACCCGGTAACATGATTAATTGTCTAATAATACTAGGTGCATATTTAAGCGACTCTGATTTCTCAAACTTATGCATATGGCAGACTAATTTTCGGTCCACAAATCTACACAATGTAAATTTCACGGGTTCTGACCTAACTCGTTCCATTTTTGCCGAGACTTTTGATTTAATCCTCTCTGTCACTTATAGTCCCAATGGCGAGATAATTGCTGCCGGTTCTGCGACAGGAGATGTACTACTATGGCAAGTTTCTGAGGACAGGCAATTACTTAAACTCAAGGGCCACACAGGTTGGACACGTGCTGTCGCATTTAGCCCAGACAATCGGCTGCTCGCTAGTGGTAGTGGCGATCAAACGGTACGTATTTGGGATGTCTCCGATGTCTCCACTGGTGATTGCTTGAAAGTTTTGAAGGGACATACAGATTGGGTAAGGTCGGTCGTTTTTAGTCCAGATGGTAAGATATTAGCAACCGCAGGTAGTGATCGGATTATTCGCCTATGGGATGTGAAGACTGGCAATATTATCAAGGAGCTAGCCGGTCATAAAGATTGGATTTGGTCTGTCGCTTTTAGTCCGGATGGGAATCTTTTAGCTAGTGGAAGTAGTGACAAAACAATACTCATTTGGGATATTGTGAATGGTGAGGTAAATCAAGTATTAAAGGGCCATACTGATTGGGTCACATCTGTCTCTTTTAGCCAAAATGGTAAATATCTTGCTAGTAGTAGCAATGACAAAACCGTTCGGGTATGGGAAGTGGAATCTGGTAGGCTTCTATCTCTATTACAAGGTCATACAGATCGAGTATGGGCAGTCAAGTTCAGTCCTGATAACTCGTTAATAGCAAGTAGCAGTTCTGATAGAAGTATTTTAGTTTGGGATTGGAGCAGATCGCAATTACAAAGAAAGCTAACAGGGCATCAAGGGTGGGTAATTTCAATAGCGTTTAGTCCCGATGGTTCAACATTGTTGAGCGGAAGTGATGATCAATCAGTGCGGCTCTGGGATGTTAGATCAGGTCAATGTTTGAAGACCTATCAAGGATGTACAAATAGCATTCAGACCATTGATCTCAATCCTGATGGTACACTACTTGTTAGCGGAAGCACAGATCATACAGTTCGAGTGTGGGATTTAGAGTCCGGGGAGTGTATAAATACTTATTATGGTCACGACAATAGAATTCAATGCGTTGACATTAATATAGACGGACACACAGTAGCTAGTTGCGGCGATGATCATACGATAATTTTATGGGATATTAGCAAAGGGCGGAAGCTACGGTCGCTTAAAGAACATACTAGCTGGATTAGGTCGGTAGCATTCAATCCAGCTGGTAATTTGCTCGCAAGTTGTTGCGATGATCTTACGATTAGGTTGTGGGATGTAAGGACCGGCGATTGCATTAAAGTCTTGGGGGAACATACCAATTGGGTGGCAACGGTTACTTTTAGTACGGATGGTCAAACGCTTGCCAGCGGTAGTGCAGATACAACAATCCAACTTTGGGATGTTAGAACCGGAAAACAACTCCGAATCCTCAAGGGCCATCAATTGCGTGTGAATCGAGTAACTTTTTCTCCAAATGGACATCTTCTTGCTAGTTGTAGCGATGACCAAACAATTAGGCTGTGGGACTGGCATTCAGGTAAGGTTATAAAAGTTCTGAAAGGCCATACTGGGCCGCTAAAAACAGTTGCGTTTAGTACCGACAATCGATTTTTAGCCAGTGGAGGAGATGACCAATTGATAAAACTATGGGATATGAGCACTTATAAGTGTGTTAAAACTCTTGAGGGACATAACAATAGAGTCTGGGCCATTGTTTTCCACCCAGGAAACAATTTTCTATTTAGCGGAAGTGATGATGAAACAATCAAGATGTGGGATTTAAAAGCAGGTACTTGTATAAAAACTATGAGGAGCAAAAGAATTTATGAGGGAATGAATATTACAGATATAGAGGGCCTAACCGACGTTCAAAAGGCAAACTTAAGAGCCCTTGGAGCAATAGGTAGTCTCCCCACTGAGTGTGGTTGAATGATCCCAGATATGAACCGCGAAGAAACGAAGCCCGCGAAGGCTTTTTATAAAGGTTTTCTTGGCGTTCTTCGCGTCTTCGCGGTTAACTTTCGCGCATCTTCGATAACCACACCGGAAAGGGAGACTATCGAGCAATAGAACTGCATTAAACGTTGTTGCCCATCGGGGAGGTTCAAATGCTTACTAAGCAAATGATTGTAGAACGATTAAATCACGCTGGGATAAAAAAAGGTGACCATCTTGTAGTACATAGTAGCCTTCGCCAAATTGGCCCTATTGATGGTGGGGGGGATACTTTGATTGATGCATTTTTAGAAGTAGTGGGTAAAGAAGGCACTATTGCCATGCCAAGCTTCTGTTATACGACAGGGATACCTCAGCCATATTTTGACCCTAAGAATACTCCTGGAAGAACAGGCATATTAACAGAGATTTTTAGAAAGAGGCCAGAAACATTAAGAAGCTTTAGCCCGACTCACTCTATCGTTGCTCAAGGAAAAAGGGCGGAGGAATTCTTGGCAGATCATCTTCTTAAGGAGTCTTTGGGGTTAGATTCCCCTCTTGATAGAATTGCCTCTGCTGGGGGCTATATATTATTGATTGGTGTCACACATATAGCTAATTCGACCATTCATATCGGTGAGGCGCATGCGAAAGTTAAAAAATATTTTTGGAGGGAGGGAGATCTCCCAAAAGCGAAGGTATTAATGCCGGACGGGACTTTATATGAGCATGAAGTAGATTGTTCAGGTAGTTGTTATAAAGCTTTTAATGTTCTAGATTATCCTATAAGGAAAAGGGGGTTGATAGCCGATCTCGATATTGGGGATGCGCCGAGTTACCTAATGAGAGGGACCGATATAATAAACACAGTATTAGAATTAATAAGAGAAATCCCCGATTTCATATTGTGCACCAATCCAGAATGTCGACGATGTGTTTTAGGGAGACAATATGCCTTGGCTAATAGGTCATAGGAACGCTAATAAACCATATATTTTGAATGCGTTTTAAGAGCTAACTCTTATAATTCTGGACTTAGGAATCAGAGATGTGATGAAGAATTTTGGTTTATTGGGAGCAGCGGGATTTGTCGCGCCAAGACATATGAGGGCAATTCGCGAGACGGGAAATAATCTTGTCGTTGCCCTTGATCCACATGATTCTGTTGGAATTCTAGATGAGTATTTTCCCGACGCAGCCTTTTTTACAGAGACGGAGTTGTTCTCTCGCTTTGTGGGGGGGATGCAACAAAAGGCCAAAAATGACGATGAAAGAATACACTTTATTAGCATTTGTACACCAAATTATTTGCACGATTCTCATATTTATATGGCTCTAAATTTAGGGGCAAATGCCATATGTGAGAAACCCTTGACTACCGATTCAAAGAATCTCGACAAATTAATAGAGTTAGAATTAAAAACAGGCTACAAGATCTATACTCTGCTGCAATTAAGATTGCATCCTTCGCTATTGGCTTTGAAGCAAAGAATTGAAAAATCCAACGATCAGAGAACAAATGTTGTTTTAACTTATATCACACGTCGAGGTAAATGGTATCAGGCCTCATGGAAAGGGTCCGCCCATAAGTCGGGGGGATTAGCTATGAATATAGGTATCCACTTCTTTGACGTTCTAATTTGGTTGTTCGGCAATGTAGAACAAAATATCCTTCAATTATCACAGGCAGACAAAATGGCTGGCGTTTTGCGTCTTGAAAAAGCGACCATCTGTTGGTATTTGTCAATTGATCAACGGGATTTGCCAACGTCTTATTTAGAGAGTGGAAAATATTCTTTTCGCCACATGTCGATTAATGGAGATGAAGTGGATTTTTCTGAAGGTTTTACCAGTCTACATACCATGGTTTATCGAGACATCATGTTGGGAAGAGGTTTAGGAGTACAAGATGCCAGACCATCCCTAGAGGTAGTACAAGGTCTAAACTGTAGCGAGGTTTCACCCATTGGAGATATTGCGCATCCATATTTGACAGCGAGCGCAAAAACTAAGTGAAAGGTATGACGAACGACCGATACAACCTTGCGTTGTTTTCATATAATTTCCCTCATAATAAGACTCAGGATCTTTTACTTCGAGTTGTATTGGGAGGCATACGGCCTGCTTTGGTTCTGGCTGCAGACTTTGTATCCCTAGATATACCATCACCAACTATCCGAGTTAAACCCCGACATGTTGACTTAGTACATCCTAGAGAAATTTGTAAATTCTTCAATATAGAATACATACCAATTGAGCATAACAGCCCAAGATGCTCCGAGCTCATCAAATCACATCATATTGATATTGGACTTATCACAGGAGCAAGGATTCTTATAAAGGATACGCTCGAAAGTGTGAAAAGGGGAATAATAAATTTGCACCCAGGTTTGTTGCCGCAGATCCGGGGTATGGATGCATTGCAATGGGCTATATATAGGGGAGAGAGAATAGGAGTCACTGCTCATCTGGTAAATGAGAAGATAGATCATGGTTTAATTATCAAACGGGTAATTATCCCTGAATATAAAGATGATACTCTAATAGATTTAAGCCTAAGATTGGAGGAAACGCAAAATAATATTGTTTTGGAGGCCATTCAAATGGTGTCCACTTACCCAATTGAGAGTTTCAAAAGAATTCAAGGAAAGTATCCCCTTAATAAAAAAATGCCTCCGGAACTAGAAGCTCAACTTCCCGGTATCCTTGCCAATCGCCTTCTAAAATTGGGGTTAGAAAAAGATGAGTAGCTATAGAATCCCGTTTGTGAATCTAAGATTGCAATATCAGCATATACAAAACGAGATAGATTCGACAATAGATCAAATACTCGAAGATGGTCATTTCATCTTGGGACCAAAAGTAAGCGAATTTGAAGAGATGCTTGCTGATTACTGTAACTGTAGCTTTGCAGTTGGTGTCGCGTCAGGCACGGACGCTTTACTTCTTTCCATGATAGCTCATGGAATTTGCTCGGATGACGAGGTCATTACTTCTCCTTTTACCTTTGTTTCAACGGCGAATACTGTTACTCGTTTAGGAGCGAAACCCATATTTGTTGATATTGAGCCGACTTCCTATAACATCGATGTTAATCAAGTAGAGGAAAAAATTACTCAAAAAACAAAAGCTATAATCCCGGTTCACTTGTTTGGTCAACCAGCTAATATGGATCCAATAATGAGATTAGCTGACGAGTATGGTTTGATTGTTATTGAGGATGCTTCTCAATCGATAGGGGCTTCTTATAGGGGTCATAAAGTTGGTTCGTTGGGAGCTTCAGGAACATTCTCTTTTTTTCCAACGAAAAACCTAGGTGCTTATGGAGACGGCGGTGCAATTGTCACGAATATACATGAAGTAGCTGAAAAAGTCGCTTTGCTGCGGCAACAAGGAGCTAGAAAACAATACTATCACGAAATATTGGGGTTCAATTCCCGCCTAGATGCTCTTCAAGCTGCAATATTAAAAGTTAAATTAAAACATCTCGACATGTGGAACAACAAGCGTCGCCATATTGCAAGCACATATAATCACCTTCTCCAGGGATTGAATTTAGTATTACCCAGAGAGGCAGCAAATGTGTATCATGTCTATCATCAATATACTATACAGTTGCCTCTTAAAATACCAAGGCAAGAATTTGAAGGATATCTTTCTAAAATGGGGATCGAGACCAGAATTTATTATCCTTATTGTTTACATTTGCAGCCAGTTTTTGAGTATCTTGGTTATAAGCAAGGGGAATTCCCAGTTTGCGAGCAAACCTGTCAACGTGTTATTAGCTTGCCCTGCTGTCCTGAATTAAGCAAGGATGAACAATCATATATTTGCGAAACAATAATAGATTTTCTTTCAGCTCGTCAATAAATCTAGAGGCGAAAATGAATCAATATTCTCCTGATGATGATTTACACCTGGAGAACTATTCTAGGATTGTTCTATCATTACAGGAAGCAAGATATGATTTTTGTACGTTCGAGGAGGCATGTATCAGGGGTGGAAGTCAGCCTTTTGTTATTCTGCGGCACGATGTTGATTTTAGTTTAAGGGGAGCAATTCAAGTCGCCGAATTGGAAAAGAAGGTTGGAGTACATTCATCTTTTTTCATCCATCTACGTTCACCCTTATATAATGCCCTTAGCGATTATGCTTCACAAGTCTTACGTTCGATCTATGAAAATGGACATGATGTGGGACTTCATTTCGATATGTGTCATTATCCAGATCGATCCAAGATAAATGATTATCTGCAAAAAGAGATCAAATTACTAACTGAATTCTATCCTTTTGCGAATGATAAAGTTGTCAGTTTCCATAGAGTCGGGACAAGCGCTCACGACCTTCGTGATCTTATCCTTCCCAATGGAGTAATACACACATATCAACGCGAATTCTTTCAAGATATAACCTATTTTAGTGATTCGGGCGGTAGGTGGAGAAGAGGGAACCCCATTTTCTCTGACGATTTCAAATTTCAGCGGTCAATGCAAATAATGACACACCCTATGTGGTGGACTGAAACAGGCAATAATCCTTACAGAAAGCTTGAAAGCTATTTGAGAGGAAATCGGGAACAAACAATTGATTTCCTAGAACAAACTGTAATCTCATATTCATTAAGCGATATTCGATTATCAATATAAGGGAGGTGCTTTGTTGAAAAACTTGCCTTTCGATATCTTAGCCAATTTAATTTCCAGCGCGGTTGGTGCGTTTCTTGCATTTGGGATATCTGTAATTTATAAATATCTCAAAATTAGCCTGCCGTTTGCATAAAACGGAGTAAGCCGCACAGATTAAACGGAGTAAGTCGCACAGATTAAACGGGGCATGTCGCACACTTTGAGGGGGAGGGAAGCGCTGGAAATCACGCCGGATGGGGGATCCT
Source organism: uncultured Chloroflexus sp. (assembly GCA_964618215.1). GTDB lineage: Bacteria > Chloroflexota > Anaerolineae > Anaerolineales > Villigracilaceae > CG2-30-58-95. The sequence continues at coordinate 120,939 of CAZTZE010000004.1, forward strand.
GTCTGCTCAACCAAAACAACGAGGAGGCAGACATTGTCCCAAGAGCGATTAGTTCTGCAATGTACTTGCTGGCCTGTTGCATGGAAGATGCGGTTTCCCCTGAAAAAGGTTCAGTAAAACGTGAAGACCCTGTCAAAATGCAGGGTCTTCAGTTACATAGGTCAAAATGGCAGAGCCATTTGTTGTTGGTGTATCTGTTTTCCTTTCCGTCCATTGCGCCGGTTTACAACCTGTGAATGTAAAGTCATCCACTCTTCCAAGGTCAGCGCCGGTTTCACTTCGGGACTTGCCGCGGTCGGCGAACCGAGCGGCGAGGCGGTCATGGTGTTCTGCCTGCACCTGTGGCACAGGCACAGGTGGACAGCAAAGATTCCCTGCACCTGCTTCGGCCGTACGCCCTTGAGCAGCCGGTTCACAGCCACCTGCAGGATGTTACCGGCGTCTTCCGGCACCAGCGCCCCGCCGACCTCTTGCCCGGTCAGTAGATGATTGCTCAGTATCTTCTCGCATATCAGGTCGAGGATCATCTCCTCAGCCGTGCCGCCGTAGACAGGGAAGTATATCTCCACCGGCAGCGGGGCAAAGGGACGCCAGATGCGGCGCATCGCCTGATACAACACGTAGTTGCGTATGTTTCGCAGTACAACTACAAACAAAGGTGCCCGTCCGACATGGGCAGGCGTTGAAATGTAAACAGTGATAACTCTATTCAGGTGTCAGGCCGTCCAACGATAATTGAACTACTTCCTGCTCGCTGGAAGACCCAGAGCGTTGTGCATCAAGGTCGGCCTCTTGCAAGGCCTGTTTGGCAATCTCGATTGTCGTACCGAGTAGGTGCTGCGCATGGTGAAATGCCCGGATATAATGGTAGCCAGTAGGCTACCATAAATGCGATTCGGATTGTCGCTGCCTATGTTGACGATCCGGCGCAGCGTAGGGTACTCGCTCGCGGCGCGTCAACCTTCCAGGTTTGGATTGAAGACCCATCGCGCCAGTTCCAGGATTTCCTCAGCCGAAAGCGGACTGACACGTAGCCCAAACTCTTGCAGCGTCCCTCTCATTCCCTCCCACCAGGCCAGGCTTTCGTTTTGGCCGGAAAGCACGAATTCCAGTATCGTCCGGCGCGCAAAGGGTAGCGGGGCCGACTGGATGAAAAGCAAAAGCCCTTCACGCAACAAAGCCTGCCCTTCGTTCATCACCTGTGCCTGCCTGTCCCCTGGCCTGTCGGCCAGGACAGGCTGGCGGCCAGGCCAGGGCGGCACTGGCGTGTTCTCGCTATTCATCTTCCACGTCTCCACCTGACACTGGAACGCCTGGCGCGGGGCGGGGTCCGGCCAGAACAGTTGCAGCACGCGTACCGTCCAGCCGGGGAACATGGAAGAGAGCATGGCGTGATAAGCCTCGCGCGGACGCACGTCAGGACGATCCGAGTCGGCGGTTAGTTCTGCAAAGACGCGCAAATTGCCCTTTGCGTCCACCAGCGCCCAATACGGCGAGGACGAATTTATTCCGACTTGGCGCAGCCCTTGACCCAGGACAAAATCCTGTGATTGCCCGATTGTCCCTTTTGCCACACTAAACCTTTCGCACGAATATCGTTTCCGGCAAGCCTAAATCCGGAGCCGTGAACCCCGTCCGCATCGGGCGGTTGCCGGTGGGCAGCAGTTCGCCGCGCGCCGGATCGTAGCGAAAGAGCGGGGAGAAGGCCGGCCTGCCGGCGGCGCGTTCCACTACCGGTGAAACCTCGACAATCTCCCGCGCCATCTGGCCGTACAGCGAATTGCGCTCGATGTACACGATGGCCGTGACCGCCTCGGCGAAACCCTGGGCAATCTGGACCTCGGACATGCGCTGCACGTCCGGGTGCGCCTGCACCACCTGCAAGAAGCGCGGCCAGACGTGTTCGGTGGTGAAAGCCGAGTGTCCGTGACCGGTTGCGGCGGCGCGGATCAATTCCCACGCCTCTGAACCGCGCGCCTCGCCCACCACCACGCCATGCGGACGGGAACGCAGGGCGGCGCGGATCAAGTCGTACATCTGCACCGGTGGCGGCCCGCCGCGTACCTCCGAGCGGGTGACGGTGTAGAGGATATTGCCCGTATCGGCGCGCGGGTCGCCGTTCCAGCCATTCAGGACAATCTCGTTGCTGTCCTCGATGAT
>CAZTZE010000005.1:0-119593 GCA_964618215.1 uncultured Chloroflexus sp.
CGCCGCTTTTTACACACCTTGATCAATCAAGAATGGACAAAGTCCAGCTCAGTAGCCGTGTAAAAATAACTTCCGTTTTCTGCTCTTGGGTTTTGAATGCCATTGTTTCGAATTCACCGGGGATGAACAGAGATAAACAGAGATTCTACCTGTTTAGCCAGGAAGCTCTGTGGAAAACGCCAAAAATCTTCGTTCATCTCCGTTTATCTCTGGTTGATTTTGGATTTTCAAAACACTTTCTAAGGATCAAATTCAGGAGGTGGCGCATGGAATTCGAACCGACCCGCAACCTGGCGCTCGAACTGGTGCGCGTGACCGAGGCGGCCGCTTTGATGGCCGGTCGCTTCATGGGCCGCGGCGACAAGCCCGCCGCCGACCACGCCGCGGTCGAAGCGATGCGGCTGGTGCTCAATTCCATTCAGATGAATGCCATCGTCGTCATCGGCGAAGGAGAGAAGGATAATGCCCCGATGCTCTTCAACGGTGAACGTGTCGGCACGGGCAGCGGGGCCGAGATGGATATCGCTGTGGATCCGATTGACGGCACGCGTCCCCTGGCACATGGTACCTATAATGCCATCTCAACCGTGGCCGTCGCGCCGCGCGGCACTATGTTCAACCCCGGGCCATTCGTCTACATGGACAAGATCGCCGTCGGGCCGGCGGCAAAAGGCAAGATCAACATCGAAGCGCCCGTGGCCGATAACCTGAAGGCCATCGCCAAGGCTAGTGGCAAAACCGTCGAAGACCTGACTGCCGTCATCCTCGACCGTCCGCGCCACGCGCAGTTGATCGCCGAAGTGCGTCGCAACGGCGTGCGCATCCGCCTGATCCCGGACGGCGACGTGGCCGGCGCGCTGATGACCGCCTGGCCGGACTCTGGCATGGACGTGCTCTTTGGCATTGGCGGCACACCCGAAGGCGTGCTGGCCGCATGCGCCCTGCGCGCCATGGGTGGAGAGATCCAGGGCAAGCTTTATGCCCGCAACGAGGACGAGCTGCGCCGCGGGCGTGAGATGGGTTATGACTTCGAGAAGATCCTGACCATGGATGATCTGGTGTCCACCGAAGATGTCTTCTTCGCAGCGACCGGCATCACCGAGGGCGAGCTGCTGCACGGCGTGAAATATTTTGGCAAGGGGGCGCGCACCGACAGTCTGGTGGTGCGCGGTCTGACCGGCACTGTGCGCCAGATCGTCGCCACCCACCGCTGGGATAAACTCAGCCAGTTGAGCGCCATCAAGTACCAAGACTTGACACCCGATTAGCTTAACCGTATAATCCCGCCTGCCTTCCTCGCTAGCTCAATTGGCAGAGCGGGCGGCTGTTAACCGCTAGGTTCGAGGTTCAAGTCCTCGGCGAGGAGCCTTAAGCCCGAAAGGGCTTTTTTCATTCCCGCTTGTAATTGTCGAAACAATCTGCTATACTGCTTATGCAGAATATCAGTGAAAGCAGACAGAAAGGCAAATTATGGATCTCACAATTCAAGTTCGAGAACGCGGTGTGGTCACTCTCCCCGCCGAGTTGCGCGACAAATACAACATCGAGAACGGCAACATCTTCCGTCTGGTGGACCTGGATGGCATCTTCGTCTTTGTTCCCATGGTGCCAATGGTTCCAGAACTGGCGCGCGAGATTGAGCGCATCCGTCTGGAATCAGGATTGAGCATCGAAGACCTCTTACAGGATTTGCGCAAGCAACGCGAACGATACAACCAGGAGAAGTATGGCGAATAAGCCGCGCGTTTTCATAGACGCCGACGTACTCTTTGCGGGTGCGGCTTCGCCTAACGAACACAGCGCCAGCCTTGTCATTTTACGAATGGCAGAAATCACGCTGATCGAGGCCATTGCCAGCCAGCAGGTAATCACGGAGGCCGAACGCAATCTGCAGGAAAAAATGCCAGCTGCATTACCCGCTTTCCAATTATTGGTGAGCCGTTGTCTGCGGGTAGTCGCCGATCCAACTGCAGACGAGATAAAGACGCTTGGTAAATCTGCTGATCCAAAAGACCTGCCAATCCTGGCAGCGGCTGTCCACGAGGAATGCACTTATCTGGTTACCTACAACGTCCGTCATTATCAACCTGGCGTCAAAGAGGTGACTGTACTGAAACCCGGCGACCTGACGCAGCGGGTCAGGTATCTGCTGTCCCAGATGTCTCAAGGCAATGACCGATAGAACTACCATTACGCTTCATGCTTTATACAACAGGTCCGCGTATCGTCTGAGCATTTCGCTGACCACGCCGCGCAGGGGCATTGTGGCGGCCATGCCATAGATGGGCGCGGTTTCCCCTTTCTCTTCCGGATTAGCCCTGACATGCTCTACGGCTGCCCGCAGATCGGCGATGAATTTCTCGGCAACGCCGGGCTGAGTATGGCGCAGCGTTACGGCAAGGTGAACTGCCGCGGGTTTTTGGAGTGGATTTAGATTCCACTTGCGGACAGCCATGTAATCCATGACCTTATAAATATCCACTGCCTCGGATGCGAAGGAAATGATCCACAACGGATCGCCGAGCACGCGCAAGTCAGGGATGGACTCAATGCCTCGCTTAATACTATCCGCCGTTTGCAAAATTTTTCCGCTTGCCTCGAGATAGCCTTTTTCGCCCAGCGAGACCATCGCCGCCCAGCAGGCCGCGCTCAGGCCGCCGGGACGGCTGCCGCTCATGTTGGGCGAGAAATACAGCCCGCCTGGCCAATCGGCCGCGGTGAAATACTGATAACGCCGCAATTCCTGGCCGCGATAGAGGACCACGGATGTACCTTTGGCGGCATAGCCGTATTTGTGCGTATCTGCGGAAATGGAGGTCACGCCGGGCAGTCGGAAATCGAAGGCTGGGACGGGGTAGCCCAGTTTCTCGGCCCAGGGGAGGATGAAACCTCCCAGGCAGGCGTCGGTGTGGAAGCTGATCCCCCTTTTTCGCGCCATTTCGGACATTTCGGCGATCGGGTCAATCACGCCGTGCGGGAAGGTCGGCGCGGAGCCAACAATGGCGATGGTGTTGCGGTTGAGCGCCTTTTTAATCGCTTTCAGGTCGGCGCGGAAATCCGAGCCGAGCGGCGTGCGAACGATTTTGATCCCGAAATATTGCGCGGCTTTGTCGAAGGCGGGATGCGCCGTCTCAGGAGCGACGATCTCGGGCCGGGCAATGCCTTTGCGCTCGCGCGCCTGGTCGCGGTAGGTCTTCATGGCGAGCAGGATGCTCTCGCTGCCGCCGGAGGTGACCGTACCGCAGAATTCGTTCGCTGTTTCCCCCGCGCCGAGCATGTGCGCGGTCATCGAGACGATTTCCGCCTCAAACTTGGAGGCGCTCGGCCAGAGATCGGTGTGCAGCGGGTTGGCCTGTGAATGGATGGCGTAGACGCGGTTGAGGAAATCAATATAAGCCTGGTCGCCGTGATAGACTGCCCCGGAAGCGAAGCCATCTTTCCAGCGCGCGGCCTCTCTATCACGCAATGCTTCCATCTCAGCGATGATCTCCTGGCGGTCGCGGCCAGTTTCAGGCAGGCGGGAAAAGGTCGGGAAATCGCCCCGGTATGGCTTGAGCGTAGGCTCCAACCGCTCCATGATTTCCTGGTATTCTTTCTCGATCCTGGCCTGCACCGAGGGGATGCGCCGCAGGATTTTTTCCAGCCTTGTCAGCAGGCGCGGGTTTACCCGCCCCAGATGAGTGTACAGGAGTTGCGTAATATCCATCATCCCTCCATGTTCGGTGTTTACCCACAAGTCAAAACTTAATAGACATTATCGGTAATAGCTTTTTCTGCATCGAATTACACGAATTGGGCGAATTTTCTTCGGGAAATTCGTGCCGAGTAGGCGCTGCCCTGAGTTCATCGAAGGGTGCTGCGCAAAAATTCGATGCAAAAGAGAATCGGGATTTATTGCCGATAAGGATAAATCTTTTTCGGCTCGTCCGAGTTAGTCGTTAAGAATTCAGCCTTGCGCAAATCGGCCGGTTAGACTGATAGAGATTTACAAATTCCTTGAATAATTGGTCGTGGATTCTTCGATTAGCCGGGTTGGCTTGAAAAGTATTGGCAATCTGCAGGCGCGCCGCGATTTCGTCGAATGTCGTCAGGCCGAGCGCGACGGCGGCCAGGAATGCCGCGCCGCGCAAACCGGCGCGGATCGGGTCTTTGACCTGCCGGATGGCGCGCTTCAGCACGTCGGCATGGATCTGGCACCAGATATCCGACTGCGCCCCGCCACCGATCATGTTGATTGGCTCCATCCGCCGCCCGGCGAACCGTTCGACGCATTCGAGCAGCCAGCGGGCGTTATAGGCCACGCCCTCGAACACGGCGCGGACGAGCACGCGGCGGTCAGTCTTGAGAGACAGGTTAAAGAACCCACCCCGAATCAATGCGTCTTCGACCGGCGTCCGCTCCCCGACCAGCCAGGGGGTGAAGATCACGCCTTCGCTCCCGGCCGGGGTCTGTTCGGCCATGCGGTCAAAGACTTCATAAATGTTGCCCGGAGGCGCGCCTGTGCGAAGTTCGTCTTCGGCATAGAGCAGGTTGTCCCGCAGGAAATTCAGGCAGGCGCCGGCGCACTCCTGTTCGTTGGCAATGTAGTATTTGCCGGGTATCGCCGAAGGCAGGGAGGCCATGCTGTGAAGCAGATCGGTCTTTTTGAAGGGGACGGGGCAGGAAATCCACGATGAGGTGCCGAGGTAAAGATGCGCTTCGTAATCTCTCACCGCGCCGGAGCCGATGGCGGCCGATTGCGCGTCGGTGGCGCCGGCCACGACCAGGGTTTTCTCCGACAGGCCAAATTCCCGGGCGACCTCCGCTCGGAGCGGGCCGAGGACGTCCAACGTGCGCCTGAGTTCGGGCAGTTTTTCCCGCTCGACGCCAGCCATCCCCAGCAGACGGTTATCCCAAACGATGTTGTAGATATCGCGGTTGTCGGTGAGCCAGTGCAGATTGACGGAGTCGTAAGTCGCGGCGATCTGGCCGGTCAGGCGCAAATTGATGTAATCTTTAGGCTCGAGGAATTTGTAAGTTTGCCGGTAAATTTCGGGCAGTTCGTGTTTGACGAACAGGATGTGGGCGAGGGAATCTTTGCCCGAAGGTGTTGGCACGCCGCCAGTCAGCCGCAGCCAGGTCAGCAGTTTCCCGATCCCATAGCCCTGAATCTTGAAGATGCCGCTCGTTACTTCCTGGGCATACCGCGCGCCGCGCGTGTCCATCCAGAAAATGGCGTTCATCAACGGGCGTCCGTCCCTGCCAACGGGGATGGTGGTGGAGTACAGGCTGGCGCAGTTGACGGCGAGGATGTCTTCGGCCGGAACCGGGTTTTGCCTGATCACCCGCTGCGCCGCCCGCAGGATGGCCTGCCACCAGTCGTCCGGGCGTTGCTCGATCCCGCCGTTGGGCAGGAAGAGGGTCTCGACCTTCTCGAATTCGCTGGCCAGGATTTCCCCGCGCGTCGAAACCAGTCCCACTTTTGGGCCGGAAGAGCCCAGGTCTATTGCCAGAATGTATTTCTCGTTGGGCATTTCGATCTCCTCAATAGATCACTGATAAAAATTGGAGCCTTTTATGCCGACCACGATTTACCGTCGAAGCCTACCCGGTGATGTTATCAATTATACATGAGGCCACTTTTTCAGTGCGCTCATACACGCAAACCCTTTTGGAATTCCCGACCGGGTATGCCGAATATGTCTTCGGCAGATAAGTTGCGTAAAAATACCCATACGCGTGTAAAATAGACGAGTCGCAGGTGATATATGCCCACTCAAAGCATCCATCTCAGCCGAACCAAGATTATCATCCCGAAACGTCGCGACGAAATCCTTACTCGAACGCGATTATTGGAGCTGTTGTACGAGCTGCTCGATAAGCGGCTGATCTTGATCTCCGCTCCCGCCGGGTACGGAAAAACTTCACTTCTGATTGATTTTGTCAGTCACGCCGAGATGCCGTTGTGCTGGTTATCGTTAGATGCGTTGGATCAAGACCCGCAACGATTTATTGCTTATTTCATCGCCGCACTCGCTCAGCGTTTTCCAAAATTCGGCCGCCAGTCCACCGCCGCGCTGAGTAACATCACCTCGCTGGAAGATGATACCGAGCGCTTGATCGTTACCCTGATCAACGAGATTTACGAACAGATTTCCGAACACTTTATCCTGGTTTTGGACGACTACCAGTTCGTCAACGACACGCCCGCCATTCGCGACTTCGTCAACCGCTTTACCCAACTCGTGGGGGAGAACTGTCATCTGATCATCTCTTCAAGGAAAGTCGTGACCTTGCCGGATGCAATTCTGATGATCGCCCGCGATCAGGTCGGCGGTTTAGGCCCACTCGAGCTGGCCTTCGCCGCAGAAGAGATCCAGGCCCTCTTTGAACAAAACTATCATGAGCAAATCTCAGCAGTGACGGCCGAGGAATTGGTACAACAGACCGAGGGATGGATCACTGCCCTGCAACTTTCCAATCCGACCATGGCGAAGGGTATTGCCGACCGATTGCGGGCTGCGCGCGCCGCCGGCGTGGAGCTGTTTGATTACTTGAGCCAGCAAGTGCTCGACCAGCAGCCCGCCGAATTGCGCGCTTTTCTCCTGCATACTTCCCTCCTGGACGAGTTTGATGTCAGTCTATGCGCGGCAGTTCTGAGTCCACTAACCCCTGACCAGCCTCACGACTGTAAGCGGATGATAGAGGCTGTTTTGCTAAACAATCTGTTCGTCCTGCCGGTCGGCCCGGGTGGAAAGTGGCTGCGCTACCATCACCTTTTCCAGGATTTTCTCAAATTCAGGTTGCAAAAAGAGCAGCCCGAATTGATAGACCCCATCTATCGCCGCCTGGCTCAGGTACACGAGCAGAATGGAGATCTGGAAAAGAGTTATCACGTCTATCAACAATTAGGAGATTCCGATGCTTTAGCTGACCTGGTCGAGCGCGCTGGGACGATCTTGCTCTACAATGACCGTTTGATTACCCTATCCAACTGGCTGGAACATCTGCCCGATGAGCTTATTCGGGCGCGTCCTGTCTTGCTTTCTTTACAAGGCGCCGTTGCCGTTATGAAGGGAAAAATACAATTCGGATTATCCCTGCTCGATCAGGCTGAGAGCGCTTTCCACTCCACAGGTGATGTTGCCAACCAGGCCCTCACATTGATGCGACGAGCCTATGCTCATCGCCATTTGGGAAATTATACGGCTTCTTTGGCAGATGCCGAGGAAGCATTGCGCCTGACGGCAGAAGATGACAGTTTAAAAAGGAGCCGTGCTGAAGCATTGCGAGTGAAGGGGTTGAGCCTGCATCGTATGGGACAGGTCAGCCAGGCGGTCGAATGCCTGGCGCAAGCCCTGGCCATCTACACCGAGCTGAACGAAATACATATTATCCCCAGAATACAGATGGAATTAGGCATGGCTCACCATGCCACAGGGGACTACAAAACCACCCAGTTCTATTTTGAGAAAGCGCTATCCCTCTGGCAAAAAGAGGACAACCTGTTCTGGCAGGCCAACCTGTTGAACAATATGGGCGTCATGTATCACTTCCAGGGGGAATATGAACAGGCTGTCACAGCCCTGGAAGAGGGCCTCAGTTGCGCCCGGCGGAGCGGCCATACGCGCATGGAGGCCTTGAACCTGGCCAGCCTGGGCGACCTGTATGCCGATCTGGAGGAACTGGATGCCGCCCAACAGGCCTATCAGCAAGCCCAAGAAATTGCCATCCACATAGACGACAACTTCTTAAACCGTTACTCGACACTGATGCAGGCTGGCATTGCAAGATTTCGAGGAGTTTACCCCGACGCTCAACTGCTGCTTGACATCACGCAAGAACAAATAAATTCAAGCGGCTCTAATTTTGAAAGGGGGTTACTCTACTTAGAATGGGGGCGCTTAATGCTTGCAATGGGAAATTCTGAAGGGGCTTTAAATAATTTGCTGGCCTCTGAACGATGTTTTGTCCAAGGCGACTTGCTTATTGAGACCGGTTGGAGCCGGCTATGGCTGGCCGCGGCCTGTAACCGTTTACAAGACAAAGTCAAGGCTCAAGAATATATTCAGGCAGCACTAAGTGTTGTCAAATCGGAACAGCCGGCGCATTCTTTGATCATGGTTGCCCGGCAAATTCGCACCTGGCTTTCGGATTTACAGGATAACCCCGAATTTGGGAGTTCGCTCCAGGAACTGCTGAAACAAGCCGATCAAATGGATGCTAAATTACCTGCGCTCCGCCGCCATCTGCGCCGGATGACCAGCGCGGTTCCATTATCTTTTCCCCGCTTGACTGTCCAGGCCTTTGGCAAGGCACAGGTAAGGGTAAATGGCAAACTGGTCACCTCCTCACAATGGCAGACGCAAGAGGTGCGCAACTTGTTCTTTTATTTTCTCGACGCGCCGCAAGCGGTAACCAAAGAACAGGTCGGGATCGAATTCTGGCCGGACCTGTCGCCAGCCCAGTTAAAGGTCAGGTTCAAGAATAACATCTATCGCCTGCGCCGCGCCCTGGGTCAGGATACCATCTTTTTCGAGAATGAACTTTACCAGTTCAACCGCAAGCTGGATTATGACTACGACGTGGAAGCTTTTAAAGCCCAAATTGCGCAGGCGACTGCTTCCCAGGATATTCGGGAGCGCATCAATTGTTACCGGACAGCAGTGGCTCTGGTAAAAGGAGTCTACCTGGAAGACATGGATGCGGCCTGGGCCAGGTTCGAGCGGGAACAGTTGAACCAGGAATATCTATCCGCCTTATTAAATCTGGGCGAGCTTTATCGCGAAAGTGGAGATCTGCCCCGCGCTCTGCAAACCTGCCAGCGCGCCATCGCCCACGACGCCTGCCTCGAAGAGGCCTATCGCCAGGCGATGCGCATTTATGCTGCCATGGGCGATCGGGCTGCCATCGCCCGCCAATATCAGGCCTGCAAAGAAGCCCTCAAATCCGAACTCGACGTTCCGCCCTCGCCGGAGACGGAGGAGTTATACAAAAGCTTGATGGCCTGACTTATGTAGGGCGGGTTTTCGCGAAGCACCCCCGTAGGGGGCTTACCCGCCGGAGTTTAGCTCTTACGAGTGGCGGGATTGAATCCCGCCCTACGCAGCTTTATCACATCATCAGCCCCTGAGGGGGCTGATTGCTTTGAAGCCACCTTTGAAGCCTACCCCATAGTATTATTAGGACAAGAAGTAGCTTCTCGATGGACTGGGGGATGCACCTAATCTCCCAGGCTTATAGAGAAGCTGCGCCAAAAAAACAGACCCTATGGAAGGTGGCTCATGAAAAACACATTTGCACGTCTCGCCCTGTCAACCCGGAAAATCAATCGCCAACACATTCAGTTCATATTCGCGCTGCTCACACTGGCTCTGCTGGTCTTGGGCGCCGGCGCGCCGATGGACGGTGGCGGCATCGGCTTCTAATTTGTGATCCTGCTATTAGCCCTCCTGGCCGGATGGCTATCAGGGCTGGCCTACGCTCGTTGGCAAAAACGGACCTACCAAGCCCCGCGTATTAGTTTCGTCTGGTTGGCATTTGTCGCCTTCGTTCCCCAGGCGCTTGCCTTTTACCTGCCGGCGACACGCGCCCTCATCCCGGATGCCTGGGCGGCTGCCAGCCTGATCGCCTCGCAAGTCCTGTTGCTGCTCTTCGCCTGGGCGAATCGTAAGCTGGCCGGCATGTGGCTGCTGATTGTGGGGGTGGCGCTCAACCTGGCCATCATCACAGCCAATGGCGGCTTCATGCCCATCAGCCCGCAGACCGCGGCGCACTTGATCCCGGCGGCTGTGGTCGAGGCTATGCATGTCGGTAGTCGTTTTGGATTCAGCAAGGACATACTCTTACTTGCAGAAGATACCCGCCTGGCATGGCTCTCGGACCGCTTTCTTTTGCCGGCCTGGTTTTTCTACCAGGTTGCTTTCAGCCTGGGAGATATCTTCATCGCCTGTGGAATTTTTTGGCTGCTGATGAGGCAGGGAATACCGCTAAGACTATTTGAAAGGTATAAACACAAATGATATCGACTCAAACTCTCCAAACTCCCATCTTCACTGCGGTCGTTCCAAGCGATCATACTGAACTGAGTCGCCTGCTTTCTGCCGCGGTCGTCAATCACCAGTTCAAGAACCTTTTGCTCGATGATCCTGAATCAGCCCTGGAAAAGGGATACTTGGGCGAATCATTCCTGTTGGCCGATGACGTACGCGCCCTGCTCGTTTCCATCCGCGCGGATAATCTGACAGATCTGGCCAGGCAGTTGAGCAGCGTCCTTGTGCGCAGCACCTACTCGGCGCGCAGCGCCTACTCGGTGCACAGCACCTACTCGGTGAGCGCTCACGTGAAATAGAATTATGGGGGAATCAAACTCCCCAAATAATTAAGAAAATACTGGAGTGGCGTGGTGAAGGGGTGTGATCGCAAGGGGGTTTACCGCGCCTCTCGTTTTGCATTTGCTTGATGAAAAATGATAATAAACATGGCCTCTCAACACTCTCATAATAGCGATAGCAATCTTTCGGCTCAAATAAGAATCGCGGGCCAAAGCAATAATAACGAACATTGGCTTCAGGCAATTTTCCATGCCTTCCCCGATTTGCTTTTTCATCTGTATCCCGACGGCACAATATCCGATTATTTTACCAACAACGAGTCTTCACGCTACGCGCCTCCCGCGGATTTTCTGGGGAAGCGAATGCAGGATATTATGCCTTCGGATGTGGGTGAGAAGATTGCACGGGCAATCGAGCGCGTCAATCGAAGCGGAGAAATTGTCTCCGTAGAATATACTCTGAATGAGCTGGCCGGCGCACGCGACTACGAAGCACGTCTCGTTCCTTTACCGGGGGCAGAGATTGTCATGGTGGTGCGGGATGTCACCGTTCAGAAAAAGGGGGAGGACAAAATCCAGCGTCAGCTCGATCGGCTCGCCGCGTTACGTGCAATTGATATGGCGATAGCCAGCAGCCTGGACCTGAAACTCACGCTCAATATCATCATCGAGCAGGTCATGAAACATCTGGCTGTGGATGCGGCGGATATTTTGTTGATTAAACCGCACACGCAGGTTCTGGAATTTGTCACCGGGCAAGGCTTTCGGACAACCGCGCTTCAGCAAACACGCTTGCGGGTAGGGGAAAGCAATGCAGGCCGGGCGGCTTACGAGCAGCGAATCATCAACATCCCTGATCTCCGGTTGGGCAAAACGGACTTTTTACGATCTCCTTCTTTTGCTTATGAGGGCTTTATTACCTATTACGCTGCGCCACTAATCACCAAAGGCCAGGTGAAAGGCGTGCTGGAAGTCTTCTTCCGGTCTTCCAACGCACCCGATACGGAATGGTTGGATTATTTCGAAACGTTGGCTGGCCAGGCGGCGATCGCGATTGACAATGTGTCTCTTTTTAATGACCTCCAGCGTTCAAACGTGGAACTGACGATGGCGTATGATCTTATGATCGAAGGCTGGTCGCGCGCCCTTGATATGCGTGACCATAAAACAGAGGGCCATAGCCGCCGCGTTACAGAGATTACCATTAAGTTGGCAAATATGATGGGGGTTAGCGAGCACGAAATAGGCCATCTGAGCCGCGGCGCGCTCCTCCACGATGTGGGGAAGATTGGCATCCCGGATCGTATTCTATTCAAGCCTGGGCCTCTCACCGCCACAGAATGGGAAGTTATGAAGCAACACCCGAAGTATGCCTATGATTTGCTTTATCCTATCCCTTATTTGCACACGGCGCTCGACATCCCCCATTGTCATCACGAGAAATGGGACGGATCAGGCTATCCGCGCGGCCTGCATGGCAAAGAGATACCATTGTCTGCCCGCATTTTCGCCGTCGCAGATGTTTTCGATGCCCTGACTTGCGACCGGCCTTATCGCGCTGCATGGCCGAGAAGCGAAGCGCTTGAGTATATTAATTCAAAAGCAGGTACGCACTTTGACCCAGAGGTGGTAAAAAGCTTTCAGAACCTGGGGTTACAAAGCGTTCACAGCATGTAACTTCGCATGTAACTTCTGGCTCAGTCAACTTGGTTGCGGCTGGAATCCGCTATGACATCTGGCGATTATTAAGCCATTACAACTGGGGGTGTTTCAAAACACTTTCTTAGCTCTTCTTTCGGCGAAGAGTAACCCCAAGGCCTACCAGGGCGACAACCAATCCAACGCCTGCCCCCAACCACTGTTTCCATCCGAAAGTGACTGGACCGGAACCAAGCCCAAGATAGTCCGCCAGTAGCGAGATGGCCAGCACAAATATGCCTATAATGAGTAAGGCAAGGCCAATGGTTTTTGTTGACATATCTGCCTCCTTTTGGGATATTATCTCGACAATGTCACATTTCATATTATACAGTAATACAGAGGAGACTTGAGTTGGGGAGGTTTTTTATCAGCACTCTTGCGGTATACTCTACTCGACCACAACCAAGGACAGATAAAAAATGAAACAAGTTCTCCAGAATATGAAAACCGGCAAAACGACCGTCGAGGATATCCCCATCCCTGCGCCGCGGGCGGGTATGGCGCTTGTGCGCACTGCCGCCTCGCTCGTCTCGGCCGGAACGGAACGCATGCTGGTCGAATTTGCCGAAAAATCGCTGCTCGGCAAAGCCCGCTCGCGCCCTGACCTGGCCAAGCAGGTGTTGGATAAAGCCCGGCGTGAGGGCCTGCTGACGACCGTCGCAGCCGCCTTCAACCGCCTCGACCAGCCGATGGCGCTGGGCTACTCTTCCGCCGGCGTCATCGTTTCATTAGGCAGCGGGATGGAAGGTTTCAAAGCCGGCCAGCGCGTCGCCTGCGCCGGCGGCGGCTATGCCGTCCATGCCGAATACGCCCTTGTGCCGCGCAACCTGCTCGCGCCCCTCCCGGATTGCGTTGATTTCGAATCCGCTGCCTTCACCACGCTCGGCGCGATCGCGCTGCATGGATTTCGCCTGGCGGAGCCTCAAGTCGGAGAGCGGGTGGCAGTCATCGGTCTGGGTCTTTTGGGATTATTGACGGTTCAAATCGCGGCTGCGGCCGGCTGCCGCGTTCTGGGCATTGACATCCACCCCGCGCGGGTCGCGCTGGCGGCGCAATTCGGAATTCAAGCCTGCCTCCGCGACCAGGCTGTGGAGGCCGCCCAGACCTTTACCGCCAACCGCGGCGCCGACGCGGTGCTCATCTGCGCCGACACCCCCTCGGCTGACCCGGTGGAACTGGCTGGGGTCATCGCCCGTGACCGGGCGCGCGTGGTCGCGACCGGCGCGGTGGGGTTGACCATCCCTCGCAAGATCTATTACGAAAAAGAACTCTCCTTCGTCAACTCGCGCTCCTATGGCCCTGGTCGCTATGACACTGCATACGAGGAAGGCGGTCAAGATTATCCTCTCGGCTACGTGCGCTGGACGGAGGGACGTAATCTGGAAGCCATTGTCGAATTAATTGCAGATGGCAAGTTGCAAATTGCGCCGCTGATCACGAACCGTTTTCCAATCGAGAGCGCGCCGGAAGCATACGAGATCATCACTGGTAAACGCAAAGAGCCTTTTTTGGGTGTGGTTCTAACATATCCTGTTGGTAAGTTGGAAAGTTCGAAAGTTGTCAGGTTCAATGTGCAAACCTTCCAACCTGCGAACGTGATAACACTCGGCGTTCTGGGAGCAGGTTTATTTGCGAATTCAACATTACTTCCGGCCATTAAGAAAATAAAAGATGTTGAGTTGGTTGGAATAGCCTCGGCTGGTGGCTTGCACGCCCGGCACTCCGCCAAAAAATACGGCTTTGCTTATGCCGCCTCCAGCGATGACGAAATCCTGAACGACCCGGACATCAACACCGTCGCCATTCTGACCCGTCACGATACACATGCCGAATTGGTGGTGAAGGCGTTGCAGGCCGTTAAACATGTTTTTGTCGAAAAGCCGCTGGCGATCAATAGTGATCAGTTATCAGTTATCAGTGATCAGTTACTGAAAACTGAACACTGTTTACTGATGACTGGTTTTAATCGCCGCTTTGCCCCTCTCGCCCAACTCCTCCACTCGTCACTCGCTTGCCCTGAGCGCAGCCGAAGGGCCACTCGTCACGAACCCCTTTTTATCCATTATCGAGTCAATGCCGGTTACATTCCCCTCAACCATTGGACACACGACCCCGCCCAAGGCGGCGGACGCATCATCGGCGAAGGCTGCCACTTTGTGGATTTCATCACCTTTCTGGTCGGCGCGCCCCCCGTCAGCGTGAGCGCGCACGGTCTGCCCGACGGCGGCAAATACCGCGAGGACAACGTTTCGATGACCTTCACTTTCCCAGATGGTTCCATTGGCGTGGTAGACTATCTCGCCAATGGCGACAAATCCTTCCCAAAGGAACGCGTCGAAGTCTTCTGCGGCGGGCGCGTGGCTGTGCTGGACGACTTCCGTTCCCTCGAACTGGTGCATGATGGCCGGCGGAAAGTGGTCAAATCCGCGCTCAAGCAGGATAAGGGTCACTTCGGCGAGTGGCAGGCTTTTGTCAAAGCCATCCGCGAGGGGGGGCAGCCGCCGATCCCGTATGAGCAGATGATTGGCGTGACACAGGCCATGTTCGCGGCGGTGGAAACGCTGAGGAGTGGGAAGACGGTGCAGTGCCAAACTTGACAGAACCGGCGCGGGCATGGTTCAACCAAAATGAGTCTGGAGGTGTCGAATGTCAGTTTTTGTGCTTCCTAGGGAAATTGGTCAGGCTTTGACTGATCTGACCGGCGAGCCACGCAACGATGTGGCGTTGGTGCTGCTGATCCGTGATTATGCGCGCAACAAACTGGTCGAAATCAATGCGGCGATCAAACAGTATGAGCAAAAATACGGCCAATCATTCGAAGCCTACAAGCAAATTTGGGATTCGGAAGACCGCCAGGAACATTACACCTTCGAGGCTGAACAAGACTACCTGGATTGGGAAGCCCTGGTCACGCGGTTCAGGCGGCTGGAGGCCAACTTCGCATGGCTGCCATGATCACAGGCCATCTTTTACTGGCCTTGCAGCAAGCCTGCCATCGTTCGCTAATGGTTGCTTACGTGGACGTGCAAACCATTGACGCGGACACCTTGAGCCTCCTCATTCAACTGACACGCCCAGATACGTTTATCAGCGTCTTTTACAACCTGGCAACTGACAAAACAGCCTTTGCCCTGGTCGAGAGCGATCGGCGAGTTTATGGGGTGGACAACGCCAAAATGGGCTGGCACCGGCATCCCTTCAGCGACCCCGCGCAGCATATCCGTTGTATCCCAATCCAATTCGAGGAATTTCTGGCCGAAGTAGAAGCGCATTACCACATGCCATAAAGTTGCGCCTGCTGTCTGCGATGATCGGCGGCGCGTCGAGCGGCTGCTCGGGGGCAGGATAAAGGCCACGTCAACGAGATGCAGGCCTGGGTCGGCGCGATTCGCTCGAGTGGCCAGCCGCCGATCCCCTACGACCACCTGTTCGGCGTCACACGGGCCACGTTTGCGGCGGTGGAGTCATTGCGCGAAAATGGGGATCGTGTTCTTGTCAAATAGGAAACCTGAGTGTCCATCACGGTATAATATACGCAGAGAGGCAGGCGCGCAATGAAATTTACGCTTGAATACGAACAGGAAGAAGATGGCCGCTGGCTGGCGGAAGTGAAAGAATTACCCGGCGTGCTTTCCTACGGGAACAGCCCAGAAGAAGCAGTCGCCCATGCGCAGGCGCTGGCCTTGCGCGTGATTGCTGACCGCTTGGAACAAGGTGAAAGCGCCTCTGCCTTGATGTTCTCGTTTGCAGCAGCATGAGCGAGTGGCGTACGGTCAAAGCTCGGCGGCTGTTGGCAGCACTAAAACATATTGGCTGGAGCATCAAGCGCCAGACCGGTTCGCATAAAGTCTTATCGCGATCTGGCTGGCCAGATATTGTCTTTGCCTTTCATGATAATGAAGAAGTCGGACCGCGAATGTTGTCCAGGGTGGCAAAGGTAACGGGATTGAAACCAGAGGACTTGCAAAAATAAACCGGGTGAGAGCGATTCACGCGGACAACCGGCTGCCGATCCCGTACGAGCAGATGATTGGCGTGACAAAGGCTGCATTCGCGGAGGTGGAGTCGTTGCGCTGTAGAGGGCAGGTTGGTGTATAATCATAGTGCAAACAATTAGTGCAAAAGGATTACGCCATGCCTGTCATCCGGGAACGCCTCAATCTATATCTTACCAAGCCGTTGGCGGATGAACTACGCCGCGTCATCCCGCCGCGTGAACGGACGCGCTTCGTCGAGGAAGTATTGGAGCGCGAACTGCGCCGCCGCAAGCTCAAAGCCGCCATTGAGGCCTCTTATGGCGCGTGGAAAGATGAAGATCACCCCGACATGCTAACCGGCGAAGACATTGACCGCTGGATCGAAGAACAGCGCAAATTAGGCACACGTGATCTGTCTGAAGAGTGGGGGCGCGGTGAGTGATCATATTCTCGACACCAATATATTGATCCGATACTTGCGCAAGATGACAGGATATCGGGTTTTGCTGCGAGCGATAGAACTGAAAGGGTGGACGTACATCTCCGCCATGACGCGTCTCGAAATTGTGCGCGGGATGCAGGAACGTGAGCGCCGCGAGACCTTCAATTTGCTCGACTCGCTCGAGACCATCCCAATGAACAGTGAGGTCGCGGATCTGGCAGGGGAACTCATCCGCTCGTGGCGCGGACGCGGCATTAATCTCAGCGATTCGGATGCTCTTATTGCCGCATCCGCGCTGTACAAAGATCTCACGTTGGTGACGACCAATGCGCGTCACTTTCCCATGCCCGAACTCGTTGTTCTTCAGGCCGACGAGGAAGGCCGCCTGACCCAGGTTGCCAAATGAACCTGGTCGGAGTGACGAAGGCCACGTTCGCGGCGGTGGAGTCGCTGTGTTCCGGTCATGTGACAGTCACTTTGTAAGTGACTGTCACATGAAATGAAAATATTTCATTGCAATAATATACCATTTATGGTATCTTATCCGCATGGAGTTTGCAAGCCTGATCCAGATTGTAGGCGATGAGCCGCTGTTCGAAACCAGCCTGCTTTTGGCCGGCGAGGTGGACGGGCGCGATGTGCGCCGTCAACTCTCGCGCTGGACGAAGGCCGGCCGGCTGTATCAATTGCGGCGCGGACTATATGCGCTGGCTCCGCCCTATCAGAAAGTCAAGCCGCATCCCTTTCTCATTGCCAACCGCATGGTGCGCGGGTCGTACGTCAGTTGCCAGTCGGCGCTGGCGTATTACGGACTCATCCCGGAATATACCCCCGTCACGGTCAGTGTTTGTGCGCGGCGGCCCGGCCGCTGGGAAACGCCGCTGGGGGCGTTTGAGTTCCGGCATATCAAACCGGATGCCCTGCGCGGTTACCAGCGCCTTGACTTGGGCGGCGGGCAGGCGGCTTTTCTTGCCTCTCCCGAAAAAGCCATGCTGGATTTGATCCACCTTGCGCCGCGCGCAGACACCCCCGAATACCTGCGCGAACTGCGTTTGCAGAACCTGGAACGTGTCAGCGTGGATACACTGGATCGGATGGCAGAGCAAGCCCAAAGTCCGAAATTGAAGCGGGCGGTGAAGATCATCGCCGCGCTGGCGCAAGCCGGCTCCGAGTACGAGTCGCTATGAAAGAATACCTGGCCGAACTTGTCCGTTCTGCGCCCATGCCCGCCCAGGCGCGCAACCTGGCGCGCGAATACCTGCAGGCGCGCATCCTGGGCGCGTTGCAGCGCGCCGGGGCGATGATCCCACTCGCCTTCCATGGCGGCACGGCGCTGCGTTTCCTTTATGCCACCGGTCGTTATTCCGAAGACCTGGATTTTGCGCTCGAAAGAGCCAGGCAGAATTACGGTTTTCGCGCTTACCTGCAAACCATCCAGCGGGAGTTTTCAATCGAAGGGTATGCTGTGGAACTCAAGGTGAACGACGCGAAAGTTGTACACCATGCTTTCGTGCGTTTTCCCGCTTTGCTTTACGAGTTGGGGTTATCGGCGCACGAGAGTGAAGTCCTGGCCGTAAAACTGGAAGTGGACACCAACCCTCCCGCCGGCGCGCAAATGGAGACGACGGTCGTCCGCCGCCATGTTCCCCTGCAACTCCAGCACCATGACCGTGCCTCTCTGCTGGCGGGGAAACTCCATGCGGTGTTGCATCGCCCCCACCTCAAAGGCCGCGACCTGTATGATTTGTTCTGGTATCTGAGCGATCCCAACTGGCCGGCGCCAAATCTGACTTTGTTGAATAACGCGCTGGAGCAAACCAACTGGCTGGGTGGCCCTTTGAATGCCGCCAACTGGCGCGCCGCCGTGCGTGACCGCATACAGGACATCTCCTGGGAACAAGCCAGGAATGACGTGCGCCCATTTTTGGAGATCCATACCAATCTGGATTTATTGGACGGCGAGAATCTCTTACGGCTTTTGAAATGAGTTTCCACCTTCCCCTTGCCCTCAAAGCCCTACGCCAGTTGGGACCTCGACAGGTGGGGCTTTACGCGCTCTACAAGGTTGGGCTGGCGACAGGGCATTACAGGCGAGTCACCAGTCGTCAGTTGTCAGTCGCTAGTGGACAGTTAAAAGCGGTCTTACCTGTGCCCGGCCGCGACGAACTCCTGACTGTGCTGGGTAAAGAAGGAAAAGCCGCCCTCCTCGCCGAAGCCGACGAGATCGCGGCTGGCAAAGTCCGCCTTTTCGGCGGCGAACCGGTTGACTTGAGACTCAGCCTCGACGCGCCTCTTGCCCACTGGACCGATTACGAAACCGGCAAGGCCGACCTTCGACCCTTCGACAGGCTCAGGGCAGGCCCTTTGACGTTTGACATTAAACTGCTCTGGGAACCCGCCCGCTTTGGTTGGGCGTTTACCCTGGGCAGAGCTTACCAGATAAGCAAAGACGAGAAATACGCCGAAGCATTCTGGCGCTATTTCGAGACCTTCACCGACGCCAACCCGCCCTGCCTCGGCCCGCACTGGATGAGCGGACAGGAAGTAGCCCTCCGCTTGATGGCCTTCGTCTGGGCGGCGCAGGTTTTCGACGCCGCCCCCGCCTCCACGCCGGAGCGCAAGTCGCGCTTGGCGCAGTCCATCACGCAACACGCAACTCGCATCCCGCCCACGCTGGTGTACGCCCACTCTCAAAACAACAACCATCTGCTCACCGAGGCCGCGGGTCTCTACACCGCCGGGCTGGCTTTGGCGGAGCATCCGCAGTCGGCAAAGTGGCGCGCCCTCGGCTGGAAGTGGCTCAACCGGGGCTTTCAATCCCAGATTGACGGCTATGGCGAATACAGCCAGTACAGCACAAATTATCACCGCCTGATGCTGCAGGTGGCGTTGTGGGCAAGAGCGTTAACCACGACCCCCACGGAACGGGGGCAAGCGGACACGAAGTTACACAAAGGGTTTCCGAGGAAGACGCTTGACCGCCTCACCGCGGCCACGCACTGGCTCTATGCCCTGCTCGACCCCGTTTCAGGCCGCGCTCCAAACCTGGGAGCAAATGACGGGGCCTACATCTTCCCATTGACGATTTGCCCTTTTGCTGATTTCCGACCCATTTTGCAGGCCGCCGCGCAGGCATTTCTGGACTATCAACTGCCGCGCGGCGCCTGGGACGAGATGTCGCTCTGGTTCGGCATTCCACTGGAAAGCAAGAAATACCTCCGCACGGAGCGTTACCTCGGCGATCACCTGTATGCCAAAAACTCCTGGGCCTACCTGCGGACAGCGCAATTCACATCGCGTCCATCCCACGCTGACCAGTTGCACCTTGATCTGTGGTGGCGCGGCCTGAACGTTGCCCAGGATGCAGGCACTTACCTGTATAACGCCCCTGCTCCCTGGGACAACAACCTGACCACCGCGCGGGTACATAACACAGTGACCGTCAATGGCCGCGACCAGATGACCCGCGCCGGCCGTTTTCTCTACCTCGACTGGTTCGATGCTTACCGCCAGAACATCATTGAGTCAGATCCGGCCATCCTGCAATGCGTCATTGGACATTACCGGAAAGACAGTCTCAGCCACACCCGCACCGTAACAGTCTACGCCGATGAGCGCTGGCTAGTTCTAGATGAGATATTGCGGCTTCGCTTCCTGCCTTCATCCTTCATCCTTCATCCTTCATCTTTCCGCCACCCTTCATCCTTTACCCTCCATTGGTTGTTGCCGGATTGGGAATGGGAGATAGAGAATAGAGATTCGAGAGTAGAGATTAGTTTGAAGTTACCCTTGGGCGTGATCGTGCTCGCTTTGCAGACAGACCCTCCACTCTCTACTCTCCACTCTCTAATTTCTTTGGCGCGCTGTGGCGAATTGATCTACGGCGAGGGGCCGGTCTTACCAATACGTGGTTGGGCCTCACCAACTTATGGTGTTAAAATTCCCGCACTCTCTTTTGCGCTTGAGGTGACCTCAGCCGAAACGATAAAATTCACCAGCGAATTCACCTTCCCCACCGATCACCGATCACTGATCACTGATCACTGATTACTGATTACTGATTACTGATTACTGGCTCTTATGCACATCCTCCTCATCCACCAGGCCTTTGCAGCCCTCGACGAACCCGGCGGGACGCGTCACTACGAACTGGCGCGTTGCCTGGCCCAGCGCGGCCACCGGGTGACGATCATCGCCAGCCCGGTGAGCTATCTGACAGGCGCCCCACCCCCTACCCCGTCTCCTGCGGGGACACCCCTACCCCCTCTCCCACGGGGAGAGGGGGTAGGGGATGGGGGTGAGGTCCGCATCCTGCGCACCGCGACCTACCACGCCTTGCACAGATCCTTTGTCCATCGCGTGTTCGTGTTCTTCAGCTTTATGCTCTCCTCGTTTGTCGTTGGGCTGAGGGTGAGGAAGGTAGACCTGGTCTGGGGCACCTCGCCGCCGCTTTTCCAGGGTTGGACGGCCTGGCTTCTGGCGCGGCTCAAACGCGTCCCGTTCCTCTTCGAGGTGCGCGACCTGTGGCCGGCCTTTGCCATCGCCGTCGGCGTGCTGCGCAACCGGGCACTGATCCGGCTTTCCGAATGGCTGGAACGATTCCTGTACCGTCACGCCGACCGGGTGATGGTCAACAGCCCGGGATTCATCGCGCATGTGACAGGTCGCGGAGCACGTCACGTTGAACTCGTCCCGAACGGAGCGGAGCCGGGGATGTTCGATCCGGCTGATAACGGGGAGGCGTTCCGGGCGTCGCATCATCTTGAAAGCAAATTTGTGGTCCTGTATGCCGGGGCGCACGGCATGTCCAATGACTTGGACGTGGTTTTGGAGGCGGCCGGCTTGCTAGCTAATAGACCGGAGGTGCAGGTCGTTTTTCTCGGCGACGGCAAGGAAAAGGCTGGTTTGCAGGCGCGGGCTGCCAAGACCGGGCTGACCAATGTGACGTTCGTGCCGCCAGTCCCGAAGAATGAAATGGCGCTGGCGCTGGCCGGCGCGGATGCCTGTCTCGCCATCCTTAAGCCGCTCGAAGAGTACAAGACCACATACCCCAATAAGGTTTTTGATTATATGGCTGCCGGGCGCCCGGTGGCGCTGGCGATTGACGGCGTGATCCGCGAGGTAATCGCCGCGGCGGGGTGCGGGATTTTTGCCCAACCCGGCGACCCTGCCGCGCTGGCGGACGCCATCCGCAGCCTGGCAAACGACCCTGAACGCAGCCGAAGGATGGGCATGGATGGGCGGCGCTATGTGGAGGCGCACTTCAGCCGTTCCATGCTGGCCGAGAAGTTGGTGCATATCCTGGAAGAAATGGCCGTGTCTATAAGGAGGTAGTCATGCGATCGTGTTTCAGAACTGTACTTGTGCTATCCCTGGCCTTCGGGCTGGCGGGCTGCAACCTGCCCACCCCCGCGCCAGCAGTCACGCCAACCGCGCTGAAAGAGTCTCCAACTTCACTATTACCCGCCGATACACCCATTGCTACCAAGCAACCTACTCTCGCGCCGACGGCCTCTGTACCGGCCAACTGGCAGACGTACACGGATCAGGCATACGGCTTCACGTTCCGCTATCCCGCGCAAGGGCAAATCGTCAGCCGGCAGGATCATTCGGCGCGCATTTCGCTCCCTGTCACCCAGGGCACTAACCTTGTCGAGAAATTCATTGACGTGGCGGCGACGGAGAATGCCGATCCTTGTGTGAGCCAGAATCCTGGGGTTAGTCAATCTCAATTGCTGACGGTCAATGGCATTCCATTTTTAGAGGAGAGCGGCGCGGATGCAGGGGCTGGACAGGTTTACGAATGGATAGCCTATTCGACATCAAGAAATAACGTTTGCGTCAGCCTGACCTTCGTCCTGCATTCCACCAACCCGGGCAACTACTTAACGCCGCCTCCGCTGTTCGACAAGACGGCTGAATCGGATGTGTTCTCTTCCATCCTGGCGACGTTTGCCTGGCTGAATCCGTAGTCCGCTCAGCCCGTGCGGCGCAGAATACAAGAGCATATGCAATCCAGTCCACGCCCAGGAGAGATTCGATGAATTACGATTTCGACCAGGTGATCGAACGGCGCGGTACCAATGCCATCAAATGGGAGTTCTACCCCGCGGATGTTCTGCCGCTGTGGGTCGCGGATATGGACTTTCCCGCGCCGGAACCGGTCCTTGCGGCTTTGCGCGCCCGGGTGGCGCACGGGATATTTGGCTACGAGGCTCCGCCCAAGAAACTCATGGAAGTCGTTGCTCAACGCATGGCGAACCTCTACGGCTGGCAGGTGACGCCGGAGATGGTCGTTCTCACGCCGGGCGTTATCAGCGGGGTTAACTTAGCCGCGCGGGTGACATGCCAGCCAGGCGACGGTATCTTGATCCAAACGCCGGTCTATCCCCCCTTTCTGGATATGCACGAGAAAGTAGGACTTGTGCGCCAGTTGGCGCTGCTCAGCCAACACCCCGTAAGTGGCGCTCAGGTGGATAACGAGCATACGCTGCATTACGAGATTGATTTCGACACCTTCGAAGCCGCGCTTAATTCCGGCGGGGCGCACACACGCCTGTTCCTGCTTTGTCAGCCACACAACCCGACCGGGCAGATTTACAGCCGAGAGCAGTTGACTCGCATGGCCGAGATCTGCCTGAAGAATAACATCCTCATCTGCTCGGATGAGATCCACAGTGAGCTTCTGTTGGGCGGGGCGCAACACACTCCGATGGCTACCCTTTCTACGGAGATCGCCGCGCGTACCATCACCCTGATCGCCCCCAGCAAGACCTTCAACGTAGCCGGGCTGCATTGCGCTTTTGCCATCATCCCGGACACCGATCTGCGCCAACGTTATAAGAAAGAGGCCGAGCGCCTGACGTTGCAACTGAGCAGCTTGGGATTGGACGCCGCGCAGGCCGCCTTCTCCGGCGAATGTGACGGGTGGCTGGACGCCTTGCTCTTGTACCTGACCGCCAATCGCGACTTCTTGATTGAGTTCGTAAAAAACAACTTGCCAGGTATACGTACAACTGTCCCCGATGCAACATACCTGGCCTGGCTGGATTGCAATGACCTGCTGAAAAGCGGCCAGATCCGCGGGTCGCCGTATGAGTTTTTCTTGAAAAAAGCTAAAGTCGCTTTGAACGACGGCGCGAGCTTTGGCCCCGGCGGCGAGGGTTTTGTGCGGCTGAACTTCGGCTGTCCGCGCACTACGATGATGCAGGCGCTGGCGCGGATGAAAGCCGCGCTGGAGGCTGTATAGTAGTTTTACCCCCCGTTTCTACTGTTCACTGAAAACTGAACACTGGATACTGTTCTAACCCATCCTCCCCGTCAAATAGGCCTCAGTCAGCTCCTCCTTCGGGCGGGTGAACATGCGCTCGGTGGGGGAGAACTCGACCAGCTCGCCGAGCCAGAACAGGCCGGTGAAATCCGAGACACGCGCGGCCTGCTGCATGTTGTGTGTCACGATGACGATCGTGTAGTTCTGCTTGAGTTCGTTGATTAATTCTTCGATATGCAGGGTGGCGATGGGATCCAGCGCCGAGGTGGATTCATCGAACAGGATGACCTCCGGCTGGACAGCCAGGACGCGCGCAATGCAGATGCGTTGTTGCTCGCCGAGCGAAAATCCCAGGGCGTTCTGTCTCAGTTGGTCCTTGACCTCATCCCACAGCGCGGCCTGGCGCAGGCTGCGTTCGACGGTTTCGTCCAAATCGGCATTGTTCTTGACCAGTCCGAGCACGCGCGGGCCGAAGGCAACATTGTCGTACACCGACTGAGGAAAAGGATTAGGCTTCTGGAAGACCATGCCCACGCGTTGGCGCAGCGTGACCACATCCATTCCTTCGACGTTGATGTCCTGCCCATCGAGAAGGATCTGGCCTTCGACGCGCGTGCCTGGAATGGTGTCGTTCATCCGGTTCAGGCAGCGCAAAAAGGTGGATTTGCCGCAGCCCGAGGGGCCGATCAGCGCCGTGACCATGCGCGGCAGCACCTCCATGCTGATCTTGCTCAGGGCCAGTTTCGCCCCATAATAGAAGTTCAATTCTCGAATGACGAAGATGGGATTCTCAGCGTCCACGCGTTCAATTTTACACGATATTCTTCTGGTCATTGCAAGGAGCTTGGCAGCCGCGATGACACTTGCACCTGCTGCAAGTGCAGGTGAGCAGTCTCCTCGCGAGTGGGAGATTGCTTCATCGCGGAGTTTACACTGAGCCTGCCGAAGTGCTCCTCGCAATGACAGCGCTAAATCGGCTATAATTTGACTGATGAAATTCCACCGTCTCGCTATATTCTTTCTGTTAATTTTCCTCGCAGCCTGCGGCCCGTCTGGCACGCAGACCACCGGGCCGACCAGCGCCTCCGCCTACATCGAAAACAAAGGCTCGGACACCATCGTCAACCTGGCGCTGGCCTGGGCCGAACGTTACCAGCAGGAACATCCCGAGGTACGTATATCGGTGACCGGCGGCGGGTCCGGGACGGGTATCGCCGCGCTGCTCAACGGGACAGTGGACATCGCCAACGCCTCGCGGCAGATCAAATCCGAAGAAATGCAACAGGCGCAATCCAAGGGGATCAACCCGCTCGAGCATGTCATCGCCCGCGACGCCATTGCCGTGATCGTCCATCCCGATAATCCGGTCAGCGAATTGACGCTCCAGCAAATCTCAGATATTTACAGCGGTAAATTCAACAATTGGCAGGAGGTCGGCGGCGAAGACCGGCCGATCGTGCGTCTCTCGCGCGAGACCAATTCCGGCACGCACGTCTATTTCCTGGAGACGGTCTTGCGTCTGGGTGAAAAGAACGACAAAACGCTCTTCTCGACCGACACGCTGCTGCTGCCTTCCTCGGAGGGCATCATCAACGAGGTGCGGCAGAACCCGAACGCCATTGGCTACGACGGGCTGGGGTACGTGCCGCATGACCTGAAGATGATTGCCATCGCCCGCCGGCCGGGTGACCCTTATGTCTTGCCGTCTATTGCCACCGTCAACGACAACACTTATCCCATCGCTCGCGACCTGTACATGTACACGGCCGGTGAGCCGAGCGGCGCGGGGGCGGCGTATCTCGAGTGGATTCTCTCGCCTGAAGCGCAGGCGATTGTGGCACAATTGGGCTTTGTGCCGATAAAATAAAGGAAAACTATGGACAAGTCCCTCAACTGGCGCGAAACCATCATCACCGCGGTCATCAAGGCCTGCGGCTATTCGGCCATCCTCTTTGTCGGCCTCATCTTCTTTTTCCTCTTACGCGAGGGGCTGCCGGCCCTTAGCCAAGTCCCGCTCGCCAACCTGTTCAGCCAACGCTGGTATCCCATCGAGGCTTATTACGGTATCCTGCCGCTCATCAGCGGCTCGCTCATCGTGACCATCGGCGCGATGCTGGTCGCCATCCCCTTTGGCATTGGGACAGCGGTCTTTATCGCTGAGATCGCCCCGCGCTGGGCGCGCGACATTCTCAAACCCTTTGTGGAATTGCTGGGCGGACTGCCATCGGTGGTGCTTGGTTTCCTGGGGATTCTCGTCCTCTCGCCGTTTCTGCGCATCTTTCTGGACCTGCCGACGGGTCTGACCGCCCTGGCCGGTTCCCTGCTTCTGGGCGGGATCGCGATCCCGACCATCGTCTCGATTGCCGAGGATGCCCTGGATTCGGTCCCCAGGTCATACCGCGAGGGCGCGCTGGCGATGGGCGCAACCCGCTGGCAGACCATCTGGCGGGTGACTCTGCCGGCCGCCCGTTCCGGTGTGCTGACAGCGGTCATGCTCGGCCTCGGGCGCGCCATCGGTGAGACGATGGCGGTTATGATGGTCACCGGCAACGCCCCCGTGCTGGCGACGCGCTGGAATTCGCTTTTCATGCCGGCGCGTACCATGACGGCCACCATCGCCGCCGAGATGGGCGAGGTGGCCAGCGGGAGTATCCACTACCATGTGCTGTTCTTCATTGGCCTGGTGCTGTTCCTGATTTCGCTGGTTGTCAATGTGACGGCTTCTTCGGTCGTCTTCCGGCAGAAGAAACGGGCGGAGAGGGTGTTGTCGTGAACCGCCTCATCACCCAACGCATCGGCTTTTCCCTGTTGACGCTGGTTGCTCTTTTCACTGTCATCCCCATCCTGGCGGTATTCATCTACATCATCGCCCAGGGCGCGCCGGCCATCTCGTGGGAATTCCTCTCCGGCTTCCCACGCGAAGGGATGCGGCAGGGCGGCATTCTACCGGCCATCGTCGGGACGTTTTATCTCACGCTGGGCACGGCAATTTTCTCCGTCCCACTCGGCATCGCCGCGGCGATTTACCTGGCCGAATATGCGCGCGAGAACTGGCTGACGCGGCTGATCCGCATTGCCATCATCAACCTGGCTGGCATCCCTTCGGTTGTGTATGGCCTGTTTGGGCTGGGGCTGTTCGTCTTCTTCCTGAAATTCGGCACCAGTCTCCTCTCCGCTTCGCTGACCCTTTCGATCATGACCCTGCCGGTCATCATCAGCGCCTCGGAGGAGGCGCTGCGGGCTGTGCCGCAGGCTTTCCGCACAGTCAGCATCTCGCTGGGTGGCACGCGCTGGCAGACCATCCGCCGCATCGTCCTGCCGCAGGCCTTGCCCGGCATCCTGACCGGCGTCATCCTCGGCCTGGAACGCGCCGCGGGGGAGACCGCGCCCATCCTTTTCACAGGCGCGGCTTTCTTCCTGCCGCGCTTGCCCCACTCGCCTTTCGATGCGACCATGGCGCTGCCATACCATTTGTTTGTGATTTCAACGCAAGTGCCGGAGATGCCGATCCAGATTCAATATGGCACGGCGCTGGTGCTGATCGCTTTTGTGCTGGGCATGAACCTGATCGCGACGGTGATACGTTCCCGCGCGAGAGCGAAGAGGCAGTGGTGAAGTAACCAGTAATCAGTGAGCAGTAATCAGTAATCAGAGAGTGAAGGAGGTTGGAATGTCGGTCTTGAATAGAATCGCTTACTTCCAAAACCGGCGCGACGAGGTGCCCAATCAGGAACTCGCCAGAGAGTTGGCCGAATTAGATAACCGCGTTGGGATTCAGGAAATTGCCGAGAATCTTTGGAATAAGGATACAAACGTTTCGTTTGATTGCATCAAAGTTCTTTATGAGGTTGGCTACATCAAGCCAGAGCTGATTGCAGAATATGTCAGCGATTTCCTGAAGCTAATGAAGAGTAAGCATAATCGGCTGGTCTGGGGCGCGATGCTGGCCCTGTCCACGATTGCGGAGAGCAAAGCCGACGAGATTTGCCCGCACGTTGAAGAAATCAAGAAGGTGATGGAAAATGGCTCCGTCATCACGGTGGATAACGGCGTCAAAATCCTGGCGCTGGTTGCCTCGCACAATGAAGCCTATGGGAGAGATATTTTCCCGTATCTTTTGAATCACCTGCGAACCTGCCGCCCGAAGGATGTGCCGCAGCATTCCGAGAAGACCGTTGTGGCAGTGAATGCCGGAAACAAAAGCGAGTTTATTGCCGTGCTGGAGAAGCGCATGGAAGACTTGCAGGGCACGCAGGTGACGCGGGTCAAGAAAGTCATTCGGGAAGCAGAAAAACGATAGGGTATTACGTTTTACGCATTACGATTTACGTAAAGCGTGAAACGAAAAACGTAAAGCGCATGAACAAGATAATCATCGAACACCTCTCCCTCCAATACGCCGACGGCACGGAATCGCTGCGTGACATCAGCATGGGCATCCCCGCCAACGCCATCACAGTGCTGTTCGGCCCGGCGGGCGGCGGCAAGTCCACGCTGCTGCGCTGCCTCAACCGCCTGAACGACCTAACCGAGGTCCAGACGGTGGGGGGGCGCGTCCTGCTCGACGGCGAAAACATCCTCGACCCGCAGACGGATGTCATCGCCCTGCGCCGCCGCGTCGGGATGGTCTTCGCCCGTCCGGTTGTCCTGCCGTTGACCATCCGCGGCAACCTGACCTATGGATTGGAATTGGCTGGTGAGAAGCGTAAGTCGCGGCTGGATGAAGCCGTGGAGCACAGCCTCAAACTGGCCGCGCTGTGGGAGGAGGTCCGAGACCGGCTCGACGACCCGGCCATTGCCCTCTCCGGCGGGCAGCAGCAGCGACTGTGCCTGGCACGTTCGCTGGCCCAGCAGCCGGAAGTCATTTTGCTGGATGAACCCACCTCAGGCCTTGACCCCATTTCGACCGGCAAAGTTGAACTGGCTTTGCAGGAACTCAAGAAAGATTACACCATCGTGCTGGTGCCGCACTCCGTTCAGCAGGCGGCGCGGACGGCAGATTACGCCGCCTTCTTTTTGCAGGGCGAACTGGTCGAATACGCCCCCGGCAAGGAAATTTTCACCACACCGCAAGATCAACGCAGCGAAGATTACGTCGAGGGAAGGTTTGGGTAGCGGCGGACGGCGTCCGCCCGATTGGGCGCAATATGTCTGAAACCATTCTGGTCGTCGAAGACGAACTCCCTTTGCAGGAAACCCTGGTCTATAACCTCGAAAAACAGGGCTACATCGTCGAGGCTGTAGGAGACGGGCGCGCCGCGCTCGAGGTGGCTCGTCGTTCAAAACCCGACCTCATCATCCTTGACATCATGCTCCCCGAACTGGACGGCTTCGATGTTTGCAAAATCCTGCGCCGCGAGATGACCGTCCCCATCCTGATGCTGACTGCCCGCGACGACGAGATTGACCGCGTCGTCGGGCTGGAGGTCGGCGCGGACGACTACCTGACCAAACCCTTCTCCATGCGCGAACTGCTGGCGCGCGTCAAGGCGCAGTTGCGGCGGACGAGCGTCATTCGCGAAGAATTGGAGAAACTCAAAACCAAATCCGCCGCGCCGCAGGACATTCTGACTTTTGGGAATCTGGGCATTAACCAGACCCGCCGCGAGGTCACGCTGGAGGGCAAAGTCCTCCCGCTCAAGCCGCAGGAATACGATTTGCTGTTATTCTTCGCCGAACACCGCGGCCAGATGCTCTCGCGCCAATTCATCCTCGAGCGCGTTTGGGGCTGGGATTACGTCGGCGACAGCCGCACGGTGGATGTCCATGTGCGCTGGTTGCGGCAGAAGATCGAGGCTGATTCGTCGAAGCCGGAGCGGATTGTCACCGTGCGCGGCGGGGGGTATCGGTTCGAGGGTTAGCATGTTGAAGGTTGCAGGTTGCATGTTTGGCATAGCAATCTTCAACATCCAAACCAACCCAAAAGATGACAACCTTCCTCGCTGTTCTGGTCGCAGTTCTCTTACTTGTCCTGGCCTACCTGGCCTGGCGTTACTTTCACTTGCGTCGCCGCTTGAGCGAATATACCCACACCGCCCAACGCCTTGCTAAAGGGGAGATAACCGCAGAGGCGCTTCCCGAAGATGTGCGCGAATTGGAAGATCTGTCCAATGCGGTCAGAGCCATCGTGTCAACCTTCAACCTTCAACTTTCAACCGTTGACACCGAGCGCGCCAAACTCGCCGCCGTTCTGGATACGATGACCGACGGCGTGTTGATTGCAGATGCCGAAGGCCGCATCCAGTTCGCCAACCCCGCCTCCGAAAGACTGTTTGAATACAAAAATGCCCTCGGCCGCTCGGTGACCGAGGTCCTCCGCCACCATCAATTGGTCGAGGTCTGGCGTAAATGTCGCGCCACCGGCGAAGCGCAGGAGGAAACCATCGAACTACCCGCCCGCCGCCAATTCCTGCGTTTGCTTGTCATTCCAGATAAATATACTGGCGGGAGTCTTCTTCTAGTGCAGGATTTGACCAGTCTGCGCCGCCTCGAAACGATGCGCCGCGATTTCGTCAGCAACCTCTCGCACGAACTGCGCACGCCGCTGGCCTCGCTCAAAGCCCTGACCGAAACGCTGAACGAAGGCGCGCTGGAGGATCCTCCTGCGGCGCGCCGTTTTCTGAGCCGCATCGAAACCGAAGTGGACGCGCTGACCCAAATGGTGCAGGAGTTGCTCGAACTCACACGGATTGAATCGGGACAGGTGGCGCTGGAATTGCAGCCGGTCGCGCCGGAGAAATTGCTCCAAACCGCCGCCGAGCGCATGAAACTGCAAGCCGAGCGCGCCGGGTTGGCGCTGCGTCTCGAGTGTCCGCTCGGCCTGCCCAAAGTCCGGGCTGACGCGTCGCGGCTGGAACAGGTGCTGGTCAATCTCATCCATAACGCGGTCAAGTTCACCCGTCCGGGAGGCGAGGTGGTTTTGTCCGCACAGATTGATGGGAATTTTGTCCGCTTCGCCGTGCGGGATACCGGCGTGGGCATTCCCGAGGACGACCTGGCGCGCATCTTCGAGCGTTTCTACAAAGCTGACCGGGCGCGCTCCGGCGGCGGCACCGGCCTGGGACTTTCCATCGCCCGGCACATCGTCGAGGCGCACGGCGGGCGGATTTGGGCGGAGAGCGTGGAAGGGCGGGGAAGCACGTTTTATTTCACAGTTCCGGTTAACCAAACCATAACAAACTCATAACCTGTCTTTCGCGGACGTTTAATACCGGCATGGTATCTTTGCATTATGGATAACACGCCGGTATTTATTTTTGGAGGAACTATGACTCTGTTTTGGATTTTCCTGGTTGCACTGCTGATCGTTTTTGCCGTTGACATTCAGCAGAAGCGGCGGAACTCTGGTGATAAGTCAAAATGACCCACATCCTTGTTACAAACGATGACGGTGTGACTGCGCCCGGCCTGCTGGCGCTGGCCCAGGAGATGCGCAAAATCGCCAAAGTAAGTATCCTTGCACCCGACCGCAACTGGTCGGGCAGCGGTCATGTTAAGACCCTCGAGCGCCCGTTGCGCATCAAAGAGGTTACCCTGCTGGATGAAGAACCTCCGGCGACAAAAAACCTTTAACCAAACGTTAAAGCGTTGTTCTCCAGGCCTTAAACATGGCCTGATAAACTCTCAATGTGAAAAATCAAACCAAGGAGAAAAGAAAAATGCGTAAGAATCTGTTTGTTTCCATGTTCGTCCTGCTGGCCGCCATGCTCGTCCTGAGCGCCTGCGGGCCTGCCGCCACGCCGACCGAAGAGCCGGTTGTGGTTGATCAACCGACCGAGGTTCCCACCGCCGTCCCCACCGAAGACCCGCTGGCAATGTACCTGCCCGACGCCGTGACGGGTGACATCATCACCGCCGGTTCGTCCACCGTCTTCCCGCTCTCCGAGCGCATGAAGCAGCGCTTCGAGGAGGAAGGCTTCACCGGCAGGATTACCATTGACAGCATTGGTTCCGGCGCCGGCTTCGAGCGCTTCTGCAAGAACGGAGAAACCGACATCTCCAACGCCTCGCGCGCCATCAAGAGCAGTGAAGTTGAGTCCTGCCAGGCGATTGGCCGTGAGTCACTGGAATTCCGCGTTGGCACCGACGCCCTGGCTGTGGTCGTCAGCAAGGATAACACCTTCGTGACCGACGTGACCAAGGCTGAACTGGCCCAGATATTCTCGACCGCTGAGAAGTGGTCCGACGTGCGTCCCGAGTGGCCGGCTGAGCCCATCCTGCGCTTCATCCCCGGCACCGACTCCGGCACCTTTGATTACTTCGTGGAAGCCGTGATGGCCCCTGCCAATCCTGGCGATGACGGGAAAGCCAGCATCGAGCGCGGCGAAGCCGCCATCCTGGCCGCCGCCAACCTCCAGATGTCCGAGGATGATAACGTCCTGGTGCAGGGTGTGGAAGGTTCCCCCTACGCCATCGGTTTCTTCGGCTTCGCTTACTATCAGGAAAACGCCGACAAACTGACCGTGCTCTCGGTTGACGGGATTGCTCCCACCGCCGAGACCGCCGAGAACAACACCTACCCGATCTCCCGCCCGCTGTTCATCTATTCGACGGCGCAGATCATGCAGGAGAAGCCCCAGGTGGCAGCATTCATCTACTTCTACCTGACCAACGTCAACGACGAAATCCTGGATGTCGGTTACTTCCCGGCCAGCGACGCGGCCCTCGAAGAAGCTCTGAACGCCTGGCATCAGGCTGTCGGTAAATAAATCCATTTTTGTTCGACCTAGCCCTCTTGCCCCCTTCCCCCGCGAAGCGCCCCCGAAAGGGGGTGAAGGGAAGGGGGTTGGGGGTTAGGTTAGAAGGTGTCGTTATGGCTGAGAAAATGAACGGGGTGGGCGTCACCGGGTTCCCGTTCCGGAAAGCGGGGCTGCACAAGCGCCGCCGAGTCGGGGAAACCGTCATCCAGTCTTTATTATTTTTTGCCGGATTCTTTTCGATTTTCACCACCATTGGCATCGTTTACGAACTGGGCAAGGAAGCCTGGTTGTTTTTTCGCCTGCCCGAAGTCAACCTGATTGATTTTTTGACCGGGACCAAGTGGCAGCCGCACATCAACGAGTTCGGCATCCTGCCGCTGGCAACCGCCACGCTGGTCACGACTGCCATCGCCATGCTGATTGCCATCCCGCTTGGGCTGGCGGCGGCGGTCTATCTTTCGGAGTATGCCTCGAAAAAGACGCGCAACACGCTCAAGCCCATCCTGGAAATCCTGGCGGGCATCCCGACGATTGTGTATGGCTACTTCGCGCTGACCTTCGTCACGCCGCTGCTACGCTCCATTTTTGGTAGCGACATTGTGGAAATCTACAACACCGGCTCAGCCGGGTTGGTAATGGGCATCCTCATCCTGCCGTTGATCGCCTCGATCAGCGAAGACGCCCTGAACGCCGTGCCGCGTTCCCTGCGCGAGGCCGCCTACGGGTTGGGCGCCACCAAACTGGAAGTGGCTGTCAAGATCGTGCTCCCGGCAGCGCTATCGGGTATCGCTGCGGCAATCATTTTAGGCATCAGCCGCGCCATCGGCGAGACGATGATCGTGGCGGTGGCGGCGGGCGCCGGCCCCAACTTCACGCTCAACCCGTTCAAGGGCGCGGAGACAATGACCGGGCACATCGTCCGCATTTCGGGCGGCGACTTGAGTTACGACTCGATTGACTACAACAGCATCTTCGCCATCGGCCTGATGCTGTTTGCGCTCACCCTGACGCTCAACATTGTCAGCCAGCG
Organism: uncultured Chloroflexus sp.; assembly: GCA_964618215.1. Classification (GTDB taxonomy): domain Bacteria; phylum Chloroflexota; class Anaerolineae; order Anaerolineales; family Villigracilaceae; genus CG2-30-58-95. The sequence continues at coordinate 33,432 of CAZTZE010000005.1, forward strand.
CATTGTGCGCCGTTTCCGAGAGGTATACGAATGAAAGCGCAGAGAAAAGAAAATAGAGAGAAGAGGATAGAGAATAGTGCAGAAGGAAAAGAGAGCAAGGTAACTACTCTCTACTCTCCACTCTCTAATCTCTCCACTCGCAACCGCGCTGGCCGGACCTGGCAACTGGTTTTCCTTTCCTCCACCATCATTGGCATCCTGGCCCTGACCGCCCTCCTGCTCAACATCCTCGATAGCGCCTTCGGCTACGTGGCCTACGAAGCCAAAGTAGCACCCGCCACCCTGACCGTGGACGGCGTCGCCCTCGAAGACCAGACCAAAGACCAGTTGGTGGCCCTGCTGCAAAACACACTCTCGCGCGGCGCGTTCAACAAGTTGAACAATGAGAAATCCTTTGAAACCCGCTCGCGCGCCGAAGTATACGCCCTGGTCATCGAGCGCATCGTCAAGTACCAGGTCGTCGAGTCCTGGCCGCTGTGGGAATCGCTCACACAGAGCGCTGAAATCAAGGCCGCGGTCGCAGCCGAATATCCCCAGGCTGAGTTGAAATTTGTCTCCTGGCTGACCGCCGCCACCATCAGCCGCCCGCAATCCAGCGAAGCCGTCACAGCCGGTATCCGCACGGCCATCCTCGGCTCGCTGTGGACCATCCTCATCACCATCCTGTTCGCCTTCCCGCTGGGGGTGGGCGCGGCGATTTACCTCGAAGAATACACCACCGGCAACTGGCTGAACCGCATCATCCAGACCAACATCAACAACCTGGCCGGTGTCCCGTCCATCATTTACGGCATCCTGGGACTGGCAATCTTCGTCCGGGCGATGGAGAAATTGACCAGCGGTGCCTTGTTCGGTCTGGTGGACCCCACCACTGCCAATGGCCGCACCCTCCTTTCGGCGGGCCTGACCCTCGGCCTGCTCGTCCTGCCGGTCATCATCATCAACGCCCAGGAGGCCATCCGCGCCGTCCCGCAGTCCCTGCGCAAGGCCGGGTACGGACTGGGCGCGACGAAGTGGCAGACCATCTGGTCGCACGTCCTGCCGAATGCCCTGCCGGGTATCCTGACTGGTACCATCCTGGCGATTTCACGCGCCATCGGCGAAACCGCTCCGCTGGTGGTTATTGGCGCTTCGACGGCTATTTCCTTTGACCCGTCCTCGCCGTTCTCGAAGTTCACCACCCTGCCCATCCAGATTTACCAGTGGACGGCGCGCCCGCAGGCTGAGTGGCGTCACCTGGCGGCTGCGGCGATCATCGTTTTACTGGCGCTGTTGTTGAGCCTGAATGCCTCGGCCATTGTGTTACGCAACCGCTTCGCGAGGAAATATTAGCAATCCATGTCACTGCGAGCCGCTCTTTCCCGGAAGTACACCGGGACGGTGTGGCGAAGCAGTCCCCCATGAGTGATGGGATTGCTTACCCTGCGGGTACGATGTCGGCGGGAAAACGCCGCCTACTAAGAAACAAGTGTCACTGCGAGGAACGAAGCAGTCTCCTCGTAACTGGGGATTGCTTCGTCGCACCCTTGCCTAGCCCGCAAGGGCAGGGAAGAACGCTCCTCGCAACGACAGAGGCTATGTTTCTTTCGCATTGAACAGCGGCGATTTTCCGCTGCCGACCCACAGAGTGCTTCGCGAAGGCCTACTCGGTGGCTTTACTCGCAATGACAATTGAAATGGAGTAAGATATGATAGACAACCATTCCGTTCTCGAAACCCGCAATCTGAGTATCTTCTACGGCAATTTCCTGGCCGTGACCGACGTTAACATACAAATCCCGCCTCACAAAATCACCGCCATCATCGGGCCTTCGGGGTGTGGCAAGTCCACACTCCTACGCGCTTTCAACCGCATGAACGAACTCGTCCCTGACACGCACATCCACGGCGAAGTGCTGTTCGAGGGCCGCAACCTGTACGAGAAAACGGTGGACCCGGTCGAGGTCCGCTACCGTATCGGGATGGTCTTCCAGAAAGCCAACCCGTTCCCCAAATCCATTTATGAAAATATCGCCTGGGGGGCGCGCATCCACGGTTACAAAGGCAACATGGACGAACTGGTCGAGTTCTCCCTGCGCCAGGCCGCCCTGTGGGACGAAGTCAAGGATATACTCAAGCAGTCCGGCCTGTCGCTTTCGGGCGGACAGCAACAGCGGTTGTGCATCGCGCGCGCCATCGCCGTCCGCCCGGAAGTCATCCTGATGGACGAACCCGCCTCGGCGCTCGACCCGATTGCCACGCTCAAAATCGAGGAGTTGATGCAGGAACTCAAGCGGAACTACACCATCGTCATTGTGACCCACAACATGCAACAGGCGGCGCGCGTCTCCGATTACACTGCCATGATGATGCTCACCGGTGAGACGCGCTCTGGCACGGTTATCGAGTTCAACGATACTACCAAAATTTTCACCCGCCCCTCGGATAAGCGCACTGAGGATTACGTCACTGGGCGGTTTGGATAATTATGCAGATACAAAGAGGTATATAATATGCGAACCCGTTTTGACAGCGAGGTGTCTATGCTCCGCAAAACCTTTGAAAGCGATATCAAACAGCTCAAAGATGAACTCCTTCTGCTGGGCAGCATGGTCGAACAGCAGACCCTGGATGCAGTCGAGGCGTTGAAGAAGCGTGACCTGGAGGCGGCGCGGCGCGTTTACGCTACCGATGCCAAAATCAATGAAAAACGCTTCGCCATCGAAAACCAGGTCATGATCCTGATCGCCACGCAGCAGCCGATGGCCCACGATCTGCGCCTGCTGGCGTCCATCTTCGAGGTGAGCGCTGAATTGGAGCGCATGGGGGATTATGCCAAGGGCATTGCTACGGTCAACATCCGCATGGGCGATGAACCTCTGCTCAAGCCGCTGATTGACATTCCCCGAATGGCTAAAATCGCTTCCAGCATGCTCCACCGGGCGTTGACGGCCTTCGTCAACGAGGATGCCGAGGCCGCAAAAGCGATCCCAGAGGAAGATGACGAGGTTGATGGTCTGTATAACCAGGTTTATCGCGAGTTGATGACCTACGTCATCTCTGACCCGCGTACCATTGATCGCGCCAACTACCTGCTTTGGGCGGCGCACAACCTGGAGCGAATGGCCGACCGCGTGACCAACATCTGCGAGCGGACCATATTCATCGTCACCGGCGAAATGACCGAAATTGATGTCAGCGATGACGAAATGAAGGCGGAATAAAACCATTCACATCCTCGCCATCCAGCGCGGTGAAGGCGGTCAATTCTTTATCCGTTTGGTAATCTTCCAGCAAAGCCTGGGCGCCAGCGGCCATTTCACGCTTTTTTTTCTCAACAAGCTGCGCTTGCAGCATCTGGCGCACCATATCCGAGAGACTTCGTTTTTCGCGGCGGGCGATCCTGACCAATTGACCGATTCCCAATCTACTGATTTCTACAATAGCCTGTCGCCTACCTGGACCGCGTCCTGCCGGAAATGGCAGCCGCGGCTCTGGCGGTTGTGACGCGCCGCCTGCGCTACGATGAGCGCCGCCTCGACCGCGTTGCGCAGGCCGATCAGCCCGTCGCTCAGTTTGGTTTTCCGGTAGAACATTTCGGTCTCGTTCTGCATGTGGCGCAATTCGCGGATGGCGCGCGAGAGCCGCTCGCCGCTGCGGACAAGTCCAACGTAATGCCACATGATGTTTTGGATCGTTTGCATGTCGCCCTGGATGAGTGCCGGGTCGGAGTCGGCTGTCAGGCCGCTCTCATCCCAGGGCGGCACGTCTTCGCGGCCGGGACCTCCGGCGAGCGCTGAACGGGCGCTCAACGTCTTTTCGACGCAGCCTCCGGCGCGCGTTCCCCATACCAGCCCCTCCAGCAGTGAAGTGGATGCCAGCCGGTTAGCGCCGTGCAATCCGGTACAACTGACCTCGCCCACCGCGTAGAGATTGCCTATGCTGCTGCGTCCGCATTCATCCACCGCCACCCCGCCGCAGGAATAATGAGCGGCCGGGATGACCGGGATCAGGTCTTGAGTAATGTCAATGCCCACCTTCTGACAGGTTGCATAGATGTTCGGGAAGCGTTCCCGGATCCTTTCAGCAGGTTGGTGTGAAGCGATATCCAGGAGCACGTGGGAGTAGCCGTACGTCTCCATTTGATGGTGGATGGCACGCGAGACCACATCGCGCGGCGCCAGGTCTTTCCATTCGGGGGAATAGTCAGCCATGAAGGCGCGTCCCTCGGGCGTGAGCAGCACGCCGCCCTCGCCGCGCACAGCCTCACTGATCAGAAAACCCTCTACGCCGGGAACGGCCAGGGCGGTGGGATGAAATTGGATGTATTCGGCGTTAATGATGCGCGTCCCGGCGCGCGAGGCCATCGCCAGACCGTCGCCGCGCGCCCCAGGTGGGTTCGTAGTGTAGCGGAATAAGCGCCCCAGCCCACCGGTGGCGAGTATCGTCGCCGCTGAGAGATAGCGATGGACAGCGCGCCCTTTGCGCTCGAAAACGTACGCGCCGTGACAGACGACCGGCTGATAGGCTGCCAGCGGGTCACGCGAGTGGTGCGGAAAAGTAATCAGGTCAACCGCGGTGAGATTGGTTTCAAGGGTGACATTCGGGCAGCGGCGCAGGGCAGCCATCAGCCCTGCGATGATTGCCTTACCCGTCCCGTCGCCGACGTGGGCGATGCGCCGCCGCGAGTGGGCGGCCTCCTGCCCCCAGGCGATTTTCCCATCCGGCGTGCTGTCAAAAATCACGCCGGCCGTTTCAATCAAAATCTCCTCTAAAAGCTGCGGGCCTTCCTCGGCCAGAATGCGCGCCGCTTCGGGCAGGCTGACCTGCGCGCCAGCGGCGAGAATGTCCGCGATAAGGCTATCCGGCTCATCCTCCAGCCCGCGCCCGACGATCCCGCCCTGGGCATAGCGCGTGTTCGATTCGCACGGGTCGGGTTCACGGGTGATGAGCGCAATTCTTCGCCGTGGGTTTTTCGCCAGCCGCAAAGCAGCTGCTGCCCCAGCGATGCCGCTGCCGATGATGAGTACGTCGGTTTGTTTCATGGGTCTCCTACCGAGTAGGTGCTGCGCACACCCCCTTCCCCTCGCCTTTTAGGAGAGGGGAAGGGGGCAGGGGGATGGGGTGAGGTCACCCAATCGCGATCATCCGTTCCACGGCTTGATAGGCGCGTTGACGGATATCTTCTGACACTTCGATGACGTAACGGTTGAGCTTGAGGGCGTTGAGGGTATCCTCGAGCGTGATCTGGTTCATGTGCGGGCAGCGCACACTGCACAGCCGCAGCATGTCTTTATCCGGGTTGGCAACCGCGATGTTATCGCCCATGGCGCATTCGGTCAGCACCAGATAATGCGGCGCTTTGGTCTGTTCGACGTATTTGATCATCGCGTTGGTGCTGCCAGAGAAATCCGAGGCCGCCACCACCTCCGGGCTGCACTCCGGGTGGGCCAGGATGACCACGTCCGGGAATTGGGCGCGCACGGCTTCGATATCATTCACCGTAAACTTTTCGTGGACCTCGCACCTGCCGCGCCAGCCGATCAGTACCTGCCCCCTCCCCAACCCTCCCCCATTCCGCACTACAGGAATGGGGGAGGGCAGGGTGGGGGCGAGGGCCGGAAATATAATCTGCCTGCCGGTCTCGCGCGCTACATTCCTGGCCAGGTATTCATCCGGTAGAAAAATCACCGTGTCGCTTTTCAGCGATTCCACCACCGCTTTGGCGTTGCTGGAAGTGCAGCAAATATCGCTCTCGGCTTTTACGTCGGCATAGGTATTGACATAGGTCACGACCGGCACGCCAGGGAACTCTCGCTTGAGGGCGCGCACATCCTCGGCGGTGATGCTGGCTGCCAATGAACAACCGGCTTTATCGGATGGCAGGAGTACGGTTTTGGTCGGGTTCAGGATTTTGGCCGTTTCAGCCATGAACTTCACGCCGCAAAAAACAATAATGTCTTTCTCGGTCTGCGCGGCTTTGCGGCTGAGATCGAGCGAATCGCCGACGAAATCGGGGATCGAGTAATACAGTGCCGGTTCCATGTAATTGTGTCCGAGAATGACAGCGTTCTTTTCACGCTTGAGTTCGATGATTTCCGCGGCCAGTTCGGCCTTGTAACGTAACTCGACGTCCGGAACGATTTTTTCGAGCCTTGCTCTCATCTTGAGATACATTTCTTGTGCGTCCATTTTTCCTCTACCTATACCTTTATAAAATCCAAACTGACATCGAATACCTTGGCCGAGTGCGTCAGCGCGCCAATCGAGATGAAATCCACGCCGGTTTCGGCTATCTTGCGGATGGTTTCCAGCGAGACGTTGCCGGAAGCCTCCAGTTTGGCGCGGCCCCTCGTCATCTTGACTGCCTCGGCCATCATCTCCGGCGGCATGTTATCCAGCAGGATGCGTTCGACGCGCAATTCCAGCGCCGCGCGGACATCTTCGAGCGTGCGTGCCTCCACCTCGACCTCCAGCCTGGTCGCCGCGGCGCGGGCGCGATGCACCGCCTCGGCCAGCGAACCGGCGAAGTCAATGTGATTATCCTTGATGAGGATCATATCATACAGGCCGGTACGGTGATTTTGACCGCCGCCGCGCCGCACGGCCAGTTTGTCAATCAGGCGCAAGCCGGGCGCGGTCTTGCGCGTGTCGAGGATGACCGCTTTTGTTCCGGCGACTGCCTCCACGAATTGGCGCGTCAATGTGGCAATGCCCGACATGCGCCCGAGGAAATTCAGCGCGGTGCGTTCGCCGGTCAGCAGGGCGCGCGCCGGGCCGGCGATGTCTGCCAGGACCTGGCGGTTTTCCACCCGCGCTCCCTCGGCGATGCGGGGGGTAAATTCGACGCGCCGGTCGAGCAGCGAAAAAGTCGCACCGGCCACGTCCAGCCCGGCGATGACACCGGTCTGCTTGGCGATGATCTGCCCAGACATGGCCGCCTCGGGCGGCACGATGCTGTCCGTCGTCACGTCGCCGCTGCCGATATCCTCTTTCAGGGCTTGTTGAATGGCGGCAAGAATTTCGGGCGGTAAAGAATTCCCTGGCGCGCTAAACATTTCTTTTCCTCGGCCAGAAAATGTCACCTCTCGACCAGTCCCCGGTTGAGCCGGCGTTCATGCTCCCAGGCGGCGTAGTCCGCTGGAGGGTGGACGATTTCAGCCTCCGGCTTGCGCTCCAGCCGGGCGATATCATTCGGGCAGCCGGAGACGCACAGTCCACAGCCGATGCACCGCTCCCGATCCACCACCGATACGCCATCGTTTTCGGAAATCGCATCAACCTGGCAACGGTCAACGCAAGTCCCGCAACCGGCGCAGATTTCAGGATCAATGACCGCGTAGTAGTTGGCAAACGCGACCGAGTCCTGGATGCCCCACTCGGTGATGCCGCGCAGAATGGCGCAGCAGCAGCCGCAGCAATTGCAGACGTAGCCCAAGCCTTCCATCACGTTGCTGACCGTATGCACCAGGCCGACCTCCTCGCTCTTATCCAACAGAGCCAGCGCTTCGGCCTGGGAAATATCGCCCGGCCTGGGAGCGCGCTCCAAATGGGAGAAGGTGAGGCACATGTTCAACGGAAAATCACACTCGCGGCCGAGGTGATCTTGTTGGGCGCGGCAGATGCAATCCCGGACGTTATAGCTCTTGGCTGAGAGGAGAATGGCGCGTACATCGTCATAAGGGAGGATCCATTCGGGCTTGGCCGTACCCTGGGCCGGCGCCACCCGGTGCAAGGCTGGCTGAGGTTTCATTATCCCCGCTGCGCCGCCGCTCGTCATATAGGTTTCAACGAGATGGGCAAGCTCGTGATCCATGAGTTCCAATTGCGCCTCATAGATCCCGACGACGAAGGGCGCCAAGCGGAAGCGCGGCTTCCCATCCTGCTTATCGAACCAAACCAGGCCGCGTCGCACCAATTGGAAGAGTGCTTTACTGATCTCCTCGGCCGGCAACCCGATCCGTTTGGCGATCTCATCAAAGGATTCCAGGCTGCCGCCTAGTTGGCCGGCCAGCGCGGCATCTTCAGGCGAGAATATCTTTTTGAGGATCTGTATCTCGACCCGCGAGGCTGTCTTGGGAAAGCCATTTGGAAGCCTGTCCAGGGCCTCCGCGAGCTGCTCGTAAACATCACTCATCATCCATTCTCCTGATCATTTGACCTTATCGGCAATAAGGTCAGATTCTCTTTTGCATCGAATTTTCATGAATTTCCCGAAGAAATTTCGTCCAATTCGTGTAATTCGATGCAGAAAAAGTTTTACCGTTAATGTCTATTATTCGATATAGGTATATTCCAGGATAATCTTTCCCTCCCGCAGGAGGATGGACTCATACGCGGTCAGCGCGCCGGCTTTCCAGGCCAGGTAGCGCACGTCACCATTGACTTCCACGCCGAGCAGGTCAAAAATCGCGCCAGCCGGCAGACCGTAGAAAAAGGCCGAGTAACCGGAGCGAATAATCGGCGCACCGTTCAGGACCTTATCCCCGCGCACGTGAACGGCATCTTCGGCGTACATGGCGGATACTTTCCCGGCCTGGCGGCTCTGCAGGGCGGTCAAATAGCGGTTAACGAAAGTATCCGGCTGGTTGGGCATGGATGAGACATGCGATTTTATCGCTTCTGCCCGGCTGTCAGGTGTGACCAGTTGACCGCCGCCCGCAGGTGGGAAGAAATACTCCACCCCCGCCTCAGCGCCGCCCGCGGACTGACTTGAGGTCGCTGCGGGTAGAGTCCCAGAGGCGGGCGGCGTCGCTGGCGGGACAGGTTGTGCCGCAGCCGGTATCGGCTCCAGGATGGGGGCGTTTGTCTGCGGCTGGGCCGGCCAGGCAAAATTGGCGATCAAATCCCAGAGCGGGGACAAATCACTGCGGCAGGTATCCCACGAATAAAAATTTAATCCTTCAACGCCCAGCTCTTTGGCAGTATTGATAAAATCGGCAAGATCCTCGAATGTGGGCGCCCAGCCGCCCGGCCGGCCATAGGCCGCACCGGTAGGGATACACAGGCGAGCGTGGGGTAAAGCCTTGTACTGGCGGATGCTTTCCCTCAATTGCAAACCGGCATTATGGGCGGCTTCCCAATAGACTTGCGGCATGACGGCATCGCATTTTTCCAAAAAGGCTGCCCAAGGTAATTCGGGGTGAAAATTTGGGAAACGATAAGAACTCAGCGCTATCGGAACATCCCAATCCGCGCGCAGAGCGGTCATAAAGGCACGCGCGGCTTGCGCCTTTTCCAGTTGCTCATACGCCGCTCCGGCCGAAAGGACATAACCATCCAGAGCAAGCCCCTGCACGCGAATGATGGCAAGCGCAGCTTCACCCGTTGGGTCATCCCCATAAACCGCGTGCCAGCCCCAAACGGCGATCCCGGCGGCGTGCAGAGCCTGGATAAGCGGCAGGCTGAGATCTTGACCGGTTTCATCCAACCCAAACGGTTGCGTCCCGTCAGCAATTTTGACCAGGACGTGGCTCAAGCCGGCATCCAGAGCCGCGCGGGTAATCTCCAAAGGATCCCCTGCCTCGCATTCGGAGAGAAGATTGGTATAGAAGCCTTTGCCTTGCAAAGTCATAACAGCCTCCTGGAGGGGCGACTTTTATGCCTGCCGAAGGCCTGTTCGGCAGACGGGGTGGGAATGATACCCCTTCGGGGTACTTACCCCACCCCTACAATCCCGCATTACCCTGTAAACCCAATTCCGGCGCGATACGGCGCATGGCAAGGATAACGTTAGCGACATGTTCCCATAAATCAATGTCAAACTCGCGGGCAGCTTTTTCTATCTCCTCGCGGTTGGCGCCCGCCGCGAAAGCGCGATCCTTCCACTTCTTTTTGACGGACGATACTTCCAGATCCATCAAGGATCGCGAGGGTCGCACCAAAGCCACAGCCGTGATCAGGCCGGTAATTTCGTCGCAGGCGTAGAGGGCTTTCTCCATGCGCGACTGGCGCGGGACGCCGGTGTGGTCGGCATGGCTGAGCACGGCGTGAACGATCTCATCCGGCACGCCGCGCTCCCGCAATATCGGCGCGCCGTCCTGCGGGTGGCCTTCCAGCGAGGGATGGATTTCCCAGTCAAAATCGTGGAGCAAGCCAGTTACGCGCCATTTCTCCACATCTTCCTCAGCAAATTTCTCAGCGTAGAATAGCATGGCTGCTTCGACGGCCAGCATGTGACAGACGAGGTTCTCGTTTTTGATGTAAACACGGACAATGGCAAGGGCTTCGGTGCGGTTCATGGCTACCTCTTGTAGACATCTTTGCGGTGTTTTACACGGATGATTTCAACGACGAACTTGTCATGATAGACGCTGTACAAGACCCGATAATCCCCCACTCGGATCCGGTAGGTTTGTCCCGAACCGCTAAGCTTGTGTGTTCCACTCGGATAAGGATCGCGTGTTAAATTATTTACTGCCTCGACAATGCGCGCAAGCATCTGTCGAGGCAGTTTTTCCAATTCCTTTATCGCCGAACGCTTCCACTCAACCCTGTAAGAGGCCATCGCGTTTCAATTTTGCCATGACTTCTTCGTGGGGAATGGTTGGTTCTTCGCGCCGCTCGGCAAGAACCGCCAGATCTTCAATATCTTCGAGAAGTTCTTCAAACTCTTCAATGGGAAGGATGACAGCCACTTTCTTGCCGGTATCATTGGTTACATATTGCGCCTGAAGTTCTTTGATATTCAACATCGGATACTCCTGATTCCCATTATACATCATGGAAACATCGGCTCCGGTTCGCCAAGCACTGGGATCGGATGCTTGACGTGCACATCCCATAACGCGGCGGAAGTCGCCAGTAATTCACGCATATTCCAGTATAGCATAGAAACTTTTCGATAGGACTGGCGATCAGCATCAACGCCGATGGATGGCAGGCCGAGCATATTGCAGGTGTATAAGGCGCGCGGCAGATGGAACTTTTGCGTGACCAGGATGGCCTCGCTCAGACCGAAGATGGCTTTAGCCCGGTAGCAGGTATCATAGGTGCGCCGCCCGGCGTAATCCAAGACAATCGCATCCTCGGGAACGCCGAGCGAGAGGGCGTAGGCGCCCATCGCGCCGGGTTCGTTATAGTCGAGGAAGCGATTGTCACCGCTCATCAGGATTTTTTCCACTTTGCCGCTGAAATACAAGTCGGCCGCCGCAGCGACGCGGTCACGCAGGATGGGGGTAGCCGAGCCATCCCACAACAACCCGGCGCCGAAGACGATGGCAGCGCGCCTGGCAGGCGTATCGGCGGCCGTGTAGATGCGGGCGCGGGCATACAGGCCCGTCACCAGGCGGGCAACCAACAGCGCCAGCAGGCTTATCAGGATGAGGCTAAAAAGCAGTTTCAGTATCATCTTCCCAGTGCGTTTCAACACAGAGTAGATTTTACCATGTGGGTTAAGAAACATGACTCGTCCCAAACCACAAGATTGGGACGAGTCATGTTTCAAGATCGCCTCAGCACACTGTGCCTGGCGAGCACACACTTTTATGTCAGCTTCTTGCGCAGCTCGGCGCTCAGAAAATCCAACACCCAGACGACCAGGACGATGGCCCAGATGGCCGTCGCGGCGCGGTGGTAACCGACCATGGAGTTGATCTGCTCGCTCAAGTAATAGCCAATGCCGCCGCCGCCGACGAACCCGATGATGGTCGAGATGCGGACGTTGATATCCCAATGGTAGACGATGAACGAGACGAAGTCGGGGACAATTTGCGGAACAACGGCGTACATCACAGTTTGGAAACGGTTCGCGCCGCTGGCTTGCAAGGCCTCGATGGGGCCGGGGTCAATGCTTTCCACAGCTTCTGAAAATAGTTTGCCCAACGAGGCAATGGTGACCACAGTCAAGGCCAGCGTACCGGCAAATGGGCCATAGCCAAGCCAAAAGGCAATGACGGTCGCCATCACCAGTGGGTCATAGGAGCGGGTGATGTTGAAAAACGAGCGGGTGAGGTAATATACCATTGTGCCGACCGGCCCGCGCCTGGTGATATTGCTGGCCGCCAAAAAACTCAACGGCGCGGCGACGATTGTCGCCAGCGTAGTCGAAAGCAGGGCCATAAAGATCGTGACGAACATATTCTCGGTCACGTCTTTGAGCGCCTGGCTGGGTTTCAAACCGCCTACCGGGATAAGCGTATCCACCTCGATGCGGCTGGCTGTATTTTCCACCGAGGCAGCAATTTGTTTGGCTTCAATTTCAATCGAGAAGCTCCCCCGCGCATCGGTGGTCGTGCGCGCGACAGTCATCACACGCTCATCCGGGAAACGCCAGCGGATGGAAATCTCAGAATCTGGCGCCAGAGCGAAGCCTTCCAGCGTGAATTTTTCCCTGGCGGCCGCGCACGGAACACTGGTCACCAGCCGCGGGCCGGAGGTCGGAGGCGCAACCTGCAGGCCCGAACCGCAGGGGATGGGGAAAGCGGTCTCTATGGTGGTGGTCTCGTGATCGCGCGTCAACAGGTCCGGGTTGAGGAAGGCCGCCACGAAATCCTGCGCCTTGGAGGCATCCCGCACCAGCCGCACAAAGTCCAGTTGTGTGATCCGAGAGGAAACGCTGTAGAGCCAGACCAAGCCGGCAATCGCCAAAGTCGTTATGAATAAGCGCTTAATTCGGGAAAGGTTATGCATGGCTAGACCAGCCTTTCCCGGACTTTGGCGCTGAGGTAGTCAAGGGTGATGACTACAACGGCGATGGCGATGAAAGCCGCGCCAACGGCGCGCATATCATTGATCTGGATCCATTGAACCAGGTAAAAGCCAATCCCGCCGCCGCCGACGAAACCGATGATCGTGGAGGAGCGTACATTGATGTCCCAGCGGTAGACAGTGAAGGCCGTGAATGGCGGGACAATCTGTGGAATGACGCCATAGCGTACCACCTGCGCCCAGTTGGCGCCGGTGGCGCGGATGGCCTCGATGGGACCTGGATCAATGCCTTCGATGACCTCGGAATACAATTTTGCCAGCGCAGCCACCGAATGGACTGCCAGCGCTAGAACGCCGGCTAAGGGACCCAGGCCGACAATAATCACAAACACAATAGCTATGATGAGCGCTTCAATTGAGCGCACGATATTCAAAATGGTGCGGACAACCATGTAAATGGCAAAGGTCAGCGGGTTGCCGCCCATCAGATTGTGCGCGGCCAGGAAACTGACCGGGATGGCGAGGAAAATTGCCAGGGTGGTCGCCATCAAAGCCATCGTTACTGACTCGGTCATGCCCCGGATGACGTATTTGCCGTTGGTCGAGACCTGAATGCCGCCGAGGGGACGATATTGGTCAAAATAAATACGATGCCTGAGCATCAGGGTCGGGTCAGGCTGGGCGATCAATACTGTGCTTGGTACGTGGATGAGCGTGGTCAATGCGCCGGTCTCATCCGTGCGCACAATCAAGGGCGCATTCTCGTTGCCGCCCAGCGGCTTGTCATCGCCGATATTGGTCTCCCACCAGATGATCGTGTCCGTATCCGGCCACAGGCCAGAGGCAGAGACGATCAGCGTCTCGTTCACTGCGGCGCAGTCCGGTGTTGCGAAGGCAATCATGCCCTCCGCTTCGCGGCGGGCGGGCTCGGGCGACTGCGTGCTGGAACAGGGCACATAGACAGGCGTCCACATCTGGTTCAATTCGCGGCGCTCTTCGAACACATCCGGGCGGAACAGTGGGCGGACGACCGAGATAGCGCGTTCCGGGCTGGCCGAGCTGAAATCTACGCCGACCATCTGCCAGCCAATGCCGTAGGCGGCAGCCAGGCCAAACAAAAGCGGGATGATTACTGTGCGTGTCCGTCCGCCGGCCAGGCTGGCGGCATCCCATATATTCCACAGCCAGATGCCGGCCGGAGCAAAAAACCAAACTGAGTGGTCATACCAGGCCACCATGCCGGTTACAACCAGCATTGCGAGCAGGATCGCCACGCTGCGATACCACTGGCGCAAGTATGCCTGACCGAGACCGGGGACCAGCGCTGAAAGCGCCCCGGCGAGAATCGGGGAGCGTTTCGCAATTGGCATTTCTTTCATACCGGGGCCTCAAGCGATGTCGCACGTACTTCCTGCGCCTCTTCGCCGTAAATTTCCTTGAACTTGGCGCGATCAATTTCAGATGGCAACCCTTCGAAAACTATGATGCCATCCTTGAGTGCAATGACGCGCGTCGCATAGCGATGGACGAGATCCAGGAAATGCAGGCTGCAGATGACCGTCATGCCTTCTTTGTTCAATTGTTCGAGATAGTGCAGGATGGAATGCGACAAGACCGGATCCAGGCTGGCGACGGGTTCATCGGCCAGGATGAGACGCGGGTCTTGCATCAGGGCGCGTGCAACCCCGACCCTTTGCTGCTGGCCGCCCGAGAGAGCGTCGGCGCGGCTCATGGCCTTATCCGCGATCCCCACCCGCTCGAGGGCCTTGATCGCCCGTTGTTTTTCGGCAGCCGGCCAGAGGCCCAGCAGCGAGAGCCAGGGATTGGCATATCCCAGCCGCCCGTTCAAGACGTTGGTCATCACGCTGGAGCGCTTGACCAGGTTGAATTGCTGGAAAACCATCCCGATGTTGCGCCGGATGTGGCGCAATTCCGCCTGGTTTGCAGCAGTAATGTCAATCTCGTCCCAGAATATCTTGCCTTCCGTTGGTTCGATGAGCCGATTAATACAGCGCAGTAAGGTGGACTTGCCGGATCCCGAAAGGCCGATGATAACCAGGAATTCCCCGTCTTGAACCTCGAAACTGACGTTTTTTATTGCTTCTGTCCCACCCTTGTATATCTTGGTAAGATTTTGAACACGCAACATAAGTCACCCGCAAGAGTATCTGTTCAATAATCCAGGGAGCTAAGGGATTGCCGAGTAGGCCTTCGGCAACCCTCAATAACCCGTTTTATTGCGAAGCTACAAAAAAAAGAGAGGGAGGGCAAAGCCCTCCCTCAGGTTTTAGAAGCTTATCTATATGAATTGATGTCGAACTTGATCGACTCCAGGTAGACACGGAACTCGTCATAGAAGGAGTCATCAATCGCTTTCAGGCCGCCGATGCTGTAGCCGCCGTTCTTGAGCAGTTGCAGGCCGTCGTCGGTCGAGGCAATCTGCAACAGGGCATCCACCAGTTTCTGGCGGATATCCGCAGGCAGCGAGGCGATGAAAGAGACGGTGTCGTTGGGGATGACTGGATCAGAGACCCAGACAATGACGACCTTGTCGTTCACATCCGGATAGTCCTTGGTCACCGCCGTGCGGGCATCCACGTAGGTAGTGCCGAAGTCGCAGATATCCCCCTTCGGGCTTAGATAGACCGACTTAATGACCGTCGGATGACCCTGAACCCAGGCGCCGGCCTTGGTCTTGACGCCGGTTGTGGCAAAGAAGCCGGCTGGCACCAGGTAGCCGGAGGACGAGAGCGGGTCGGTGTAGCAAGGCCGCTTGCCATCAAACTGCGCCAGGGCGGTGGCGGCGTCAGCCGTATTGGCGGCAGTTGCCGGGTCATAGTACGCAGTAAAATCACCGGCGGCGATGCGGTCAGCATTGACAACCACCTGGAAGGCATAGTGATCGGCAGCATTGCGCAAAGTCACCAGACCGACGGTGGCATAGCCCTTCTCGTAGGCCACAATGTAAGGAACGGTCGGCAGCCAGCCGATGTGGGCATTGCCGGAGCCCATGGCTTCCACCAGCGCGGCGTAGTTTGTCGGCACCGTGGTTGTGATGGTGTAACCGGTCAGCTCGGTCAGCTTGGCGGCAATCGCTTCACCTCCCGCGATCAATTCCTGCGTATTGGCGGAGGGTGCCAGGGCCATGATCAAGGGGTTTTCGGCGGTGCCCAGCGCTGGGGGAGGCGGCTCGGTGGGCGCCTCAGTGGCAGGTGGAGGCGGTGGGGGCGGTGGGGGTGGCTCAGTCGCCGTTGGCGTCGCGCTCGGAGCGCAGGCTGTCAGCAGCATGGACGCTACTAACAGCAGAGAAAGGAACAGGTACAGCTTTTTCATAATTCTTCTCCTCTCAAATAGTGTTTTGGGGGCTGCAAGCATCCCCATTCGACAGTCTGATAATAACCTGATTCGGGGGATATGGCAAGTGAGTTGTTACATATTTTCGGCTATAATCAGAGCATGGACAAGACAGCAGTTCGAATTCTCCTTCTCATTCTCGCCGTTATCCTGGTTTGGGCGCTCGTCTATTCCTTCAACGATAACCTCAACAATGCCTTACAACCCATTCAGCAGACCAACCGCGACCTGAGCACGCAGATTGCTGGATTTCTGCACCCAACCCCTACGGTGCTACCCGACCCGGTGACCATCATCCACGAGGTGCGCTCACTGGCGCGCCTGGAGACCATCCAGTACAGCGTGGAGAAAATTATCACCGCCGAGATAAAGCAGGGCTTGTTTGGAGCGTTGTTTGGCGACAGACTGCTCTTCGTGGCGCACGGCGTGGTCATCGCTGGCGTGGACCTGAAAAAACTCAACCCGGAAGACCTGACCATACAGGATAACGTGCTATACGTCCGCCTGCCGCCGGCTGAAATTTTCATTGCCAGCCTCGACAATGAAAAATCCTACGTTTATGACCGGGATACCGGCCTGTTGACGCATGGCGACGTGAACCTCGAGACCGCAGCCCGTCAGGCGGCTGAGGAAGAGATCCGCAAAGCCGCCATCGAAGATGGGATATTGGAACTTGCCGGACAAA
Organism: uncultured Chloroflexus sp.; assembly: GCA_964618215.1. Taxonomy (GTDB): domain Bacteria; phylum Chloroflexota; class Anaerolineae; order Anaerolineales; family Villigracilaceae; genus CG2-30-58-95. The sequence continues at coordinate 50,098 of CAZTZE010000005.1, forward strand.
ATGCGGAAAATTACCTTTCCCGCCTGTTCCGCGCGCTCGGCTTTCCCGAGGTCATTTTCGTGCCACCAACGCCGTAAGAAAGTGTTTTGAAAATCCAAAATCAACCGGAGATAAACGTCAATTGGCTCTGACCGAGTAGGTGCTGCGCACCGAGTCAAAACACTCTCTAACTGGTTGGAAGGTTGAAGGTTATGAGGAGGACCTTCAACCTTCCGCTTTTAATCCCGCGACTCTCTGCGTCCATTGCGGATGGGCATATTTATTTTTCACCAACTCTTCGACGCGCGACTCTTCGGCCGGGGTGAGATGGCGCGGCTGCAAATCCAGATCTAACCTATCGCCAAAAGCAGAGATAAACGCCTGCGCCGCCTCTGCCCACGAGACCGGCCTGCCGAGCGCGGATTCGACCGTCGTTGCGTGCGCCAGCAGGCGTTCGGCAGCCCGGAGACGCGCGGCCTCGTTTGGGAAGGCCAGGACTTGCAAGATGCGCGTCAGGTCTCCGCCCAGGGGCAGCGAGCCGTGCTGGAGCACGCCTTCTTTGCGCCGCGCCTGCGCCGAGCCGACCAGCTTCTTCCCGCCGACTGTAATTTCGTATGTGGACGGGACTTCAAAGCAAACCGGGTTGGTGTTGTGTGCCGCGGGGAGGGCGGCACGTGCCTGGATCTCAACCGGCAGGCCGAGGGATTGCAGGGCAGCCAGCAGCGCCTGCGCCAGGCGGTTGTAACTTTCCAGGAGCGTACCAGATAGGCGGGGTTCATCCGGCCGGGCAACCACCGAATAGGTCAGTTCGTCGCTGTGCAGGATGGCGCGTCCGCCGGTCGGGCGGCGGACGAGATCCCAGCCGCGCGCCAGCAAGCGAGGCAGGTCAACATCCGTGAATGGCTGGGCATAGCCGAGGGAGAGACAGGGCGGATGCCAGGCATACAAGCGCAAGGTAGGCAAAGATGCGCCGCGCCCGACGGATTCGAGAAGGGTCTCGTCCACGGCCATATTCCACGCGCCGCGGGCGGGAGGGGTGAGGAGAAGTCGCCAGGTGTCCATCTGTGCTACCATCATAAGGATGGTGTTATTTTACTCAAGAAAATCGGATACGCCGAGTCTAATACCTGTAATGACACGCCTTTCTTGAAGTCCACGCTCCATGATGGCGTTGCATCTGTTTTACCGCGGAGAGCGCACACCGTCCCGGTGTCCTTCCGGGAGAGAACGCAAAGATTTTAATGATTTTCTCCGCGCAGCACCCTTCGATAAACTCAGGGCAACGCCTACTCGGCGCGAACTCGGCGGTCTCTGCGGTGAAAGATTATCCGTCCGGCGACTTTATGAAAGCCCTGTTTTTCGGTCGAGAGCCTCTTGCATTCGAATGTGATTCGCTGTATAGTATAGACAATGGTTTTGGGATATTATGTGCGTTTTCACTTGCCTGCCCATCCCCGTGACATTGGCGCGGAGGGTGTTTCAAAATTCTTGACGTATCTTGCCACCGAGCGTAACGTAAGCGCATCTACGCACACCTGCCCTGGCGGGCGGTGCCAGGGAAATCAGGCGCTGGCGGCGATACTATTTCTGTATAGCGTCCTGGGCGTGGAATTGGGTGACCTCAATGCAGTGCGTGCCCGCAAATCTCAATACTTGCCAACCGTTTTGACGCAAGATGAAGTAATGTGCTTACTCACTGAACTGGATGGGGTATATAGCATCATTGGACAATTGCTCTATGGAGGCGGCTTGCGTCTGATGGAGTGCCTGCGCCTGCGGGTGAAGGATGTTGATTTTGAGCATCGCATCATGATCTTGCGGGAAACGAAATCCAACCGTGACCGGGTGACGTGCCTGCCGGATTCCGTCATCCCAGCGCTGAAACTGCATCTGGCGAAGGTGAAGGCGCAACATGACGAGGACCTTGCTAATAGGCGCGGGGAGGTGCAATTACCAAAAGCGCTGGCGGTAAAATATCCCCGTGCGCCGTATGAGTGGGGTTGGCAGTATGTCTTCCCTTCCGCAGGTTTTTCCAGCGACCCCCGCAGCGGGCGAGTGCGCAGGCATCACATTTTTGAAACGAGCGTACAAAAAGCAATCAAGAAGGCTTCGCAAAAAGCAGGCACTTTCAGTAAGCCGGTGGGCCCGCACACACTGAGGCATTCATTCGCAACTCATTTGCTCGAAGGAGGAACAGATATAAGGACAATACAAGATCTGCTTGGACACAAAGACCTGAAAACGACGATGGTTTATACCCACGTCGCCAATCTAGCGGCAGTACAGTCGCCGCTGGACCGTATTCATCTCGGTATAGCATCCCCTTTGGGGATTAAACACACCGAGCTCGTATAATCCCGGCATTACACACCCCATGCTCGTAGAATCACGAGTTGGGCGCAACCCTGCGATCTCTTGCGCAAAACCGCAATTTGTGATCGCTTTCAGTATATCAGGAGGTTGTTATGAAAACTCGTTCGTTTCTTGTTATTATGACACTGATCGGAATTACACTGGCGTGCGATTTTCCCGGATATGACGAGAACCCCGATGTCTATTCTAAGGTTGAAAGCGTGGAGGTGAACCCTTCATCCGGCACCGGCAGTTTCACGTTGGTAGTCACATACACAGCCTTCACGGAGCGTGTGGATGTGTTCGATACCGAACCGATCACCTGCTATTATGTCACACCGGATGGTGCGACGATAGGAATTGGCACTATCGATCCCCCAAGCGGCAGCTATGGTGGACAAACCCAGACCGGAACTCTGACCCTGAGTGTGAGCGATCCAGGAGTTTACAAGGCAACGTGTGATAATAACAATTCCACTAGTAAAGCCAGCGCTAAATTTAGCGTCCCCGCCACCCTTACCATCACCGCATCTAGCGACACGATGACGTACGGCGGAACCGTCCCAACCATCAAACCGGCTTACTCCGGCTTCTTAGCCGGTGACACAGCTCTTTCACTGGATACTGCCCCAACCTGTTCAACCACAGCCACCAGCACATCACCGGTCGGTTCATATCCTTCCAGTTGTTCGGGCGCAGTCGATGCCAACTACGACAACATTTACACCGCCGGTTCGGTCAATGTCACTCCCGCCACCCTTACCATCACCGCATCTAGCGACACGATGACGTACGGCGGAACCGTTCCAACCATCACACCCGCTTACTCCGGCTTCTTAGCCGGTGACACAGCTCTTTCACTGGATGCTGCCCCAACCTGTTCAACCACAGCCACCAGCACATCGCCGGTCGGTTCATATTCTTCCAGTTGTTCGGGCGCAGTCGGTGCCAACTACAGCATCGGTTACACCCCCGGTTCGGTCAGTGTCACCCCGACGGCCACGCCCGCAACATGGTATATACGCGTGTATAACGTTGACGACCTGGGAACCGCTTATGTGAATGGTTCGAAAATAACAGAAATCCAGTTTGCACAGGATTCAGATTGGATCGATGTTACAGCATATTTTTCTGCTCCCACCAATAGCGTGAGATTTACCATGTGGAACGGGGAGCAAGGATACGCATGGGGATTTGCCATTAAACGGGATGGCGTTGTTGTTTGGAGTGATGTGCAAGGGGAAGTGAATGTAATGGGCGCGAACAATAACGATAAAAGTAGAACGAATATAACGGTTTATGACCGTACGATTGTAGTGAACCAGAGCGGAGAATTCACGATAAAACCTTGATATCCTAAAAACCCGCCCAACACCGGCTCCAGCGGACAGCGGCTCTGCCGCTCGCGCGCAGGCGCATTTTGCCAGAAATGGCGCGATAATGAGAAATAGTCTCGCCAGTCCCGCCGCTGCCGCTGAGCCACACCGTTAGCCCACCCCTTTGCTATAAAGAGTTATCCGAAAAAGGAGAAACTATATATTACCCAGCATGCGGAAAAGAAATATCTGATAGCAGTGCTTTTTGCCAGCGTGAAGGTCAACCTGGGCGATCCGACCGCCGGATGCGAGACGGTGTGCGCTTCTCCCCTCACCAAAATCTTCGGCGAATGATCAGCCGAAGCCAGATCGGAAAGTGATGAAATGAGGAGGCTCGAATGACAAACGCAAATCCTTATCCAGCGTACCCGCCGAAACGCTCCGGTTTCAGCGAACGTTGCAGTCCCTGCCTTGTAATAACGTTGGTCGCCGTGGTGACCTCAGCCGCGTTGGCGTTTCTCGGCATAGTGGCTTGTGCCAGCCTGCCACAACTGGCCGCGGGCGCAGCCACCGCGCTGTCTTCCACGCCCACGCTGTCGCCCACGCCCGCGCTCGATCTGTGTGCGTTGCTCATCCCGCTGGGCGCCCGCCAGGCGTCGAATGCTCCAGCCACTATTCCCTATGTGATCTCTGAGGGCGAGGAGGTCTACCTGCTCTATCCGTTACACTTATGTTACGCCTCATTCGCCAACGAAGAACTCAAAGTTCACATCGAACAGCATAGCGCCTCGCTCAATGCGCAACGGGTGGAAAAATACTTTCAGACTTGTCCACAGGCAAGCGGCCTGCACAAGCAGTATACCTGTGCGGCGATTGCCCTCGGTGACGGAGGGATCGAGAGCGAGGGCTCATCGGATCCGGAATGTGGAACGGTCCCTATCGTTCACCGGCTGATGTGGACGCGCGGCTGCTATCTCGTCAGCGCCAAAATTGGCGTCTACGAGCGCGCCCCCACACCAGAAGAGGTCCAACAAGTGTGGGACCTGGCCAGGCAGGTGGATGCCCAACTGCAAACGCTGCCGGCCTGTCCCTGATAGCAGGGGGCCGCTGCCGAAGAGTCAAACCGTTGGGCTGCCTATGTTAAAAAGGAGATTTTATGTTTCATAAGGGAGCAAGGACGACAGGCGGAAACCTGCCCGCTGAATTGGTAAACCCTGTCAATACTCTACTTGATGAATTTGTAGAAATTGTCGCACAACAAGCCCAAAGCGCTCAGATTAAACGTGCAATTGTTAGGGCGCAACTTACCTGTAACATGTTTATTGTTCTTGACAAAAACTCATTGCATGTTGGAGCGGAAAAAGCATCAGGCATGCCATCTTCAGTTTACATAGACCAACGAACTAACATATTTTCGCAACAACAAATTTACGACGCTGCAAGATGGGAGTTTGGTTACGACAAGCCATTTGTGATTTCTTTTCCTTCGGCATTGATTGACCAAGAAAAGGACAAGCGGAATCCAGTGTTAAGCCAAATTGCAACAACATACATAGAATCTGAAGTAAGAAGGGTAGAGAAAGAAATGAATCTGATTCAAATAAATCCAATATTCGGTCCTGCCGCCTATGAAATTGACCCAAGGCTTGCTTTTGTATTAATGCCTTTTACAGGTGAATTAACAGAAATTTATACAACATTAATTAAACCCACAATCGAAAACAATGAATTTGGCTTGGTTTGTAAAAGAGCGGACGATATAAAATCTAACCGAGCAATTATGCAAGATATTTGGAAGTCTGTTTGCGAAGCTAGGCTAATAATCGCTGACCTTACAGGATTAAATCCCAATGTCATGTATGAACTTGGAGTGGCACATACACTAGGAAAAGAAACACTTATCATATACAGAAAAGATGAAAACATTAAGTTCCCTTTTGACCTCGCTCATATCCGCAGAATAGAATATGAAAACACTCCTGTTGGCGGCGCAAAATTGGTTTCAGAATTGAAGGCAACTATTCAAGCAATATTAAGTCCAGAGAAAATCGGCGGCTAACACCGGCTCCAGCGGACAGCGGCTCTGCCGCTCGCGCGCAGGCGCGGTTTGCCAGAATGTGCAATAATTGTGAAAGAGTCTCGCCAGTCCCGCCGCTGCTGGCGGTGGGTGAAGTCGTTAGCCTGCTTTGATGCAAGAATATGAGTTTTAAGCGCCAGAAACCATAAAGCGGGTCAATTGTGCTAAAATCCATGTTATGAAAGTTCGTGATGCCATCAAACTCATCGAAGCCGACGGCTGGTACTTGGTTGTCACAAAAGGCAGCCACGGACAGTATAAGCACCCAACAAAACCTGGGCGTGTGACTGTTGCGGGGCATCCGAGTCACGATTTAGCGCCAGGGACTTTAAACAGCATTCTCAAGCAAGCGCAAATCAAGAAGCCGAAAAGCGGCGAGAGGTAACTATGTATCGCTTCCTTATCATTATCGAAAAAGCAAATGGCAATTACTCTGCTTATTCCCCGGATTTGCCCGGCTGTATTGCCACAGGCAAGACACGCGAAGAAACAGAACGCAACATGCACGAAGCCGTTGAAATGCACGTACAAGGTATGATCGAAGATAACGCGCCTGTCCCCGAAAGTGTCTCACTTGCAGAATATATTGCTGTAACAGTGTAATCAGCTATGGGATATTTGGTGAGGGAAAAGCGGGCTTACAACGACTCCGCCGCTCGCGAACGGCGCGCGTTTGGTTTCGACGGGCTCAACCCAAGTGCCAGAAATAGCGCGATAATGAGAAGAGTCTCGCCAGTCCCGCCGCTGGCGCTGAGCCATTCCGTTGGTGCGCTCGGTCTTTACCACAAATAGCACTTGATTAATGACGCGAAAAGGTGTATCTTTGTTGTAGATACGAAAGGAGATAGCCCCGATGCTCACAAAAGTCCAGAAGTGGGGTAACAGCCTTGCGCTGCGTATCCCCAAAGCGTTTGCGACAGATGCTCAGTTAGCGAATGATTCGGTTGTAGAAATCTCGCTGATTGATGGTCAAATTGTTATTATGCCTGTTACTATTCCAAATTGGACACTGGAACAGTTGTTGGCAGGCATCAATAACGATAATATTCATCGTGAAACCAACACTGGTAATGCCATAGGCAACGAAATCTGGTGAAACTATGGCATATATTCCGAATCGTGGTGATATTGTTTGGATTACTTTCAATCCACAGGCAGGACATGAACAGGCAGGGCGGCGACCTGCGTTAGTTTTGTCGCCAGCGGCTTATAACGGTAAAGTTGGATTAGCCATTCTCTGCCCTATCACAAGCCAGGTCAAAGGGTATCCATTTGAAGTAGTGATGCCTGATGGGTGGAAAATCAGCGGAGCAATTTTGTCAGACCAGGTGAAAAGCCTTGATTGGAAAGCAAGACAAGCGGAATTGGTTTGTAAATTGCCTTCAACAACGGTAGACGAAGTATTGCAAAAACTCAACACGCTCTTAAGTCGGTGATTTTCTTTTCAGTCAGCGGCTCTCGTGTGGCAAAGAGCGCCCACCGATTAGTGCCTGCTCTTCCACTTCCTTCGTCGCCTCCACCAGCGGCGGGCGGACCGGCCAGCGCGGGAAGCCGTGCTGCCGCGCCAGCAAAGCCTTCAAGATGGGTGGGAAGGGCATGTAACGCTCAAGCACATGCCGGGCAGCCGTTACGCGGGCTTGCAAGGGGGCAACATCTTCGCCCCTCTGCCATGCGTCCCAAAGTTTGCGCAGATCAGGCGAGATCAAATTGGCCGCGGCGGTGATGCAGCCCTGGGCTTCGTTCTCCAGCGACAATTGCAAATACGAATCCGTGCCGGTCAAAACCAGCAGATCGCTGCCGAAGCGCGCCCCCAGGTGACGGGCAAAATCGGCCTCGTGGGAAGATTCTTTGATACCAGCGAACTGCTGTGGAAAAGCCCCTTTCAGCCGCGCCAGCAGATCTAGCGAGAAGCCGACGCCCGTCAGTGAGGGGATGTGATAACCCAGCAGGTAGCCATCCATCGGAACTGCCCGCCGAATGACCTCGCTGAAAAAGGCGAAGAGGCCCTCGTCGCTGACCTTGCGGAAGTAATAGGGCGGCAGGACGACGACAGCCGCGAAGCCCATGTCGAAGGCGGCCCGCGTCAGGTGGACTGTCTCAGCCAGGCTGGGAGTCCCGGTACCGGCCAGCAGGCGGAAGTCCGGGTGCGTTTCGTGAACCGCCAGGGCGGCGCGGAAAATATCCGCGCGTTCATCCGGCGAAAAGGAAGGCCCCTCACCCGTCGTCCCCAAGAGGAGCGCGCCGTGACAGCCACGGTTGGCAAGAAAGGCCAGGAACGGCGTGACCGCCGCCAGGTCCGGCGCGTGCGCAGCACCTACTCGGTAATCGGCTTTGAGTGGAGTAACAGCGGCGGCATAGACGCCTGCCAGGGGATGATTGGTCATATTTCTCCTGATATTCTTATTCCACGCCTTGCACGAATTCGCGGGCGGCCTCATCCGGCGGTTGCAAGTCGCGGCCTGTACTGGAAAGATAACGCTGGTTGTCGAGAACCCACAGGTACAGGTCGCCCTCCGTTTTGCCGGGGAATTCTTCGAGAATATCACTTTCGCGAATGACTTGGAGGATGGGCAGGTAGACCGCCTCGTACCAATGCGCAACCGCTTCATCTTCAGAGACATCCCGCTTCAAATCCAGCCCCATAAAATAACGGTGCACGGCGATATGCTCGAGCATGCGGCTGAAACCATCCGGGATGGTCAATTTGATGTTCGCCTGCGGGCAGATGCGGTCGAGGTTGGTGCGTTCAAGGAAGTTCACCTTCTCACCCAGGATTTCCAGGTCTTCCGGGCGGAGGTCGGGTGTGATGTTGACTTTAGTCAGGCATTCACGTACCTCGGCGTCTATGAAAACCTGCCCCTGCTCGCGGGCGACCGAGACGCGATGGTGACCGTCTACCACGAAGTAGACCTCGCCAACCTTGTAAAGCACTACCGGCGGCAGGCTGATATCTTCATAGAAAGCGCGGTCAATGCGTTGCCAGCGATCGGCGCTATCGCTCCTTTTCGGCAGGAAAGCCCGGTCAAATTGCTGGTAGCGGTTCAGGCTGCCAACAATTCTTTTGACCTCCACAACTTGGACGCCGCGATAGACCGGCCCGCCGATGCGCAGCTTCTCCTTGACCTGATCATAAGAGAGCAAGGTGCCCGGCTGGCCGGTGAGGGCGGCTTGGACGCCATTCAAGAAGGCCTTGAAGCGGGCGCGGGAAAAATCATCCTTTACGCGAAAAGCCAGTCCATCGCTCACGATGCATCCACCTCAAAGAGATGATAGGAATACACATTTATAACCGTCGTCGCGCCCACCCGTGTCACCCGCGGCGCCAGGTTGCCCATCGGCAAGGTATGCCCATGCAGGAAATAGCGCGGCTTGAAAATGCGAATGAAATCCGCAAACGCCGAGAACCCGAGATGCGCCCGGTCGTCTTCGTCGTGGATGCCGCGCGGCGGGGAATGGGCAATCAGGATGTCCAGCGCGCGGCCATACCGAAGCTGCCGCCAGAGCAGCGCGGGCGCGATCTTCATCATTCGCAAATACATCTCTGCCTGCGTGTATTGGTTGATCCGGGTTGGATGGTAGCGGATGCTGCCTCCCATCCCGGCAATGAGCAAGCCTTTCACACATCTCACCTGCTGGTCCAAAAACACACATCCCTCCGCCCGTGAATCAGGCAAGCCTGGCTGGTAAAGAGGGTCGTGATTTCCGGGAACGTACAACAAGGGTTTATTCAACCCCGAAACCAGGAACTCAAGATACTCGTAGGCCAGATCGCCGCAGCCGATGACGAGATCCACCTCACCGAAACGCTCCTTGACCTGCGGGGTGTAGATGCGTTCATCAATCTGATCACTGACGGCCAATATTTTCATTGCGACCCTCCGGATTGTATTTTGCCCTAAAGCGGGCATCCCTGCAAGGGTAGAAAGCGCATGCACCAAATGAAAAAGACATGTTGCTATTTCCCTCTTTGGTGGCTATAATTCATTCAAGTTCTGTGCGCACAAGGAGGCCGGTCTGGAAAACACAAGGAATATCACCAACCCACTCAAAGAAGACGCCAGTGGCGAAACACCGGGTCAACGAGATCTGACCGGGGTTACGCTCGTTAACCGCTACGTGATTCAAGAGGTGATCGGGGTTGGCGGCATGGGCTCGGTTTATCGCGCCCGCGACCTTCACTTCCCGAACGTGGTCAAGTTGGTCGCGGTCAAGGAAATGATCAACAGCGCCTCCGATCCGCTGATCCGCAAGACGATCGTCCAGAACTTCGAGCGCGAGGCCAATATCCTGGCCACCCTGAATCATACATCTATTCCCAGAATTTATGACTATTTCTCCCATGGGGAGCGCTCGTACCTGGTGCTGGAATTTATCAACGGGAAAGACCTCGAGGTGATCATCGAGCAAACGGAGGGTTTCCTGCTCGAGGAGCAAGTACTGGTTTGGGCAATCGAGTTATGCGACGTGCTTAGTTTCCTGCATAGCCACAAGCCGGATGCGATCATCTTCCGCGATATGAAGCCATCCAACGTGATGATCAACCAGTCCCAGCACATCGTGCTGGTAGACTTTGGCATCGCCAAACCCTTCCAGACGGGGCAAAAAGGGACGATGATCGGCACGGAGGGATATTCTCCACCCGAACAATATCGCGGCGAGGCGACGCCGCTGGCGGATATTTATGCCTTGGGCGCCACGCTGCACCATGCTCTCACTCGCCGCGACCCGCGCCTGGAACCGCCTTTCTCCTTCTCTGAACGACCGGTGCGCAAGATCAACCCGGCCGTTTCCGCGGAAATGGAAGCCGTCATCAACACTGCCCTCCAATACAACCCGGAAGATCGCTACCCGAGCGCAGACGCCATGAAGGAGGCCTTGCTGACCGCCGGGCGCAAGACAGGCTTGCTCAACCGCATCGCTGGGACGACCGCCTCAATTCCATCCAGCAGTCTTAAGCCTCTCTGGACCTTCCAGTGCGAAGATGAAATCCGCAGCACACCGCTCCATTACAACGGGGTGATCTACGTTGGCTGCTATGACCATAATCTATATGCCTTGAATGCCGCCAGCGGTGAATTTCAATGGAAATATGCTACCGACGGCGGGGTGGTCACCCGTCCGGCTGCTTATGAAAATAATATTTACTTCGGCTCGGAAGACTATCGCCTGCACGTCGTCAGCGCGCGTTCCGGGAAAGTGCTATGGACCTATTATACTGAGGCGCCCGTGCGTTCTTCGCCGCGCATCGCTGAAGGGCACGTCTTCTTTGGCTCAGACGACGCCCATATTCATGCGGTGAATGTGATGACCGGCCGGGCCTCCTGGCGTTTCGAGACTGTTGCGCCGATCCGCTCCACGCCCTTCGTGACCCAGGATGCCGTATTTGCCGGCTGCGAGAGCGGAGAATTCTATTGCGTAGATTTTGGGGGTGAACTGAAGTGGCGCTTCAAGGCAAAACTGGCCGTCACCTCCTCTCCCTGGGTGGAAGAAGGCGTCGTCTATTTCGGCTCGCTGGATAGCAGCTTTTATGCAGTGGATGCGCGCGCCGGCTGGGTCATCTGGCGCTTCCGCATGGGGAAAGGCTCCATCGTCTCACCTTATCTGACCGAGGGGCTGGTTTTCACCGGATCTGCAGATGGCTTTATCTATGCCATCGAGGCGCGTACTTCAAAGGAAGTCTGGCGTTCCCGCACCGAACACCAGGTCAGCGGATCGCCGGTCGTCTACAAAGATTCGCTCTATTGCGGCACCGCAGATGGTACTCTCTATTGCCTGGAATACCGGACAGGCCGTTTGCGTTGGAAATATACTACCCGGGGAGCCATCACCAGCGCTCCTTTGGTCTATAATGACATCGTCTATGTGGGTTCTGCGGACCACTTCGTATACGCTCTGTTAGCCTGAGCGGGTTGATAAATTCAAGGAGGCTTCAAGTGAAGATACCAGACATGCTGCGGAAAAGTAAGAAACGCTCAAAAGAGTCAAAATCTTCATTGGCTAACGTGAACACTACCCCACTCCTGGATCAGCAATTCCAGGCTGCCCTGGCCAAGGGCTTAAATTATCAGCCGCAACAATTGAGCGCCGGCTGCGGTTATTCGGTTGGGAAACAACGCGACCATAATGAAGATAGCCTGTTTTCGTTCACTATTACGATCGGTGGTGAAACCAACAATGTTCCGCTCGGCCTGTATATCATTGCGGATGGGATGGGTGGGCACGAGCACGGTGAGGTTGCCAGTACTTTGGCCGTGCGCACAATAGCCGGGATTGTCCTGCGGAAACTCCTTCCATCCATCCTCAACCCATCCGAAGCGATGGACGAGTCACTTCAGGAACTCATGCGGATGGCTTTTGACGAAACACAGCGCGCCGTGCGGCAGGCCGCGCCGGGCGGCGGGACCACACTCACCGCCGCCCTTGTCCTCGGCAAGCAAGTGACCTTTGCCCACATCGGCGACAGCCGCGCTTATCTCCTCCGTCCCGATAAGCGGATTGAGGCTCTCACCCGTGACCACTCGCTCGTCAGGCGTCTGGAGGAACTCGGCCAGATAACCGCGCAAGAGGCCAGTGTCCATCCCCAGCGCAATATCCTGTACCGGGCGCTGGGTCAGGGAGAGATGCTCGAGCCGGATATTTTCACCGCTCCGTTCCCGCAACCCGGCTACATCCTGCTGTGCAGCGATGGCCTGTGGGGGGTCTTGCCGGAAGAGGATATTTACCAGATTGTTAGCGAATCGCCCAATCTCCAAGCGGCGTGCCAAAATCTGATTGCTGCGGCAAACGCAGCCGGCGGGCCAGATAATATCAGCGCGGTTTTGGTTCAATTATTTGGTTAGGATGTCCAAGAAATCGGACCACTATGCTCTTCTTAGCCTGCGACGGGATGCCACATCTGGAGAGATTCGGCGGGCATATTATGACGCCGCTCGCCGCCTTCACCCAGATAAAACGGATTCCGCGCAGGATTCTGAACTCTTCCTCGAGATCCAGGAGGCGTACCAGGTTCTCGCGGAGCCCAAGAAGCGCGCCAAATACGACGCCTCACTTCCGCCCGAGCCGGCCGAAGGCGATCTGATTCGGCAAAATATACTCTACAGCCGGCAAGAGGTGACACGGACACGCGAGCCGCAACTGGTTTACGTCCTGCTCGAGTATTCAGCCGCTGTTGATGAAAGTAGTCCTTCGGCGCCGCCGCTCAACCTGTGTCTGGTCTTGGACCGCTCGACATCCATGCGCGGCAAGAGCATGGATGTCGTCAAAGCCACCGCCATCCAGTTGCTCCGGCGCTTGCGTCCCGAAGACACTCTTTCGATCGTGACCTTCAGCGACCGGGCCGAGACCATCATCCCGGCCACAGAAAATATCGAGCTGAAAAAGCTGGAAGCTCGCATCCAAATGCTCCAGACCTCTGGCGGGACTGAAATCTTCCAGGGATTAGAAAGCGGATATAACGAGGTGCTCCGAGGTCTAAAAGAATCCCAGGTCAACCACATCATCCTGCTTACTGACGGACGCACCTACGGCGATGAAGAGCAGTGCCTGGAGCTGGCAAAAAAAGCCGCCGAGGGCGGCATCGGCATCAGTGGATTGGGCATTGGGAATGAATGGAACGATGATTTTTTAGATGAACTCGCCAGTCTCACGGGTGGCAGCAGCCATTACGTTTCGCGGCCGCAGGATATCCAGCACATCCTGCTTGAGAAATTCAACAATCTGTGGCAGGTCTACGCCAAAGAAAGCACCCTGGAATTCAAGCTCAGTGAGGGGGTGGACCTGCGCTACGCCTTCCGGCTGCAACCGGAGGCCGGGCTTCTGCACGTCGAAAGCCCGCTGCGCCTCGGCTCGATCCTGAAAGATATTGACCTGAAAATACTCATGGAGTTCATGCTCCAACCTCCCGGCGACCAAACCGAGATTGTGTCCTTGCTCGAGGGGGAACTAGTTGCCTCAGTCCCGACGCAGCCCTATCCCCTGCCTCCCATTCAGATCCATCTGGTACGACCAGTGGCCAATTCATCCGGATTACAAACGCCTCCAGAAGAAATCCTGAAAGCGCTTTCTCATCTAACCCTTTATCGCCTCCAGGAACAGGCTCGTCTGGAGGTCGCGGCCGGGGATTATACCAAAGCCTCCCAACGTTTGCAGCGACTGGCGATTCACCTGATCGAGCAAGGGGAGCGAGGCTTGGCGCGCACCGCCCTTTTGGAAGCCGAAAACATCCAACGCAAGTACGCGTTCACCGAAGAGGGCAAGAAACAGATCAAATACGGTACCCGCGCCCTGCTCTTACCTGGGCAGAAGGAAAGTCCAGCATGATTATTTGCCCGAATTGCCAGCACAAAGACTTTTCTGGAGCATTGTTTTGCAGCCAGTGCGGCGCACAATTGGCGGCTGCCATGAGTTCCGACTTGCCGTCAGGTCTTCGTCAGAAAGACCCCATGACCAAAACCAGCTCGAATAGCAAACAAAAAACCGGTTCAAAACCTGCTCCATCTGCCGGTAGGCCTTCGGCGGATGCCGGGGAAGAGCGCGTTACGTTGCACCTCATTGAGAGCGGGCAAATCCTACCCCTGGCAGAGCGGATGGAGTTCTCCCTGGGAAGAGTCTCTGAGGGCCAGCCGATCATGCCGGATATTGACCTGACGCCCTACAAAGCCTACGATAAGGGCGTTTCACGCCTTCACGCAATATTGAGACGGGTCAAAAACAAGGTCGTGATTATGGACCTGGGATCATCCAACGGCACATACGTGAACGGGAACCGTCTTTCGCCACAGATCGAGCATGTTCTCTCGCATGGAGATACCATCCACCTGGGCAAGTTGAAAATCCAAATTCTATTTAGCCCGGACGAAAAGTAAGGCAAGGTGCATATGGCTCAAACAGTCATTGTCCACATTTCGAACGAAGACCCCATTGTCGGCGAGGTAGACGAACTGCCCAGCCCCACTGACACGTTAATCACAATCCATAGCCCCCGACGGCGGGACGGCAAGGATGTCCACTACCTGCAAAACAGCGTCGTGACCATCATCTGGCCGGTCAGCCAGATTTCTTTCATCGAAGTCTTGCCCAGCCAGGTGGAAGAGGAAATTATCGGTTTTGTAAGGGAATAAATACATGAAGGACGAAATACTCATACGACGAAAAATTCTGGTCGTTGACGACGAGGAGCGCATGGTGCGCTTCATCCGTCTGAACCTGGAACACGATGGCTTTGTCGTCAGCGAAGCATTTAACGGTAAACAAGCCCTTCAGCGTCTGCGGGACGCCACGCCCGATCTCATCCTATTGGATGTAATGATGCCAGACCTGGATGGATTCGAAGTGCTTAGAATGATCCGCGAGAGCAACAACGTTCCGGTCATCATGCTGACCGCCAAAGGCGAGGAAGATGACCGCGTGCGCGGCCTGGAACTGGGCGCGGACGATTACATCACCAAGCCATTCAGTCCGCGCGAAATGGTCAGCCGCGTCAAGGCCGTCCTGCGACGCAGCGAGAGCCTCTCTGGCAGCATGCACGGTTTGATCCAGATAGACGAGCGTCTGAAGATGGATTTCGACCGGCGCGAAATCTGGCTCGAAGGCAAGATCGTCAAATTACGCCCCACAGAATACCGCATGCTCTTCCAACTGGTGCAGAACGCAGGTTGGGTGATCTCACACGACCAGTTGCTGGCGAAAGTCTGGGGTTACGAGTATCGCGATGAGCCGCACTATGTCCGTTTATACATCAATTATCTGCGCCAGAAATTGGAGAAAGACCCGGCCAACCCGAAATATATCCTGACCGAACGCGGTGTGGGATATCGCTTCGTGGATTTCCGCCGGGAACAAGAAGAATAATGGCCGTTTTTCTGTCCTTGCCAGACAAGCCACTCTCGAATATACTCTCAGCAGAGAGGTAGTGTCCCGCATGAGCAAGCAACGCATTCTTCTAGTAGATGATCATGAAGTAGTCCGGTTGGGATTAAAAGCCCTGCTCGAACGCCATCCGCAATTCGACGTGGTAGCCGAAGCCGCCACGGCCCGCGAAGCCCTCGAAATGGTCAGCAACACGCAGCCAGATGTGGTGGTGATGGATATCCGCCTGCCCGGTTCTTCCGGGATCGAAGCCTGCGAGGAGATCACCCGCCGCTTCCCGGATACGAAAGTCATCATGTTGACCTCGTATGCCGAGGACGAAATGTTATTTTCGTCCATTCGCGCCGGGGCATCCGGTTATGTCTTGAAGCAGATCGGCGGTGAGGATCTGGTGCGGGCCATCGAGGCCGTCGGCCGCGGCGAGGCCTTGCTCGACCCGGCCGTTACGCAGCGCGTCTTCCAGGAAGTGCGCCGGGCAGTGAGAGAGGAAGAGGCCTCTGCCTTCGCGCATCTCAGCCAGCAGGAAAAACACGTGCTGCTCCTGGTCTCCGAAGGCAAGACCAACCGGGAGATCGCCAAAAATCTCTTCCTGGGGGAGGGCACGGTGCGCAATTACGTCAGCAGCATTCTCTCCAAACTTGGGGTGAGTAACCGCGCCGAAGCCGCCGCGTACGCGGTAGAACATAGCCTGAGGGAATATATCTCAACCTGAGGCCGATATATTATCTGAGCTGGATCTTTTTCCACCCCACCGGGGCGGAATTATTCCACCTTATCAAAACCCCATTGCCGTGAACATATCTTCGTTCGTGGAGAATTTGAATGCTTCTCCGCCACGTTTTTGGCTTTCGGCGCGTTCGGCCTCTTCCAACCGTGCCAGCCGATTCTTCGAGATTACATGTACATGCGTCTCCTCCAGTCGCTGCGCGAACTTCTCGAAGACGTTTTCCACGTCCCGCATCGCCGGTTGAGCTTGCAGGAATTGAAGAATTGCCTGTGCGGCGTTCTCGCCATCTTTGCGGGCTATGCCCACCAGACCGGTGCTGGCTTGGCGCGCCCAACCTGCCAGAAATACTTTTTCCAGCGGTTTTCCGCTATCCGGGTCAAAGGCCTCGTATGATACTCCGTCAATCGGAAAACGAGGCTCAGAAACTGTAACGTAACCGTTGTTGTATACCGGCAGACAAAAATCCTTATCCACACTATCGCCAATCGCAAAAATGACAGTATCCGCCTCGATCTGGCGCGTGAGACCCAAGCCGACTGCCTTGAAGTTGCCATCGGAAATCGCCAATGTATTGTCTTCTACTTTCAATGCGCTGATGCCATTGAACCAGTCGCCTAAGATTCTTACCGGTGAGGCCAGAAATTCAAAGCGCAGGCGCGTGTCCGAAACTGGTTCGAGCGCCTTGGGTAAAGAGGAAAGCAAGGCCTCTTTGGCGGCCGCCACATCTTGTCCTACTTTTTCCATGTGCACGGCTACGCGTTGGAACTCTGCATCCAGGGCGCTCAAATCCAGATTGCGGGCCACGGCTTCCAGCTCTTTTTTAGCGAATTTCACCTCGGCCGGACCGCGCCGCAGCACCGCGATGACCTCGTCCACCTTTTTCTCGCGGACGAGGTAATGGGCGATATCCATCATCACATTCCCCCCACCGACCAAAGCCACCTTGCGTCCAATGAGGTACTTCTTTTGACTGAAGGGGGGCAGCAGGTTGTAATGAAAGACAATGTTCTTGGCATGGTACACACCCGGCAGGTTCTCGCCGGGCAGGCGTACCCATTTTGTGCCTTGCGCCCCGGTCGTAACCAGTACAGCTTGAATCCCAGAATCCATTAAATCCTCGAGGACGATATTTCCACCGCAACACACCGTGATATTGCCAAAATAATCTATCCGGGGCGAATCCAAAATCTGGTGGAATTGATTTTGCAAGCCTGATTTCATCTTTGCTTTATCGGGATAAATGCCATATTCAGCCAATCCACCCGGCTTTATATCCCGATTAAACAAGGCCACACGAGCGCCATTTTCTGCAAGTTTCCGAGCCGCGTAAAGGCCGGCGGGGCCTGCCCCGATCACGGCGACAATATATTTTGGTTCATCCATAACACTATTTCCTTTCATGCGGCATAGATTATAGTCTTATAAAACCTGTCAGGCAAGTACAAAAGTTCGGTGCATAGTGTGCACGCAAAACATGTCAGGCAGATGGTTCCTTGCGCCGTCCTCGGCGCAAGATTTACGCTCAAAACGCCGCCGAGGACGGCGGCTGGAGTTTATGTTGCTGACAACCTTTGCGTGCACACGGTGCATATTTTGCCACTCTATGCTATAGTTTAACTGATACAATAGCCGCCTTTGGAGGTTTTATGCCCGACCCTATTCAACGAACCACGCTTGCCAACGGTTTACAAGTTCTTTTGAAAGAGATCCACACCGCACCCATCACCAGCAGTTGGGTCTGGTACCGCGCCGGCTCCAGGGATGAAGCCTCCGGTCACACCGGAATATCCCATTGGGTCGAACACATGCAGTTCAAGGGGACGCCCCAGTTCCCAGCTTCCATATTGGATAAAGCCATCTCCCGCGAGGGGGGTGTTTGGAATGCCTTCACCTTCATGGACTGGACGACATATTTCGAGACCATGCCGGGTGATAAGATTGATTTGGCATTGCGCCTGGAGGCCGACCGGATGGTCAACAGCGCCTTCGACCCTGAGGAGGTGGCCTCCGAACGGACGGTGATCATCTCTGAACGCGAAGGCAGTCAGAATGAACCTCTCTTCCTGCTCGGCGAAGCCGTACAGGCGGCTGCCTTTCGCGTCCATCCTTATCACCATGAAATCATCGGAGACTTGGTTGACCTGAAGACGATAAGCCGCGAGGATCTCTACCAGCATTATCGCAGCTACTACCTGCCCAACAACGCGGTTGTGGCTCTGGCCGGCGATTTCGAAACCGAGAGGATGCTCAAACGTATCCGCGAGCTTTTTGAACCGATCCCGGCTGGAGCAACACCCCCCCGCCTGGATCGCCCCGAGCCGCCGCAAAACGGTGAACACCGTCTTTCTATCGAAGGCCCTGGCGAGACAACCTACATCGAGGTTTGCTACCACGCCCCATCTGGCTGCGACCCGGATTTCTTCCCGCTGACCGTCCTGGATAGTCTTCTGACCGGCCCAAGCAGCCTGAACATGTTCGGTGGTGGGGGCGTTTCCAACAAGACCTCGCGCCTCTACCGCGCCCTGGTGGAGAAGGAACTGGCAGTAGCCATCGGCGGCAGCGCCGCCACAACCATTGACCCGTTCTTGTACACTGTCATGATCACCGTCCACCCCGGTAGTTCGGGGGCAGACCCGCAGAGGAAAGCCGAGGAAGTCTTATCGGCTTTCGACGACGAGATCAAACGCGTTCAGAATGAGCTCGTCCCGGCTGCCGAGGTCGCCCGCGCCATCAAACAGGCGCGCGCCTTGTTCGCCTACGGTAGCGAGAACATCACCAATCAGGCTTTCTGGCTGGGTCATGCCGAGATGTTCGCCACTTACGATTGGTTCCTCGATTACCTGGACAAGCTGGCGGCTGTCACACCGTCTGAGGTGCAGCGCGCCGCACAAAAATTCCTTCGACCGCAGAACCGGATCGTTGGAACCTACATCCCGACCGGAGCGGAGGTGGGGCATGAGTAAAACGCAAAACGTAACGAGTAAAACGAAAAACGTAAAACGTAATTACGTTTCACGTTTCACGCATTATGATAGCCAGATTGCAGGCTACCATCACGTAACTTCACCATCGAGTTCTTCTCTGCCTGGCCCGGATGACATAACGCGTTCCCCCTTAGCCAACGGCATCTTTCTCCTCACCCGGGCCAACTTCAACAGCCCGTCGGTCGTGATCAGCGGCTACATCCAATCTGGCAGCCTCTTCGACACGGACGAGAAACTCGGGCTGGCTGATTTTACCGCCTCGGCGCTTATGCATGGCAGCACGCTGCGGGACTTCCAGCAAATCTACAATGCGCTTGAATCTTGCGGGGCGAGCCTGTCTTTCAGCGCCGGAGCGCACACAGCCGGTTTCAGCGGCCGCTCCCTGGCCGAAGACCTGCCCCTGCTGCTCAACACCCTGGCCGAAGTCGTCCGCCAGCCGGCCTTCCCATCTGAGCAGGTCGAGAAGCTGCGCGCCCAATTGCTGACCGGACTGGCCATCCGCGCCCAGGATACGGCCGACATGGCCGCCCTGACCTTCGACCAGATCCTCTTCGCCGGTCATCCCTACGGCCGCCCGGAAGACGGCTTCCCGGAGACGATCCAAGCCATCCGCCGCCAAGATCTGGTAGATTTCCATCGCCAGTATTACGGGCCGCGCGGCATGGTCATTGCCATCGTCGGCGCGGTCGAACCGCAGGGAGCCATGGAACAGGTGCAACGCGTGCTGGGTGATTGGAATAATGGCGGGCAGCCAGATTCTCCTCCTTTACCGCCCCTGACGCCCATGAAAGAGACCCTCGCCCGTCGCGTGACCATCGCTGGAAAATCCCAGTCCGACCTCGTCATCGGGGCCTCCGGCCCGGCACGCCGAGACCCTGAATATCTCCCCGCCTCGCTGGGCAACTCTGTGCTCGGCCAGTTCGGTATGATGGGGCGTATCGGGGATGTGGTGCGCGAGAAATCCGGCCTGGCATACTACGCTTATTCCTCACTCCACGCCGGCATCGGCCCTGGCTCATGGGAGATCAGCGCGGGGGTCAACCCCGGCAACCTCGAAAAGGCGTCCGACTTGATCCGCGGCGAGATCGCCCGTTTCATCGAGAAGGGGGTCACGGCGGAGGAACTTGCAGATAGCCAGGCCAATTTTATCGGGCGCCTGCCGCTTTCATTGGAATCCAACGCGGGTGTCGCCGGTGCTTTGTTGAACATCGAACGCTTTGACTTGGGACTGGATTATTACCGTCGCTTTGCAGACCTGGTGCGCGCCGTGACACCGGATGAAGTTTTGCTGACCGCGCGCAAGTTCTTCCATTCTGATAGGCTGGCAATTTCGATCGCGGGGCCATAATGATTCTACGCACTGGAATTGACCTCATCGAAATAGACCGCCTGCGTGCGGCGGTAGACCGCCACGGCGAGCGCTTCTTGACGCGTATCTTCACGCCTGCAGAACTCGAATACTGCGCCGGGAAAGGCGAATCGCTGGCGGCACGGTTCGCGGCCAAGGAGGCTGTCTCGAAGGCTCTGGGGACAGGTATCGGGCCGGTGTCCTGGCAGGAGATAGAAATCCACGGGGGGGAATACGAGGCGCCAGCCGTCATTCTGCACGATCGAGCTGAAAGGATCGCCAAAGAACTCAGGCTGACCAATTGGTCGGTCAGCCTGAGTCACAGCAGGACACACGCCATCGCACTTGTCGTTGCGACCGAGTAGGCCTTCGCGAAGCACCCTGTGGGTCGGCGGGGGAGAATTAGTTCTTTTCTTCCACGCCGATCCAAAGGTGGCCGGGGAGCACCAGACGGCTTGGGCGAACGGAGATCTTACCAGCCTTGAGCAAAGGTTCGGCTAACATGCCTCGGTTCACGAGACACAGGTCGGGGATGTGGCCATATTTCTGCCGGTAATAATCCGCAGCGCGCTCGACTTTGACTGTCAGCGCGGTGCGGGGGTCGTTGTCAAACCAGAGCATACCAACGTTCATATCAATCTCCTACGAATTAATCGCCGGGATCGGGAATTGAAGCCAGCCGTTCTCTTGTTTCAGGCTGAACTCCAGTCCCGGGAGCATGGAGGCCAGATCGGCTTGCGCATCGCCTGTGAGCGTTTGGGCTAAAGCTGGTTGGTGGATGAAGCCAAAGATGTGCGTGCGGAACAATCCCAGCCAGGGGCGCAGACGTGTGGCGCGTAAGGTGTTGAGCGTCGCCACTGTCCAGACGCGCTTATCCGCACCGTGGAGAAGCAACCAACGCAAGTCCTGTTGGGCTTCGTAACTGGCGTTTACCATCGAAGCCAGGTCGTCGAGCAGCAAGATCAGTACCTGCCGCCCGTGATGCGGACGATCAGCCCAGGTCAGCATGTTGTGAATAAACCCTTGGGCCGAGCTGTGAAAAGCTGGCCAGATACCCATGCTGGCGGCAGATGCATCCAGGCTGCTCCATTCATCTACGAAGTTGCTCACCACACCGAACTGGACATCACCCGGATCCTGCGACCGAGTAGGTGCTGCGCAGAAATCAACGCTGCGCGCCAACAGTTGTAAAAGCGCCGTCTTGCCGCTGCCCCGATCGCCCACCACCAGGATAGGACTGGGGGCCAGTTCATACAGGTTAAGCAGGACTGGCAAGCCATCCGCTGCCGTGCCGAGCATGAGTGTCTCCTGCCGAAGGCTACCCGGCGGGAGAGATTTCAGGGTCGCTTGCGCCTCTTCGAGAACGGGCAAACCTGGCGCGCGGGTGGATGGCCCGGCCTGTGCAAGTTCGGGCTGGGGTTCCTGGGAGGCCTGCGAGGCCAGAGTAAAGAGAGTGGTGGAAGTCATAGGATCGCTGTTTGCCGAAGATATAAAATAGAACGTATGTTCTAATTATAACACAAATCTGAAAAAGTCAAGCGTTTTACCAAGCTTAACGGGAAAATCCGTCCAAATTCTCCTCTTGCCACCCATCACCAAGTGCGCTATAATTCCGCCGTCATTTCATAGGAAGTTTGAGGAAAGTATGCCTGTTTATACATATCGTTGCGGAACTTGTGGCGTGCAGTTCGACCAGCAGCAGAAGTTCAGCGACCAGCCGTTGGCACGTTGTCCAGAATGTGGCAAGAAAAGCCTACATAAAGTCTACACGCCGGTGGGGATCGTCTTCAAAGGCTCGGGGTTTTACTCCACCGACCATCATTCCCCTTCCGGGCAGTCGAACAAGACCTCGGAAGATAAGGAAGAGAAGGTAGAAAAAAGCGCGACCAAGGAAGCTGTGGCTGAAAAGAAAAAGCCCGAAACTGGTGAATAGATGATCGCCTGGATAAAAATGCGCCCGCGCTGGGCGCATTTTGTATTTAATTTTTCTACCGAACATCTTCTGACGCGAAAGGAACCATTGGCCCAAGCGACCCAACTCTTGACGAATAGACAATCTTCGATATAATATTCAAATAGATAAGCATCTATGAAAACAAACCCCGTCCTCTTTGCCAAAGCTCTCGCCGATGAGACCCGCCAGAAGATCATGAATCTGGTTTGCTGCAAATGGCTCTCGGTCAATGAGATCGTCGAGCAGATCCATGTCACCCAGCCGACCGTCTCGCACCACCTGGCCATCCTGCGCGAGGCCGGGCTGGTCAATGCGCGTGAAGAGGGCAAGCAGACCTTTTATAGCCTTAATCAGGAAAAAGTGGCATTCTGCTGCGGTCAATTGATGTTCAAGTTCGCACCGGAGACTGAGATGACCGAAGCGGTGAGAAATACAATTCCATGAGGAACCCGGTTTCTCGGAGAAACCGGGTTCCTCTCAGTCAAAATTGATAGACAATCTTCTATACGACAGGAGGCCCCATGACCAAAACCGTCACCCCCATTCACGAAGCCGTACGCGAACGCTACGCCGGATATGCCCGCAGCTGTAGTACCTGCTGCGGCGATGGAAACAACCTGCTCTACCCCGAGGAACTGCTCACCGCAGTCCCCGGCGAGGTCGCTAATTTCACTCTCGGCTGCGGCGATCCTATCACCCTGGCCGATCTCAAACCCGGCGAAACTGTGCTCGATCTGGGTTCCGGCGGCGGGCTGGATTGTTTTCTCGCCGCGAAGAAAGTCGGCGCGAGTGGCCGCGTCATCGGCGTGGACATGACGCCAGAGATGATCGAGCGAGCAAAATCCAGCGCGGCCCGTCTCGGTGCCACCAACGTCGAGTTCCGCCAGGGGTATTTAGAAAACATGCCGGTCGAAGAATCAAGCGTGGATGTGGTTATTTCCAATTGCGTCATCAACCTCTCGCCGGATAAACCGCAGGTTTTCCGCGAGATGTTCCGCGTGCTCCGAAGTCCCGACCTCGCCTCGGGGAAACCCGGTGGGCGCGTTGCCGTTTCGGACATCGTCACGGACGGCCCGCTCCCCGAATCCGTGCGAATAGATATGGAAGCCTGGGGCGCGTGCGTGGCCGGCGCGCTGGATGTGAAAGACTATACGCGCGGGCTGAGCGAAGCTGGTTTCACCGAGGTCAAAGTCCAGCCGAAAGGCGATGCGAGTGAATTTGTGGAGGCGGAAGCGATCAAAGGCACAATTTTCTCGGCAACGATCACAGCCAGAAAACTCTAAGACAGTGGATTGAAGCCCGCACTTCGTTCGCAACAACCTCCCGCAGGATTTTTCAACTGCGGGAGGTTTCGTTGGCTCGCGGTTAATTTCTTGCGTCGTCCTCAAAAACCACCCTCAGGAGGGAGATCATCCACCCTTGACAGTGCAATTAAATAGGGATATAAACATACCAACTAGTCGGTATGTTTATATTTCCGCCCTCACCTTAACCCTCTCCCGAAGGGAGAGGGGACTCAGGAGAATTTATGCAGCAACGCAGCGAAGAGACACGCGCCCGCATCCTGGATGCCGCCGTGCGGCGCTTTGCAGTCGCCGGATACGATGCCGCTAGCGTGGATGAAATCTGCGCCGAGGCCGGCGTGAGCAAGGGCGCGTTCTATCATCATTTCCCCACCAAGCAGGCAGTCTTTCTGGCCCTGCTCGACGGCTGGCTGAAAACGATTGACGCCGGGCTGGAAGAGGCGCGCCAGGGTACCGTCCCGCAGAGGCTGATTCATATGACCAACACGCTGCCGGCCATTTTCGCCGCCGCGGATGAGCGTCTGACGATGTTTTTGGAATTTTGGTTACAAGCCAGCCGCGACGAGACCGTGTGGAAAAATACAATTGCGCCCTATCGCCATTATCGTGATTATTTTGCCGGTTTGATCGAGCAGGGCATCGCTGAAGGCTCGTTCAAGCCGGTGGATGCGCAGGCCGCGGCGCAGGTCATTCTCTCGCTGGCGGTCGGACTGGTACTGCAAGGGGTGCTCGATCCGCAGGGCGCTGACTGGCAAAAGGCAGCGGAAGAGAGCATGAAAATATTGATGAATGGGTTGGCGTAACCCCCACCCCTTCCCCTCCCCCAACACCGGGGGCAGAGGTGAAAGTGAGAAACCATGATTTTAGTTACCGGCGCGACCGGACACATTGGCAATGTTCTGGTGCGCAAACTGCTCGAACAAGGCAAGAAAGTCCGTGCGCTAATCTGGCGCGACGAGGACACCAGCCCACTCAGGGGACTGGAGGTGGAATCCGTCGAAGGCGACGTGCTTGACCCCGAAAGCCTGAAAGTCGCCTTCCGCGGCGTGGACGAAGTCTATCACCTGGCCGGCATAATTTCGATCATGCCCGGGCAAAATCCGTTCGTCTGGCGCGTCAACGTGGAAGGGACGCGCAATGTGCTGGAGGCGGCGCGGCGAAATGATATCCGGCGGCTGATCTACACCAGCTCGATCCACGCCATCCGCCGCGCGCCGCATGGCAAGGTGATTGACGAATCCCTGCCCTTCGATCCGAACAACCCCTACGGGACGTACGACCGTTCGAAAGCGGAAGCCAGCCTCGAGGTCCAGAAAGCGGCGCAGGAGGGACTGAAGGCGATCATCGTCTGCCCGACCGGCGTCATCGGCCCGTACGATTTCCGCCGCTCCGAGATGGGCAGCGTCATCCTGGACGCAGCCTTGGGCAGGACCTCGCCCTACGTGGACGGCGCGTATGATTTTGTGGATGTGCGCGACGTGGTGGATGGCATGATCCTGGCCGAGGAGAAGGGCCGCGCCGGTGAGAGTTATATCTTATCCGGGCAGAAGATTTCGGTGCGCTACCTGCTCGAGACGGTGCGCGAAGTAACCGGCAAGGCCTTCACCAGCATCAAGATTCCTTTCAGCCTGGCAGAGTTTACGGCAAAATTCACGCCTTACTACTACCGCTGGAGCAAAGCCCGGCCGCGCTTCACGCCCTATTCGCTGGAGGTGCTGCAGAGCAATTCGGATATCAGCCACGCCAAGGCGAGCCGTGAGTTGGGCTACCGCCCGCGCAAGGTGTACGAGTCGGTTGCGGATACAGTGCGCTGGTTTTTAGAATCAGCGAGTCAACGATTCGGCGAGTCACCCATTCGCTGATTGCCGACTTGCCGACTCGCTGAATCGTATGGACTGGAAAAACAAAAAAGGGCGGACGCATAGGTCCGCCTTTTTTATCACATCCTCTTAGCAGGATGCCTGCCCTGCCGTCTCGCACCGGCGTGCCGCCGATGCTCGCGGCACGAACGGTGGCGGTTAGGCCAGGGAGCGAAATCGAACGGCCATCTCGCCAACACAACTGGGGGACATCTTTATTCAGCGAACATCTCGGCCAGCAGCGCCAGGACCGCCCCTTGCGTGGATTGGCTGATGCGGCCCAACCTTTTGACCAGCCGGGTCTTATCCACGGTCCGTATTTGGTCGAGTACGATCTGACCATCCTTGCCCTCGAAGTGACAGGCCACACGCGTTGGATAGGGCTGCCCCTGGCTGGTCATCGGCGCAACGATCACCGTCGCGATGTGCCGATTGATCTCATTCGGCGAGATAACCAGACAGGGACGCGTTTTGCGGATTTCACTGCCAATGGTTGGATCGAGGTTGACCAGGTAGACATCGAAGCGATTGACTACCATGTCCACTCGCTCCCCTCCCAATGGGTGGGTAAAGGTTCATCGAGCATACGGTCATCGCCGCGTTCTGCCATCGCGCGGAATTGCTCTTCCCAACCAGTGCGCGGGCGCGCAGTGGGGCGGATGATCAGCCGATCACGTTCAACGGTGATTTCCGCTTCACTGCCTAGCCCCACATGCTCTATCAGCAGCTTCGGGATACGAATGCCGCGTGAGTTGCCGATCTTGATGATCTGAGTCTTGACTGTGTTCATGGTCGCCTCGCTCTTTGTGAGTAGTCACATTGTAATCACCGATAAAGGATAAGTCAATGGCTGGCTGCGGGTCGTCCCCTGGGCGGAACTGTCATTCGTCGTTCGACGTTACCCGGCTGCCGCCTCCTCCACCCTCTTCAACTGGTCGTGATCCGGAAGGATGGATTCGGCATTCCGAATAACCGGGACGAAGTAGCCCGCCAGCCCGACCAGCGCCGCGCCCAGGCCGGTGAAAAATACCAGTAAGCCCATCCCGGATCCGGGTCCGTTACCGAAGAGCCATCCGAACATGTTGGCCAGGCCGCTCTGGGTCTTCATCGCCGGTTCCAATACAAAGTCTGCCAATGTCCCGGCGATGATGGGGGCGATAGGCTGAGAGAACCAGGCAATCAGACGGCGGGCAGAGAAGACGCGCCCTTGCACGTCGGGGGCGACTTTGGACTGCCAGATGGATTGATTCGAAGTATTGACGAGCGGGCCAACCATGGCTGACAGAACCATGAAAGGAATCCACATCGGCAGCCCGTTGCCAAGGCCGAGCATGGCGAAGAACAAGCCGCTCATGATCCAGCCGGCCAGCACACCGTGAACGCGGCGCTTGAAGCCG
The DNA here is from genome assembly GCA_964618215.1 of uncultured Chloroflexus sp. Classification (GTDB taxonomy): domain Bacteria; phylum Chloroflexota; class Anaerolineae; order Anaerolineales; family Villigracilaceae; genus CG2-30-58-95. Next base: position 77,262 of record CAZTZE010000005.1, read on the forward strand.
CCCCAGGCGCTCATCATCACGCCTCCGATCACGCCGCCGATGGCCCCGGCGGTCTGCACCGAGCCGAAGATCAGGCTGTTGCTATCGGTCCGCGCCAGGATCATCGGGGCAAAGACCGTCCAGCCAATGCCAGCGAACAAGTTGCCGACGAAGAAGACCAGTTGCAGGCCAAGCAGACTGGGACGGGCGAAAATGTACTGGAAGCCATAGGCGGATTCCTTCCAGATGTTACCGCGGCCTTTCTGGCCTTCCTCGGTGCGCGGCGGCTGCGGTACAAAGACAATCAATAGTGCGCCGATGGCGAGCAGGAACGTCACCACGTCAAAGATCATGATGCCGGTCAGTTTGACGATGGGCAGCAACGCTCCGGCCAGGAGGGGCGCCAAAACTCCCGGCCCGGCCTCGACCAGCGACATCATGCCGTTGGCGCGCCCGTACTGCTCTTTTGACACCATCGTGCTGATGGCTGCCGAATAGGCCGGCCATTGGAAGGTGTTGCCAATGCCGTTGATGATTTGGGCGATGTAAAGATACCAATATTGCATGTGACCGGTGGCGAAGAGGGCCAGCAGGGCCACCGTGGAGAGACCCGCGGCCAGGTCACTGACCATCATCATCATTTTACGGTTATAGCGGTCCACCATCACCCCGGCGAAAGGCGAGAGCAGCAGGAAGGGGGTGATGAAAGCCACATGCATCAGGCCCATGGCCGTGGCGCTCTGGGTTTGCTGGTACATCCAGATGGTCAGGCCGAAGCCGGTCATACTGGAGGCCAGCACTGAGATGATCTGGCCCAGCCAGACGATCGTGAAACCAAACATACCGCTGGGTGCTTTGGTTGTCTTCTGCATTGAGTTATTCTCTCCTATGATGTGAAATTATGACTCGTTGGGGATCGCCGTGATTAAACCCTTTTGGACACGGATTACACGGACAAACACGAAAAAAACACGAAAAAAACACGGATTTTTAAATGTTTTCTCCGTGCAATCCGTGCAATCCGTGCAATCCGTGTACGAATCACGGAAAATCCCAAAGAGCCGAATTTATTCTACAAATATCTCGACGTGTTCGCCGTCTTCGTCGTCCACCACGTCAATGATCTTGCCGGTCATGCCGGAGCGCAGGGCGGTCATGATCTCGGTCATATCCACGCCTGCCACTTCAGGCGCGAAGTGCGCGCCGATCTTCATACCGGCATCAATCAGGCTGATGGGGATCTGCACCGTAGCCTTTGAGCGCCCGCTATTCACGTCGGTGACGCGCACGCGCAGCCAGCGCGCCGCACCGACTCCGCCAGGCGCGCCCGAAGCCGCCCTGCCCTGACCCGCGCTCAGGGCGGAGAGTAACTTCGTTCCTTCTTCGGCGGACAATTTGCCTTCTTCGATCATCTTCAAGATCTTCATTCGTTCTTCTGTGGTCGCCATTGTAACACCTCCATAATTGTAGAGAAATTACTTTTCTATCTTTCCTTCAGCCTGATTGCCATTAGCCTCTTTCGGCAACTTGAACTTCAACCAGGTGGGAATAATCGTAAGTATTGACACAATCGCTGTGATGGTAAAAGGCAAGCGCGGGTTGACTCTCTCCCACATTTGTGCGCCAATCCACGGCGCCGGCAGCGAGACCAGACCCAGGCTGGTGCTGAACAACCCAAAGGCTGTGCCGCGCACCTCCTTTGGGACGGCCTTGCTGATCAGCGATTGGTAAGCCGGGGTCAGCAACCCTACACCGAGTCCGGCAACCGCCCAGCCAGTCATATATAGCCAGATATTCGTAGTCGGCATGTACACCAGCATCGCCAGCGCCGTTCCAACGAAGAGGAATCCGGAGGCGATGCCAACGCGTTCGCCCTTCTTGTCTGCCAGCCAGCCGCCGGGAATGGTGAACAGCATCATGAACAACCCAAAGACGCTGTTCATCAGGCCAATTTGTTTCAGATTCAATCCGCCGACTTGTTCCATATAGAGCGGAAAGAGGTTCATTGATAAGGCAAACGAAGTATCGCGCACACCGTCGGTGATCAGGATCCAGGTAACCACGCCGCCGGAAATCAGTAACCCAAACATCGTCCCAAGGTTGGACTTGAGGCCGCCCCACGAGAGAACCTGCGGGTGGGCTTCGCTGCCTTTGGAGGCTTCGCGTGCCATACTGACCCGGAGGATGGTCGCGACGAAGTAAGCTCCCCCGGCAATCATCAACATCACCTTGAAACCAAAGGAATCCGCCAGCCAGCCTCCCAGGACAGGGCCAACCACTCCCACGATCATGAATATCGCCTGTGAAATGCCGAATACCCTGGCGCGATTCTCGTCGCTGGAATGTTCGGCGATGAAAGCATCAAAGCTCGGCCCGACCAGCGCGCCCGTGATCGCCTGAAAACCCGCTGCCAGTAGCAGCCACTGCCAGGTAGGGGCCAGAATGAGGGCGAGGTATGTAAAAATCCCGACGACACTGCCAATTGCAATCGCGCGCAGACGGCCAAGCGAATCCGAGATCCAGCCGCCCAGGATTTGCAGCGCCAACGGGATGATTTGCGAAAGTGTGAAGAACAGACCAATTTGCCCCACACTGGCATTCAATTCCTTCAGGTACAACGGCATCAACGGCCCGTACATCATCCCGCCGATATTTGCCAGGATCATCGCCAGCAGAAAGAGCAGGAGCAGCCTGCTGAGCAAGGGCGCTTTTTTTACTCTCTCAGATGGAGTGGATATTGTCACAAAGGTGTGCCCTCGCTGGCTACCCAATGAAGACCCGGACGCGCTCGCCTTCGTCGCCTTCATCAACGTTTACGATCAGCGGCTCGTCACCGGAAAAGCCGCTCTCGATCACCTGGATGACCTCGTCTATATTGGTTTTCCCCAGGCTGGGGATGTAATGCCCGAAATTTCGCAAGCACCAGGCGGTGAGTTTCAGCGGCAGGGGGAAGCCCAGAAAAATGCGCTGCGGGTGGTCGCCGGGCTTTTGCTGAACGTCCACAAAAATCCAGCGCGCCTTCTGGCTGCCCACGGCTGCGGCGATGACGCCCACACCCAGCAGCAGCGGCAGAGTCAGACAGTAGAACCAGAAATTTGTCCCCAACCCCTGCATGATCCAGTACATACCCGCGGCGCTCAAAACGGTGAGGCTGACGCCGATCCACAGTGGGATTTGCCAGAGACGGCGGGCGGTGGATTTAACGCCGGCGATGCGCGGGTCAACATTCAGAGCGGACGCCTCGCGGCCGGACTTTTCACCTGTTTCCGTTTCGACAGCTTGGCCCTTATCCTCGGCATGAGTCTCCTCAAGGGTCTGCATCAGGCGCAGTCCCTCTTGCGGGGTAATCTTGCCTTCTGCGATCATCTTCAAAACCTGGGAGCGTTCCTGGTCAGTCATAACATTCTCCTCCTTAACCTCACCCCCGTCCCCTCTCCTCATAGGAGAGGGGGGAAGGGGGAGGAAAAGACAATGTCACTTGCTTTCCAAAGCTGCCAGCAGCTTCTCGGCCTCATCGAGCGAGATTTTCTTCTCCTGAAGCATTTTCAGGATCGTCAGCCGCTCTTCGTCGCTGACCGGCTCGCCACGTTCGGTGGGTTTCTGGCCGGAGAATCTGAATACTTCAGCCCCCCCAATTACGACTCTCCCCTCGAATCTCCCATGCGGACGATGAGCGCGCGCTTTGGTCTCGGCGCGACGCATGGCCGCCGCGATTTTTACTTCCGCCCGGCGCGAGGCCGCTTCTGTGCGCGAATGGGCGCGTTCCATCGCGGCCTGCACACGGCGGTTGATGCGCTCGGAGAGATCCGCCGGGATCGGAGGAATCGGAGGGATGGGCGGGATCCCCCAAGTGGAAGTATCTCCCATCCCAACGCCAAAATCGGCGGCCGAGTCCCATTTTTCGGCCTTGCTGGTGACGATCAGTTCGTCGCCGGCCATCAAGAACATCCTGGCCGCGCCGCTGCCCAGGGTGATGGTCTGTGTGGGGTTTTCCTCGTCCAGCTCGAGGCCGGGGAAATCAACATGAATGGACTCTGGCGAACCAGCGGTAAGGTTCAATTCGACGTCCGCGTCCAGCGGCAGGCGCAGGAGCAGGTCATCGCCCGCGATGATATGATATTCTTTCCCTGGCAGGGGTTCCAGGTAGAGAGTCGCGTCTGCCCCCGCGGTGGCGACCACGCTGCCGCGCGCGTTGCGCAAGAACAGGTCCGAGCCGATGTTCTCGACGGTCACCGCACCCTCGACATCGCGGAAGGAAGCGTCGCCGCCGATGGTAGCAATCGCACAGTCGCCGCGTCCGCCGCGCAGGGCGAAATCGCCGCTAATCTGTTCGGCGCTCAAGCCGCCAATGTTGCGCAAGGAGGCGTCTCCGGCGATCGTTCCCAGAGTCGCAGCGCCGATATCGTTCAGGCTGAGGTCGCCGGCCACGGGTCCAAGATTGACCGCTCCGCTCAAGGCTTGCAGGCTGGCATCCCCGGCCACATTCTCAACTTGGAGGCTGGCCTGGCGCGGCAAATACAAGATCAAATTTTCGTCACAGGAAACATTGATCCGCTCGCCATCTGCCGTGATGTTCAGCATATCGCCATCTGTCTTGGCCATGATCTCCGCTCGCTCCCAACCGGCCACACGCAAGTCACCGGGGATGGCTTGCAGCGCCACTTCCGGCGCCGGGCCGACAGTTATGGTCTGTTGTTTCATGGTCACTCCTCTTTACCATGCAAGAGACGCATGGCCTCATCTGCGGAAATCTGGCCGGCATCTAATTCTTCAAGGATGCTGCGCCGTTTCTCGTCCGAGATTTCAGGCTCTTCTTCATCCCTGCCTGGCTCGTAGCCCATAGCGCGGATGACTTCATGCAGGCGATTGCGAATGGTCGGGTAAGACAGTCTCAGCTCACCTTCCATGCGGGTGATCTTGCCCTCGCAACGGATGAATGTCTCAACAAAGTCCAACTGATCCTCGTTCAACCCCGGCAGGACACTGTTGGCGAAACGTCCTTCGAGGCTGGTGTCGCACGAATCGCAGTGCAAGCGGATAACAGTAAGTTCACTTCCACAAACCGGGCATTTACTCATGGATGGTTTCATGCTCCACCTCCTTTATCGGGTAGTCCATGCAGCGGACGGATGTTGGTATTGTGTCTAATGCTTGCAAGTGTAGAGAGTAGAGAGTAGAGAGGGCCAAGCACTTCTTAATATTCTTGATATTATATACGTAAAATGTAAATTGTCAAGCGTATTTCTTCAAGATTATTGAGTATTACTTTGATATTCTTTACTTTCATTCGCCTTTCCACGTCGTCGTATTCACCTCTTTGCCAGGAATCCCCAAAGTCCCGCAGCCCAGGCTCGGCAGCCTTTTTCGGATAAAATACAAGAGTCTACCCCACTCATTTTCTTTTGAGCTTTTTCCATTGAAGTCAAAAAAGCCATCCCATTCAATCCCCTTCTAAGTGGAGGCAATATGATTCGCGCCCTATATTACACGCCCGATTCTCCTCTCGAAATAGAATTCCCCACCGCAAAGTTCATCCCGGCTTTGCAGAACCCAGAAGGTCTGCTCTGGGTGGATTTCACCGGCGAACCACCCGGTGTTTGCGAACCGCTCCTCAAGGAGTTCGGCTTCCACCCTCTCGCCATTGACGACGCCCTGCAAGAGACGCACACGCCCAAAGTGGATGATTGGGGTGAGTATGTTTATATTGTCCTGAACTCGATGGTCTTTAATGACAACCCCGCAAATGGCTCATTAAAGACCAATGAATTGGACGCTTTTCTGGGCCGCAACTATATTGTCACTCATCACGATCAGGTTATCCCGGCCCTTGACGAGGTATGGGATGCCTGTCAACGTGACGCGCGGCACACCCAATCCGGCGCGGACCATCTGATGTACAAGATAGCCGACCACATCGTGGCCGGCTATATGCCGATCGTCAGCGAAATTGACAGGGAAATTGACGAAATCGAAGACCAGATCTTCGACCGCCCCACGCCGGAGACTCTGGGTCGTATCTTCACGCTCAAGCGCGCTTTGCTTTCCATGCGGCGTGTCATCACGCCTCAGCGCGAGGTGCTAAACAAACTGGCACGTGACGATTACCTGGTCATTGACCCAAAAGACCGGGTCTTCTTCCGGGATGTGTACGATCACCTCGTCCGTTTGCACGACTTGAACGAGAGTATGCGCGACTTGGTCAGCGGCGCAATGGACATCTATCTCTCGGTGATCAACAACCGCATGAACGAGGTGATGAAAACGCTGACCGTCATCACCTCGCTCTTCATGCCCATCTCTTTCGTGGCCGGGTTCTTCGGCATGAATTTCTTCGCGCCGGCCGTCCAAATGACCAGATGGACAGATCAAACAGCCTTTATCGTGATGTTGCTGATCACTCTCCTGGTACCGATCAGCATGTACATTTGGATGCGCCGCCGGACTTGGGTCTAACTTGATAAACCCTCCTAACAAGTGCCGAAAAGTGCTTGACACAGAACGTATGTTCGTGTTATATTGTTAGCACAAATGTACGATTCGCCACGAAAGGAAGGCTCTTATGGTGAGAACGCGCAGAGGCTTAACTGAACGACATCATAACATCTTAAACTATTTAGATAGGCGGCTCAGTGAGTACGGATACCCTCCCTCCATCCGCGAGATCGGCGAGGCCACCGGGATTTCATCCACCTCAGTCGTCACTTATTACCTCAAGCAGTTGGCCGAGTTGGGTCTGATCGAACGCGACCCCAAGTTCTCGCGCGCCGTACGGTTGATCAAAGAACCTGAACTCAGCGTATCTCAACGCGTGGCTGAGGCTGTCCAAAACGCGGTCGCCGTGGCAGACGAACTGCTCAGCATCCCCATCGTGGGCCGTATCTTCGCCAGCGCGCCGGTGCCGGTTCCGCCCTCGGATTTCAACTACTACGATGCCGAAAGCAGCATCAACATCGCGCGCAGCCTGCTCCCACGGCGCGAAAAAGGCAGCGAGCTTTTTGCCCTGGAGGTAAAAGGCGACTCGATGATTGACGCCATGGTCAATGACGGCGATATTGTCATCATGAAACACGCCGAACAGGCCAACAACGGCGAGATGGTTGCCGTATGGCTTGAAGATAAAGACGAGACCACGCTCAAGTATTTCTTCAGAGAAAAAGGCCGTATTCGCCTGCAACCGGCCAATCCCACTATGCAGCCAATCTACGTCAACAACCCCAAGGCAGTCAAGATACAAGGCAAAGTGGTGGTTGTCATTCGCAAGGTCGAATCGACCGCAGCATAAACCAAAACGCAAAACGAAAATAAACGCCCTCTCCTCCCGGAAAGGGCGTTTACGTTTTACTTTTTACGCATCACGTTTAATGTCTAACCCAGCATCAACCTCGCCGCCCGCCGCACAATCTCCACTGCGAAAATTGTCCTCCGGCCCCAATCTCCAGCCTCACCACAAGCGGTTTACTTCATAGGCATCAAAGGCTTGGTCTTTACTGATGACAGCCATCTGCTCGACTTTCGCCTGGGCCACCAGCAGCCGGTCGAACGGGTCGCGGTGGTGGAAAGGCAGATTTGCCACAAGCGCGGCATGGTTGATCGAAATGTCGAGCAGTTCAATCCCATTGACGGCAAGTTGTTCGGGGATAAGTACATCAAAAGATTCGCTCAACGTCAGTTTCTCCAGGCTTATTTTGATCGCAATTTCCCACAGGCTGGCCGTACTCAGAACGACTCGATTCGTTTCATCTTCAATGAGCGTCCGCGCCCTCTTGCTCAGACTTGAACTCCCACCGATGAACCAGAGAAACGCATGCGTGTCTAGCAGCAGATTCACGGCATGTACTCGCGGAAATCGGCCAGCGGCTTATCGAAATCGTCGGTCATCTTGATTTTTCCCCTGGCGCTGCCGAACTTGCGGCGCGCCGTGCCTTTAACGGGGACAATCTGTACCACTTGCTTTCCGTCTTTGGCAATAATGACCTTATCGCCGCGCATGGCGGTCTCGATTAAATCTTTGAGGCTAATCTTCGCATCCTCGTAATTAACTTGAACGACCATATCAACCTGCCTTGTCATAGTGAGTATAGCATAAAAACGCCCTCCCCTCCCGGAAAGGGCGTTCACGTTTTACGCATCACGTTTTACGTTTCTCCTCATCATCAATTTAGCAGCCCGTCTGCCAATCTCGACCGCGAAATTCGTTCCCCGGTCCCAGGGATAAACCTGGCTCATCGAAGCAAAGTACAGCCCCTCCAGCGGCGTCGTAATATCCGGTATATTCTGCGAGTGATTCACCAGCGGCACCGGCTGGGCGTAATTGATGCGGAACAGCCAGGTCTTCTTCACCCAGTCCCGCTCGAACTTGGGGTTGAATTTCTTCAGCGAAGGCAAAAAGCGCTCCAACAGTTCCTCCTGGCTCAAACGGAAGAACTCGTGCTCCGCCTCCAGATAGTCACCCATATAAACAATATGCTCGCCGCCGAAGCGCTCCGGCGAAACGTAATTCGTATGCTCCACCAGAGCCAGGAACGGGTAGCCTGCCGACTTCGGCAGGTTGTACCAGTAATAACCATCCTCCGAGAGTTGATATTTGAGCGCCACGGCCATCACCACCGCGCCCATGGACTTCATGCTCCGTAATCCGTGCAAATACTTTTCGGGTAAAGACGGGACGAGCCGCGTCATCGCTTCGGGCGAGAGCGTGACCAGGGCCTGGTCATACATCTCGATCGTCTCACTGCGGACGCTTACCTGACCTGAGCCTGCCTCCGGTTCGAGGCGTGTCACCGGCGTCTGCAGGCGGATCTCGACCCCCATCTCCCGCAGCCGGTCTGCGAACATGTCTGCGAACTTCTGGAACCCACCATCGAACGTGCCAAGCCGCGTCGTGCGCGCCTTGAGCCGCGCCCACATCCAGGCCATGTTGACCTGTTTGTAATAGCGCTCGCCGAACTTGCCGACAACGAGCGGCTGCCACATCATCTCGTAGACTTTATCCCCGGCCCACTTGCGCAGCCATTCGTCCACTGTATATTTTTCGAGGGCTTTCCAGTTATTTGTCACCCGCAAGAACACGCCCACAAGCCCGAAACGGATTTTATTGATGCCGAATCCCAGCCCGGGAAAGAGCAGGGCTTTGAGGATTGAATCAAACGGGTAGAATTTCCCCGCGTGGTACATCACCGTATACGGGCGCGGAAAGAGCACTTTATCCTTCCAGCCAAGTTCTTCAATCAGGCCGAGCATGTGCTTGTCGCTGGCGAACCAGTGATGATAGAACTTCTCGGCCGACCAGTCCCAATGCGGCTCTTTGAATCCGCTGGCCAGCCCGCCGACGTAATCCGCCGATTCGTATATGGTCACTTCATGACCGGCTTTACGCAGGTCATACGCGGCCGCCATGCCGCCGAAGCCTGCGCCGATGATGGCAATTTTCATGTTCGTGTCACCGATTATTCCACTCTGATCTACTTCAACTCGCATTGTCTTCCCCCAGCTCCTTCTTCAGTGAATCACTCCACTTGATACCCTCCTTCGCCAGGTAATACGCGCCCAGCAGCGTGATCGGCACCCACAGCGCCAGGTGCAGGACGAGGGTATAGCCGGTCGCCACGGCCTGGTGGATGCCATCCGCCTGCAGGACGGCGATGCCGGGGGCGTCGAAGGTGCCGATGTAACCGGGCGCGGCGGGGATGGTCGTCGCCAGGTTGACCACGCCGTTCATCAGCATGAGCGTAAAAAAACTGACCTGAAAAGAGAACGCGTGCATCACGAACCAGTATTTGACCGTCTCCAGCAGCCAGATGATGACCGATGTTATGAACACCATCAGCACATTGACTGGCGAACGCAGGGATTCCAGTCCGTCTAGGAATTTGTGCAGGATGCCGCTGGTCTTCGCGCGCAGGCGGACGGGCAGCAGCCGCTCAATGAACCATTGCCCAAATTTGGCTGCCACTTTCGGGAACATGGCCGCCAGCAGAAAGATCACCAGCGCGCCGAAGAACGCCGCGCTGCCCCAGACGGCCAGGTCTTGAATGGTTACTTCCCATTTCCCAACCGGCACTGATACATCCGCCAGTTTCGCCAGTTGCGTCAGGTTGACGAAGACGAAGGCCAGCATCACCACCCCGTCGAAGATGCGCTCGACGATGATGGTCGCCAGCGAAGCGGAAATCGGTACGCCCTCACGCCGTTTTAGCACCACCGCCCGCAGCACTTCCCCGGCCCGCGCCGGATAGATGTTATTGCCCATGTAGCCGATGCAGGTGATGGGGAACATCGTGCGGGTCTTGATGGACTTGATCGGCTTGAGCAGGTAGTGCCAGCGCCAGGCGCGCACCCACACGCCGACGAAATAGACGCCCACGCCGGGCAGGATCCACCAGTAGTTGGCGGACCTGACTGCCAGCCAGAAAGCTCCCCATTCCAGTTTGGATACAACCAGATACATAAAAAACAGGCTGATTACCAGCCCGACCCAGAATTGCCAGCGTTTCATGACAGTATTTTACCATGCAGACGGAAATCAACCGCGAAGGTACGAAACACGCGAAGAAAAATTTGTGCTAGAATAACGTTTGTGACCCTGCAACCTGACCAGCGCCTTGCCTTTCTAAAGAGAATCCACCTCTTCCGCGGCCTGTCGGATGACGAGATTGCCGAAGTGGCTGGCCTGCTAAAGGAGGAGATCTTTCCGCCGAAGAAAGTCATCCTGGAGGAGGGAAAAGCCGCGGACAAGTTCTACCTGATTTACAGCGGCAAGGTGGGCATGGCCCGGAAAGGGGAAAAAGGCCAAGAGTCATTGGCAATTTTTACCGCCGGGGATTACTTCGGAGAGATGGGAGCGGCGCTCCGGGGACCCCGATCCGCATCGGTCACCGCCCAGGAGACTACCCACCTCCTGGTTCTTTCCCGCCAGAATTTCGAAAACCTGCTAAAGAAGTACCCCCGGCTGAAAACCAATACGGAAATAGCCATAAGCAGTCGCCGGTTGAATCGCAGGCTGCATTTCAAGTGGATCCGCTCCGATGAAGTGGTCTACTTCGTGGCGCGCAAACACCCGGCCTTTCTGTTGAGCGCATTGGTGCTGCCGGCCTTGCTCGCGCTGCTGGCACTATTTGTGGCCTTGATCCCTTTGCCAGCCGAAACGAAGCGTTACGTGTTCCTGGGCAGCGGCGGCCTTTTGGCGTTGGCCGCGGCGTGGGGAATCTGGAGATGGCTGGATTGGAGCAACGATTATTACATCGTGACCAATCAGCGCATTGTCTGGCTGGAGAAGGTGATCGCTATTTACGATAGCCGCGTCGAATCGCCCCTGAGCGCGATCCGCTATGAGCGCGTCGAAACCGACCAGTTAGGTCGTATCCTGGATTACGGCAATGTGGTCGTCTACACAATTGTCGGGCGGATCGTCTTCGGGAGAGTGGGACACCCGAATGAGGCCGCGGCTCTGGTGGCAGAACACCGTGAACGGGCGCGAATTGCCTCTCGCCAGGTCGAGGAAGCCGCCATACGGGATACCATCAGTCAACGCCTGTTCCGCAAAGATGAACTGCCTGCCGAGCCTGAGAAACCGAAAATCCCCGACTCTCCCGCACCGCAGGAACCAAAGCAGTCGTTTGGCGAGCGAATATTTGGCGATTTCCTTAAACTTCGTTTTGAGGTAGAAGACACCATCACGTACCGCAAACACTGGTTTGTGTTGGCGGCGCAAACCTGGAAGCCGTTCCTGTTTTTATTGGCGTTGATCCTTTCACCAGCCATCGGGCGCAAGTATTTGCCTGGTTTGCTCCCCGCAGGTCAGAACTTCTTCAACCTTATCTGGATCTCCATGTTGATCGGCACGCTGGTATGGTGGATATACCAGTTCCTTGACTGGCGCAATGACATCTTCCGGGTCACGCCGGACCAAATTCTGGATATTGATAAGACACCTCTAGGTCGGGAGACGCGCAAATCCTCACCATTGGAGAACATCCTGAGCATTGAGTACCGGCGCATTGGCATCCTGGAGTTGTTATTTAACTATGGGACGGTTTATATCACGGTCGGGCCGGAGGTTGATATTGCCTTTGAGGATGTCCTCGACCCGGCTGGCGTCCAGCAGGATATTGACCGCCGCAGGCTGGCGAGCAATGCCAGGAAACAAGAAGCCGAGGCAAAGGCTGAACGCGAACGCCTGGCCAACTGGTTTGCAGCCTACCACGAAAGCGTGGCGGAAAGAAAACATCCTATGGGGGAAGGGTTAGCAGATTCAGACCAAAACGAGTAAAATAGCCCCCATGCCTGTACGCACAATTGTTACTTTACCCGACCCGGTCCTGCGGCGCAAGTCCAGGCCGGTAACTAAATTTGATGCTCAGTTGCAGACCCTGATTGACGACATGATCGAGACCATGCGCGTGGCACCCGGCGTGGGACTGGCCGCGCCGCAAGTGGGCGTCTCCGATCGCGTCATCGTGGTCGAATATGGCGACGATGAGGACGAGGACATCCCTAAGAAGCTGTATGTGTTGGTCAACCCGGAAATTAAGAGCTTCTCACAGGAGACCGAAGTGGGTGTGGAAGGCTGCCTTTCCGTCCCTGGCCTGCTGGGCGAGGTGGAGCGTTCGCTGGCGGTGACGGTCAAGGGTCTGAACCGGCATGGTCAGCCGGTCAAGATCAAAGCCCAAGACTGGCTGGCGCGCATCTTCCAGCATGAGATAGACCACTTGAATGGCGTCGTCTTTACCGACCGCGCCACGAAAGTCTGGAAGCCCGCCCCAGAGGAGGCGGTGGTGGATAACGTATAACCTTCCAACGTGGAAACGTGCCAACGTTCTTATGTACCTGACCCACCTCTCCCTGACCAATTTCCGTAATTTCGCCCGCCTGGATATGGATATCCCCCGGCGGGTTGTTTTGCTGGTCGGGAGCAACGCCCAGGGCAAGACCAGCTTCCTCGAAGCAGTCTATTTCCTGGCGGCGTTTACCTCCTTCCAAACCCATGTAGACCGGCAACTGGTCAACTTCATCGAAGCCAAAAACCCGCTGGCGGTGGGGCGGTTGGTAGCCGAGTACCGGCGCGGGCCAAGCGCGCACCGGCTCGAGGTCCGCCTGGTGCTCGAACCGGTCGGGGTGAACGGCCAGCGTCTCAGGAAAGAAATCCTGCTGAATGGTGTCAAACGTCCGCTGGCAAAAGTCATCGGGCATTTCAACGCGGTCATCTTTGTCCCCCAGATGACGCAGATCATCGAGGGTGGACCGGAGGAGCGCCGCCGTTACCTGAACCTGGCCCTGGCTCAGACGATCCCCTCTTACGCGCAGACCCTGAATGAGTATGCCCAGGCGCTGACCCAACGCAATGCCCTGCTCAAGATGCTCAACGAGCGCGGCGGCGACCAGTCGCAACTGGCTTTCTGGGATGAAACCATCACTCGCAGCGGGGCGGCCATAATCCTGGCGCGCATTACTGCCGTGCAGGAGATCGAGAAACTGGCCGCGCGTGTGCATCACTCGCTGACCCGCCAACAAGAGGTCTTGCGCCTGAACTACCTGCCGGCCTACGACCCGCTGCCGCGCCCGGAAAGACAGATCGCCATGCCGCTCAACACACCGCTGGACAGGAGTATGTTGACGTTGGAAGAGATCCAGCAGGGTTTTCTCCAGCGGCTGCAGGAGGTGCGCAGCGAAGAGATCGCCCGCGGCGTGACGACACTCGGGCCGCACCGCGACGAGCTGCGTTTCCAGGCCAACGGCATTGACCTGAGTGATTACGGTTCGCGCGGCCAGGTGCGCACGGCGCTGCTGGCGCTCAAATTGGCCGAGATCGAGTGGATGAAAGCCAGGACCGGCCAGTGGCCGGTGCTGTTGCTCGACGAGATGCTGGCTGAATTGGATACCCAGCGCCGCGCCGATTTGCTGGCCTATCTGGAGAACATCGAGCAGGCGCTGCTGACGACGACGGATTTGAAGTCCTTCTCGCCTGAATTTGTCGAGCAGGCCGAAAGGTGGGAAGTGGAATCCGGAACGGTAAGGGTTATGGGACGCGGACAGACGCGGAAGGACGCGGAAAAGGATTAATTTGTCCGCGCCCCTCCGCGCTCGCCTGTTGTCCAATTTCGAGGAGGAATGAGCATGCACGTCAAAAGCGCGAACGATGTCCAAGCGCAAGTCGTCAAGGCCGGAGACAAAACAACCATCCAGGTGCTCATCTCTTCGCAGGAAGGGCCGAACTTCGCCATGCGGCGTTTCGTCATCCAGCCCGGCGGTGGGATGCCGGAGCATACCAATACGGTCGAGCACGAACAGTATGTATTGCGCGGCCGCGCCAACATCGGCATTGGCGGCGAGGAATACGCGGTCAAGGCCAGGGATGTGGTTTTCATCCCGGAGGGCGTGCCGCACTGGTATCAGAATGTTGGCGAGGAGGATTTTGAGTTTCTGTGTATGATCCCCAACAAGCCGGATGAGATCAAGATTATTGGGAAGGGATGCTAAAGGGAAAATCGAATCCGGCAGGAAAACTGATTCGAATCAACCGCCCGCAAAAATAACGGCGATACTCAAACCTGACAGGTCTCCGCGAATCCATCCCCGACTCACGCCTTTGTCCACGCGAGCGTCTTGATTAACAACGGCGCACCTGAGACCTGTCAGGTTTAATTGATTAAATTTTTTCTTTGCGCACTTCGCGCCCTTTGCGGTTTAATAACTTGATCTTGCTACAACGGCTTCTTCGCCGGGATGCCTGGCTTGCGTGGATACTGCCCGGGCGTCGCGGCGACTTTATCAATCACCACCAGATAACGTTCCTCCGCTACACCCGGCAGCGTGACGGGGATCAACTGCCGCATCTGCCCGCCAAGCATCTTCAGCGCTGGTTCCGATCTATGCACTTCCGCCGGGCCGCTTGCCCCCTTTTGGGCCAGCATGTGACCACCGACCTGCAGCAGGGGGAGGAGATACTCGGCCAGCACCGGCAAGTCCGCCACCGCCCGCGCCACGGCCCAATCGTATTGCTGGCGGTGCGCGGCCATTTGCCCAACCTCCTCGGCTCGCGCCGCAAGCACTTCCACGCCCTCCATTTTCATCCCCTCCGCAATGTGGCGGCAGAACTTGGCCTTCTTACCGACCGATTCAACCAACGTCAGGCGCATGGCAGGATACAGGATTTTCAACGCCAGGCCGGGGAATCCCGCGCCGCTGCCGACGTCAATCAGCGTCCGGGGCGGGATGCCCTTCCAGGCCAGCACGCAGGAGAAAGAGTCCAGGAAGTGTTTGGTGCGGATGCCCTCTGCGTCACGGATGGCGGTCAGGTTGAATTTCTGGTTCCAGGCCAATAGTTCGCGCTCGTAATTAATTAATGCCACAACCTGCCGCCCGGTCAGATGGATGCCGAAAAGATTTAGCGCCTCGCGGATCAGTTTTTCCATTGCTGTAATTATAAGTCAAAAGACCTGACAGGTTTGGAAACCTGCCAGGTCTACTGGTTACTGAAAACTGATCACTGTTTACTGCTTACTGGCCTGCGCGGCTTTTCTCGCCCTGTTCTTGCGCACCACACCGCGGATGCCCAGGAAGACAAGGAAGAACGGCAGCAGGACAAGAACCAGCATGGGCAGGATGAAGATGACCAACCAGATCAGGAAGTTCACAAATCCCTGGAAGAAGTTGATCAACGACTGGACGGCATCCCGCGCCACGCCCTGCGGCTTCCAACCACCGATCTCGATCGGCTTGATGGTCGCTTCGGCGATGAGCGTCACGCTGATCGCCGAGAGGGCCGCAGCCTGCTCGTAGTATTTGATCTGGCCCTTTAGCACTTCGATATCGCTCTGGACGACGCTCAATTGATAGAAAACGTTGAGCACATCCTCGGTTTTCTCGGCTTTTTCCATGATCTGGAGCAGCTTCTGCTCGGCGGCCTGCTTGGCCTTCAAGCGCGATTGCAGATCCACGTATTGATCGGTGACATCCTGGCCGGAGCGATTCTCATTGCGGACTTCGACCGCGTTGGCTTTGATCTGGCTCAACGCCGCATCCAGTTTATCGGCCGGGACGCGGATCGTGATGGCGCCTTCGGGCGCTGTTCCGCCACCCTGGAGGTAGGTCTGGTACAGGTTCGAAGAGACCACAAACCCGCCCATCCCCTTGGCCATTTCGGCGATGGCGGTCATCTTGGCGCGTGGATCGGCGACCACGATGCTCAGGTCGGCGTTCTGGATTACCAGCCGCTCTTGAAGCGCCGCGCTGCTGGTTTCTGCCGTATACGCGTCGGACGCGCTGACGCCAGGCGCCATTTCCCTGGGCGCTTCAGCCTGCGGCGCGACGCCGACAGATTTCGAATTGATGAAATCTGCGGAAGGCGTGGGGGCAGCTTTTACACCGCAGGCAGACAGCAAAGCGGCTATGATTACGATCGAAAGAACGATTCGTTTGGACATGGCTTCTCCTCCTGGGAAGAATTTTGGATGGGATTTGCTCTACAGACGTCCCATGCTTGGAAATAGTTCCTTTGTCAATCAAAATCTGTCGGCCATTCGGGGTGGCGGTAATGTTCGAACATGCGGGTGATCTGGTGCGCGGTCACCCGCGCCAGGGATAACTCAGGGATTTCGCCCTCCCGGAAGAAAGCCGCTCCGCTGGTTTCGATGCTCTCGGCCGGTGCGCCGCCGGTAATCTCGCAGCGGAAGAATAATTTATACGCACTAAAAGGATGATGTGGCAAGTGACCCTGTTTCGCGCGGTCGTAGACGGCCAGCAGTTTGACGGCGCGCGTCTCGAAACCGGCCTCCTCCTGGATCTCACGTACCACGGCTGTGCTGGGGTATTCATTGACGTCAGCCCAGCCGCCCGGCAAAGTCCATTTGTGATCGGAAAGTTCTTTGACCAGCAGGATGGTGCCATCACGGAAGACGACCCCACGCGTATCCACTTTGGGAGTCATATATCCCACGTTGTCCTTGAACAGATCCAGGATCATCTCCAGGTCAGCGCCCGAACCGGCTGCCATCATCTCCGCGGCGACCTGCCGCACAGCTTCATAGCGCTCGATCTCGAAGGGATTCTGGCTGAAAGTCAGGCCGTTCTGGGCGAGGGCTTGCAAGCGTTTGGCCCACCCCAGCCAGCGAGGTTCCTGGTCAGTGGTCATCCATGATCTCTCTACCACCCACCCGCCAGACGTTCGGCGTGACGGGGCGGCAGGTCGGCTGCCAGGATGCGCTTCTGCACTGCCGGGATGTCGTATTCCACCCGGCGCGGTTCCCAGACCTGCCTCTCGGGGTAGAACAACGCGTATGCCGCCCGAGGGTCGCGATCGCGCGGCTGCCCGACCGAGCCTGGGTTCAGGATGGCGCGAGCGGTCAGTTCGTAGCACTCGCCCACCGGCGGAAGGATGATCTCCATGTTGTCTTCCTCCGCGCAGTGCTGGAAAACGACCTGCATGTGCGAATGTCCCACGAAGCACCAGGGAGTCGAGAAAAAGCCCAGGTTGAGGCGGGCGGTCAAGGTGTTCATCACGTACTCCCAGATTGGGTCGCGTGGGCTGCCATGCGCCAGTGAGACATCCCCGCGCCTGACCACCTCGCCCGGCAAGCCAGTCAAGAAGGCCAAATTTTCTTTGCTCAGAGCTTTTCTATGCCAGAGCAGCGACCGGTGCGCGTCGTCGTTAAAGGCCGCCAGCGCCAGGTTGCCGTTGGCGGCTGTGTCGTGGTTGCCGATCAGGCAGGTCAGATTGGCCAGGCTGCGGATGCGTTGGACACATTCGTTTGGGTCCGGGCCATACCCGACGATATCACCCAGACACCAGGCTTCGTCCACCTCTCCGGCATCCGCCAGCACCGCCTCCAACGCCGTCAGGTTGGCGTGAACGTCCGAGATGACCAGTATTCGCATCGTTATTTCGCCTCCAGCATGGCTGCAACGCATTCGATGATCGCTTCGGCTACTTCGGCTTTGCTCATCAGCGGCAGGGATTCTTCCTTGCCGTCTGCAAATAACAGGGTGACGCGATTGGTATCCACCCCGAAACCCGAATCGGGCGCGCTTATGTCGTTCGCGACGATCAGATCGAGTTTTTTGGATGAGAGTTTTGCAGACGCATTCTCCAGCAGATCGCGACTCTCAGCCGCGAATCCTACCACCACGCGTGGCCGTTTCTCCCCGCACCCGAGGCCGGCTACCGTTTCGAGGACATCCGGCGCGGCCTCCAGCTCGACCTGCGGAATCCCGTCCCGCTTCTTGAACTTGTCTGCGGCGACCTTTTTCGGGCGGAAGTCGGCCACTGCAGCCGCCATGAGCAGCGCGTCTACTCGGCGCGTAGATACAGACAGTACAGCCTCCAGCATCTCCGCGGCTGTACGCACCTCGATCAGGCACGCCCCAACCGGTGCGCTCAAGGAGGTCGGGGCTGTGATGAGCGTCACCTCTGCACCCGCGTCAATTGCAGCCTGGGCCAGGGCATAGCCCTGCTTGCCGGATGAACGATTGGTGATCATGCGCACCGGGTCAATCGCCTCCTGCGTCCCGCCCGCGGTGACGACCACCTGCTTGCCAGCCAGTTTGCCGTTCCTGCCTAAGACCAGCCTTATGTGGCCGAGCAGTTCAGCCGGTTCGAGCATGCGTCCCTTGCCGGTCAAACCGGAGGCCATGCGCCCCTCGCCGGGTCCGGCAAAGTGCACGCCGCGTTCGCTCAAGATGCGGACATTTTCCTGTGTGGCGGGATGGGCAAACATGCCCACGTCCATGGCCAGGGCAAGCAGGATCGGGCAACGGGCGGCCAGCGCCGTGATGGTCAGCAGGTTATCCGCGCTGCCGTGCGCCAGACTGGCGAGGGTATTGGCCGTGCAGGGAGCGATGACCAGCAGGTCGGCGCTGTGCCCCAATCCCACGTGCAGGACGTGCGCCTCACCGCCCCACAATTCGGCGTCGGTGAAGGCCCTGCGTCCGGTTACGGATTGGTAGGTGAGCGGCGCGACGAATCTCTCCGCCGCGGGGGTGAGGATCACATCCACTTGTGCGCCTTCCTGCGTGAGCCTGGAGGCCAGCTCCGCGGTCTTATAGGCCGCAATGGAGCCGGTGACGCCCAGAAGGATGTGCTTGGAGGTGAAGATGGAAGACATACGGGTTGATTATATCAGGTGCGGTTATCGCTTACCGCGGGCCGCGCCCTGTATTTTTACCGGGCAATCCGGTTAACCCCTTCCCGCACCGCGTAAAGAGCGGCCTGGGTGCGATTCGCCAGATGAAACTTCTGCAAAATGCTGCTCACTTTTTTGGCGACCGTTCGTTCGTGAACGTGAAGCTGCGGGGCGGGAGGCTTTGAGGCAGGGAAAATTTGCTGATTACCCCCAGGAATATCCACAAGATGAACAAATGAATTTCTTATCATGTTTCCCTTTTGATGTTTCGGTGTGGATGAGAAAAATCATCCAGATCCCAAGCGTAATTACAATTATAAAGGCATTTAGAATAGCAAATCCCCATTTGATTGGATTTCTCTCGGCCACATTATAACGCAGACAATTGGGACAGCGTAGCTGGCGCGCTAATTTACTCAATCCGATGAGAATTGAGTTAGATTTTTGTGGAGGTTTTTGTTTTGAAGAGGCTAAGATTTGGTAATATTTCGATTGATGAAGAAAATCGACAAGACCAAGTTCGGGGTCTGGTGTGGAGCTAGGTAGTTTGGTTTCGAAAAGAATATCGGATTGAGTTTGGGTTAGGGAATGTCCAGAAGGTGTCTTTATCTTAGGAGTTTCTATGGTTGCGCGGAGGAATTTACAATAGGCGAGAACGCGTTGATTTTGTGGGTTTAAGGTCAAGTATTTATAAAGGGTCTGGATACGCTCCTGGGGTGTTGGGAATGTATTGGCGTACCAAATCCAAGCTACTTCATTTAGTGGATCTTCTCTTGTGAACGCTTCAAGAAGCACCCTGGCACTTTTTTTATCGCCAGATATGTAATAATTCAAAGCTAAACCGAGATGGTGTTTTGAGCATCCTTTATTCTCAAAATCTTGAAGCGAGGTCTCCGATTGAGAAGGTTCGGTAGCCAGTTGATCAAGTAACGACAACTGAACCGGAGATGATTCTGAGGATGTGATCGTAGATGCTTCGAGCAATTCGGGAGAGGTTGACAAGTCTAGAGGTCCGGGAGGATGTACTTCGGCAGCACAGTTGGGGCAGGTGTTGTAAGTAACGGCGATGGTGTTGGTGCAATTCGGGCAGGCGAATGTATTGCCGGGAAAGGTGCCATCTGCTATTGTTTTTTGTGTTTTGGCGAAGCTTCCTACGAGAGACTCACACAAGTATCTTATACGTTCATTTTCGGGATTTCGCTTGCGGAACTCATCCAAGGTTTTAATACGTTCCTGGATGGTGGAAGAGGTACTGGCATACCAGATCCAAGCCAACTCGTCGGTCGGATCTTCTTTAACGATAAGCTGGAGCAGTTCCCGTATGCCTTTTTTATCGCCGTTTTGGGCCATTTCAATGGCGATTTCAAGTAACTCGGAGGATATATATTTACTTGTGGGGTTAAAAGATGACGCGCCACTAGTCATAAAAGGATTGTATCTTATTTTATATTCTGAAGCAACATCCCATTAGAAGGCTCTTTGGGATTTGCCGTGATTCGTACACGGATTGCACGGAAATTCACGAAAAAAACCCTAAAAAATCCGTGTTTTTTTCGTGTTTATCCGTGTAATCCGTGTCCAAAAAGATTTAATCACGGCGATTCCCAATGAGCCCATTAGAAACGGAGTGCATTTTAAACTGACCCGTTTTCGTGTTCAAAGAATCTTATCCGCTTCAGTCAGGTCATCTTATCGAGGCATAACCAGATCGAGCAGGATATTATCCGGTCGTTTTTTCGACGCTTTTGAGAGCCTCAATCCCATCTTCTGTCTTGCCCAACCACTTCGATGTCTGATTGAAACAAGAGAATTGCTACAAACTCTTCACAGACTACATACATTTTTGTCTTCGACAATGAGCAAACAGGAATTATTTTAGGTCATCTTCCATCCCTCTGTAAAGTAACGGTGATTTTCGTTCCTTTCCCAGGGGTTGAAGTGATCATAAATGTTCCTCCAGCAAGAGAGGCTCGTTCTCGCATGTTTCTTATTCCCATACCTACATTACCAACATGCGTTATGTCGAAACCACACCCGAAATCCTCTATCTCGAGTATGACATTCGTGGCTATTTGTCTCAATCGAACGGTCACGGATTTGGCATGAGAATGTCTTAAGACATTGTTCAATGCCTCCTGGGTAATGTAATACAACATCACCTCTTTATTTAAGGGTAGGGAGCCGTTATAGTTTGTGATTAGTACTGCTTTGACATCCGAGCGACCTTCAACAGCCTCTAAACGAAGATGTAAAGCTGGAACAAGCCCTTCGTGTACGAGATCAACTGGTTGCAGCTCATGGAGGAACAGGCGCATCTCTTTTACCGCCAACCGTGCGGTTTCACCGATGTGAGAAAATAAATCGGCTTGACTCTCGAGGGATCTGGCCTCTAATCCAGCCTTTGCTGCCTCAGTCAAAGCAACTACTCCATATAGGTTTTGTGAGATGGAGTCATGTAGATCGCGCACCAATCGCTGCCGTTCTGCTAAGGCTATCACCGATTGGCGTTGACGGTTGCCCTGAATATAAGATCCAATTTCCTTTGATATTACGGCCATATTTATGATATCGTCCCTACGATAAACAACCCCTCCTTCTTGAAATAAACATATCACGCCTAGGATCCGATCTTCTAAATCCACCGGTGATATCAAAAGAGCTCTATGACTTATTTGTTGTATAACCCTAGAAAAGTGTGTGTTCGCGCTAATATCTGGAATGGATTGGGGTTCATGGAATTCTTGAATCCATGCTACTAGATTGTTTTTTACATTTGAAGAAGACAGAATATCCAATTCCTGGGTTGAAAGACCATAATGAGAGACTATTGACAGACTATGCTTATCAGATTCATCTCCATGTTCGTCCAAGAGAAAAATAACACCCGATTGGCTGTGGAATGAGTAGACTAATTGCTGAATAGATTCTGTTAAGAAATCCTCCAGATTTAGTGTCTGGCTGGCCGTGCTAGAAATCGCACGAAGTAGATTAAGTAATTTAGCATGTGCTTGATGCCGAGCTTCCTCTGCCATTTTGTGCTCAGTGATATCGCGCAAAACAAGAACTTGCCCAATAAAATGTCCTGACTGGTCGGTCAAAGGAGAATTGACAATGTTCAAATATCGCCAGCCCTCTCGATTTTTTACGCTCTTATTTATGACCAATTCCTTTATGCTTCTATCGCGCTTTATAACGTTTTGCCAGTCGCTCAGGATATTTTCAGCAGATTGGCCGTAGATCTTGTTGCGAGCTAAACCAATCAATACCTCTGCCGCAGGGTTAAAGTCAACAATACGATTTTGCATGTCCAATACGACCCATCCGTCTTTCATCTTTTCAACAACAATATCCCGTTCGACTGCACTGAATTCAAGTTGATAATAATGGAAGAGACCGTAAGTAAAAAATAAACCCGCGATAGAAAAAGCAATTGGCGTAAGGTCATAGTTATTAATAATTGTAAGACCAAAACGATTAATCATTTTGATCAAAATGGGCATGAACGCTCCTGCCAGGATCGTGCCGGATTGCAGTCTGTATTGTCCCGATTTGCGAAAGAATATTTGTATGAATAGAAATATTGCTATCAGCACAAGACTATTGGAATAGATCGCATCTATCCAAAACCATAAACTACCAGTCTGGATTGTTTCTATTGCATCCATCGCATATCCGGTGGAATATTTACTGCGCAGCTGGTCAGTCCAAAGCAGTATCTGAATAAATGCGGGTTCTACAGCCAATAGGCTTACGCTTAACCAGGTAAGCAAATGTCGGCGCTTTGTGTATTCGAGGGCGAAGGTAAAGAAAGCTGTTGTTGTTATTGTCCCACAAAGTTTTGTGAATCCTAGCCAAAAATAACCTGTTGGTGGAAGGCCTGTCAACACTAAAGTGTACGCTGTTATCCACATTGTTATTGATAATGCAAAGACGATCAGGCTGATGAGACCAGGGGTGTTTGGTCTCTTTATCGACACTCTGAGGATAGTAAGGGTAGTACTAACAGTCAGTAGGAAGATGATAATGTAGGTTAGCATATTAATTTTCGTTAATCAGCATAGCTTCTATGCTAGTTTACATTTGCCTTGACCGTTGTGCTGTTTTAGTGCTTGTCGAGGGTTGTAGGTTCATGAGTGATTAATAAGATTACCACTACCCAGTTATTCCTTGTGATTGAAGAGACTACAATATATTTTGGATCAATGGTAATATGGCCGAAAGGTTTTTAACAAATGCATTATCACTTCAAGTCTTGTCAATCATTTCCATGAAATTACCCAATCAGGAGGCTAGAATCTCGAAGAAACTTGTTACTGAAAAAACCCAATTTCTCTTTTCACCTAAAGGGGGGAAATCAATAAAGTGAATCAAATGTATTCTAGTTTGTTTATATCGTTCAAAAGCTCATTTTCCTCTGGGTCAGAGAATTTATTCATCGAGTGGTTCATCAGATAACCCCTTGCGTAAAGCATAGAGGGCAGCCTGTGTGCGATTTGCCAGTTGAAGTTTACCCAATATACTGCTCACTTTTTTTGCGATTGTCCGTTCATGAACGTGAAGCTCCATTCCAATTTCCTGATTAGTGAGTCCGCGCGCGATCAAGCGTAAAGTTTCTAACTCGCGTGGAGTCAGCGGATCAGCAGTGTATAGCAATTTCTCGGGGTGGTTGATCTCTCGAATCACTTTGATGGCTATAGAAGGGTGCAGAGATGCTTGCCCATGAGCCACATCCCGGATGGCTTGTAATAGTTGCTCGCGCGTGGCGTCCTTGAGCAAGTACCCTGTAGCTCCAGTTTTTATTGCCTGGAAGACTCTTTCACCGTCAGCAAAGCTGGTTAGGACCAGGATGTGTGCTTCTGGCGCTATTTCTTTGATCATCGGAATGGTAGTCAGGCCATCTTGCCGAGGCATAACCAGATCGAGGAGGATTACGTCTGGTTGTGTAGTTTTGACCAACTTGAGAGCTTGAATCCCATCTTCTGCCTGCCCTACCACCTCGATATCTGACTGGAACGAGAGAATTGCTACAAACCCTTCCCGAACTACATTTTGGTCATCTACTACAAGCACACGTATCTTGTCCATATTCAACGCCTTTTTTTATCTCACTCTTGAAAGTCTATCATTTTTGACGGTCACAGTGATTCTTGTACCTTTCCCAGGGGTCGAGACTATTTTTATTTTTCCGCCGATCTGGGATACTCGTTCACGCATGTTTCGCAATCCCATACCACCATGATCAACTACTCGGGGGTCAAATCCACTCCCATCGTCTTCAATCTCTAGTAGAATATTGATTCTCCCTTGTTTTAAGCGGATGTTCACCGATTTCGCAGCAGCGTGCCTTAAAATATTATTGAGTGCTTCTTGAGCAATGTAGTATAAAGCTAACTCCTTCTCGAAGGGTAAGGAGATATTATCGTCTGCCAGTAACCTTGCTTTAATATCCGCCCTGCCTTCCACGGCTACTAAACGTTGATTCAAGATTGTAACAAGGCCTTCACGCTCAAGATTTATCGGTTGTAACTCGAAAAGGAATAAGCGCATTTCTTTCAATGCTTGACGTGCATGCTCGCCAATGCGTGAAAATATCTGGGCTGGTACAACCTCCAACCCAGCCTTCGATCCCGCATCCAATCCAGCCTGAGCAGCCTCTGTAATGGTAACCAAGCCATAGAGTTTCTGGGTAACGGAGTCGTGCAAATCGCGAATCAGACGCTGCCGTTCTGCCAAGGCTATTGTCAATTGTCGCCTACGATCAGTACTGATAAATGACGCAATTTCCTCAGCTAATGCTGTTAAGTGGGCAATTTCGTCTGTGCGATAGGGAGAGCTTCCCTCGCGCGAAAGGCCTATCACGCCCAGCAGATTTTCCTCAACAAGCATCGGGATAATTAGGAAAGATAATTGGCCTGCTCCTTGCATGGATACAGGAACGCGTTGATCAATACTAATATCAGGAATAAAAAGTGGCTCCTTGTTTTCAAGAACCCATGCAATCATCTTGCTTTCTATCATAACGGATGACATACTACTTATAGCCTCAGCCGAGAGGCCTTGATGAGCGGCCAGCAACAGCCTGGCAGATTCACGTTTAATATCCTTTTTATCCTTGAGGAATATGAGGCAGGATTTACTTTGGAATGTGTAAACGATCTGGTATATGGCGGCTGTCAGGAAATCATCCATATTTTGCGCCCGGCTGGCTGCGCCATAAATCGCGCGCAATAATCCGAACATTTCATCGCGCGCCCGTTGGCGGGCCTCGTCTGTCTTGCGACGCTCGGTGATATCGCGCCAGACTACGACCTGTCCAAGCAGCTTTCCATCCCGGTCCATCAAAGGATGGGCGCGCAGGTTCAGAGATCGCCATTCATCTTGTATTTTCACACTACTGATCACATCCAATGCTTTCACATCATCAACGGAGCGTTCCAACCGAGTAGGTGCTGCGCATAAGTTTGGCCAGTCGCGCAGGTTTTTTTCTGCAGGCTGACCGAGGAGTTTGTGACGCGGCAGGCCGATCACTGCCTCTGCGGCCGGGTTCAAGTCAACGATGCGATTCTTCGTATCCAAGACCATCCATCCATCTTTCATTCCTTCGACGACAATCTCGCGCGGGATGGGAATGATGTCCAGCAAATGATAACGGGTGAGGGCGTAGGAAAGAGTCAAGCCTGTGACGGTGTAGGCAAGCGGTGTCAAGGCCAGGCCTGGAACAGGATTGAAACCGGCAAGACAGATAATCTTGCTCAAGAGAGGAACCAAGATGCCGATCAGGATTGCGCCGGATTGCAGCCGGTATGCCCCCGGCCTGCGATTGAAAGCCTGGACCATAAAAATGATGGCGGTTAGTAAGAGGCTGAAGGTATATAAAGTGTTTATCTGAAAGAATGGCTCATTAGAGAGGCTCGCCAGGCTGGTTTCGGTTCCATTTCCGGCAAAGACCAACCCAGGCCGCGCTTCCGACCAGAGCAAAACCTGGAATAACGCGGGTTCGACAGCCAGTAGAGCCAGGAGGCGCCTGTTCAGACAATTTCCACGATTGGAGTATACAAGAGCGAAGGCAAACAATGTTGTCGGTAAGATAGTCGCCCCCAGGCTGGCGAGGCTTAGCAGGAATAACCCATTTTGGGGTACGCTCCACTGCTGATATAGGACGTCCGAGACCGCCCAGACGGCCAATGCCATCGCGAAGACGATTATGCTGGTCGCGCCGGGTGTGGTTCGCCGCCGCAACGAAACCAGGCTGATAATTGCAGCAGCCCCAGCCGAGAGGAATAAAATAACAAGATGTAAAGACATATCTGTTTCCTTAGCGCATAACCCGCAGGAGTGCGCCAGTGAATTCACTGTCTATTAAATTTTGTATGCTATTTTTCATCCCTCAGCCAGCAGCGCGGTGAAGCGCGCATCCTCGCGGACAAAGATAAGATCCGGGTCGCGACGCACCCAAGCCACCGGTACCTGTTTTTTATCTAATGCAATTTTGAGTAATGTCAGCGCCTCGTCCGTTTTCCCACAAACGGAGGCGAACAGGGCGCGATAATATTCCTTTTCTTTTTCCATCAATTGTCGGGCAATGGCGATCAGTTTCCCGGCTTCGGTGGACTTTCCCTGTTTACGATAGCAAGCAGCAAGAGACAGGTAGGCAATGCCGTACTTGGGATACAGTTTTATGGCTTTCTGGAATGAAATTATCGCTTCGTCATCTTGTCCAAGGTAATTGTAAACCTTACCCAGGTTGTAATATGCAAGCACAAATTTCGCGTCTAACTCAATGGCTTTTAGATAATTGGGGATGGCCTCCGCGCTGTGTCCGTGACTGGCGTATGCGAAACCCAGGCCATTGTACGCGTCCGCAGACTGAGGCTCGCCTTCGAGCGCACGTTGGAAAGCAGCAATGGCTTCGCCGGGTTGGCCGATGCGGGTATGGATATCTCCCAGTCCGTTCCAGGAGGGAGCGTTCTTGGGGTTGATTTTAATGGCTTCTTTAAAAGCTTTGATCGCATCGTTGGTATTGCCCAGATCAACCAGAATGTTGCCCAGGCTGTTCCAAGAGAATGCAAAACTGGGATCAAGCTTGATGGCTTGACGGAAGGAATCAATCGCCTCATCGCTGCGGCCGATGCTGGCGTAGGTTTTACCCAAGCCATTCCAGGCGGAGATAAGTCTCGGGTCAAGTTCAACGGCATGTTTGAATGAATTTAAGGCTTCATCATGCCGCCCAAGAACAAGAAAAACCCAACCCAGTCCGATAAAGGGTAAGGTTGCGTTGGGGTTTAGATTTATCGCCTGCTGATAGACATTGATCGCCTCGTCATAACGTCCGAGGATGCGATAGACAATACCAAGCCCGGTGTAAGCGGGTATGGAAGCCGGATTGAGTTCACTGGCGCGCAGAAATGCATTGATCGCCCGCTTATACCAACCTATGCTTCGATAGATATTGCCCAGGCCGGTATAACAGTTAACTCGCAGACGAGTGTCCTTTAAGCGTTCCGCCAGCCGGCGGGTTTGTCTCCACAGGTCGGCCGCTTTTTCATAATCACACTTGGCCCAATACAAACTTGCCAATGTATCCAGGAGTTCAGCCCGCGCCGCCAGTGTTTCCTTCGTCTCAGCGAAGTCGTTTAATAATGCTTCCCTGAAAGCAATTTTAGAATCGGTATCCTGGCGCAGCTCCCTTTCTTCATTGCTCGCCCAGTACAACTCGTCTTCTATCTCCGCAGTACGCTTGGGCGTAGGAAGCTCGAAGAATTCTATGACCCGGTGTCGAAAAGCCCAAAAGTCTGGCGCAAAGTTGGGCAAGGCAATGGCTTCATCCTCTGTAACCCAAAATACGGCCCGAATGCGATGGTCAACAAAAAATTCACGCCGGTAATTCAAGGCGCGGTAAGCATTTTTTCCGGCCTCTCCGCCTCCCCATTGCAAACCTGAGACAAAAAAAACGCTCTGCTGTAGATCGGGATAGCGAGACAGGTTGAGAGGTATATCGGCATTCTCCTCGCCGCTCACCGGATACTGAATGACAGTCTGCCCCAGTTTATTCAATTCAGCCGTCAGCGCGTCTTCAGCGTCGCCGCGAATGAACTCTGAGGAATAGATTGCAAGCAGGATCGAGGGACGATCCCATTTGATCGCCTGTTCAAGTTCTCCAAAAAGGGTGGCGACATGTTCCTCGAAGGAGTCGTCGAGTTCAAGTTGGGTGGTTGTGGTTGTTATCATCGTCTTCGTTTTTCTCTTCCTCCATTATACAACATCAACGGTTGCCACTTATGGGGGCTCTCTGGGATTTGCCGTGATTCGTACACCCCCGAACTGCGGGGGTACACGGATTTCACGGATTTCATGGAATTTCACCGAGTAGGCTTTCGGCGGGAAAAACCCTAAAATTTCCGTTTTTTCGTGAATCTTATATTCTTCGCGGCCTCACCTGCACTTGCAGCAGGCCGTCTCGCCCCGGCGGGCTCCCGGCCCGAACGGGGTGCAAGTGTCGCGTCTTCGCGGTGAAAACTATGCGGTGCGGTAGTAGCCCACGTCCACAGAATATACTCGGCCGCGTTTGATGACCTGCTTGACCAGATTGGTGCCGAAGCGGTAGCCGAGATGACGATAATCCGGCACAGAGAGTACCAGCAGGTCGGCTTGTTTGCCCGGCTCGAGCGAACCGATTACATTTGCGCGTCGAATCGCGTGGGCTGCGTTGATGGTGGCGGCGGCAATCGCCTGGGCCGGGGTCAGTGTCAAGTAGCGGCAGGCCAGAGCAATGGCAAACTGCATCGATTCGCACCAGGCTGTGCCGGGGTTGCAATCGGTGGCCAGGGCCAGGATCCCGCCGGCTTCGAGAATCTCTTGCGCCGGGGTGTAGTCGCGTTCGGCCAGGCCGAAGGGCGTGCAGGGCAGCGAAACGGCGACCGTCTCAGACTTGCCCAGCGCGGCGATATCCAGCGGCGAAGTCTTGACCAGGTGATCGGCGGAGACGGCTTCGAGTTCGACGGCCAGACTCGCTCCGCCGATATTGTCAAATTCGTCGGCGTGGATTTTGAGCGGAAAGCCGAGCGCCTTCGCCTTTTCCAAAATCTGGCGCGACTGGGCCAGGTTGAAGGCCTTGTTCTCGCAAAAGACGTCCACAAACGGGAGCGGCAAGCGCGGGGCGTGCGTCTGCCACCACTGCTGGACGATGGGCAGCATCGTCTCGCAGATCAAGCCGGTGTAGCCTTGTGGGTCATCCTTGAATTCGGGGGCGATGGCGTGCGCGCCGAGGAAGGTGATGGCCAGTTCGAGCGGGCCTTCGTCATCGAGGGAGAGCAACGCTTTGAGCAGGCGTAATTCGGTGGCGGTTTGCAGGCCGTAGCCGGTCTTGGCCTCGGCGGTGGTCGTACCGGTGGCGAACATGCGTAGCAGACGCGGACGAGTCTGGGCGATGAGCGCTTCGATGGAGGCGGTGCGCGTGGCGCGCACGGTCGAAATAATGCCACCGCCCGCGGCGAGGATATCGAGATACTTCGCACCTTCCAGGCGCATCTCGAACTCGGCGGCGCGGTCGCCGCCCCAGATGATGTGCGTATGCGGGTCAACGAAGCCGGGCATGACCACACAGCCAGAGGCATCCAGGCTCGGTTCGCCGGGATGGGCGGCGCGCAGCTCGTTGCTTGCGCCAACAGCGACGATCTTTTCATCGCGAATCAGCACCGCACCATTTTCAATGATGCCGAGATTACCGAGGGCACGCCCGCGCTGCGGGCCGCCTGTGAGGGTCAGGAGTTGGGTGGCAGAATGGATTAACATAGTGTTCAGTTTTCAGTGGCTTGCCCTGAGCAGCGTCGAAGGGTCAGTCCTTAGTAGGTTGTGTTGATTTTACCCCAGGAAAAGGTTGTCCCGGCGGGAGTTGCCGGGACGGATTATTGCATAACGGATAGGCTCAACGGCAGCGGCGGGACTAGCGAGACTCGCTATCATTATCACATCACTTCTGAAAACGCACTGCGGTCGCGAGCGGCGGAGCCGCTGTCCGCTGGAGCCGTTGATGGGCGGCGTGTATGACAATCTCTAACGTACTTTTATTTCAGGTATCAATATATCCTATCGCGCCTTTTTGCCAATCTTCAACTAAGTGGCGGAACAAGACCGAGACATATTTCTCATCTTGAGCAGCTTCTGGTTCAACATAATCGTTTCTCATCCCATAGGTCTCATATCTGAATTGAATCTGGTCTCCCATACTGTCTGCCCAAGCTGCTGGTGTAATACTATCATCAAGCAGGGTGATATAGACTTCGCCTTGGCGGTCTACCCACATGATGTGAAGGCCCGCATTATCATCACACGACTTAAGTAGTTTCCGAAGTTGCACTTTGGTGGGATTATTATTGAGGTTCACTATTCACTCTCCTATTCTAATTATGTCAGTGATCTAAAACAGGGTGAGGAAAGCCGCCCAACGGTTTGCGTTACTGGCGCTGGGGCGGACGGGGATTCTGTTTGGGAGCAGGAAAAAACCGAAGCGAGAAAAATGCTTGTAAATCGCGCAGAATCCCCAGCGTCCAGTGCACCCAAGAAGATGGCGAGCGATCATTTTATACGAGAGAAACAGGGGCGCGAGGCAATGGCGATAGTATACTCCGAACTGGCAAGCACGCAAGCCGAACAAAGCAATGGAGACGCGCCC
Source organism: uncultured Chloroflexus sp. (assembly GCA_964618215.1). Taxonomy (GTDB): domain Bacteria; phylum Chloroflexota; class Anaerolineae; order Anaerolineales; family Villigracilaceae; genus CG2-30-58-95. The sequence continues at coordinate 108,027 of CAZTZE010000005.1, forward strand.
AAAACAGGCGCAGTCCCGTGGTGCACCGTGGTTTCCGGTCAAATTGATTTAAATACTGGCGGCGCGAAGGTCGAGTGCAACGAGACCCGAAGCGACCCCGTTGAGAAAGCTAATCCCCCCAAGTGACCGGGCTTGCCAAAGGTGCGGGTGTTCTTCCCGCCCAAAATCGGCTGGATTGAGCCAGTCGAGATCATCTCAGAAAAGGAGTAAAAGGAAATGAAAAAGAAAAGCAAGCGCACGGCAGGGATCGAAGAAGCGCGTCCATTCGCGGGGATGAGCCGGGTGAACGCGAACGCGGCGGGCGTGGACATCGGTGCGGTGGAGATCGTCGCCTGTGTAGCAGGGGATGAGGCCACGCAAATCGTGAAAGCGTTTGGCAACTACACGGTGGATCTGCAAGCGATCGGGAAATGGTTGCATGAACACCAGATAAAGACCGTCGCGATGGAAAGCACAGGCGTGTATTGGATCCCGTTGTTTGAAGAATTGGAACGGCAGGGCTTTGACTGCCTGCTGATCAGTTCGCGCTCGTTGCGGAGGGTGCCGGGGCGTAAGAGCGACATCATAGATGCGCAATGGATCCAGACCCTGCACAGTTACGGGTTGTTGGAAAGTTCGTTCCGTCCGCAGGCAGAGTTGGTTGCGTTGCGGACGATGCTGCGGCATCGCGGCCAGTTGCTCGAACATCGCTCGCCGCATATCCAGCATATCCAGAAAGCCTTGTTGCAGATGAATGTGCAGTTGTCGCAGGCGTTGAGCGATGTGACGGGAGATACGGGGCAAGCGATCATTCGCGCCATCGTGGGGGGAGAACGCGACCCGCACAAGTTGGCGGCCATGCGGGATCGGAATTGCAAGAAAAGCGAGGAAGAAATCGGCAAAGCGCTGACGGGGACGTGGCGGGAAGAACATCTCTTCATCGTCAAACAATCGTTGGAGATGTACGACTTTTATACGAAGCAGATCGAAGCCTGCGATGCGGAGATTGATCGCATGTATGCGTTGACGCGCCCAGAGTGGGAGGCGGGAGAATTGAAGCCTCTGTCGGTGAAGAAGCGCAACTCGCACAGCAAGAATGCGCCGCAAAATACAGCGGACATTCGCCAGCATTTGAAGCGCATCAGCGGAGTGGACATTTCGGTGGTGGATGGCTTTGGAGTATCGTTGGCGCAGACGGTGATCATGGAAGTCGGGACGGATATGAGCAAATTCCCAACCGAGAAGCATTTCAGTTCATGGCTGGGACTTGCGCCAAAGCATGAAATCTCAGGTGCGAAGGTATTGAAGAACAGGACGTTGAAAACCAAGAACCGCGCCGGGCAGGCATTCCGCATGGCGGCGCAATCGGTGAAGCGGTCAGACTGTGTCTTTGGTTCCCTGTATCGGCGTTTGCGCTCGCGGCTCGATAATGCGCAGGCCACGGTGGCGACCGCACACGCGATTGCGCGCGTTGTGTATCGGATGTTGAAGTACAAAGTGGAATATGAAACGATCAGCGTGGAGGAGTACGAGAAGAAGTACAAGGAACAACAGATCAAATACATGAAGAAGAAAGCCGCCAAGCTCGGCTTCCAACTCGTCCCGGCCTAGACCCTGGGCAGGGATGAATCAAAAAGGCGTCCTCGGGGGAGAACGTCTCGTTTGCGTTTAACCGCTTGCATGATTTTTGATGATTTTTTACATGATACGCGGCAATCCGCGCAAATCTGCATGAAATGACGAGTCCGAAGATGGGCTCAAGGGGCGCGTGATGAGGTTGTTTCTGAGAAAGCGAGAAAAATGCTTGTAAATCGCGCAGAATCCCCAGCGTCCAGTGCACCCAAGAAGATGGCGAGCGATCATTTTATACGAGAGAAACAGGGGCGCGAGGCAATGGCGATAGTATACTCCGAACTGGCAAGCACGCAAGCCGAACAAAGCAATGGAGACGCGCCCAAAACAGGCGCAGTCCCGTGGTGCACCGTGGTTTCCGGTCAAATTGATTTAAATACTGGCGGCGCGAAGGTCGAGTGCAACGAGACCCGAAGCGACCCCGTTGAGAAAGCTAATCCCCCCAAGTGACCGGGCTTGCCAAAGGTGCGGGTGTTCTTCCCGCCCAAAATCGGCTGGATTGAGCCAGTCGAGATCATCTCAGAAAAGGAGTAAAAGGAAATGAAAAAGAAAAGCAAGCGCACGGCAGGGATCGAAGAAGCGCGTCCATTCGCGGGGATGAGCCGGGTGAACGCGAACGCGGCGGGCGTGGACATCGGTGCGGTGGAGATCGTCGCCTGTGTAGCAGGGGATGAGGCCACGCAAATCGTGAAAGCGTTTGGCAACTACACGGTGGATCTGCAAGCGATCGGGAAATGGTTGCATGAACACCAGATAAAGACCGTCGCGATGGAAAGCACAGGCGTGTATTGGATCCCGTTGTTTGAAGAATTGGAACGGCAGGGCTTTGACTGCCTGCTGATCAGTTCGCGCTCGTTGCGGAGGGTGCCGGGGCGTAAGAGCGACATCATAGATGCGCAATGGATCCAGACCCTGCACAGTTACGGGTTGTTGGAAAGTTCGTTCCGTCCGCAGGCAGAGTTGGTTGCGTTGCGGACGATGCTGCGGCATCGCGGCCAGTTGCTCGAACATCGCTCGCCGCATATCCAGCATATCCAGAAAGCCTTGTTGCAGATGAATGTGCAGTTGTCGCAGGCGTTGAGCGATGTGACGGGAGATACGGGGCAAGCGATCATTCGCGCCATCGTGGGGGGAGAACGCGACCCGCACAAGTTGGCGGCCATGCGGGATCGGAATTGCAAGAAAAGCGAGGAAGAAATCGGCAAAGCGCTGACGGGGACGTGGCGGGAAGAACATCTCTTCATCGTCAAACAATCGTTGGAGATGTACGACTTTTATACGAAGCAGATCGAAGCCTGCGATGCGGAGATTGATCGCATGTATGCGTTGACGCGCCCAGAGTGGGAGGCGGGAGAATTGAAGCCTCTGTCGGTGAAGAAGCGCAACTCGCACAGCAAGAATGCGCCGCAAAATACAGCGGACATTCGCCAGCATTTGAAGCGCATCAGCGGAGTGGACATTTCGGTGGTGGATGGCTTTGGAGTATCGTTGGCGCAGACGGTGATCATGGAAGTCGGGACGGATATGAGCAAATTCCCAACCGAGAAGCATTTCAGTTCATGGCTGGGACTTGCGCCAAAGCATGAAATCTCAGGTGCGAAGGTATTGAAGAACAGGACGTTGAAAACCAAGAACCGCGCCGGGCAGGCATTCCGCATGGCGGCGCAATCGGTGAAGCGGTCAGACTGTGTCTTTGGTTCCCTGTATCGGCGTTTGCGCTCGCGGCTCGATAATGCGCAGGCCACGGTGGCGACCGCACACGCGATTGCGCGCGTTGTGTATCGGATGTTGAAGTACAAAGTGGAATATGAAACGATCAGCGTGGAGGAGTACGAGAAGAAGTACAAGGAACAACAGATCAAATACATGAAGAAGAAAGCCGCCAAGCTCGGCTTCCAACTCGTCCCGGCCTAGACCCTGGGCAGGGATGAATCAAAAAGGCGTCCTCGGGGGAGAACGTCTCGTTTGCGTTTAACCGCTTGCATGATTTTTGATGATTTTTTACATGATACGCGGCAATCCGCGCAAATCTGCATGAAATGACGAGTCCGAAGATGGGCTCAAGGGGCGCGTGATGAGGTTGTTTCTGAGAACGCTTTGTTAGCCCGCTTTTGACTTTAAGAGACGTTCGATTCACTTTTTGTGAACCTACATTATCAACGCCAAAAATATCCACAGACAAACGCATAGGCATTGCCCGCCGTCATCACAGCCACGAATCCCAGAATAAGGCGATTCGCAAAATGTCACTTGTGTGTTCGGCTGTATGCTGATAAGTTTTACTTACAACCCAAGACAATGCAACTTGTCCCCATATAGTTTCACAAGTCGAATTCCATGCCAGGTCATCAAATCTTGCTAGCAACTGAACTTGTTCATCTCGTACTTTCTTAAATTCAGCAAGCAGGCTTTCGATATTATCGCTTCCTTCACCCCATGCAATATCTTCGTCTACGTTTTCTAGCGATGGACATGGTTTACCAAGCCACTGGTACATACTTGGTAAAGCAATATTTTGCTCGTAGAATACCATATGGAAAATGTGGCGTGCGGCTGTCTATTCACCTAGAGCCTCAGGTGGTCGGATGTTTCGTCGTGCATTTGGTACTTGCTGTGCGCCCCACACGAAACCATCGGCACTGGCTTGAAGTTGGTCATGGAACCATTTGGATAAGTTCATGGGTATTTAATCCTTTTGACACAATTTTGGACGGGGCGGGCTAACTATTTTTTTGAGCCGTCGTTTGGCGGGTGAAAAGGCTTATGGGCGGCGCAAGATTAAAGCTGCCAGAATTATTATATACTGAAAGCGGGCACAAATTGCGCTTTTGCCCAACTCTTTCCGTCGGACTAAAGTCCTGCCTCAGTTCGTAGAAGTCGGTTGAAACCGACTCGCAGCGCCAGTCCGAAGGGACTTCCATGTAATGAGCAGGTGGCTTTAGCCCCGCGAAACTTTTTTGGCAATTTCCGCAAGGCCAGCAGCGCCAGCGCATTGAACCCCACCGCCCCCGCCGCGACCGCCAGGAAGCCAAAGCCATAGAGCAGGGGCGCAAGCGGCGCGCCCAGGGCGCGGCCAAGCGAGAGGGCTGCCACGTTGAAGGACATCAGCGTGGTGCACGCGGTGTAAGACCCCGTTACAACCTATCGAACTCTGCTGGTTCGACATCGGGGACTTTGTTTAGGATTGACAATAACTTTTCCCGGCTGCCACGCTTGGCGCGTTTTTCCAAATACTCAATTGTCGAAATGGATGCAACTTTTTCGGCCACAGCCAACATGACAAACTGATTGACAGAAACACCTTCCTCTTGCGCCAACTCTCTTAGTTGTTCATGTAAAGACTTGGGTAAACGCAAACTTAGAGCACTCATATTACACCTCACCAATGATTCTCAAAAAAGCACCTGGCGTCACTGCTTTTACACCGAACTTTTCGACACCTTTAAAATCGGATAAGTTATGCGTGACGATGTAATCACACTGGGCCGATACAGCCAACTCTAAAATCAATTCATCATTTGCATCGGGCAAAGATGGTCTCCACAGGAAATAAATTTTATGATGTTTTGCCAAAGCGCACAAAGAGTCAACCAAATCAGAAACGTCATCGCCATCTGGCTTTTCTGCAATTTCCGCAAGGCCAGCGGCGCCAGCGCATTGAACACCACCGCCCCCGCCGCGACCGCCAGGAAACCAAAGCCATAGAGCAGGGGCGCAAACGGCGCGCCCAGGGCGCGGCCAAGCGAGAGCGCCGCCAGCGAGGGTCAGGAGTGGACAGCGGAGTGGATGAGCATAATAAAATTATCGCCCTCGGGGTTTTCTTCGCCAACGCTCGCGGCCAGAGCCGTCCTGGCTTTGGGGCGCCGAAGGCCTACCGAGTAGGCGCTGCCCTGAGCCTGTCGAAGGGTGCTGCGCATCGGCAGAGTCTGGCGACTCAGATGGCTGCGGCAAGGGCGCGTGCAGCATCTGCTGGTAGTAATCGTCCAGCAGCATGGTAAGGATGGGCAATTCGTCTTCGTTCTCGATCAGGCTGCGGGCGAGGGGTGCAAAGCGCTGGCTGCGTTCGGTTTGCAGCTTGTCACGTCCGCGCAGGCGGGCTTCGAGCAGGGCCGTCACACGTTCCGCAACCACCGCCTCCACGTCAGCGTCGGATGGCAGGCGCCGCTCTTGAAGGTCCATGGCGTAGTGTCTGGCGATGCGCTGGAGGGCAAATTTTTCAGCATTGTTGGTCAGTGAAATTGCAACTCCGCTGGCCCCGGCGCGCCCCGTGCGCCCGGCGCGGTGGATGTAGCCCTCGGTATCTTCGGGCGTCTCGTATTGGAACACGTGGGAGAGTTCGGGGATGTCGAGGCCGCGCGCGGCGACGTCGGTCGCCACCAGAAAGCGCAGCGTCCCGCGGCGAACACGCTCCAGCACCCGTTCGCGCTCCGCTTGCGAAAGGTCGGCGCTCAACTCGTCGGCGTCATATCCGTATCGCTGCAACACCACCGTGACGTAATGTACCCTGCTTTTTGTGTTGCAAAAGATGATCGCCGCGGCCGGGTTCTCGATCTCGATCAGGCGGACGAGCGTGCGGTCTTTGTCCATACCGGGAATAGTGTAATAGACATGCTCGGTGTCGGTGACGTGGACGTGATCGCGGCTGAGGCTGATGAATTCCGGTGCGCGCATGAACTCACGCGCCGTGCGCATGACAGAGGCCGGGAAGGTGGCTGAAAACATGCTCGTGTTGATCGGGCGCTCAGGCAGATGGCTTTGGATCTGTTTCATATCCGGGTAGAAACCCATTGACAACATGCGGTCGGCTTCGTCGAAGACCAGCATCCTGAGATGTTTGAGCGAAAGCGTGCGTTTGAGCAGGTGGTCGAGCACACGCCCCGGCGTACCGACGACGATGTGTGCGCCTCCTTTGAGCGCCTCGATTTGCGCGCCATACGCGACGCCGCCATAGATTGCAACCGAACGCAGTCCCGCATCGCCGCAGAGCGTCTCGGCTTCTCGACCTACCTGCCGGGCAAGCTCGCGGGTTGGGACGAGAATGAGCGCCTGGCAGTGAGGCCGTGCCGGGTCGAGCCGCTCCAGCATGGGCAGGATGAACGCGCCGGTCTTACCGCTGCCGGTGCGCGCCTGGACCATCATCTCCCGCCCGGCGAGCAGGTACGGGATCGTGCGCGCCTGGACGGGCATGAGCTGCGTCCAGGCAACGCGAGCGGCAGCAGTTCGCAAGCGCTCGGGCAATTGTTCGAAGGTTATATCGGGTAATGGATTGTTGGGTTCGGTGTTGGAGGGGGTAAATGATGTCTTCAAAGGGGTCTCGATTCTGTAAAGTCTGCCCCACCGACCATAATTGGTATTTCTGCTCGGTCAGGCATGTACCGCTGGCTGATGAAGTATCTTTACTTCACGGTTAATTCGGTCGCTCAACTCATTCTCTGCAACTTCAAGGTCATAGCGAACTTGCAACCGAAGCCAGACAGCCGCACTTGTTCCAAAATAACGAGCAAGGCGCATGGCAGTATCAACCGTAATCGCACGCTGACCATTAACAATTTGGCTAATCCTAATAGGAGCAACGCCAATATCATGCGCCAGGCGATACTGACTTAAGCCAAGCGGTTTCATGAAATCCTCGAGTAGGACTTCACCTGGGTGAATGGGGGATAAAGTTTCGTCCATTTTATTTACTCTCATCCGTGATAATCCACAATTTCAACATTTTTGGTAACTGCTCAGGCATCGCGCTTGTAGCATTGTCAAAAACATAAAAAGCGTGCACAATATGGGTATGGAAAGGTTGCGCCTGCCAACGGACGAGGAAATTGGGGAAGCATACGATCAGGGAAAAGAAGCCGTGATCGCGTTATTTCATGTGTTTGTGGAGCGCATCCAGGCATTGGAAGACCGTGTGTCAAAGAACAGCCGCAATAGTGGCAAGCCGCCGTCGAGCGATGGGCTGAATAAACCTGCACCCAAGAGCAGGCGGAAGCAGCATGGCAGGAAAAGCGGCGGGCAAATAGGGCATGAAGGGCATACCCTCAAAGCTGTGTCGAAGCCCGACCATGTGAAAGTACATAGAGTTGGTGAATGTCAGCATTGCCATACTTCATTGCGTAAGGTGAAGGCACAGCGGCATGAAAAGCGTCAGATCTTCGATTTGCCGCCCGTGCGAGTGGAAGTGACGGAGTATTGCGCAGAAGTGAAGTGCTGCCCGCATTGTGGGAAAGAGAGCAAAGGTGTCTTCCCGCAGGATGTCACCCAACCGGTGCAATATGGGGCGGAGATCAAAGCGCAAGCGGTGTACTTGAACCAATATCAGATGATTCCTTTGGAGCGAGTGAGCGAGACCTTCGAAGAGTTCTACGAGCATCGCTTGTCGGAAGGAACGATTGTGGAGGCCTGTCAGGATGCCGCCGAACGGGTTGCACCTGTGAGCCAGGCCATCAAGAAGCACCTTACCGAGCAAGAAAAGGTGGTGAATTTCGACGAGACCGGTGCGCGCATTGATGGAAAACTGCACTGGCTGCATGTGGCCTGCACTCCACTCCTGACCTATTACGAAGTTCAAGCCAAGCGAGGGCAGGTAGCCATCGAAGCGATTGGGATTTTGCCTGAATTTCGCGGCACCGCCGTGCACGACGGCTTGAAATCCTATCTCACCTATGATAAAGCGCGGCATGGGTTGTGCAATCAACATCACCTGCGCGAATTGGAGTTCATCGGTGAGCGTTACCCACAGGAATGGGTGTCAGAATTCGGTGATTTGCTGATGGAAATCAAAGAAGCCGTTGACCTGGCGAGAAGTACACAGCCATGTTTGAGTGAAGCGCAGTTATCCGACTTCAATCAGCGTTATGACGAACTGGTAGAGGTAGGATTGTTGGCAAACCCACCACCAGAACAACCGGAAACGCAAGAAAAGAAGCGCGGACGCAAGAAACAAAGTCCGCCAAAAAACCTGCTGGATAGACTCCGTAACCACAAGGAAGCAGTGCTGGCCTTCATGTTTGATTTTAATGTGCCGTTTGACAATAACCAAGCCGAGCGAGACATTCGCATGATGAAGGTAAAGCAGAAGGTTTCCGGCTGTTTCCGTTCTGAGCGCGGCGCAAAAGCTTTTTGCCACATTCGTGGCTACATCTCAACCGCCCGCAAGAATGGACAGAAGGCTCTTTCCGCTTTGCGCCAAGCCTTCGCCGGCCCCCCTTTCTCGCCCGCTTTCGTATCTATCCCTGCCTGAGCAGTTACCATTTTTGGCTTTATTGCCAGCCCAATCGAAACAAATTCGCCACTGGTCATTAATTCGGATACTGTATTGACCTGCTCTGTCGCCTTTAAGTTTTTCAAGTCTGTTACCTGGCGGAGCAAGTAAATCTTGCAAGTCGGCTGCATCATCCAGATAAAGCAATTTGCGGCGAGCAGTGCGCTGAATATCTTTCGGCAACATTGTAGAAGTTTTGCCCAGAAAGATTTTCTTCGTTTCGTCGGATGCGAAGGATTCAATCACGCGGCGATAATATCACAAAGCGATAATATTTTCAAGAACTCAATTTACTGGAAGGGGCGGTCAGGGCATAGGACATGCTGGCGATGTCCACGCCCAGCCCGCGCGCGAAGACCGCCAGGAAAGGGTAAACCATCCGGTGCATGGTATTGAGGATGATGCGGATGGCGGTGAAGGCGGGGAGGGTGCGATACATCGATTCAGCGATTCGCTACCTCCTCAACCACCACCTCGTTAATTGCCAGGCGGCCAGGAGAGTGAGCAGGATCAAGACAATGAAGAAAATCTCGATCTTCATATTCCCCGAACTGAAGATTGGCGAGGGCGGGGGGTGCAAAACGTTGCCGGCCCCATTCAGGACGAAGTTCAATGAAATGGCGTAAGCCAGATTGGCCAGCGAAGTCCAGGGGAGTTTGTCAATCAGCGCCAATCCGATTTGGAGCAAGACGCCGGCGATGGCAAAGATGAGGGCGACGCGGAAACGCGGCTCGGAGAGGAACAGCCCGTTCCAGTTGGCTTGCATCGCCCACAATGAGAGGGGCAGATAAGTCACCCAAAAGATGATCCCCGTCCGACCGAGCGCCTGCGACCAATGATGGGCGGCCTCGCGCCGCGTCAACAGGCCGATCAGTCCCATCACCGCCGCTGCCAGGATGTTAATTTGCGCGCTCAACACCCAGGCGCCGTGCAGGTAAACGATGCGCACATTATCGCCCAGGGATTTCTCCTCTGGGCCGAAATAGGTGAAGACGGCAATGAATAGAACGATCAGGATGAACCAGACAAAAGGGGAGCCAGGTTTGGGCATGGGCTGAATTTTACCTTTTTACTGTCTCTTCAAAGTGCGATATTTGATGCGGCGTGGACGGTCGGCTTCGATGCCGAGTTCCTGGCGACGGTGGGCTTCGTAATCCGTCCAGTTGCCGAGGAACAGCCGCGCCTGTGAATCACCTTCGAAGGCCAGAATGTGCGTGGCGATGCGGTCAAGGAACCAGCGGTCGTGGCTGACCAGGATGGCGCAGCCGGCGAAGTTCTCCAGCGCTTCTTCGAGGGCGCGCAGCGTGTTGACGTCGAGGTCGTTGGTCGGCTCGTCGAGCAGCAGCACGTTTGCGCCCTGGGTAAGCGTTTTCGCCAAATGGACGCGGTTACGCTCGCCGCCTGAAAGCGTGGCGACCTTTTTCTGCTGGTCGCTGCCGAGAAAGTTGAAGGAGGCCACGTAGGCGCGGGCGTTCATCTTGCGGCTGCCCAGCGTGAGCAATTCCTCGCCGCCCGAAATCTCCTCGTAGACGGTCTTCTCCCCATCCAGCGAACGGGACTGGTCTGCATAAGCCAGTTTGACCGTCTCGCCAATGCGGATGCTGCCGCTGTCCGGCTTTTCCTGCCCGGTGACCATTCTCAACAAGGTGGTCTTGCCCGCCCCATTCGGCCCGATCACTCCGAGGATGGAACCGGGCGGGATTTTGGCGGTCAAGTCCTCCAGCAGCAGGCGCTCGTCCCCTCTTCCGTCGGGGCTGGCGTAGCCCTTTCTGACGCCCTCGAATTCGATGACGATGTCACCCAGGCGCGGGCCAGGCGGGAGGTAGATTTCCAGTTCTTCGCGGCGCCGCTCTGCTTCCTGGCTCAACAGCCGCTCGTAGGCGGTGAGGCGCGCCTGACCTTTGGCCTGGCGCGCCTTGGGCGACATGCGGATCCACTCCAGCTCGCGCTCGAGGGTTTTCTGGCGCTTCGATTCGGACTTCTCTTCGACTCGCAGGCGCTCCTGTTTTTGTTCGAGCCACGAGGAGTAGTTGCCCTTCCACGGGATGCCGTAACCGCGATCCAGTTCGAGGATCCAGCCGGCGACGTTGTCGAGGAAGTAGCGGTCGTGGGTGACGGCGATGACCGTCCCCTTGTAATCGCGTAAGTGATGCTCCAGCCAGGCCACGGATTCGGCGTCGAGGTGGTTGGTCGGCTCATCGAGGAGCAAAATGTCGGGTTCGGTCAGCAGGAGGCGGGTCAGCGCGACGCGGCGGCGCTCACCGCCGGAGAGCACCTTGACGGGCGTATCCGCCGGGGGACAGCGCAGCGCGTCCATGGCGACTTCCAAATGGCTGTCGAGATTCCAGGCGTCGTGCTTGTCGAGTTGCTCCTGCAACTTCGCCTGCTCGGCGACAAGCGCATCAAAATCCGCATCCGGCTCGGCGAACCTGGCGTTGACTTCGTCGTAGCGGGCGAGCATCTCCACGATGGGTTGCACTGCTTCGCGCACCACTTCGATGACGGTCTTGGAGTCGTCGAGTTGCGGCTCCTGCTCGAGCATGCCGACGCTGTAGCCCTTGCTCATGGCGATCTCGCCGACGTAATCCTGATCCACGCCGGCGATGATGCGCAGCAGGGTGGACTTGCCCGCGCCGTTCAGACCGAGCACGCCGATCTTGGCGCCGTAGTAGAAGCCGAGCGAGATGTCGCGCAGGAC